>JACKPT010000005.1 GCA_024233345.1 Verrucomicrobiota bacterium
CGCGGATCACTTCTTCAGTCCATTCCGGGTGGTGTAGATAGCCCAGCATCTGATTGGGTCCCCGGACTTCGAGCAAGCCTTCCATACCCGGTTCCAGCAATTCCCGGGTTTCCGGATTCACCACCCGGGCGGCCACCCCGGGCAGCGGCTGACCGACGCTGCCATTTTTGCTCCCGGCCTGATACACGCCGTCCACATTGACCCCGGGCAGGCTGAGCGCGACCACCGGCGACATTTCGGTGCAGCCGTAGCCTTCGCTGGGCCGGATGCCAAACTCCGCTTCGTAGGCGTCGGCCAACGGGAGGGGCAACTTCTCCGCTCCGGCCACAATGTATTCCAGCGAGGCAAAATCCGCAGGTTCCCCCCGGCGGCGGTAATGCATCAGGAAACTCGGGGTGGAAAAGATCGCCGTACAGTTTCGCTCCCGCAGCACCTGGAGTACCTGATCGGCATCGCGGGGCGAGGTATGGTAATGGACAGATAATCCTTCGATCACTGGAAGAAAAATTCCCGCGGTGAGTCCGAAGGAATGGAACAGGGGGAGGGTGGCGCACAGATGCATGCCCGGGTGGGGCCGGAAGACCTGGGCGACCGATTCCACGTTGGAGATCAGGTTGTGGTGGGACAGCACCACCCCCTTGGGATCGCCGGTGGTTCCGGAGGAAAACAGGATGGTGGCGGGGGTGTCGCCCCCGTCCGGCAGCGCCGGGGCCAGGCATCCGGTCGGCAACAGCTTCGCTGCGAGCAGGGCACGAATCCGGTCCAGCCCACTGACACTCTCCATCACCTTTTCCAGGTAAATGACATTGGCCGGAAGGGGTAGATCCGGAAAGCGGGCGAGGAACTTCTTGGAGGTGATCACGGTGGTGATGTCGGCCTGCTCCATGGCGGACTCGAGTGCCTGGGTGGAACTGGTGAAGTTCAGGTTGACCGATACCTTGCCGAGAAGGGGCAGGGCGAGATTGGCCAATGCGCCGCCCACCGAGGTGGGGAGCAGCAAGCCGATGTGTGTTTCCCCCACGGTTTCGAGTTTGAGTTTGCGGGCCAGAATCAGCGCCCCAATGAGAGCCCGGGCCACCGTGAGTTCCTTTCCGGTGGTATCGGTCATCTGAAGTTTTGCCCCGTGCTTGCGGGCATTGCGGATAAAGGCCCGGGCCACCGAACGATGGGGGCCATTCAGGCTTTCATAGTAGCGGGTGGAGAGTTCCATCACCGCCTGGCGGGCTTGCCAGGCCTTGGTTGTCGCGGGCATCGGTTGGCCGAAAACCAGGGTTACCGGATAACGCCATCGAATCGGGGGCTTGGAACGTCCGTGATGATAGTGGCTGAAACGACTACCCCAGGTGCCGCCGATGTAGATCGGGATAACCGGGAAGTCGGTGCCCTTGAGAATTTTTTCCATGCCGGGCTTGAAGTCGGTCATCTGGCCGGTACGGGTAAGCGCACCCTCGGCAAAAATACACACCAGGTAACCCGCCTCCATTTCCGTCCGGGCGCGTTGGAAGGTTTCGATCAGGGTGCGGGGGGGATCGGTCCGTGAGATGGGTATGACCCCCATCAACCGAAACAGGGGGCGTAGGGTGTGGCCCTCATAGATCGATCGCTCCATGAGGAATCGAATGCGCCGTTGCTGGACGCTGAGGATATGCAACGCATCCAGATAGGATACATGGTTGGATACCAGGAGCGCCCCCCCCTCATCGGGCAGGTTGTCCAGGTCGATGGTGCGAATTCGATAGACCGATCGGGTCAGGACCATGATCAGGAACCGGGTCAGAAAATCCGGAAGCAGGATCAAGGTGGCCACGGTCAACCCAAGGGTGATCAGACCGAGCAGCAGAAAGGTCTGGGCCGGGGTCCACTGGGGAACAAAGCTCAGACCAAAGATCAGAAACGCCGCGCCGAGAATGCCGATCCAGCTCAGGAAGGAACTGGCGGCCAGGACTTCACCCACCCGGTTCCTGGGGGCCCGGAATTGGATAAAGGCTTCAATCGGGATCAGGTAGATGCCTGCCCCCACACCCACCGTCAGCATCCAGACCCGGGTCCAGCGGGGATCATGGGGCAGGCCCCACAATGCCAGCAGGGAGGCCGCGATCAGAATGGCACCAATCGGAATGGCCCCGAATTCAATGTTGCGCCCGGACAACCGCCCGGCCAGCCATGAACCCAGGCCGATCCCCAGGGCCGCGTAGATGAATAGATACCCGCCTGCAGTCTCGGATAACTCCAGATGCTCAATGGCAAACGGAATCATGTTCATCTGGATGAAGGCCCCGAGCAGGGAAAAGTAGGCGGCGGCAATGGTCGCCAACACCAGAAAACGGTCGTCCCGGATCGACCGGAAGGTGCGCCAGACATCGCGGATGAAAAACAGGCTGATGCGGGATGCGTTCCCCTGGGCCGGGGTGGGCTCGATCCGGCTGCTGGCAAAGGTGCCGGCAATGGCGATCACCACGCAGGCCAGGCCCGCGATCGCAAACAGATCACCCCGATTGTCCGCCGCAATGGGGCCAACGATCCAGTCGGTCAATCCCGGCCCCAAAATCGTCCCCGCAATAATCGCGAGATAGGTCATCAGAACCAGATAGCTGTTCGCTTTGGACAATTGATGCGGTTTGACCAGCTCGGGAATCAACCCGTATTTGGAGGGTCCGAAAAAAGCGCTCTGGGCGGACATCAGGAACAGCACGGCAAAGGCGCCGATGGTGCTGCCGGAGAGAAACACCCCACAGGCAATGACCATGATCACGATTTCCGCGATCCGGGTGATCAGGGTGATCCGCTGCTTGCTGTGGCGGTCGGCCAGAATTCCCCCCGCCGGGGTCAGCAGAAGAAAAGGCAGGGCAAACAGGATGCCCCCGATCGCGGTGAGACGGTCGGCATGGGCTTCGCCCAGATTCCGAATGAGAAAAAAGGTGACCAGCAACTTGAAGATGTTGTCATTCATCGCCCCCATGAACTGGGTGGTGTTGAGCCATGAAAACGAAGGATTCAGTTTTTCCCGCTGTTCCATCTTGATTCTCCTCTGGGCTGCATCCTAGCCATCCCCGGGGCCGATGACGACAAAAAGAGGATGCGCTCCGCCGGTAACCAGGATGCTTATTCCCCGGCAGGATGGAGCCGGGCAGCCACCTGCTCGGAGCCGATGTCGGAAATTTCCAGAAGCTTGGACCGGCTGGTCATTCCGCCGGTCAACCGAACCCGGGACGGGGCGCAGCCCAACTGCCCGGCCACAAAGCGGACCAGTTCGGTATTGGCTTTGCCGTCGACCGGGGGCGCTTTCAGGCGAATTCTCAGTTCGTCGCCATAGACGCCCTCCACCCGGGAGGCTTTGGCTCGCGGGCTGACCCGCACCCGAAGGAGGGTTCCCTGCTCAGTTGATTTGACCCAGCTCTCTGACATGCCTATCCTGCCTGACCAACCATGGATAGCTTGCCCTTTTTCTTCAACCATCTGTTTACCGAACCCTACTTTTTTTTGCCGTGGGTCCTGATCATCACCTTTTCGATCTGTGTCCATGAATATGCCCATGCGATCACCGCGCTGTTGCGGGGGGACGACACGGCTGCCCGCCAGGGTCATCTGACCCTCAACCCGCTGGTACAGATGGGGCCGGTCTCCCTGATGCTATTGCTGATTGCGGGAATCGCCTGGGGGGCGGTGCCAGTCGATGTGTCGCGCTTTCGGCGCCGCAGTGATGCCTCCCTGGTCGCCCTGGCCGGTCCATTGGCCAACCTCCTGCTGGCGATTGTCTTTGCCCTGGGGGTACTGATCACCCGATGGATCACCGGCGGGCTTGAAGGCAACGTGGTCTACTTTCTGTTTCTCGCCATCCGTGCCAACACGGTGTTGTTTCTATTCAATATGCTGCCCATCCCCATCCTCGATGGCTGGAAGGTCTATGCGCAGTGGTTCCCCCCGATGCGGAATTTGTCCCCGGTATGGAGCTCACAGATTTCCCTGATGCTGTTCATGCTGCTCTGGGTCACCCCGGCGGTGGGCGTCATCTGGAATTGGGGAGACCACCTCGCCGCCATCATCCTTTCCGGGTGGCTCCTCCTGGGAGGGGTGGGGTGAACTGGCCCGAACTCAACCCGGAGCAGATCCCGGCAATCCTGCGCGTTTTGCATGGGGTCTTCCTTGGCTTGCTGGCCTGGATCCTCTTTCGCAGTTGGCGGGTGGGGCGAAAGACCAAACAACCGGGCAAAAAGACAGGACACGCCGCGTATTCCCTGACGTTGATGGTGATCCTGGGTCTGCTGGCTGCGGTCTTCGTGTATCAAGCCACCTGGCAACTCACCGGCTTTGCCCGCCCACAATTTGTGTCGTTCATGCAGACCTTCAACCGGCGCCCCTACAACCCTGCGGAGAATCTTCACCTCGGCGCCATCCTCGATCGCAACGGCTTGCCCCTGGCCTATACCGCTCCTGCGGCGGACAACCGCAGGGTGTATCCGCTCGGTCCTGCCGCCGCGCAGGTGGTCGGTTATGCCCATCCCCGTTTCGGTCGGGCGGGAATCGAGTCGACGGAACAGGCGGTGCTCAACGGCAGCGCCATGTCCACCGGAGATGCCCGAAAGCAATTCGGACGCAATGTTCTGGATCGGTCGGCCATTCATGGCGGTGATGTGCGGACAACCCTGGATGCCCGGTTGCAGCAGGCTGCGTTTGATGCGCTCAAGGGCCGCAGGGGTTCGGTGGTCATGCTGGACCCTTCCACCGGCCAGGTGCTGGCGCTGGTCAGTTCTCCCTCGTTTGACCCCAACGATCTTTCCCCCGCCACATTCAATGAAAGACTTCAACACGATTCGCCGCTGCTCAACCGGGCCCTCATGGGGCTGTACCCTCCAGGATCCATTGTCAAACCGCTGATGGCCGCCCTTGCGCTCGACCAGAAGCAGTCGCCGGTCTTCGATTGCCCCGGAGAAGGTATCACTGCGGGCAGTGGGAACCAGCCGATCCGTGATTCCCAGTACTATGCTTACAAAAGACAGGGCAGGGTGTGGCCGGGCCATGGTCGCATCGGGCTGCGGGAGGCGGTGGTCAAGTCGTCGAATGTCTACTTTGCCCAACTGGGTATGCTGTTGGGGCCGGATGTGTTGAACCAGGCCGCACTGGAATGGCGAATCGGCCAGCGATGGATCCTCAGAAAAAGTTCGGTCGGCGCCCCCCTCCAGACCGTGGCCGGAAATTTTCCCGCGTTGAAATCCGGGCAACTGGCAAAAATTGCCCAGGTCTCTTTCGGCCAGGGCGAGCTGCTGGTGACCCCATTCCACATGGCCATGGCCATGAGCGCCCTGGCCGGCAAGGGGGTTTGTTGGGAACCCTCCCTGCTGATGGATGAACCGGCCCGACCCCTCAATCCCTGGTTCGGTGCGGACTCCGCGAACGCGGTGATCGGTATGATGCGCGATGTTGTGCGCAGCGGCACCGCGACCGCCGCCGATGTGCCGGGCTTGTCGGTGGCGGGGAAAACCGGCACGGCCCAGAATCCTTCCGGCAAGGATCACAGTTGGTTTGTCTGCATGGCCCCCGCCGAACAGGCCCGCATCGTTCTGGTGGTGCTGGTTGAAGAGGGTGGCTATGGCTCACAAGCTGCCTTACCGGTCGCGGTCAGCCTGCTGAAGCTGGCAAAGAACCTGGGGTATTTTCGACCGGCGGGGGGCGGTTGATCATGGCCGGAAAACCATCCACCTGGTCGCTCCGTTCCGGCGAGCGCCGACTCCTGATCGGGAGCTTTCTGGTGATTCTTGCCGGCTACGCGATGCCGCTGCTGGTTCGCTACAGCAATGCCCCAACCCTGTCCTGGACCGATGCGCTTCCCCTTGCCGGATTTGCCATCATGCTCCTGCTGGGGCACGGGTTGCTGGTGGCCGGACGATTTCACGGCGATCAGGTACTCTATCCCGTGGCCATGTTGCTGGCCGGGTTGGGCTGGCTCGCCCAGATACGGTTGGGCACCATTGACCTGAATGCATTGTCTCTCAGTGCCGCCTATCTCCCGGTTTCCGGCTGGGGCCTGATGATTGGAACCGCCCTGTTCCTGTCGCGGGGGAGGGCGGCCCGGCTGGAACAGCTGTCCTTGCTATGCCTGTTCCTGTCCGTGGCGGTTCTTGGCGCCATCCTGGTGTTCGGGCAACGTTTTCGCGGCGCCCTCTACCTTCCCGGCGGCATCAACCCCGCCGAGATTGTCAAGTTGCTCCTGATCATCTTCCTGTCGGGATTCCTGGTCACCTTCCGCAAGGAACTGGGCCGGACCGTGGTTGGGGTCGTGCCCGCTCCACCGTGGAAAACCCTGCTTGGGCTCGGTGCCTTGTGGGCGTTGCCGATGGGCCTGCTGGTACTCCAGCGCGACCTCGGTATGATTCTGCTGCTGAACCTCGTTCTGCTGGCCTTGCTCGTCCTCATCACCGGCCAGGTCGGCTATCTACTCCTTGGCCTGCTCGCTACCGTGACCCTCGGGGTCGCAGTGTTCAGCATCTTCCCCCATGGACAGGCCCGGTTTGCGGTGTGGCTGGATCCCTTTGCCGATCCGACCGGTAAGGGATGGCAGATTCTTCAGTCCCTCTCCGCGATGTATTCGGGGGGCCTGTGGGGCAGGGGCCTGGGCGCGGGTTCCCCATCCGCGATTCCCATTGCCGAATCCGATTTTGTCTATGCCGCATGGGCGGAGGAGGCCGGATTTATCGGCTGCGGCCTTCTCCTGCTTGCGTTTGCCCTCCTGTTCAGCCGCGGCCTTGCCATCGCCGAGCGGGAAAAAGACCCCTTCAGCCGGAACCTGGCCGCCGCGATTGTCCTGGTCCTGTCTTTTCAGGCCCTGCTCAATCTCGGGGGGGTGACCAAGGCGATTCCGATGACCGGTATTCCCCTGCCATTTATCTCCCATGGCGGTAGCAGCCTGATCACCACATTTCTGTTGGTGGGAACCCTGCTCGGACTTTCCGATGGCGGCAAACCCGCAAGACCCTCCGGGGGAAATCGACGCCCCCGAAAAACGCGCAGGCGCTGACCCAGACAATCGCGCTCGCAGGGCTTGAATCGGTCCAGATGATCGAGTGGTCAGTTCCGATCCCCATCACCCGCCGCAAAAAGTTCCAAACATTGGAACTTTTTGATGTAGATTTTCCAGGCATTGGAACTTTCCCAGCCAGGTTTTCCAATCGTTGGAAAAATTGGGTTAACAGTTGGCCGTTCGGGCTGAAAGCCCGCCAATCGACAGCCCAGGGGAAGCAGAAGGAATAATGATCCCGGCGTGTAGCGCCGATTTCCATGTCGGCGATTCAACCCACTCGCCGCAACAGCCAACGCCCATTCGGAGATGGGCGCTACGTACGACCTGGGAGAAGAGTTCTGAAGTTCTGGGGTTCGGGAGTTCTGTGGTGCAGTTGCTTATCGTCCATCGCCTATCGTCCATCGCCTATCGTCCATCGCCCATCGCCCCTTCGATATCGTCACCCCATCCCTTCCCAACGGTCCCTCAATCTGAAATCTTCATTCACCAATCTCCAATTGCCCCAAGCCCTCTCGATGCTCTCGCCAATCACCGCCCAACCAGGGCCCAAACGGTTCTAGACGTGATTGAGGAATCAATCGCCACCCCCAATCTGAAATCTCCAATCACCAATCTCCAATTCCTCAAGGCCCGCCTGAAATCCGGCTTCCTGCGCCTCGCCTCATGCCTTCTTGGCACCTGAGCGCTACCCCTGCGTCCACGCCATGGCACAATCAAGAAATTGCAACATTTAACTGGCTCTTCACCCCGATTTCCGCCATTCTGTCGCCATGAGAGCGTGCGTGGGCATGTCCAGGGAAATCAAACCACCCGGAGATCGTCGCAAGACATGGCACAAGGACCATGCTTTACCCGCCCACCGCTATAAGCGACAGTCTTTTCGGGAATAAACTAGTTCGGCAGTAAAAAAATGATGAACAAGATGCAATCTTAGTGCGACTGACTCCTCGGCGATTCTGGGACCGCGTACATCAACTTTCTTCATTGCTTGGTGGAATTGGGCTCATCACTCTTATCTGGTTTCTTTTCCAGGGCATTACCCTTTACCCGCTGCATTGTATTTCGACCAATCGAAGCCCAATTTCAGATTCTATGCATGGGGCATTCACCACTTGGGAGCGCTGGTGGATGCTGGCCCACTTCGTGACTACCTTTTTCATCATGCTCTACTTTGAACACTTGGCTGTTCTGAAATGGAAGAAGAATCAAGATGCCGAACATGTGCCTCCAGAAGGATGCGGCGAGGCGCGCGCCTCAGGGCTTGTCGATGACGCTGACAAGTCCATGATCATCATGCTGACGTTCAAAACCAAAAGAAATATGCCCTTTTCATACTCGTCGGCACAGCCGTGGCAACTGTTATATGCGGCAGATATTACTCTTGAGACTTGCTACGATCTAATTCGCATCGTTAGCTGTTCCTTTATCAACCAGCAACCAATGTTCCCCAATATCAACTCGAAACACAGCTTGCTACGTTCGCCCAACAGACATTTGGCATCATCCGACGTCTTAAAGAGCGAAGCATTGACGCGCCTCAGCAGATTGCCATCTTATCCTGAACACCCTCAAAGGCTATACCGCGAAAAGTATACGATCAATTCCTCTGCCGCCTGATGGGTCGGGCTGGCTGTGGCTCATGTATGGGTGGGACCAACCAGGTGGCAGATACTACTCAGACCATGATGAGCCGAACAATGGCAGGAGCTACGCCGTCGCGCTCTTATTGAAGCGTACCAGATAAATGATTCCGCTTGATGAAGGTGAGGAATAGCTTTGGTCGTGGAGTCTCTCGGAGATCTATTCGTGGTAGAAACTAGATTCACCGATTACGGGTGTCTGAGACCTAAACAGATCAAGTGGATGACAAAAGAAGAACCCGAACAAGAGCCTCCAAGGGACGCAGTACCATGAGCGCATCGCCCCTGAGGCTAGAGACCAAAAAAAATGACAGCGAAGACTACAAATTTACGTCTATCTTGAAGATGAAGGAACAGACGTGGCGACCAGTCGAGGCCACGCGCATAGACGACGACATTTACCAGATAACGAAGTACACTGTGATCCCAGATGGCGAAACGTGGCAATTTGCCCCAGGATCTATCGTTCGCTGTGTCAGTGGCGATTTATCCGGAGACAAATGCCTGATGGCTGGAAGCTGCGAAGAAATGAAGCCCATATTCATGTCAGCGTTAATTGCCCTAGTGATTTCGATAGAAAAAGGGGACAGGTAATTAGTGGGGCGAAAGACCAAATCCTGCTTGATGCTGTGATGGGACTCGTTGATCCAGCGATATTCTGTCTGATTTCCGGGTCATCGCTGCCGCATTGGGCTGATTTCGGCGTCCACTTGAGTGTAGAGGCTCGCTGTACGTCAAAATTATGCTTCGAGGCAGACCAGGTTCCCCAGATCTTGCCGAGGTGGTGTTGCTTAAATTGTCGGAGCGACCCTGGACTTATTGCGCCGATTCCTGACTCGCGCCAGGCGCAGAGGTCGCCGTCATGGCGGTTTCGTTCGCCATGGCGATGCGATGGCGGGCCAGGGTTGCTGATGCTTGTGGCCGCTGCGACCTCACTCAGGGAATAGGGGGAACCGATGACGGGGATGCCGTCGGTGGTGGCGAACCAGCAGCCAGCGTCCAGGTAGCTGGAGGGCTCCGCTCCGGCGCAGATTTCTCCAGCAACACCATATCCATCTGCGCCTTGAGTTCGGCGAGGTTCTTGAAGCTGAACAGGTGGGCGAGCATGGGCAGGGCATGTTGAGTGACGCTGTCAGCAAAGGGGTGACGTCCGGACTGGCACCACATTCCGTGGGAGCAGAAGCGGTAGTCGGCGACGCGGCGGACCATACCAGCTCGCACCGGGTTGTTTTCGATATAGGCCCAGTAGAAAAAGGGGACAGGTAATTAGTGGGGCGAAAGACCAAACCCTGCTTGATGCTGTCATGAGACTCGTTGATCCAGCGATATTCGTCTGATTTCCCGGGTCATCGCCGCCGCATTGGGGCTGATTTCGGCGTCCACTTGAGTGTAGAGGTCGCTTTATACGTCAAAATTATGCTTCGAAGGCAGACCCTTGCGTTCCCCAGATCTTGCCGAGGTGGCGTTGCTTGAATTGTCGAGCGACCCTGGGCTTATCCGGCGGCCGATTCCCTGACTCGGCGCCAGGCGCAGAGGTCGCCGTCAGCGGTTTCGTTCGCCATGGCGATGCGATGGCGGGCCAGGGTTGCTGAGGGCTTGTAGCTGCTCATGACCTCACTCAGGAATAGGCGGGAACCGATGACGAGGCCGTCGGTCCAGTGGCGAACCCGGCGGCCAACGTCCGTAGTGAAGCCGGAGGGCTCCGCTCCAGCACCGGATTTCTCCAGCAACACCATATCCATCTGCGCCTTGAGTTCGGCGAGGTTCTTGAAGCTGAACAGGTGGGCGAGCATGGGCAGGGCATGTTGAGTGACGCTGTCAGCAAAGGGGTGACGTCCGGACTGGCACCACATTCCGTGGGAGCAGAAGCGGTAGTCGGCGACGCGGCGGACCATACCAGCTCGCACCGGGTTGTTTTCGATATAGGCCCAGCACCGCCACACCGCGAGGCCGGACTCGAGCAGGGTATGTTTGAAGCGCCCGGCCCACAAGGAACCTCGCCGCCGAACCTTCCGGGTTCGATTGAACCAGCAGGTGAAGAGCTGCTGGAGATGCCGCATGAACCAACTGATGTCCCGGCACCGTGCCTGCCATTGACGACAGGCCTTGCTGCCCGGCTTCAGGGTTCGCTTGCCGTCATGGAAGTCATTGTAGCGCCGGCATACCTCATCGGGGGAGGGCGATTCAGAGGGGACATGAACGACCAGGTGATAGTGATTGGACATCACCTGATAGGCGATCACGTCGACCGTATACAGCACACAGACCCGGTGGAGGATTCGGACAAATTGTTCCTTCTCCACCGAGCCAAAGGGCCGGTCGTTGCTGGTCCCCGCAGTCCGGTTGTAGCAATGGTACCAGGCTGGCTGGCCTTCGAGCTTGATTCGTGGTTGTCTCATCAGCGGTTCCTTTCATAGGGCCCCATGCCCTATATTCCTAAGGAAACGAGATGTGCTTTTTTTCGGATAAAAATTTCGACTGAACATCTTCCCCGACCGCTACTCCTTATCGGTTAATTGGTTATGGGGTTGAAGAAATTACCTGTCCCTTTCCTCCTATGGGTCAACCGGAGGCACCAACCCAGCGGACATGTCGGTGGGCGACGCAGTTGTAGCTTTCGGAGACAACCGCTTGTGGGTTCGGTGGGGTGCCGTAAACATCTGATAATTGCCGACAATCGAAATCTCAGGAACACCTATCCAGTTTCGTGAAGGCGATTGATTCAGTGATGAAGAGAAAGAGGCCTAACCACTGAAGCATTGGGACGCTCGATAACTCGCCCAGCCTGTCGTGAAACGAAGAGGAAGATGATGAACAAGTACGATGATGCGGAACCGGGAATATCGATGCCCTTTGTGGCGAGCCGAGGATCTCCAAGCTGGCGTCGGAGAATGGAGCCGTGGAGCAACTCGGCAAATGGCGCTGCAAGAAGTCTATCACGCACTTTATCGCCGCATATGCACGACAAAGTATTCCCCGTGAAAGAGTCCGCGTTCCGGGCTACAGTCATTCGGAAGATGTGACGCTGACACGTAAAAGGATCGCATTGGGTCGAAGATCGACGACAAACTCAAGCGCGCGTATCAGCGAGATTATCCAGCTAAAGCAATCTCTGATGAGTTTAAGGCGAATTCAAAGATGTACCTGAAGCGTACTTGACCTATACGAGTTTGACCGGGGACCGAAGTTCGATGAATGGTTGCTTAAGCGGATGCAACAGGGCAGCCAACCATGAGGTTCACCGTATTCCTCACCCGCTGCGGGTTCGGAATCCGGTGACCTCTGACGTTGGCCATAAAGAAAGGAAGTAAAGTATGAAAATGATCACATTAGCGGCATTTGCGCTCATAACCGGAGCAGTCTTGGTATCAACGGCTCACTCAGGTGAACAAGAGACGCGTATCATATGGGCCGCATTTACAATGGAACCGTCACAGGTTGAGCCCGCACGCATCATCATTGGCAAGTGCAACAAAGAAATGGTTGATCGTATAACTACTGGGGACAATCAGGCAGATTTCATTCAGATCGACTTCACTGATTCCTTCCCATTGACAGACGGCATTCCAACCACAGATCAACTTCAGACCCTCACCAAAGAATTGATTCAAGTATCGAAGAACCCTTCAGGCTCCCAAACCTTACACCCACCCATCTACATCCGAACACGAGACATTATTCAGGTCACGATAATTAGTGAAATGATCTTTCTACAATGAAAAGCGGCCAACATGTCCCTGCAGGGGACGCTGTACCGCTGCGCGGTCAGCGCCCCTAATGGTGGTCGTTCTGCACGATGATCATGAATAGAGTACTCAGGGGTCGAACCACAGGTTTCCCTAGAGTATCAACAGGTTGCAAACGAGATTTGTCCGGAAACAGGGGCTTCGGGGCGTTTTTGGGGCAGGAAAAGAGCTTCTAAGTGCACTGAGGTCTTGAATTCATTACGGCATGCCGAGAGGCAATCGAGTTCTTGTGGCCGGGTCGGCCGAAAGCGATTGATTCTTGACGCATGACGTTATGCGTTATAGCTTGAGCTGTCGTGATTGAGAGTTTTGCATGCAAGGAAACAGAGCGTCTTTTCCGGCGGGAGTTTTCCAAACGTTTGCCTACGCATATCCAACAGATCGCGTATCGAAAGCTAAAGATGCTGAACCGCAGCTCGACCCTTCAGGACCTGAGGGTGCCGCCAGCGAATCGTCTCGAGGCCTTGTCGGGAAACCGAAAGGGCCAGCATAGCATCCGCATCAATCAGCAATGGCGCATCTGTTTTGAGTGGGTGGATGGAAATGCCCGGAATGTTGAAATCGTGGATTATCATTGAGGTGAAGACATGAAAAAAATTCGACCCGTCCATCCTGGAGAGATTCTGTTCGAGGAGTTTCTCAAACCCCTCAACATCAGCCAAAACCAACTTGGACGCGATCTGGGCGTCTCCCCGCGACGCATCAATGAAGTCATCCACGGTAAAAGGAGCATCACGGCGGACACCGCGTTGAGGCTGTCCGTTTACTTCAGCAATTCGGCATCCTTCTGGCTTGGATTGCAGATGGACTATGATCTTGAAACCGCGGAAGACATGGCAGCGCGGCAAATTCGTAAGGAAGTCAAGCAATTGGCCTTGGCCTGACGGTCTTCAAAAAAGGAACAACCATGAATGACAGGACAAATGAGATTCTTATCGAGAGCAAGAACCTGACCGCGCTGGGGGTGGTCGTACTCATTCTCGGGATGCTGGCCATGATGGCTCCTGGGTTCACCGGGATATCCATCGCCATGCTTCTGGGCATACTGGTGCTTATTGCCGGTGTTGTCCGGATCGTCTGGGCTTTCCACGCCGGCAATCTGGGCCGCGGCATCCTGATGTTTCTGTGGGGCGGTCTGACCCTGGCCTGCGGCATTGGTCTGCTTGCCAACCCGATATTTGCCGCCGGTGTTCTCACGATGATACTTGTGGTCTATTTCCTTGCGGATGGGGTTGTTGAGTTGATCGCCGGGAGCCAGCGCTGGGGTGCTGGCGGTGGGTGGCTGGTGTTGGGTGGTGCCATATCGCTGATGCTCGGTGTCATGATCTGGCGGCAGTTCCCCTTGTCAGGACCCTACGCCATGGGCATTTTGCTCGGGATCAAACTTTTCTTTGTCGGTCTGGTCATGATCACCGGTAGTTCGGCGTTGCGTGCAGCAGCCAAGGTCTGACCGATCCTGACTTCGGCGTCGCATAGCTCCGCCCTCCACAACCATTTGGAGGGGCGAGCTATGCGAGCCCGTGATATGATTGATTCAGCTTCACCCATGTGGTGAAGGTAAACCGAGGTCGTTGAGGATCAGGGGCCATCCCGCCATCCCACACTTTCCGCTTGATTGGCTTGGGTGGGTCGTGTATGCACCTTGCCCAAGTGCACCCGTGGTGGAACTGGCAGACACGCAAGATTCAGGTTCTTGTGCCAGCAATGGCGTGGAGGTTCGACTCCTCTCGGGTGCACCATTTTTTTTGTTCCGATGACTACCGAGATGATCCATCGCGCAAGGAGATACGCCTGACCATGAACGGTTTTGATCTGTTGGCCGTGATCGGTCTGGGTTGGTCGGCGCGGCGTGGTTACCGCCGTGGCCTGAGCGAGGAGCTGTTCCGCCTGTTGCGACTGGGGTTGGCGTTATTGGCGGGTACCGGCCTGTACCACTGGGTGGCAGGAGGGTTGGCGGCGATCACACCGCTGAGCGAGGGCCTCTCGCAATCCATCGGATTCGCGGGCTCCACGGTGGGGGTCTGGCTGCTGTTATCCCGGCTGCGGCGCCTGCTTCGGCGGACGGTTGAGGACAGGGTTGCCGCGGGTTGGGCCCAAACGGGCGGAGCCATTCTCGCAACCGCAAAGTCATTGCTGGCCATTGTGGGCATCGTCGCGACTGCTTATGTTGGTTCGGGCCTGCCCTTCCGGGAGGCGATCGCTGAAAATTCATGGATCGGGCATGCGATTTCGCGTGTCCTTCCACAACCATAAGGGGATAGACCGTGAATGAATTGATTCAGATGCTGGTTTCGCAGTTGGGTATTGATGCAGGTCAGGCCAAGGGTGGGGCGGGGCTGTTGTTCAGGCTGGCCGAGGACAAATTGGGGGGTGACTTTTCCGCGATTACCAAAGCCCTGCCCCAGGTCAAGGACCTGATCCAGGCGGCGCCTGCATCCGGTGGCGGGCTGGGCGGAATGCTTGGCGGTCTGGCGTCCTCGCTGGGCGCTGAGAAGCTCGGAGACCTTGCCCAGCTCGCAGCCGGGTTCAAATCACTGAATCTGGACCCTTCTTTGCTTCAGCAATTTGTTCCCATCGTTCTTGACTATGTCAAGGGAGCGGTGGGTCCTGAGGCCGCCCAGCTCCTGATGACCGTTCTTGCCGGCAAGGCCTCCTGAGCCGGATTTTCATTGCCGTTGAGTTCAGAAGGTTCGATTCCGATGAAATCGGACCGAAACTGTCGGATCTAGTTGATTTCCGTCATTCGATGTGTATCTTGTTTCGGTAATTCGGACCAAAACGGTCGGTGTTTAACATGTTGATGATCAACCGAAAAGTAGAATATGGCTTGATGGCGGTGCTGTATCTGGCCGACCATGGGGATACGCATATTCTGGCCTCGAAGGAACTGGCGCATCGGCTGGGTATTCCCGCCGAACTCCTGGGCAAGGTCTTACAGGCCCTGGCCCGGGCAGGTATTGTGGAGGCGGTTCAGGGCGCCCGGGGGGGCTACCAGTTGGTGCGTTCGATTGACACCCTGACCCTGGGCGACTTCATCGAAGCCATTGAGGGTCCGATCCTGTTGACCAAATGTCAGGTCGATACCGAGCGCTGCGAGCAATCTTCCACCTGCTTGATTCGCAGTCCAATGAAAAGTGTACACAGCCGGTTGCATGATTTTTTCCAATCGATACCGATTCGGGATCTCATCGAAAGTCCGGCGGGAAGCCCGAAAGGAGTCAGGCCATGAGCGAGCCGCAAGCGAACCAACCCGAACCAACGCCCGACGCTTCGGGCGCGGATACCTGGACCCAGGCACAGGTTCGAGAGGTATTGAAGACGGTGTTTGACCCGGAACTGCATATTAATATTGTCGATCTGGGCCTGGTGTACGGGATTCAGATCGAGGGGGATCTGATTCGTATTCAGATGACCCTGACCTCTCCGGGTTGCCCCTATGCGCCGTATCTGCTGCACCTGACCAAGGACACCCTGGTCAACCTGAAGGGCATTCGCGATGCGGAAATTGAAGTGGTATGGGAGCCGCCGTGGGGGCCGGACAAGATGTCGGAAGAAACCCGTTTGGAATTGGGTTTTGATATTTAAGAACAAGGAGCAACGTGATGAGTACTGTCGATATTGAAATCAAGAACCTGCATGCCGAAGTTGAAGGCAAAGCCATCCTTAAGGGGGTCAACCTGAAGATCAACAAGGGGGAAGTGCATGCCCTGATGGGGCCCAACGGTTCCGGCAAAAGCACCCTTTCCAATGTGATCATGGGCAATCCCTCCTATGAAGTGACCCAGGGTGAAATCTGGTTCAAGGGGCAGAATATCCTCGAGCTGGATCCAACCGAGCGGGCGCGATTGGGGGTCTTCCTGGCGTTCCAGTATCCCGTGGCCATCCCCGGGGTCAGTGCGGCCAAGTTTTTGAAGAGCGCGGTGGAAGCAGTGGCGCCCGAGGGTAACAAACCGAGCGCAGGGGCCTTTCTCAAGGAGCTTCGGGAGAATATTGCCTACCTGGAAATGGATGACAGTTTCATCAACCGGTTTCTGAATGACGGCTTTTCGGGCGGTGAAAAGAAGCGCATGGAAATTCTGCAAATGTTGATGTTGAAGCCGACCTTCGCGGTGATGGATGAGACCGACTCCGGCCTCGATATCGACGCCTTGCGGATCGTTTCCAAAGGGGTCAACAAGTTGGTGGGTCCGAATCTCGCAGTGCTGCTGATCACCCACTACGAACGTATTCTCCAGTATATCAAGCCGGACCATCTGCATGTGTTGATTGACGGCCGCAATGTGTTGTCCGGCGGACCCGAACTGGTGAAAAAGCTGGAGGAAAAGGGTTACGACTGGATCCGCGAGGAATTTGGCCACGAAGTGCTGGTCTCCTGACCGGCGAGAAAGGGAACCCCTCATGCCACAACTTGAAACTGACAGTAAATTGATTCGCGAAGAGTATCGCTATGGCTTCAGCTCCGATATTCCTGAAGAGTCCTTTCCCAAGGGACTGAATGAAGAGGTGATCCGGGCGATCTCCGCCAAGAAAAAAGAGCCGGAATGGATGACCGACTGGCGTCTCAAGGCCTTTCGCCGTTGGCAGAAGATGACCGAGCCCACCTGGCCCGATGTGACCTATCCGCCGATCGACTATCAGGACATCAGTTATTTTTCCGCCCCGACGCAGCAGGAAAGTCCAGAGACCCAGGAAGAGCTGATGAAGACCTTTGAGCGACTGGGGGTGCCTCTGCATGAGCGGGGCCGTCTCGCCGGGGTCGCGGTGGACGCGGTGTTTGACAGTGTCTCGGTGATCACCACCCAGAAGGAGGCCCTCGCGGAAAAGGGCATCATTTTCTGTTCCATCACCGAGGCCATCCAGGAGCATCCGGAGCTGGTGAAAAAATATCTCGGGACCGTGGTGCCTCCGGCCGACAATTATTTTGCCGCATTGAACTCCGCAGTCTTCACCGATGGTTCCTTCTGCTATATCCCCAAGGGGGTGCGTTGTCCGGTGGAGCTGTCCACGTATTTCCGGATCAACGCCATTGATACCGGACAATTCGAACGGACCTTGATTGTCTGTGAGGATGATGCCTATGTGTCCTACATCGAAGGCTGTACGGCTCCCTCCCGTGACCGGAGCCAGTTGCATGCCGCGGTGGTGGAGTTGATCGCCCTGGAAGGTGCGGAGATTAAATACTCCACGGTGCAGAACTGGTATGCGGGCGACGAGGAAGGCCGGGGCGGGATCTACAACTTCGTCACCAAGCGCGGCCATTGCCGGGGCGCACGCTCCAAAATCTCCTGGACCCAGGTCGAGGTAGGTTCATCCATCACCTGGAAATATCCCAGTGTGATTCTGGAAGGGGATCACTCGATCGGGGAGTTTTACTCGGTGGCCTTCACCGACAAGAAAATGCAGGCAGACACCGGGACCAAGATGATCCATGTCGGCAAGCACACCCGGAGTACCATCGTCTCCAAGGGAATTTCTGCAGGCCGGTCCCGCAATTCCTATCGGGGGCTGGTCCAGATCAACGAATCCGCCGATCATGCCCGTAATCATACCCAGTGTGATTCCATGCTCATCGGGGCGACCTGCACCGCCAATACTTACCCGGTGGTGGAGTGTGCCAATGAAACTGCGATCACCGAGCACGAGGCGACCACCTCCAAGATCAGTGAGGAACAACTGTTTTACATCACCAGCCGGGGGATCGATGAGGAAAGTGCGGTGTCCCTGGTGGTGAATGGCTTTTGCAAAGACGTGTTCAAGGAGCTGCCGATGGAGTTTTCCGTGGAGGCGATCAAGCTGCTCGAACTGAAACTTGAACACAGTGTCGGATGAGGAATTAGCATGACGGCAACCATTGAACAAACTGATGTCTGGTTCCCCGGTTTCGGGGAGTCTGAATTTTCCAACCTGATTGCGGGCTGTGGCGAGCAGGATGCCGCCGCCCGGAAGGTGGCCTTTGATCGTTACCGCCTGTGTCCGGTTCCCACCTTGCGGGATGAGGAATGGCGGCGCACCGATCCCGACCGGATCCCGTTTGCGGGGATGAAGCGTCTGGAGGGACTGGACCGGGCGGCCGACCCTGATCGCAATGATCTCGACCAGGCGTTTGATCTGGTGATCTCGATCTCCGACCGGGGGTATGCCATCACCGACCGCACCGGGATCCTCGCTGAGGGCAAGGCGCAGGTATGCCCGCTTTCCCAGATGCCCGCCGATGCCCTGGGCACCTACCTGCATGGAGAGGCAGTCCTGGAGGCAAACCGGAAATATACCCAGCTCAACGGCGCCTTCTGGAATGTCGGATTCTTCATTCGAATTCCCGCGAACCAGGTGCTGGCGCATGGGATTCTGATTCGGTATGAGCACACCACGCCTGGTTCCATCCTCCTGCCCCGGCTGGTTGTGGTGGCGGAAGCGGGCAGTGTGGCCAAAGTGGTGGAATGGTACCAATCCCCGGATGATGTGAAGCTCCTGTGTGTGGGGGCGCGCGAATTGTATGTGCGTGAGGCGGCCCGGTTGACCGTGCAGGCGGTGCAGGAGTGGGGCGTCGCGTCCACCCATGTCGGCGAGGACTGGGCACGGGTCGAGAAAGACGGCCAGATTGACTGGGTGACCCTGACCCTGGGCTCCGGGTTCAGCAAAATGATGGTGGGATGCGATGTCGCCGAAGCCAATGCGAATGCATACCTGAGTGGTCTGTTCTTTGCCAATGAGCACCAGCACATCGATCAACGTACGCTGCAGAAACATTCGGCACCCCATACCTACAGCAACCTGCTCTACAAGGGCGCGGTCAAGGACTCGGGACACTCGGTCTACCAGGGGGTCATCGCCGCCGCGCCCGGGGCGATCGGGGTGGATGCCTATCAGATGAATAACAATCTGATCCTCAATACCGGCGCGAGGGCGGATTCTCTCCCCGGCTTGATGATTGACGCCGATGATCTGAAATGCAGCCACGGGGCGACCATGGGCAATATTGATCCCCATCAATTATTCTACCTGCAATCCCGTGGATTTTCCGAAGTGGAGGCCCGGCGTATGCTGGTGCTTGCATTTTTTGAGGAGATCATTGCGAAGTTGAACGACAGCTTTTTGGAAGACCGGATCCGGGCGGATGTGAACCGGAAGATCGGGTGAGGCGGATATGGCGGAATGGATTGAAGTAGCGAAGACATCCGACTTTCAACTGACCGACCGCAAGCTGGTCGATCTGGGGGGACACCAGCAGATCGGCTTGTTCAAGGTGGGGAGCGACTTCTACGCCGTCAGTGCGTGGTGCAGTCACCAGAAGACCACGATCATCACCGGGGATATCGAAGCGTGCGAGATCGAGTGTCCACTGCACGGAGCCAGGTTTGATTTGAAAACCGGCCGGCACTTGTGTCTGCCTGCGGTCAAGCCGATTGCCTCCTATCCCGTCAAGGTGGAGGGTGACGTCATTTACCTGAAAGCGGATCGTTGATGCCATGAGCAACCCGGCCTCGCCCATGGTAGACTGGTCTGACTGGCGGCCGACGATTGACGCGCTGCGGCGTGAGTTTCCCATCCTGGATCGGAAGGTTCATGGCGACAAGCCATTGATCTATCTCGATAACGCCGCAACCGCACAAAAGCCGAAAGCGGTTCTGGAGGTACTCAATCGCTTTTACACCGAGTCCAATGCCAATGTGCATCGGGGGATCCATTGCCTCGCCGAAGAGGCGACCGAGGCCTATGAGGCATCGCGCAAGACCGTGGCGTCATGGCTGGGGGCGCCATCGGAAAAGGCCATCGTCTTTACCCGGGGAACCACGGAAGCGATCAATCTGGTCGCGCATGGCTGGGGCAACAAGTTCCTGAAGCCGGGGGACCGCATTCTGGTGACGGAAATGGAGCATCACAGCAATCTGATTCCGTGGCAAATGCTGGCCCGCCGGACCGGGGCGGTCCTTGATTGGATCCCGGTCACCGGGGACGGGGTTCTCGATTTATCCCGGCTCGATGAGCAACTGGCATCGACCCGGATGGTATCGCTGACCCACATGTCGAATGTCCTGGGAACCGTGAATCCGGTTCGCGATGTGGTCGCCCGGGCCCATGCTCATGGCGCGCTGGTCCTGGTCGATGCCGCGCAAAGTGCACCGCATTCCCTGGTCGATCTGAACGAGTTGGACTGTGATTTTCTCGCTTTTTCCGGCCACAAGCTGATGGGGCCCACCGGGGTGGGGGTGTTGTACGGTCGTCCCGAATTGCTGGAGGCGATGGATCCCTTTCTTGGTGGTGGCGAGATGATCAGCAAGGTCACCTGGCAGGATGCCACCTGGGCCGATATCCCCTACAAGTTCGAGGCGGGCACCCCGCCGATTGCCGAAGTGATCGGACTGGGAGCGGCAGTGCGGTTTCTCCAATCCCTGGATTGGAAGGTTTTTCACGCCTACAGTGATGCCCTGACCCGCTATGCCATCGCACAACTGGAATCGATTGATGGATTGGTGGTCCATGGCAAGGCTCCGGATCGGGGGGGGGCGATCAGTTTTTCCATCCGGGATCTGCATCCGCACGATCTGGCTCATTTCCTGGATCAGGACGGGCTGGCGATCCGGGCCGGGCATATGTGTGCCCAGCCGCTGATTCATCAATTGGGGCATTCCGCCCTGACCCGGGCCAGTCTTTACCTCTACAACCTCCCGGAGGAAGTGGATGCGCTGGTACGGGGCATCCTCCGGGTGAAGGAATTTTTTCACCGTGTTCTTGGATGATCTGTATCAGAAGATCCTGCTCGATCACTATCAGCATCCCCGCCACTTTCGTGAATTGACGGACCAAGAGGCTTCTGTCGTGGTGGAAAATCCCGCCTGCGGTGACCGGTTGCGGCTACGGTTTGTACTCGAGGGCGAACGAATTACCACCCTTGAAGCCCACTGTGAGGGGTGTGCGATTTGCACCGCATCGACTTCCATGATGGCCGAGTCCTTGACCGGAAAAACCCGGGCCGAAGCGAATCACAAAATACAGGGCCTGCTGGATTTGATTGAAACCGGCGCCGGGATCGGCGATGAAGAGCTCGGAGACCTCAAGGTTTTCGAGGGCGTCCAGGCATATCCCGGGCGGAAAACCTGTGCGACCCTGGCCTGGAAGGCCTTGAAGGACTGGCTGGAGAAAGGGAAAGAAGACTAATCATGGGCATACTGGCACGACTGGCATCCATTCCCGGAGTGGTGGGGGGGATTCGAGAACGCGATCTCCCCGCATCCCCCTGGCCCCTGTTTGACCAGTGGTACCGGATGGCCCGTCGCTGTCGGGTGTATTGGCCGAATTCGATGGCCCTGGCCACCGCCAACCGCGATGGCAATCCTTCGGTCCGCATGGTCCTGATGAAGGGGTATGACGATCAGGGCATCGTTTTCTATACCAACTATGACAGTCGGAAAGGGATCGAACTCGAGGAGAATCCGCGCGCGGAGGTGGTTCTGTATTGGAATGATCTCATCCGCCAGGTGCGGGCTTCCGGCCGGGTTGCCAGGGTTTCCCGTGAGGAATCCGAAGCCTATTTTCACTCCCGCCCCCGGGGCAGCCAGATTGGGGCCTGGGCTTCCCATCAGGATCAGCCGGTCGATAGCCGCCCGGCCCTGATGGCCAGGGTCAAGGAATACCAGCGGCAATTTCATGGCGGCCCGGTTCCGCTTCCCGAGTACTGGGGTGGGTATCGCCTGATGCCGGATGCCTTTGAATTCTGGCAGGGTCGCACATATCGGTTGCATGACCGGTTTGTTTACACCCGTACCCAAGATGGCGCGTGGTCGACTCAGCGCCTGTCGCCTTAGCCCGAATTTTGCACGCAACGTGTGCCAGCGCCGGGTTCACTCCGCCTGGCCAACCGTGGGTGTGCGTCACGGTTTGCGGTTGAGGCTCTTCCCCGTTCATTTTGCCGGGTCCCGGCGCCGGGAACGCCCGCTGAACACGTTGAAGTCCAAACGGGTCTGATCTATACTGAACAACAGGAAGAGAAGGGGAATAAGCCATGCAAATGGATCGATTTACCGTAAAAGCTCAAGAGGCGCTGGCCGCTTCACAGCGGCTGGCGGAGTCGATGCGTCATAGCGAAGTCCTGCCTGAACATCTGGTCATGGCTTTGCTGGAGCAGACCGACGGCATTGTCCCGATGCTATTACACCGGGTGGGTATTCGGCCGGAAGGTTTCCGGGCCGCGCTGCAAGCGCGGTTGAACAGCAAGCCAACGGTGGAGGGCATGACCGAACGGTATCCCTCCAAAGGGTTCCGCCACCTGCTGGAAAAGGCCCGCGAGCTTGCCGGCAAGATGAAGGATGACTATGTCAGTGCGGACCATCTGTTCTTGGCCGCCCTGGAGGAAAAAGACAGCGAAATTCCCGCAGTGGCCCGGGAAGTGGGGCTGAGCTATACCCAGGCGCTTGAAGCGCTCAAGCAAGTGCGGGGGAATCAGCGGGTCTCCGATGCCAATCCGGAAGACAAGGTCGATGTCCTGAAGAAGTACGGCCATGATCTGACCGAAGCAGCCCGTCAGGGCAAGTTGGATCCGGTGATCGGGCGCGACCAGGAAATTCGCCGGGTGATGCAGGTGTTGTCCCGCCGGACCAAAAACAACCCGGTGCTGATCGGTGAACCAGGTGTGGGCAAAACCGCGATTGTCGAGGGGCTCGCCCAGCGTATTCTGGCCGGCGATGTGCCGGAATCCCTGAAGGACAAACGGGTGGTCTCCCTGGATCTGGGGGCCATGGTGGCGGGGGCCAAGTACCGGGGGGAATTTGAGGACCGATTCAAGGCGTTCATCAAGGAGGTGATCAGCGCGGAGGGGAGAATCATCCTGTTTATCGACGAGCTGCACACCCTGGTGGGCGCGGGTGGTGCCGAGGGCGCGGTGGACGCTTCCAACATGATCAAGCCGCCGCTGGCCCGGGGCGAGTTGCGATCCATCGGGGCCACCACGCTGGATGAATACCGCAAACATATCGAGAAGGATGCCGCGCTGGAGCGACGGTTTCAGCCGGTGCTGGTGGGCGAGCCCACGGTCGAGGATACCATCGCGATATTACGCGGGTTGCGGGAGCGGTATGAGGTGCACCATGGCGTGCGCATTCAGGATGCCGCATTGGTAGCCGCCGCCACGTTGGCGGATCGGTATATTTCGGACCGGTTTTTACCTGACAAGGCCATTGACCTGGTCGATGAGGCGGCGAGCCGCCTGCGCATGGAAATTGACAGCATGCCCACGGAAATCGATGAGGTGCGGCGCAAGATTCTGCAAATGGAAATCGAGCGGGAAGCCCTGAAAAAAGAAAAGGACGACGAGTCCCGGCGGCGCCTGGAGAAGTTGGAGGCCGAGCTGGCCCGGCTGCAGGAGGAGAATGCCCGGATGCGGCTTCACTGGGAAAAGGAAAAGGAACTGATTTCCACGATTCGCGAGCTGACTCAGGCGATTGATCTGATGCGAAGCCAGGAGGAGGAGGCCAAGCGGCAAAACCAGTTTGAGGCGGCGGCGGAAATCATGTACGGGAAGATTCCCTCGATGGAGCGGCAGATCAAGGAGGCCCAACAGGCTCTGGTGGCGTTTCAGCAGGATCAGAAAATGCTGAAGGAAGAGGTCGACGAAGAAGATATCGCCTCGGTGGTTTCTCATTGGACCCATATTCCCGTCAGCAAACTGATGGAAACCGAGAAGGCCAAACTGTTGAAGATGGAGGACCGGCTGCGGTTGCGGGTGATCGGACAGGATCTGGCGATCGAAGCGGTCTCCAATGCCGTGCGCCGGGCCCGGTCGGGTTTGCAGGATCCCAACCGTCCGATTGGGTCGTTCATCTTTCTCGGTCCGACCGGCGTGGGGAAGACCGAACTGTCTAGAGCCCTCGCCGAATTTCTCTTCGATGACGAGCATGCGATGATCCGGGTGGATATGTCCGAATACATGGAAAAACATTCGGTAAGCCGACTGATCGGGGCGCCTCCTGGTTATGTCGGGTATGAGGAAGGCGGCTACCTCACGGAACAAATTCGCCGCAAGCCCTATTCGGTGGTGCTGTTCGATGAAATCGAGAAGGCCCATCCGGATGTGTTCAATGTCCTGCTTCAGGTCTTGGATGACGGGCGATTGACGGATGGGCAGGGGCGTACGGTCGACTTCAAGAACACCCTGATCATCATGACCTCGAACCTGGGCGGAAACATCATTCATGAAACCCTGTCTGCGCATCCCGGTCTGCTGGAAACCGATCCGGCCTATGAGCAGATGGAGGCAAAAGTGCATGAAGCCCTGCGGGCGGGATTTCGTCCGGAATTCCTGAACCGGATCGATGATATCATCATCTTCCACAGCCTTCAGCCGGACCAGATCCGGGAGATTGTGGGTATCCAGGTACAACGTCTGCTCAGCCACCTCGAGGCCCGGCGAATCCGGCTCGAACTGACCGAGGCGGCCAAGGACTACCTGGCCCGGGAGGGGTATGACCCGGCGTTTGGGGCGCGCCCCTTGAAGCGGGCGATCCAAAAGCGGGTTTTGGATCCTTTGGCGCTGGAAATCCTCGAAGGCAGGGTTCATGATGGTGCCCGGTTAAGCGTGACCCTGCAACCGGATGAGGAAAGGCTGCAGTTTGAACCGATCGACTAGCGAAGCGAAAGCATCATGGATACCATTCTGTCAGCCGCATTGATTCTCTTCATCTTTTACATGGTGTATTATATCACCCGGGGGATGTAATTTCCGAGCCGAGTACGCTTATGAACCGTGATGTGCCCGTATCCATCAAGACCCTGGTGCCCACCCCTTCGGGGTGTGGGGTCTTCCTGACCGATGGGGTAAAGGTCATTGCGATCTTTGTGGATCACAGTGTCGCGGCGGCGATCACCATGGCGATTCACGATGTCAAAAAACCGCGTCCTCTCACCCATGATCTGATCCATTCCATTTTCGCCGGGCTGGGGGTCACCTTGAAAAAGGTGGTCATCAATGACCTGAAGAATGAGACCTTTTATGCCCGCCTGTTTCTGGTCCAGGAAAACGAACTGGGACGGAGTCTGGTGGAGGTGGATGCCCGTCCGAGTGATTCCATCGCGCTTGCCCTTCAATGCCAGTGTCCGGTTCTGGTGTCTGCGGACGTATGGGCCCGGGCGGATGATATGTCGTGGGCGCTCGAGCAGGGCGGAGAGGCTGCCGGTGACCCGAGTGCAGCCTCCGACGGTTCCGATGACGATGATGATGATGAATAACCGGGAAGGGACGGCGCCGTGAACCTTTCCCCGGAACTTCAGGAAAAAATCCGCAGTCTTCCCGATCAGCCGGGGGTCTACCTCATGCGGGACAAGTATGGAACCGTCATTTATGTCGGCAAAGCGGTGTCGCTGCGCAACCGGGTCCGCCACTATTTTCAGCAGGGAACTCTGCGCAGTGCCGACCCCAAGCTGCGCGGGTTGATCCGCAGCATTGAAGACTTTGAGTTCATCACAGTCCGCACCGAGGCAGATGCCCTGATCACCGAAGGGCGGCTGATCAAGGAATACAAACCCCGGTACAACGTGTCCTTCCGGGACGATAAGCGATTTCTGTTGATTCGGATTCACCTCGGGGATCCGTTCCCCCGCTTTGAAACCTGCCGGATCCGGAAATCTGACGGGGCCACCTATTTTGGTCCCTATGTGAATGCGGTTGCCGCCCGGGCCGCGGTGGCGTTTGTGGAAAAGACCTTTGGCTTGCGGGTGTGTGCCTCCCGGGTTCCCGGCGATGAGCAGTACCGCCACTGTCATAATGACGTCATCCGGTTTTGCAGTGCGCCCTGTGTGGGCAAGATCTCCAGTGATGCCTATCGGGCACAGGCGGAGCAGGCTTGTGCGTTTCTCCGCGGTGAGCGGCGGGAAGAATTACAGCGCCTGGAGGAAGAGATGCAGGAGGCGGCGGCTCGGAAGGACTATGAAAATGCCGCCGCTCTGCGCGATACCTTGTTTCTGTTGCGCCAGGCCATCCGCACCCGCTCGCGCGGCCTGAAGGATCTTTCCCTTCAGGCTCAGGAAGCCCAGGAGGGGTTGGCCGTCTTGCGAGAGGCCTTGCAATTGCCGACGGTGCCCCGGGTCATCGAGTGTTTTGATATTTCCAATATCTCCGGCACCCACGCGGTTGCCAGCATGGTGTGTGCCGTGGATGGCTTGCCGGCTCGTAACCGGTACCGCAGGTATCGAATCCGCACCGTCGAGGGAATCGATGATCCATTGATGATGCGGGAGGTGATCCTGCGGCGGTACCGCCGGGTTCTGGATGAGCAGGCCGCGTTGCCGGATCTGATCCTGATCGATGGCGGCCCCACCCAACTGGGGATGGCCCGGGATGCCTTGCGCGAGTTGGATCTGGCATCCGTGCCTTCAGTCGGGCTGGCCAAGAAACTCGAGGAGGTCTATCTCGAGCCAACCTACCTGGAAAAACCGGTCCGGTTGCCCCGGGATGAACCGGCGATGAAAGTGCTGCGACGAATCCGGGATGAAGCACACCGGTTTGCCCTGACCCACCATCGCACCCTGCGCGCCCGGCGCATCCGGGATTCGTTTCTCGACGAAATCGAGGGCATCGGGGACAAGCGAAAGGAATGGATTCTCAAGCACTTTGGTTCGGTTCAGCGGTTGAACCGGGCCACGGTGGATGAAATTGCCGCCGTCCCCGGAATTGGCCCGGTCATGGCCGAAGCGATTCGGGCCGGGTTGGATCGTCGGCATCCCTCAGGGGGACGCGGCGGCGAAGTCTGAATCCGCCCACGCGCCTGCCCTGTCTTTTTGCGCGGCTTTCTCAAGCTGGAGCAGGGTGCGTTGCTTGTTCCGTCCGATGGAGCCCTCGATATCCTTGCCGTAGATCCGCACCAGTCCGGCCCGGGTCAACAGTTCGTCGAGTTCCCCCTGATCCGTGACCACCACCGCAAAAAACCGTTGGAGATCGCTGCTGCCCATCGCGTCCTCCCATTTGGTGGCAACCGTGAACGGGTGACCCGCGAGCAGTTTGGTGGTAAACTTTTTGGCCACATTCCCATAGTGGATTGCCTCGCGGGGGGTGATGCCAAAATACAGGGCCTGCTCTCTGACCCGGTCGGGAAAGGTGTTCTCCGTCTCCGCGGTGTCCACATGATAGAGCCGGAAGATATATTCCCGCCCATCGTGCATGACATGGAAAGAGTCACCATCGTTGGATGGATTGGGCAGCAGGCGGCAATCCTCAAGGATGGCCCATCCGGAACGGCGGGCCAGTTTGTCTGCGGTGGATCTGGATCCGGTCCTGGTCGCGGGCAGGTCCTTGGAGGATATCAGGGTGACCCCCTGCTGCAGTTGCCGAGCCAGGATCTGATCTTTTCGGCTGAGTTTGAAAAGATGGATCCGGTACTCCTTGCCCTGGCGGTCGCGCAGGATCAGGGTGTCGGAGATCAGGTCCACATATTCGGCCTCGATTGTATCCCCGGTCGCACTGGTCCAGGTGCGGAAATCGCCCTCCAGTCTGATCTGAGGCCGGGGTTGGGATTCGGCGGCTTCGGGCGTGTCTTCCTCCGGTGTGTCAAGCGAGGGTAATTCGATATCCGCTCCGGCCGCTGCCAGCCGTTCGAGAATGTCGATATATCCCAATTCGAGTGCATATTCGGCCGGGGTTTTCCAGGCATGGTCGCGATAGTCGATGTCGCAGGATTCGAATAGCAGGCGATTGACCATCTCGCTCCGGCGGTCAAGCACCGCCCGGTGCAGGGGCGTCAGGCCACTCGAGTCCGGGGTGCAAGGGTCGAGGTGCTGTCGTAACAGCCAGTCCAGGAGGTACAGATTTCCATCGTGGATTGCGACATGAACGGCGGTCTGCCCCTCCCGGTCCCGCCAGTCAGCCAGTGCTGGAGCATCGTACAATGATAGCTCATCCAGATCGGCGGCGTGTAATGCCTCGGGAATGGTCAGGGTTGGCGGGGTCGGGCCCGGCGGGGCAGGGGGTTCGGGTTCGGGGCGTCGGCAACCGCCCACGAGCAGGACAACCAGTCCGCCCATACCCCAACGCAAGATAACACGACGCCAACCCATCACTGCTTCATCTTATCCTAACCAACAATGAACCGGAAGCTTGAACACGATCATTCATGCGCCATGCATCTCACCTGACGGAAGCAGAACGGCAGCCAGGGTGCAAGCGCCTGTTCGCTTGCCATCCAGGGGCCAATGGTGCAGGATTCGCAGGGTGAAACGGACAAATCAAGGAGTCAACAGTATGATCGATTCTCGTTATTCAACCCCCTCATTCATTTGCGCGGGCGTTCTCGGTTCAGTGTTCATGGGTTTGTTGATCGGTTGCGCGAGTTCTCCGGATCAGGGTTTCCAAGGCGCTTCCGGCATGACCAGCCTGCCCCCGGCGATTGCCAGTGATGATCCGGTGATGATCGGCATGAATCAGAGTGAAGTTTTGGTGGATGACATGCGCACGACGCTGTTTGAACTGGGTCGGGCCATTCGGGATATCAAGATGGAGTCGGATCAATTGGTCAAGGCACTCCCGGAAGAGCAACGTCCGGATGTGCAGGGTCTCAACGCCAATATTGTCCGCGCCGCGTCGTGGATGCGGGTCATGAAGACCCAATCCGACGAATTGAAGGAGCAGCAGCGGTTGACTGCGGATGCATTGATGGAGCGATTGGAAGCACTGGAGCAGGCCCAGATTGCCCAGATGCGCGCGGCCAGCGCGGCATCGACCGAAGTCGAGTGGGTGGAGGCGGAGGAGGCTCCGGTGGCGGAAACGCCTGTCCCGGAGCCGGAGGCCGTGGTTGAGGTGGTTGTGCAGGACCGGCAGGCCGAGAATCTCGACTCCTTGACGGAGTCCCTCGCCGAGGAAATGGGACAAGACGAAGCCTCCCAGGCCAAGCTGGTCTCGTTGATTGTTGCCGGTGAGGACCTCGTGGCCAAGCAGAAGTATGGGGCGGCCAAAAAGAAATTCGATCAGGCATTGGATGTCGATCCGCTTTCTTTCCGGGCCCGGCTCGGTCTGGCCACCTGTCTGGTCGCCCAAGGGGCGTATGACCGGGCGGAAAGTCTGGTCGATGTCATGATGACCGAGCAAAAGGATGCCCATGTCTATGGGTTGAAGGGGCTGATCGATTATCATCAAGGAGACCTCGACGAGGCGGAGAGCTATCTGAAAAAAGCGATTGCCGAGGGTAACCGCGATGCCCAGTGGCACAACTACCTGGGCATTGTTCTGTTTCAGAAACAGGATGTGGATGGTGCCAAGAAGGCGCTGAAGACCGCGATGAAAATGGATCCGGTCAATCTGGATGTCATTTACAACCTGATCATGGTGACCGCCAGTGGCGAGGCTCCGGACCTGGAAGAGGTTTCCCGGTTATACGACCAATACTTGATGCGGGGTGGTGCTGAATCGCCGCAAATCAACGCGTTGCTGCGTCCTTGATCAACCGGGCGGAAATCGAATGCACATCCGGGTGATGCTCATTCGTCTGTGGCTGGGGTGGGGCCTGGCGGCATTGCCAGGCCTTTTGTTTGCCCAGACACCTCCCGAGCAGATGGATGCCTATATTGCCCTGGTCCGGGCCGAGGCCTCCATGCGCGATGGCGATACCCGGCAGGCCGTGAAGGAAATGGAGGCCGCGCTCGACTTGTATCAGAAGATTGCCGACGGGTATCCGGGCTGGAACCCGGAGGTCATTGCCTATCGCATCACCTACTGCCGCAATGCATTGGCGCGTCTGCAACATTCCGATCCAGTGCCGCTGGAGGCAATGGAACCCCGCGAGGAACCGGTATCATCGCCCCCTCCATCTACGGTGGAGGACGGGGAGGGATCGGTTCCTGACCCCCGGTTGACGGAACTGGAGCAAGTGATCCAGTCGTTAACCGAGGAACGGGAGCAGATGCAGGCGGAGGTCGATGGGCTTCGGAAGCAGGTGGAGGAACAAGCCCGCGCGCAGGAAAAGCAAGCAGACAAGGCGGTGAAATCCCTGGAGCGGGAACTCTCCGATGCCCGGAAATCCACGACCCGCCTGCAGCAAACCGTCTCCGATTTGGAGGCAGAGAAACAGGAATGGACAGACGCGCGGGACAGGCTTGTCGCCACCCATGATGAAGCGGCGAAGGCGTGGCGTACGGAAAAGAAATCACTCGAAGGTCTTCAACGGGAGTTGGAAAAGCAGGTCGCCGCGCTGACCCGACAGGCCGGACGGAGCGCAGATGCGTGGGATGAGGAAAAAACTCGCTTGCATCAAGCGATGGATGAACTGACCGCCCAATTAGCTGAAACTGCGGCTGACCGGGACATGCTCAAACAGCAGGCAGGCGAGCAAGCCCAGGCGCTGGAAGCATCACGCAAGTTGATGGCGCACGATGCGCGGGAGGCGGCCCGAGCGTCGCAGCGGTTGTCGCAAGAGATCGCGTCGCTGCAGGATCAGTTGGCCGGGCAACTGGAGCGGGAGGAGAACCTTCGGGCGGAGATCGCCGCGCTGAAGGAACAACACAGTCAGGTGGTGGGTAACCTTGAAGAGCAGGTAACCGAACTGCGCGCGCTTGTCGCGGACAAGGAACGGGCCCATCAGGCGATCGTCCAGGATCTGGAAGCGTCGCTTGCCTCGGCTCGGTCCGGGGAAGCGTTGGAGGAGATGAAAGAGGCCGAGCGGCAAATCGCCTACTGGCAAGAGCATGCCCGCGCCCTTCAGGAGACGGTGGACTTGCAGGCGGCGGAATTGTCGCAACCCGCCCGTCGCGAGCTTCGGGAGCTTTCGCGTGAGAATCGCGAGTTGCGTGCACGCATCTCGGTGCTGGAGATGGGACGCCACTCCACCTCCAGCGAGCCGACCAATCCATAATCAGCGCGGCGTTCGGGTATCGCGCCAGCGGGGCCGGTCGGTCAGGAACAATTGATCCTGCTGATGGAGCAACGTGGCATCCTGCAATGGGAAGTCCATGGGAATTCTCCCGCCGAACAGCGGGAACCAGGTCATGTAGGGCCCGGACATCAAGGTGCGCACATACGGCAGGTCGCGGGTTTCCGTGGTGAAATACAGGCCGCTGATCCGGTGCCGGAAATCGTTGATATCGAAAAAGTCCTTGATGTTGGCGGGGAGCAGGACGGAGCGCCGGTCCCCATACCATGCCGTGGCCCACGGAATATCCGTACAGAGCACCTCGTCCTCATCCAGCAGTTGCGACATATGGGCGATCAGGGCCGGATTGTAGGGGGGGTAGGGCGAATCGGCGCGGGGGGGCATCAAGGTAAACAGGAGGGGTAAGGCGGTGGTGATGATCAGGACGGCATGCATGGCCCAGCGATAGATGGGAATGGTGATTTGGAGCCGGTCGATGAAGATGAAGTAAAACGACAGGCCATACAGAAGAATCAGCGGCCAGAAGATCACAAACATCATCTCGGTGGTACCCCGATAGATTGCCGCGACATTCAACAGCAGGAACAGGGAGAGCAGGATTCCCCAGCGGAGGTTGCCGATGAATTTTCGGACGAACCGGAAAAAGTAGGTGGTGAAAAACAGGCAACTGATCACCCCGTTGCCGATCAGGAAGAGATTCGATTGGTAGAGGGTGGCCATGCCTTCCACCCATTTGGTGCGAAGGTTTCGGATCACCACCGTCGGGGTCAGGTCCGGTGAAAGCGTTCGTTCAAAGGAGTGGGTGAACGAGGGGTCAGCGCTGTTCAAGGCCAGCTGAGGGGCCATGCCAAAGAGGTGTCCGCATACCAGCACATTTCGAACCGCCCAGGGAAGGGCGATCAGAATAACCACGCCGGCAAAGAGGGAGAGGGTGGCGGCGGGACGGTGGTTGCGATGCTCGAGGCCGATCCACAGCAGAAAGCCCGGCACCAGAGCCCAGGCCGCGTACCGGGTGATACAGGCCAACCCGAGAAACAGGGCCGAAATGCCGAGAAGAAGGTAGGCTCGCGAAGGCTTGGTCTGGGGGTCGTCAAAGCCTTCAGAGGCCATGAGTCCAAACCAGATCGAACTCAACACCAGCAGGGTCAGAAGCGACAGGTTCAACCCGGTAATGCTGGTTTGCCAGACCAGGTCGCTGAGGAAAAACAGGGAGACCCCGATGATGGCAATCCGGGGATCGAAATAGCGCCGGGCGAGCAGAAACAGGATCAATCCGGTGAGGATGGTGAACAGGTGATTCAAGGGGATCATGACCCATTGCTCAGGGGGGATCGCTTTATACATCTGGGTGGAGGGATACGATGCGCCAAGAAAGCGAAAGGTCCCACCCAGGATCATGGTATAAAGCGGGGGGTAAATCACATCCGGGTGGGTGGCCATCATCGGATCCTGGTCCGCCCGGCTTTCGCTGAGAAAGCGGATGGTGGCCGGCCGGATTACCTGGGTGGTGAATTGACCGGTCTCCATGAGATTCCGCCCGATTTGGGCATAATCCATCGCTTCGGGATCGCGGAGCCCGTTGAATTGGGTCGCGGTATAGACTGCCATCAGGGAGAGGACCAGGATGATGTAGAGACCGATTTTGGTCAGCTTGACCCCGAGCCCGACATCCACATTGTAAATGAGGTCCTGGATGGTGGAGGGGGCCGGGGGTTTAGGGGGTGTTGCCATGATCTTCTCCTGCGTCGGTTGCGGATGATAACGAGCGCCGTGGTTCGACGAGTTGGTCTTCAATCAAATTGTATTCGTGCAGCTTGCGATGGAGCGTCCGCCGACTGATTCCGAGTTGAACGGCCGCCTTGGTCCGGTTGCCGCCATTCTGTTTCAATGCCTGAATGATGGTGTATTTTTCTTTGTCGGCAAGATTTAATCCGGTGGGATGGAGGTCGGATGGGTTTCGTTCGCTGGCCTGCCGGATTTCTTCGGGAATATCCCGCACCGTGAGTTTTCGTCCCCGGGCCATCACCACCATCCGCTCCACCGCATTGCGGAGTTCCCGGACATTTCCCGGCCAATCGTACCGGCTGAGTACCTGTACGGCATCCGGGCTGATCGATTCGATGTCCTTCTCGTTGTCCCGGCTCACCAGTTTGATCATGTGTTGAATCAGCAGGGGAATATCCTCCTTGCGTTCACGCAACGGAGGCATCGTGATGACCACAACATAGAGGCGGAAAAACAAATCTTCGCGAAAGCTGCCCTGGTTCACCATCTGCCGGAGATCCCGGTTGGTCGCGGCGATGAGCCGGGTATCGGTATCGATGGTCAATTGGCCGCCGACCCGGTCAAACCGCCGTTCTTCGAGGACCCGGAGGATCTTGACCTGTGTATTGGGGTCGATTTCCCCGATCTCATCGAGAAACAGCGACCCGCCATCCGCGAGTTCAAACCGGCCCTTGCGTTTTTCCGTGGCGCCGGTGAACGCGCCTTTTTCATGACCGAACAGTTCACTTTCCAACAGCGTGGGGCTGAGCGCAGCGCAATGCACTGCGATGAACGGGCCATTGGCCCGGTTGCTGAGCCGATGGATGGCATGGGCCACCAGTTCCTTCCCGGTTCCGCTTTCACCCTGAATCAGGACGGTGGCCCGGGATGCCGCAACCTGGCGAATGGTTTCAAATACCGGAATCATCGCCGGCGACTGCCCGATAATATTCTCCATTCCGTATCGGGAATCCAATTCCTGTTTGAGGTCCCGGTTTTCCTGTTCGATGTCCCGGGTGCGCAAGGCGCGTTTGAGCAGGTGATCCAGATGATCGAGATGGATGGGTTTGGTCAGAAAATCGAACGCGCCGCGCTTGATGGCGTCGACCGCCAGTTCGATCGATCCGTAGGCGGTGAGCATGATGCAAATCGGTGGCTGGGGCAGGGCGAGGACTCGTTGCAGCAGGGTCAGACCATCCATGCCCGGCATGCGGACATCGCTGAGCATCACATCCACGGCGGTTTCGGTAAGTACTTCCAGCGCGGCAAGGCCATTTTCAGCCAGTTTGACCTCGTAGGTGCGGCGCAATGCGCGGGCCAGGCCTTCCCGGGCATTTTTTTCATCGTCCACAATCAGAATGACCGGCTTTGCGCTCATGACGGCGACCCCTCCGGTTCATCGGGCCGGGAAGCGCGGGGGGCTTTGAGGAGGCGGATCCGGTTTTCGTCGCGGGGCAGATACAGGGTAAAGGTGGTGCCGGATTGCGGCTCGCTGTGTACCTCCAGTTCACCGCCGTGATCCCGGATGATACGCTGGACGATCATCAAACCCAGACCCGTTCCCTCCAGCTTGGTGGTGTAGTACGCCTCAAAAATACTGCTGAGTTCATCGGCAGGAATCCCCGGCCCGTTGTCTTTGAACGCGACATAGACAAACCGGTCGTTGGCGCCCAGCCAGATTTTGAGCAACCCTCCGCCGGGCATGACCTGCATGGCATTACGGATAATATTGAAGAAGGCCTGCTTGATCTGGTTCCGGTCAATGAGGGCGGCCGGCAAGTCTTCTGCGGTATCGATTTCCACCAGGATATCCCGGTCCCGCAATTCATGGTGTAAAAACTGGAGGGTGTCATCGACCACCTCCCGCAACGAGGCCCGCTCGAAGGCCGGCTGGGTCGGGCGGAGGGCCTTCAAAAATTGTGTAATAATCTGATCGAGCCGGGTGACTTCCCGCTGGGCAACATCGAGAAGCTCGCCCAGGGATGCCTGCACGTCGGGAGGGCAATCGCCCAATTCACGCATCATGAGCTGCAGGTGGATGGTCAGGGAGTTAAGGGGGTTGCCAATCTCGTGGGCCACCCCGGCCGCGAGCAGCGTAATCGCGTTGAGTCGTTCCGACTCAATCGTGCGGGTTTCGTGCATCCGCTCCCGGGTGACATCGCGCAGGATGACGACCGCGCCTTCTTCATCGGCCTCGACCGCCCGCAACGGGACCACATAAAAATCGACATAGCGATGGGTGGGGTAGGTGATCTCGATTTCACGGGTCAGGAGTTTGCTCCATTCCGTTTCATCCAGTCCCTGCACCTTTTCCCATTCGATTCCCCGGAGATACTTGGACAGGGGATGCCCGACCGCCGCATCGAGCTCAAACCCCAGCATCGATTCGGAGGCCCGGTTCGCGTAGGTCAGGCAGCCCCGGCCGTCCACCACGACAATACCTTCCTGAATCGCATGGAAAATGGTCTCCAGCAGGCCTTTTTCACCCGCCAGGCGCAAGAAGTGACTCTGCAGACTGCCGGCATCGATCTTGTCGATTTTGTCCAGCAACTTGTCCAGAAAAGCCGATTTCATAGGGGGTGATCCTAGCGAAAGCGGGACAAGATGTCACGCAACGGAATGAAAATATGAATGGAAATCGCACCGAAATCTCGACGCTGCACCGGTTTCATGGTAGGAGGCTTCTCTGGTTTTGGAAAGGACATGCAGTATGCGCAACATTTCGCCCCCAGCTTTTGACTCGATCGAATTTGAGCGAACATTTTATTACGATGGACCGCTTGGTTGTGACTGGTCCAAGAAGCGAAGTTTGTTTCATGTCTGGTCACCGGCCGCCGAGGCGATGACGTTACGGCTCTATCGCACCGGTCACCGCAAGGAAACGCCCAAGGATTTCCCGATGACCTCCCTGGGCAGCGGGGTCTGGCACGTTGAGCTGCCGGGCAACCATGAGGGGATGTATTATACCTATCAGCCGGAGATTCCCGGCTATCCAATTCGTGAAACTGCCGATCCCTATGCCCGGGCAGTAGGGGCCAACGGCCAGCGGGCAATGATTGTGGATCTCAGCGGTACCGATCCCAAGGGCTGGGACAAGGACCGCAAGCCGGCATTCGGAAAGCCCACCGATGCGATTCTCTACGAGTTGCATGTGCGGGATGCGTCGATTCATCCCAAGTCCGGGATTCAGAACAAGGGACGGTTTGCGGGGTTGACCGAGCGGGGAACCAAAGGCCCGGGCGGGGTCAGGACCGGACTGGATCATCTGGTCGAGCTTGGGGTTACCCATGTACATTTGTTGCCGATCGCCGACTACTTCACGGTGGATGAAACCAAGCCGAAGGCCCGGCAGTATAATTGGGGGTACGACCCGCAAAATTATAATGTACCCGAAGGCTCCTATGCTACGGACGCCAAGGACGGGGCGGTGCGGGTCAGGGAATTTAAATCCCTGGTTCAGGCCTTTCACAAGGCAGGCCTCCGGGTGGTCATGGATGTGGTGTACAACCATACCTATCACGCTGCGGATTCCTGCTTTTCCATCCTCGCCCCCGGCTACTATTACCGGATGCTCGCCGATGGGTCTTTTTCCAATGGCTCGGGTTGCGGCAATGAAACCGCCTCGGAGCGTGCCATGTTTACCCGGTTCATGATTGATTCGCTCGTCTACTGGGCCCGGGAGTATCATGTGGATGGTTTTCGGTTTGACCTGATGGGGCTGCATGATCTCGAAACCATGAACCTGATCCGGGCTGCGATGGATGATCTGGATCCGTCGATTCTGCTGTACGGGGAAGGCTGGACCGGAGGAGATTCGCCCCTGCCGGAATCGGAACGGGCCATCAAGGTCAATGCCGCTCAACTCAACCGGATCGGAGTTTTCAGTGACGACATGCGGGACGGGGTCAAAGGCGCGGTTTGGGATGCCGGACGCAAGGGGTTTGTCAACGGTGGGGAGAACTACGAGGAAACGATCAAGTTTGGCGTGGTGGCCGGGGTTCGTCATCCGTCTGTCCGCTACACCAAGGTCAATTACTCCCATCGTCCTTGGGCCAAGGAGCCTCACCATTGTGTGAACTATTGTTCCGCCCACGACAATCACACCCTCTGGGACAAACTTCTGCTGACCAATCCCGAGGATAGCGAAGCGGACCGGATTCGCATGCATTCCTTGTCCAATGCCATCGTCCTGACCTCCCAGGGGATTTCCTTTTTGCATGCCGGTACGGATTTTCTTCGCACCAAGCACGGCGAGGAGAACAGCTACAACAAGCCGGACAAGATCAACTGGATGGACTGGAGCCGCAAGGCTGACTATCTGGCCGTGAACCAATATCACCGGGGTCTGATTGCCCTCCGCAAGGCGCACCCGGCCCTGCGATTGCCAACCGCAAAGCAGATCCGGGACAGTATCCGCTTTCTCAAGCCGAACCTCCCTTCGGTGGTGGCTTTTCTCATCGATGGAAAGTCGGTCAAGGATCCTGCGGGTCGTCTACTGGTCGTCTACAATGCGAGCCGGGAGGCCATCGCGTTACCCTTGCCGGAAGGCAAATGGCATGTCCTGGCCAATGAGAAGCGGGCCGGGGCAAAACCGTTTGGCAAACCCCTGACCGGTTCCGCAAAGGTTGCCCCCATTTCACTTCTGGTACTTTCCGCAAAGGCCTGATCATGCCCGGGGATGTACCTGGCATCTATCGTGTGACCTTCACGGTGACTCCGGATATGATCGACGAGAATCGCCACATGAATAACGTGGCCTATGTCCAGTGGATGCAGGATATTGCCATCGAGCATTTCTCCGCGATGGGCGGCATGGCTGACATGGAGAGGGAGCACGCGGCCTGGGTGGCCCGATCCCACCACATCGAGTACCTCTCGCCCGCATTTCTGGGTGAGCAGATCGAGCTGGCGACCTGGGTCTCAAACCTCCGTCGTGTTCGGTCGATCCGGCGATACCAATTCACCCATGTGGCGAGCAACAAGTTGATTGGTGAGGGCCAAACCGAATGGATCTACATCGACCGGGAAACCGGCCGTCCGAAGAGTGTACCCGGCTCGCTGGCCAGCAAATTCATCCTGCGGGATCTTTGACCCTCACTGTTCGAGGCCGGGCATGTAGGGAACCCCTTCCCATGACTCGGGCATATTCCACGGCAAAGTGGACTCGGACTCATCCGGAAAGGTGTGGGCACACCCGGATGAAAGCATCAGGAGAAGACTCAGGGCAAAGCCGCCCAGTACCCAGTGGCGTAAGGTTCGGGGGAACATGGTGCTTTTCCGGGCTTAACTGCCGTAGTAGGTGAGTTCCAACACCTGCAGAACCACCAGAGCCAAAAAGCAGACCAGCGCAACCAGCGAGAGGATCGAAAATACTTTAGTAGACAACGTAGTCGCCCTCCATGACGGAATCCTGAAGCGAGTTGCGGTTGAGATCGGCAATCGCCAGATTGCGCGACACATCGCTGATGGTGATCTTGCCAACCAACTGATCACCCCGGTGAATCAGCATTTCCGCGTCCGAAACCAGCCCTTGATCGCTGCCGAGATTAATCACGACAAAATTCCAATCCTTATTCACGAGCACGACCCGACCGGTCAGCCCCTTGGGTAGCTGTTTGTTGGTGCCGTAGCCAAGCTGACTGAGCAAATCGCTGTTTTCCTGCTCCAGGGTGACCAACTGATCCTGCACATCGCGGAGTTCATCTTCCACGGTGGCCAGCTTGGTGTTCAGCTCATCGGTCTGTAACTGCAAATCCACCTTGTCCTGCTGCAGCTCATCGAGCCGGGCCTGTTGACGGGTGACTTCGGCGGACTTGGCCGCAACCTCCTGGTTCAACCGGGCTGCTTCATCTTCGGCGGCCTCCCGATCGGCAATCGCGCGATTCGCTTCATCCCGGGCCTGATCCCGCTCTTCCCGCGACACATCCAGCGCCTGCTGGGTGGTTTCCAGTTCATCGGTTTTCAGTTGTGCCGCTGCGGCGAGGAGATTCAGGCTCTTATCCATCTGGGGAAATTGAGCGGGATCGGTTACGACCAGATCCGAGGCGCGAAAGTCGTCAAATTTCAGGTTGCGGGCAATTTCACTCAGGGCGCTCCGGCTCTTGGCGGTGCTTTCCTTGTAAACCTCCCGCTTGCCGAACAACAGGAATCCCAAGATGAGGGAAACAATACTGAGCAATAAAAGAACAAAAACGATGGGCTTCAATGCCTTTGCCATGAGTCGTACTCCTGAATAACGGGTAATGGTTGACCTGACGCAAGATAAAGCGGTTTGAACAGGCCTGTCAAACGTGAAGTTCCCGGATTCCCATGGAGGGATTGATTTTCGTCCCGGATTGGTACAGGTTCGGCCCATGGCTATGGAGAATCAGGAGATTGCCGCCTTGTTCGCGGAGATGGCGGATTACCACGAATTGCAGGGGGATAATCCCTTCCGGGTTCGGGCCTATCGCAATGCGGCACGCCTGATTGAGGATATGCCGGAGCCCCTGCGGGAGGGGGTGACACGACAGGACGATTTGACGGAATTACCCGGGATTGGCAAGGAGCTTGCGGAAAAAATCGTAGAAATCGTCCAGACCGGGAAACTGCAGGCCCTCGAACGGTTGCGGTCTTCCCTCCCGTCCTGTGTGCCGGACCTGCTCGCCCTGCAAGGGCTCGGGCCCAGGAAGGTGAAGGCTCTGCTTGACCATCTGCAGATCACCCGGCTTGAAGATCTGGAACAGGCTGCCCGGAACGGAAAGGTCCGGGAACTCCCCGGCTTCGGCGCGAAAACAGAGGCCAGCCTTCTCGCAGCGATCCAGCGCCGGTTATCCACCCCGACCCGGTTTCTCCGTTCACGGGTGGCCCCCCTGGCCAACGAGTTGATGGAAGCGCTGAAAAAGACAGGGCATGTGCAGCAAATCACCGTGGCGGGCAGTTTCCGGCGGGGCCGGGATACCGTGGGCGATCTGGATCTACTCGCGGTATCCGACCATCCTTCCGCAGTGATGCAGGCGTTGGTCGATCGTTCCGAGGTGGCCCAAGTCCTGTTGCGGGGGGAGACCAAAACCAGTGTTCGGTTGACCATGGGATTGCAGGTGGATCTTCGTCTGGTACCGCCCGAGAGCTTTGGCGCCGCGCTTCAGTACTTTACCGGGAGTCAGGCTCACAATATTGCCACCCGGCGCCGGGCGCAGCTCGCCGGATTGAAGCAGAATGAATACGGAATTTTCCGAGCGGAGGAACAGATTGCCGGCGCGACCGAAGAAGAGGTTTATCAGGCGCTCCAGTTGCCCTGGATCCCGCCGGAACTGCGGGAAGATCGCGGTGAACTGGCTCTGGCCGAGCAGGGCAGGTTGCCGAACCTGATCGGCCCTGCGGATATTCGCGGCGATTTGCATAACCACTCGACCTGGTCGGATGGAGCCGCCACCCTCTGCGAGATGGCGTGTGCGGCAAGGAAACGGGGGTGGGAGTATCTCGCGATCACCGACCACAGCAAGCGCCTGACCGTGGCGAACGGACTGGATGAGCATCGGTTGCGCTTGCAACTTGAGCAGATGGAGGAAGTGCGTGCAGAGCTCGAGGGATTCAGCCTGCTCTCGGGCAGTGAGGTGGATATTCTCGAGGATGGTTCGCTTGATTTGCCCGACTCCATACTGCGGGAACTTGACGTGGTGATCCTATCGGTCCACAGCAAGTTCAACCTGTCCAGGGAAAAGCAGACCACCCGGATCCTGAGGGCGCTGGACAATCCGTATATCACCTTTCTGGCTCATCCCACCGGCCGCCTGCTGCTCACCCGGGATCCCTATGAAGTGGATATGGAGCGAGTGCTCGAGGGCATTCGTGCGCGCGGGTGTTTTGTGGAATGCAATCTGAACCCGCACCGTCTGGATCTGGATGACCGTTACCTGGCCCGGGCCAAGGCCCTGGGGGTGCCGGTGGTGCTCAATTGTGACGGCCATTCGGTCACGGATTTCCAGCACCATGACGATGGTATTATGCAGGCCCGACGGGCTGGACTCGAGGCCGGAGATGTCGTGAATACCGCCACCATCACCGAGCTGCGCAACCGTTTGCGGGCGACCAAACGATAGCCCCGGAGACTCATCCATGCTCGATGCATTCCTGTTTGATTTTGACGGTGTAATTGTCGATACCGAGCCATTGCACCACCGGGCATTCCAACGGGTACTCGATCCCCTTGGACTGCCCATCTCGTGGGAAGAATACCAGCGCCGCTACATCGGCTTCGATGACCGGGATGCCCTGCGGGAGCGATTCCAGGCGGGCGGCGAGCCGCTTTCCCACAGCAGGATGAAAGCCCTGATCCATCGCAAGGCCCAGGCGTTTCTGGAGATCATCCGGACCGAAGGAGCGCAGCCCTATCCGGGACTGGTCGAACTGATTCGCAGTACTTCCGCGCACCGTCCCACGGCTTTATGCAGCGGGGCTTTGCTGAGTGATGTACAACCGATCCTCGCCCAGCTGGGTCTCGATCAGTGTTTTCAGGTTAAAGTGACCGCCGACCGGGTCGCCAGCAGCAAACCCGACCCGGAGTCCTATCAATTGGCCTTTACCGAGCTGGAAAAAGCCTTTCCCGGAAAAGTACTTCGGCTCACCCACTCCCTGGCGATTGAAGATACCCCGGCCGGCATCCGCTCGGCCCGTGCCGCCGGTCTCAAAGTCCTGGCGGTGACCAACACCTACCCGGCCAAGGATCTACAGGAAGCCCACCGGGTGGTCACCACGCTGGATGGAATGACCGCACAGGATCTCGATCATCTGATGGATGACTGACCCGGAGGTTGGGCAAAAAAATGGAGCGAGTGAAGAGATTCGAACTCTCGACATTCACCTTGGCAAGGTGACGCTCTACCAGCTGAGCTACACTCGCTCTGACAAGGCGGCACCATAAAAGCCCACCCCTCGGGGTGGCAAGGATAAAATTTCAGCGATTCGCAAATAAACTCGCGGCTCCCCCCCCGGTTGTGCTAACCTCCCTCGCACTAGACAAGAAAAGGAAGTACTATGACCAGAATCAGCGACGCGCAAAATCTTGCCGTCTTCTGTGACTTCGAGAACATCGCTCTCGGCGTCAAAGAAACCAACCAGGAAGCCTTCAATATCAACAATGTCATCGAGCGGCTTCTGCTTAAGGGCAATATCGTGGTCAAAAAGGCCTATTGTGATTGGACGCGATACCGTGAATTCAAAGCCTCGATGCACGAGGCATCCTTTGAATTGATCGACATCCCCCACGTCCGGCAATCGGGCAAAAACTCTGCCGACATTCGTATGGTGGTGGATGCCCTCGACCTCTGCTACACCAAGGAGCACATCGATGTTTTTGTGGTGATCAGCGGCGATTCCGATTTCTCTCCGCTGGTCAGCAAGTTGCGGGAAAATAACAAGGTGGTGATCGGGGTCGGCGTCAAAAAATCAACATCGGACCTCCTCACCGCCAATTGTGATGAGTTCATCTTTTATGATGATCTGATCCGCAAGAAACCCAAACCGCGGACTGCCACCCGTGGCGCCGCCGATAAATCCAGATCCACCCCTAAAAGCGCAGGCGATAAAGCGGCGGCTCCAGCTGAGGGCAAGAAGCAGGAAGCATTCGATGTGGTCCTGGAGACGTATGACGCCCTGGTCGAAGAGCGAGGGGATGAGGACAAAATCTGGGGTTCCATGATCAAGCAGACCCTCAAGCGCCGTAAGCCCGGGTTCAACGAGGCCTACTATGGCTTTCGAACCTTTGGCCAATTGCTGGAGGAAGCGGCCAAAGGTGGGCTGATGACGATCGAACGGGATGAAAAGTCCGGCGGCTACATTGTTCTCGGTCTGCACCGGGGCGGTTAAGCTATTCCCTCGGTGCTGGCGAAGGAATGTGCCCCTTCGGTCTCCTCGCGTCCGATCCTGTCAGACCTTGCAGGAACCGGATGTTCGGGGGCGGGTTCGGGTTTCTTCCCGCGGCGCGGCTTGCCGGATCGATTGAAATTCCGCTGGTAAAATGGGGCGGTTTGGATTCATAGTCCTGCCAAACCCTTATCTACGGAGGATTCATCGATGAAGCATGTAAAGAAAGTATTCGCCCTGTTCGCCCTGGCTGGTCTGCTGGTCGGTTGTGCAACCACTTCAAGCTCAGCCCTGGGCAGTTTCAGCTACAATGAGGACACCCAGGTTCTCAGCGTGAAATTTGACAAGGGCGGGGTCTATGAGTACGCCGGCGTGCCTGCCGACGTGTTTGATCAACTCAAGAAAGCCGAATCTCAGGGCGAGGTCTTCAATCAGTTGGTCAAGGGCCAGTACAAGTCGAAGAAAGTGTCGGACTGATTCAATTCATTGGATCCGGACACCGCGCCACCCATTTCCCCGCTGAATTGCGGGCGGGGTGGGGGGCGGTTCGAACTGTGGGCCCGGAGGGATTCGAACCCCCAACCAAGGGATTATGAGTCCCCTGCTCTGACCGTTGAGCTACGGGCCCGGCGGGTCTGAAGGGCACATCATACGCATACCCGGGGTAATCGGGAAAGGGATAATTGGCGCGAATCCGGAGAGCGGTTTCCCCGCCAGCACCCCTCACCTTCACAAGTACATGCGCGTGATGCGTGGGCACCTCTTGTCCAGTCGGGCTAGGCGACACTGTCCCAACGCCCACTTCCAATGTAGCTCTCCGCAAGGGCTCCTCTTTCATCCAGCAGGTGAAGGAAGCACCATCCGTTGTCGAAGAGATTTCGGACGATCTCGTGTTGTTCGAGGATGCGCTCGACCGCTTCCCGGGGGGCCTGGAGAATGACGTTGAGTCGATGGGGGGGGTGTTGCAGGCGCTGGCCATCGTGGAGGGATTGCCAGGGCAGCCCCACCCGCAGATCGCCGCCGTTTCCTTCGACCACACCGATCCGGCCAATGACATTATGGAGGGTCTTGTTGCCGGAACCGAATAACTGGTTGTCGACGGTCGAGGCGTAGTACTGGAGGCTGATCCAGCTCGCGACCACCACCGGGGCGGTGAGGATTAGTTCCAGCACGGCAAAGTCCTTGTCTTGCTGCCAGTCGTAGGAATGCAGGAAGCTCCGGCCATCCAGATTCATTCCGGCGGTGCAAGTCCGGGGCGCAGCCACAAAGGCGGAACATCCGGCCAGTCCCCATTCCGGCCGCACCTGGGCCCAGTCGCGACTCCGCGCGAGCACCGCACGGTCGGTATTTGTGTCGGCATCGATCCCCAGCCTCCGGGCCCGCTCCGCCCGGGCCAGCCGACCCGCCTGTCCGAGCTGCCGCTGCAGGGTTTCCAGCGCGGCCATGTGGGTGGATGGGATGCGGTCCAGGTTGTAGATATCCATCCGGTCGGTGGTGGTGTCATGCCTGCCGGCAAGGAACAAGGTGTCGGAGGGAATATTGATTCCGTCATCCTGCAGCGCCTGCCGCACGGCCGGATCATTGAGCACCTCGACCGCGACCCGGGCGTTGGCATCTCCGGAACGGCCCCCGCAGGCGCCGCAATCAAGACCGGCGGCATGGGGATTGTTCACGGTGCTGGAGCCATGACCCACAAGGAGAACCAGGGGAGCAAAGTTCCCGGTAAGCGACATCGCGGTCAGGGCGCCCTTGGCAAGGGCTACCCGTTCGGGCACCGACAATCCATGGTCTCCTCCGGCCTGTGGCGCGAGGAGCTGGACCCATGACTTATCCAGCCCATCGTGGTCCGGTCGGGACACCGGCCGGGTCAGCCCAAAGGCATCGGTAAACAGCTTGGGTAAATAGGCCAGCCCGATCGGACCGACAAAACTGAAGCAGGAGATGGCCCCCATTTTAAAGGATGTCCAGGCACGCTGGACATGCCCCTTCCAGCGCCGCCGCCGGGTCGCTTTCGAGTCGAGGGCGGGATCACCAAGCCCCTCATGAATTGTATGAGCGGGTTGGAAGAAAACCGGACATTGCGGGTGGGCCTTCTCGTGTCCCAGGGGCTGTAGTGCGATGGGGAAACCGAAGAATCCGGCAAAGCCGATGGTCTCCATACCCGGAGCCACCGCTTCCAGGTGCCGCCGGAAAATTTCCGACCGCACATCGATACAAAAGACCGCCTGGGTGACCGGCCGGGCCGGAGCATCCGGGGCTGACGGGATGCAGGATGAAGGAAAGAATGCCCGCAGCCGCCGCTGCTCCGACAGGTCATAGGCATCCTGCAGCAACAACCGGTCGCGCAGGGATTCGGAGGGCAGGGTATCCAGCGATAAGCGCAGGAGGGTCAACCGTCTTTCCGCCCACCGTTCCTTGAGTGCCGGATGTTTCACACACTGGAACAGGAGGTGTTCCCAGGCCAGCCGGATGCAAAGCAATTCCAGCAGGGTGTCATCCTCCCCGCCCGCGAGGCCGGCATTCCACTGGCGTTGGGAGGCGAGGGCACTCCAGCCGCCCAACCGCATCAGCAGCGCGTGCAGGTACAGTTCCCGTTCCACCGAACCAAGCCCGAGGGATTTCAGGGCGTTATCGGCAGCGGTGAGGGGATTCTCCGGGAGAGCGGCGGCGGCTTTCCGCACCCCCGCCAAGCCCATAACCTCAGGCGTGCGATCGATGCAGGCCTCACGCTTCCAGGAAGCATACGGCCCGGCGTCGGTTGCTGCCGCCGGCCACAGGGCCTGCCCCTGGTCAAAGTAGGAACCCGCCCAAGTGGCAATTCGATCATCCGCAAGCCGGGCCCAGTCACTGCCGGTCACATCGGCGGCAGTTTCTCCCAGGGTTGGCACCCGCGGACTGAACGGGGGCAACCCTTCCAGCGCCCGGACCCGGTCCAGAAACATCGCCGCCGTCACCCCTTCCTCTCCCACACGATGAAGGGCTTTCTGTATATCGTCAGGGGTAATCTCGCCCCTGGCGATGAGCGCCAAATACTCCCGGGTGGCGAGGGTGGTCCGGGCTCCCGCGACTTTTTCCAGTCGGGAGGCGACCGAACCGAAACCGAGGTCGGACATTCCGAAATAGGGATTCACCGCGACAAAGCTTTCCAGAGGCCATACCGGGGCGATCCGGGCACACACCGCCCGCAGCTCGGTCCGCAGGTCGACAGCCTGGCCGGGAATGGTTTTCATCGGGGCATCAAGTAGTTCCGTTGTCATTGTGTTCTCCATGTCATGAAAAGTGGGTTGAGGCATGATGTCTGCGCAGGGAGCCGGCAAGGCGGTCCAGCATGGCGTTGGCGTACAGCCCGTTGCGGAGATGAACCGACCAGGCGTACAGGCGGGGATTCCGGGATAGCACCGGCAGCAACATCTGTGTCACCACCGCACCCAGGTAGGTCAGAACCACCAGGAGGGCAAGGAGCAGGATGGGCGGCGGGGGTGTTGTGCTGTGGGGGAGAATACCATGCAGCAGCGCATGTGCCCCGGCCTCCAGACTGAAGAACGCAATCGCGACCCCCATTGCCATCAGGCAGGCCATTGCGGTTGCCGTCCGGGGGCCAACCGAGTCCAGGGTGGGGGCAATGATTTGTCCGATCCCCAGCACCAGGATCGCACCCACCGCAAGCAGCGACGGATGGTCCAGCGGGTTCACACCCCAGGCCCAGGCGAAGATGGCGTAGACAAGAAGGGCGATACCGAGACTGGCCGCGACCCGGGGAATGTTGCCCCGCCGCGCAGGCAAGGGAATGCCCTTGCTCTTGGCGGCGTCGACCACGCTGCCGGAGGAAAGAAATGCATGCGCCTTGTAGAAGGAATGGGCGACGAGGTGAAGCATCACCGCCGGATAGACCCCCAATCCGGCCACCATCAGCATGAAACCCATGTGGGCTGCACTGGAATAACCGAGGGCCACTTTCACTGAGGGCTGCGACAAGAGCGCTGCCGATGCGAGCCACCCGGTGAATCCGCCTACCAGCACCAGCAGAGCCGATCCGCCCACCGCCTCGTGCAGTATCGGAGACAGGCGCACCACAAGAAAAGGACCTGCATTAAGGATGCCCGCATGCAGCAACGCGGATACTGGCGTCGGGGTCTCCATCACCTCCACCAGCCAACCGTGAAAGGGAAACTGAGCCGATTTCAGCATCGCGGCCAGCGCGAGGAGCAGCCCGGTCACTCCGAGGAACGAAAAGGACGCCACCCCTTCGCCGCCCTGTCGAAATGCCTGGAAGATCGTTTCAAGGTCTCCGGTGCCGAAATGCGAACCGAGACAGACCACCGCTCCGAACAGGCAAAGATCTCCCAACCGGGCAGCCACAAACTTCTTCCATGCCGCAAGCCGAGCCGCCCGGCGTTCCGGGTAGAAAACCAGCAGGCGGTGCAGGCTCAAGCTGGTGCCCACCCAGGCCGCAAAGAGTAGCCCGAGGTTGCCGGCCAAAACCAGGGTCTGAACACAGGCAATGGTCAGGCCCATCCGTCCGAGAAAGGTGGTTTGCCGTGGATCTCCGTCAAGATAGGTCCGGCTGTAGCGAAGAATCACCACCGTGAGGAGGGCAATCATGAGCCAGACGAGCGCGGAAAGGGCATCCAGTCTGGCCGAAAAGCCCCAGAGGACAGGTCCGAGGGTCAGCGACAGCTGGGTTCCCTGGCCGACAGTGATCGCGGCTCCCGTGAGGGCGGCCAACAGGTTGACCCAACCGGCCACCATGATCCAGGAACCAAACCGGCGGGCTGGACTGTGAGGCTTCCATCCCGCCCACCCACCCAGCAGGGCGAATAGAGCGGCTGGAAGCAGGACCAGAAAGACATACGCATCAGGTGTTGTTTGCATGCCACCTCTATACCGCAGGTAAATGGTTCTATCCAATAGATGTATTTTATACTTTCGTTCTGTTTACTAAATGCAATAATGGCAGCATGTCCTTTTTGAACTATCATCATCTCCGTTATTTCCATGCCATCGTGCGGGAGGGAACCCTGACCGCAGCCGCGAAGCGGATGGGAATCTCCCAATCTGCAATGAGCGTGCAGCTCAAGGAGCTGGAGAACAGCTTGGGGTGTGCGCTGTTCAGCCGGGAACACAAGTCGCTCCACCTGACCGAAGAGGGGCGCATGGTGTATGATTTCGCCGAGACCATTTTCCGAACCGGCGATGAATTGCAATCGACCCTCCAGCGGAGCCAGGCTCGTTTCAACCGCGCCTTGCGGGTCGGCTGCGTGGCCACCCTGTCGCGGAATTTCATCCTGGGATTTCTACGTGATGAGCTGATGGACAACGCCAGCGAGGTGGTGATCCATTCCGGAAGCCTTGCGGAACTTCTGACCCAGCTCCAAGACCATACTCTGGACCTCGTCCTGTCCAACCGCCGGGTCAAAACGGATGCGGCCAACCGCCTCGAGTGCCGGGAAGTCGCCGAGCAACCGGTCAGCCTGGTCGGGCCGCCGCGATTGCGACTCCGCAAAAAGGGCTTCCGCTTTCCTGAGGATCTTGCCGAAATACCGCTCGTACTCCCCAGCCGGGAGAGTGGGATCCGCAAACGCTTCGATGAGCTTCTGAACCGCCACCCCGGCATCCAGATGCTCATTGCTGCTGAAGCTGACGACATGGCCATGCTCCGCCTGCTCGCTCGCGAGATGAATGCCCTTGCCCTCCTGCCCCCGGTGGTGGTTTACGACGAGCTTGAGGCGGGCATCCTGCGCGAAGTTTATCGCGTACCGGAACTGCGCGAAACCTTTTTTGCCACCACCGGCAAGCGCCGGTATCCTAATCCGCTTGTGGAAAAGCTGCTCCGGGCGTGAACAACCGGGGGGCGAAGCCAAGCCCCGGCCGGGCTATGCCTTAATCCTTGGCGACACCTCGGCGTCGCATAGCTCCGCCCACAACCATTTGGCGGGGCGAGCTACGCGAGCCCGTGATACGATTGATTCAGCTTCACCCATGTGGTGAAGGTAATAACGCGGTCGCCAAGGATCAGGGGGCCAATTCCAATGGATCGATCGGGATTGACTTCAATTTGATTCCCTTCCTACAGTATGTCCCCGTATACTTGTGTGAGGGTTAACCCGACTACCGTGGGAGGTCATTCATGAAACATCTGTCCGTTCGCTTGTGGCTCGTTGTGGCTGCTTTATCCGGTTTGGCCAGCGATTCGTTTGCGGTCGAAATCCTCACCGATGACTTCAATTATTCCGGCGCCCTGACCAACAATGGGTGGTCGGCTTATAGCGGGGCCGACGGTTCGGTGACCTCCGACACCACCCGGGCGTATGTCGGCGGGGGAGCGGAAGACATCCGGCTGCAGTTTGCCGACCAGGGGACGGAGCCGACCTTTGCCTCGTTCACCCTGAATGTGGCCTCCCTGCCCTCGAGCGGGAGCGAGTACAGCTTTGGCTTTATCGATGCAAGCACGATGGAAGCCCGGTTCGGGATTTCGGTGACCGGGGGCGGGACTTCCTACCGCCTGACTGCGTATGGTGGTGGCAATTCGATCCTGAGCACCGATGACACCGACCTCCAGCTCAATACCGACTACTCCATCGCCATCTATTCCGACGGCACCAACAGCCATCGCTTGTGGGTGGACGCGAACACCGGGAGCTTTGACTTCCCCGACCTCCAGGCCACCGGGGCGAGCAGCGGTCTGGATGGGTTTTTCCTTCGCCAGGGAACGGCTCTGGACAATGGTGCGGCGAGCTGGACGGTTGCCGACCTGGTCATCGGCACCGAATTCACCAATGTGGTGTCCGGCGCACCGACCATCACCACCAATGTCCGGTTCAGCCTGTCGTCCGACCTGGTGATCGAAACCAATGGAGCCTACGAGGTCACGATCCAGAAGAACCTGCCGGAAGGGACCGTGAGCGGGGAGATCGTGATTGGCGGCACCGCAACCTTGGGGGACGATTATACCGTCAGCCCCACCAACTTCACCCTCGACGGCGCGGTCACCTCGGCCACGATCACCATCACGGTGATCGATGATTCGGATGTCGAGCCGGATCTGGAAACCGCGATCCTCACCCTTGCCAACCTGACCGGAGGAATCGCCGCGGTGCCCTCCACCTTCACCCTGACGATTTTCAATGACGATGAGCCCGCGCTGCCCGCAGGCGGCCCGGTGTGGATCAACGAGCTGGACTACGACAACGTTGGCACCGACTCCAACGAGTTTGTCGAGATTGCCGGCCCGGCCGGGACCGACCTCAGCGTCTACAGCGTGGTCCTGTACAACGCGACCGACCGCAAGGTGTACCAGACCGATGCGTTGTCCGGCATCATCGATGACGAAGGCTGCGGCTACGGGGCCATCGCGTATTACTTTGGAGTAACTGATGCGATTCAGAACGGGCCCGACGCCATTGCCCTGGTGTCGAATGGTGTCACCGTGATCGAATTCCTCAGTTACGAGGGGGCTTTTTCCGCCAACGACGGCCCGGCGGTCGGGTTGATCTCGGTGGACATTGGGGTGGATGACGGCAATTCTCTCGAGGGTAATCCGCAGCGCAGTGGCTCCGGAGACACCGCAGGGGATTTCACCTGGGAATTTGCCGACCTGTCACCGGGTGATTTGAACCTGAATCAGACCATCACTCCCTGCGGTGCAGAAGTTGTACTGGATGAGTACGACATCAAGGAAATTTCCGTGGTGGGCACGACCCTGTCGGCGGTGCTTTACGTGACCTCCAACGGGGTCCCTTATTCGCTGCTGTATACCACCAACCTCATGAACGGGCTGGTGCCCACCGGCACTGCGGATACCCAGATCGCGACCGGTGGCCCCCTCGGCCTCGATGACACCAACCTGGTCGATGAGGCCCGGATCTACTGGATTCGTACCAACGACGATCCGGTGCCGCCATAGGCAACCTGGACCCCCTGCGTCCGGTCGGATGGCAAGGCGTTCCTCCATCGCTGCGTGAGTTGGCCTCTTGCTCCGCAACGCGGGGCGGCATGGGGGTAGGCCGATATTTTAGCCCCATTGCTCATGGTCTAGGAATTGAATTGCAGGCTGAAGGCCCGCAAACTCGACAGCCCAGTGCAGTGGGAGACGCGTCTGTTGCGGCTTCCACAGGACGAAAACATCTCAAGCACTACAGTTTTCAAGGGGCGCGCCAGGGGCGACCCGATTCGCTAAAGTTTCTTCTTCAATTGCTCCATTAGATCGTATATCTGGCTCTTCTGAATGTCAGGATCTTCAACTTGAAGGAATTCAACAGCGCTAAAGTCATCACCTCTTTTCCTGTTTTGGGGAGGTTCAAGGCCTTCGATCAACAATGCCTCCATTGTTGCTATAAGATTCTCAATGTTGAATTGTTCGTTTCGTGTGGTTGAGAGTTTTCCAGTGTCAAGGACTGGATAAATACCAAACCACGAGAATCTATCCCATCGTCCGTTGAGACGGTCTGAGATATGCTGCTTTAGCCGCAGTCCGAGTGGTTGGTCTGTTGTTCGCCCAACGTATATGACTTTGCTTCCATCATGCAGGAGATAGACTCCCTTCTGCCCATAGAAATCAACTGGACTGCCGAGTTGTTGTTGTCCAAGGAGTTTGGGAGTACTCGACCAGAGAATATTGTCGCGGCGCCAATACATACCAAAAGCGTTGATGAAGCCCGTTTCTTCCTTTAATTCCTCGTCCGGCATTGGAACTTTTCGTCGTCGCTTGACGTGTGGCGTCTTGTCTCTGACAGTGTAGACTCCTCGGCTGACTTTAATGAAAGGGGAGTTGTCTCCATCATTTTGGATGGACATTGAAATGGTCGCTGCTACTGAAGCTGCCGGGGTTGCTCCAAATTTTGTTTTCAAACCTGCCGAAGCAATTTCTTCGGTTATGTCGGTATAATGCATTGGCTCGCCAGTAGTGGTGAGCACTTTGACAATCGCTTGTTTCCATCCGAGTTCTGGCATAGCTAGTTTCCTTTTCGTGAATGCGAACGACCACCCGCAGGGGCGCCCGGTCTCGGGCGTCCCTCTGGCGGGACATGTTCGGCAATCATACAACCTTATTTAAATCTATCGTTAAACCAGCCTCTTTTAGCTCTTTGGCCAATAGTATTTTCCAGCCATCATTAGGGTCCAATGCAATATAGATGATGCCATCTGAATCAGACGGTCGCTCAAGATCGCCCTTCAAAAGCGCGGTCACTCGGTTTCTGCCAAGTTTACCCATGAAGTACCCCAATTCGAAGACAACATTCTGTCTTGCTCGATCTCGTTGGGGAGGAAGATTCTCTTTGATCCCACCGTAGTCATCAGGAGTCATTAGAACTACTGCAAACGCAACATCAGAGTTCCTCTCAAATTTTTCGATGATGGTTAGACCTGAATTCGTTCGTTCATGAAGAATTATTGGTTCAAGATCGAGTTTTTCGAGAAAGCGAGCAACGGCTTGTTTTACCTCATTATCCCGCCCGTGAACAAGAAACACCTTTCTGTTTGAAGTGGCTTTAGTTGACTTGCGAGGTTCTTGCTGCTCATTTGTTTTCTTTGCGGGCAACTTTCCTGATTCGATGACACCGATGGTCTCGTCAATCATATCCAGCACGACGGGCGACATATTGACACCATAGGGACCCTGAAAGAGTGATGAAAACGGATCAACATTTCGCATTATGAGTCCACCAACGGCAGGAGGTGGACTAACGGTCATCAACTTGCCACATCCCGCTCGCCAGACCAACTCCTGTATCATTCGGGTGTTTCTGTTGATATATGATCGTGTAGCTTTCTCTTCTGATGGCAGGAGATTACCGTCAGCCCACTTTTCGACTTCACGCTTGAAAGCCTCTAGAGCGGTAATCTGGTCTTTCGGGTTTTCCTGTTTGTTATCGCTTGTAGTCATTTCTTGGTGAATCTCATAAAAGTGAAAACATCGTCTCGATTATTGCCGAACGTTACGCCTCACCGGACTTGGAAGCCGCGCGGCGGGTTCCAAGTACGGTGGAGGCGCTGGTTGGGCTTTCTCAATCCTTTTTCAAGTTGTCTTGAGTGATCGTTGCCCCGCAAGCAGGACATGTGATTGACAGTCGTGTAATGGCCTCACCCAAAGAGATGGATCCCTCGGCATAGACGTCAGGCTGTTTTGAATTGAAGCCCTCGACTCGGTACTTCTCCCAGCACTTCGAGTAAGGTTGATCGTTTTCCGACATTGTGAGGGTGCCAGTCTGTCCGCATGTACACTTGAGCGAGAAGTTGCTGCGAGTCGTCATCGTTTTCCATCTCCTTCATTTCAAGCCCAACGTCATGCGTCAGGCTAAAACGACCCGCGCAGCGGGTTGGTTTTAGCCTGCACGCTCTTGTTGGCTGTCTTCTTGTTTCTGTTTGTATTTTTGGACTGCAATAGATTGTGCCAAGATGCTCCAGAGGACGACTGAAATTATGACATGCGTTAGCATGTATATCTCTGTACCCAGGAGTCTGTGGAGCCAGATTACTGGAAGAGCGATGGGCGCATCAGGTCGCCACACAGCAAAAAGCAGTGGCCCAAAGATGAAGACGAGAAGCCCACTGAGATGGAATATCGAATCCCCGATGCGACCCAAAGTGGGGGTGACGCGAAAAAGCTTCTCGCGATGTTCAACGGGGCAGTGTCGAAGAATCCAAGGGGAATCTTTCATTATCTTTCAGCCAACAGTTTTATTCCCGAACAAGGCGTCGCTTATAGCGGTGCGCGGGTAAAGCATGGTCTTTGTGCCATATTTTGCGACGATCTCCGGCTGGTTTGGTTTCCCTGGTCATGCCCACGCCCGTTTTCATGGCGGCAGGATGGCGAAAATCGGGGTGAAGAGCCAGTTGAATATTGCAATTTCTTGATAGTGGCGACGGGTAAGTGCGGGAGTAGCGCTCAGTTTCCGAAAAGGAATGAGGCGAGGCGCAGGAAGCCGGATTTCAGGCGGACCAGGAGGAATTGGAGTTTTGTGAATGAAGATTTCAGATTGGGGGACAGTTGGGAAGGGAGATTGGTGAATGAAGATTTCAGATTGGGGGATAATTGGGAAGGAGGCGGCGGAGGTAGCGGGCGGTGGACATTGGGCGGACATGTCCGCCGTAGGCCTTTCGGAGGTGGATAGACAATGGGCGATGTTGGGTTTGCCAGGATGGTGTTTCCCGCATCCCGCTCGCACCGCCGAACTCCCGCCCCCCAGAACCTCCGAACTCCAGAACTCTTCTCCCAGGTCGCGCGTGGCGCCCATCTCCGAATGGGCGTTGGCTGTTTCGGCGAGCGTGGTGAGTCGCCGATATGGAAATCGGCGCTACACACCGGGACCGATTCTCTGACCCTCTGGCTTGCCAATAGCTGTGTGGGTTGCATTGATTTGAAGGCTCACGGATCTTGCGGATCGCACGGATGAGGATTGGATTGGATAAAATAGGCACTGAGTCGTCTCTCCGAATGGGCGTTGGCTGTTTCGGCGAGTGGGGTGAGTCGCCGGTATGGAAATCGGCGCTACACGCAGGGATCTCTTTCCTTCTGCTTGCCCTGGGCTGTCGAATGGCGGGCCTTCGGCCCGTATGGAGAGGCGGGGATCGTTGTTCATGGTCTGCTGCCCCCGGGGTCGCATAGCTCGCCCCTTGTGGTTTCCCTGGCTCGGTGAGCGATTCCTGTTTGTTTTATGGTTTGTCCCCCGGGCTCGCGCCTCGATTTTTGGTGCGGGTTGGTGGCCGGAGCCAGGGGGCAGGGTTTCTGTCGCCTGGGTCTACGGCCTGGAAAAAGACAGGACACGGTGGCTGATTTCATGTCAGGGTTTGGGGATGTTATGAGTGTTGCGTCGGAACAGGTCAGGGGGTGGGCTCTGGAGGCAGGGTTTGATGCGGTGGGGATTGTGCCGATCGAGCCGATGCCCCGGGCGGAACATTTTCGTTCGTGGCTGAAGAAGGGGTATCACGGAAGCATGGCGTGGATTGCCCGTGACCCGGAGCGGCGTTGCGATCCCGGCCTGGTGATGCGGAAGGCCCGTTCGGCGATCGTGGTGGGGGTTAGTTACCAGGTGGAGGATCCGCCACCGGCACTGTGGGATGATCCGCTGCGGGGGCGGATTGCCCGCTACGCATGGGGGAGGGATTATCACAAGGTGCTCCCGCCCCGGTTGAAGCGATTGGCGGAACGGCTGGGTGGATCGTCACGGGTGTATGTGGATACCGGTCCGATTCTTGAACGCGAGCTTGCGGAGCGGGCGGGGATCGGATTTATCGGCAAGAATACCCTGGTGCTTTCTCCGTCGTTTGGTTCGTACCTGTTGCTGGGAGTGCTCCTCACCTCGGAGGCGCTGGAGCCGGATGGTCGGTCGGAGGCGAAGGGCACCTGTGGCGCTTGCACGCGGTGTCAGACCCTGTGCCCAACCCGGGCCTTTCCTTCCCCCTATGTCCTCGATGCACGCCGGTGTATTTCCTATTTGACCATTGAGCACCGGGGTATGATTGAACCGGACTTGAGTCGTTTGATGCAGCGGTGGGTCTTTGGGTGCGATGCCTGTCAGGAGGTATGCCCGTGGGTGAAGCAATATCGCAAGCCATCGGAGCAGCATGGCTGGTTGAGCTTTGATGCGGACCGCTGTTCGCCGCGGTTGGAGGAAATCATGGCGATGGATCAGCCGGGCTTTCTCGCGCGCTTTGCCGGAACCCCGGTGATCCGCACCAAGCTCAGCGGGTTGCGCAGGAATGCCGCCATCGCCTTGGGCAACTGCGGGCAGGCGGAGGCGGTGCGTATTCTTGACGCCTATACTGCCGATGAAGATCCGGTGGTCCGGGATGCGGTCGCGCATTCGTTGCTCGAGCTGAAAAAACGGGGGGCATGAGTTTGCATCCGGTCCATGCCCTGCCGCGCTACCTCGCTCCGATGGCGGGCCTGACCCATTCAGCCTTTCGGCGGGTGGTGGCAACGCTCGGGGGGTGTGACGGTTTTACCACGGAAATGTTGTCTGCGAAGGCTCTGCTGTCGGATGACTTTGCGACCTCTCCGTATGTGAAACGATCGGCGCTGGAGCGCGTGCTGCTGTATCAACTCATGCTGGCCAATCTGGACCCGGTCCAAAAAGTTGTCGGGAAAGTGGCGTCGATGGCAGTCGATGGGATCGATGTTAATCTGGCCTGTCACGCGCCCCGCATTCGAGGGGTGCGGGCGGGAAGCAGCCTGTTTCTGGACCGGGTTGCGCTCGAGCGAACGCTCGGACAACTGAGAGCGCACTGGGGGGGCTTTCTTTCCGTCAAGGTCCGGCTGGGTTCCGAGGGAGACGGCTGGGAGGAGGTCCTCCGGGACCGGTTCGACCTGTTTGAACAGATAGGGGTGGATCGCATCACGCTGCATGCCCGGTTCTTCGAGGATAAGTACAAACGGCGGGTCCGGCATGAGCTGTATCCGGTCGTTTGCGGTTGGACCCGTCTGCCGATGATTGCGAATGGTGACCTTTCCGATTATGGGGAGGTGGATCGTCAGCGTGGAAATCTTGAGTCCGTCGGGGGCATTATGGTGGGGCGAATGGCCGTCGTGCAGCCATGGTTGTTTGCCCACTGGGGCAGGGGGAGTACCGTCGAGCCCGAGTCCGTGTGGTGGGCAGTTGCGGATGCGGTGCTGGAGGATTTTCCCGAAAAAGCCGCTCTGGGACGTCTGAAGCTGTTTGGTCTGTATTTTTCCAGGAATTATCTTTTTGGCCACGCTTTTGCCGTGAGATTGAAGGCGGCAACCAGTATCGCCGCCCTGTTTGCCATCGCCAGCGATTTCTTTGCCCGGGCGCCTCAGCGGGTTGACCAACCCCACCTGGGCGGCCTGGCTTGAGGGGTTTTCCTTGACGATCGGGCCCTTGTGTGTTTCATTGACCAAAGTATTGAGTTTGAGTCATCAAATATGGACGCTTTTTCAAAAAGTAAAGTGGAGCTGGAAGATGCCTTGAAGCATCTGCTCAAGGCGGAGCGAGCGGGCCGAAAGCCCGGAGCGGACTCGCTGGCGGGGGCGTTGGGGCTGGAGCGGAATCATGCGGTGGAGCTTCTCGCACGACTCTCGGCTTCCGGCCTGGTGGATTGGCGGGATGATGGCTATGTGCTGACCCGGCAGGGCCGAAGCTATGCAATGCAAATGATCCGGGCGCATCGTTTGTATGAAACCTATCTCGCCGATCAGACAGGGGTTCTGGATCGCAAGTGGCATGCCATTGCCGAGACCGAGGAGCACCGGATTGGTCCGGAAGCCTTGCGTCACATGGAGGCGGCATTGGGGTATCCCCGGTTTGATCCGCATGGCGATCCCATCCCCAGCGAAGAGGGGGAGCTTCCCGCGTTGGCTGGTGTTTCCCTGATCAACCTCGCGGATGGTGCGGTTTGCCGGGTGGTGCATGTCGAAGATGAGCCGGAGAAAGTATTCGACCGGATCGCCGATTACCAGATTGCCGCCGGGGTAAAGATCGAAGTGGTGAGCCGGAATCCTTCGGGCATGCTGATCAAAATGGAGGGCATTCATATCCGGCTGGATGAACCGATGGCCGCAAATATTACCGTCCAGGTGCTGCCGGAAAGCGAGCGTCCAGATCCGGCTTTGTATCGTTTGTCCACGCTCGGGCAGGGGGAGGCTGCGGAGGTGGACAGTCTTTCGCCGGCGTGCCGGGGTGCGGAGCGGAATCGTCTGCTGGATTTGGGCGTGGTCGCGGGGGCATCCATTCGCTACGAGTATGCCGGACCCTCCGGGTATCCGGTGGCCTACCGGATTCGGGGCGCCCTGATGGCACTTCGCCGTGAGCAGACCGATCGCATTCTGGTCCGCCGCGAAAAACTGAACCTGGCTGCGGAGGCCACCTGATGGGAGCCTGTGGAACAGAGGCTTGTGGATCCTGCGGGGGCGGTAAGCTGGTTCAATTGCGGCAGCTTGGGGTTGACCTGGACAACTGGACCTATATCGTGGCGCTGGCCGGGAATCCGAACACCGGCAAAAGCACCATATTCAACGCCCTGACCGGGTTGCGTCAGCACACCGGCAACTGGCCGGGTAAGACCGTGTCCCGAGCAGAGGGTGGCTTCAAGTATGGGGAGGACAGTTTCAAGCTGATTGACCTTCCCGGCACCTATTCCCTGTTATCGGCGACCCCCGACGAGGAGGTGGCCCGCGATTTTATTCTCTTCGGGAAACCGGATGTCACGGTGGTGGTCGCGGATGCATCGCGGCTGGAGCGCAACCTGAACCTGACCCTGCAGGTATTGCAGATCACCGACCGCGCGGTTCTGTGTTTGAATCTGATGGATGAAGCCAGGGCTTCGGGGATTGAAATCGATGTGCGCGGCCTGGCCCGCGACCTCGGCGTGCCGGTGGTGCCCACCTCGGCCCGCAGCATGGACGGGATTGCCGAACTGACCCGGGTGATTGCCGATATGGCCGGGCAGCGCCTTGCCTGCACCCCGCGAAAGCTGGATTTCAATCACTCGGAGCTGGCCGATGCGGTCGAAACCGTGAAGGGAGCCCTGCGGCGATCCTATCCCGATTTGCCGCATTTGAATTGGATCGCTCTCCGATTGCTGGAGGGTGATCGCAGGATTGTCGAGGCGGTGCGGGACGGAACGATCGGCAAGCTGGCAGGCGATCATGCCTCACAGGTTTTGAGGGCCTCTTGAACCGGCGATGAAAAAGGACTCGGAACAGGACATTCTCGGCGTTGTGCAAGCCCTGCGCTGGAGCTTGCCCAAGGAAATTCGCGAGACGCTGGTCGGCGATATTTACCGGGAGGGTGAGGCGATTGTCGCCCGCAATGTCAAACAGGTGGGGGCGGATCACCGCCAGACCCTGAACCAGCGCCTCGATTGGTTGCTGACCAGTCGATGGACGGGTATCCCCATGATGATTGCCATCCTTGCCGGGGTGCTCTGGTTGACGATTGAGGGGGCGAATGTGCCTTCGGGCCTGCTGGCCAGCCTGCTGGTCGATCAGGGGCATCCCTTCCTCACCGGGATTGCGAACGCCATTCATTTACCCTGGTGGTTGTCCGGGCTGTTGATCGATGGCATGTATTTGACCATGGCCTGGGTGATCAGTGTCATGTTGCCGCCCATGGCCATCTTCTTTCCGCTGTTCACCATCCTGGAAGACTTCGGGTATTTGCCCCGCGTCGCCTTCAACCTGGATGAGGCCTTTCGCCGGGCGGGGGCACATGGCAAACAGGCCCTGACCATGACCATGGGGTTTGGTTGTAATGCGGCTGGCGTGATCTCCACCCGGATCATCGATTCTCCCCGCGAGCGATTGCTGGCGATCCTCACCAATAATTTTTCCCTGTGCAATGGGCGATGGCCGACCCAGATCCTGATCGCCACCCTGTTTCTGGGCAGTTTGGCTCCGCCCGCCCTGGCCGGACTGGTCTCGGCCACGGCAGTTCTGGGGGTTGCATTGCTCGGGGTCTTACTGACCTTTGCCACATCATGGGGCTTATCCCGGACGGTACTGCGGGGGGAGGCCTCGACCTTCAGCCTCGAATTGCCTCCCTATCGCCCACCCAAGATTCTTCGCACCCTGTATACATCGCTAATTGACCGCACCTTGCTGGTGCTGTGGCGGGCGATTGTGTTTGCGGTGCCTGCCGGGGCGTTGATCTGGCTTGTGGCCAATGTTCCGGTGGGAGATGTCTCGCTCGCGCATTGGCTGGTGGATGTGCTGGATCCGGTGGCGGTGCTGATTGGGCTCAACGGGGTGATCCTGCTCGCCTACATCATCGCCATTCCCGCCAACGAGATTGTCATACCCACGATCCTGATGGTCACGGTGTTGGTCACCGGGATCACCGGGGTGGGCGAACAGGGCGCGGGGGTGATGTTCGAGACCGATGGACAACCGCTCCGGGCCATCCTGACTGCGGGTGGATGGACCACACTTACCGGGGTCAGTCTGATGCTTTTCAGCCTGTGTCACAATCCGTGCAGTACCACGATCTATACCATCTACAAGGAAACCCGGAGCGTACGGTGGACGGTACTCGCCAGTCTCATGCCGATTGGCGTGGGGATAGTCCTCTGCGGCGGGTTGACCTTGGTGTGGCGGCTGTTCTAACCCGGGCTAAACGGCGCTTGGGCACACCCCATGCCCAGGTCAGGTTGTGGGGGTATCCTGCCAGATCCAACGCCAGCCGCGTTTCACCGCCGCCCGCAGATCCTCCACGATCAAGTAGAGGCTGGGGACGAGGCCGAGTACGATCAGGGTGGAGAAGAGGATGCCGAAGCCGAGCGAGATGGCCATGGGGATCAGGAACCGGGCCTGGCGGGATGTTTCAAAAATCATCGGGGCCAGCCCGCCGAAGGTGGAGAGGGTGGTGAGCATGATCGGCCGGAAACGCCGGATGCCCGCGTTGCGGATGGCATCGAAGGCGGACAATCCCAGTCTGCGCTGTCCGTTGGCATAGTCGATCAGAATCAGGGAGTCATTCACCACCACCCCGGACAGGGCAACAATACCGAACATACTGAGGACGCTCAGGCTGTATCCCATCAGGATATGACCGAGCACCGCCCCCACGATGCCGAAGGGAATGCTGACCATGATGATCAAGGGTTGACTATAGCTACGGAACGGAATCGCGAGCAGGGCATAGATCGCAAGCATTGCGAGCAGAAAGCCCACCACCAGGCTGGACATGCTCTCGCGCTGTTCCTGTTGGCGGCCCTCAAACGAGTAGGACAACCCGGGGTACCGGTCAATCAGGCCGGGGAGCACCTCCTGCTTCACGGCCTCAATAATCCGTCCTGCCTGATCGGGCGGGGTTACATCGGCGGTGACATTGATCACGCGCCGTCCATTCCGCCGGTTGATGCTGGTATAGGCGCGCCCTTCGGTCCGCTCCACCACCTCGGCGAGGGGCACCTCCGTGCCGGAGGGGGAGCGCACCACGAATTGCTCCAGACTGAATGCCTGTCTGCGTTCGCTCTCCGGGAACCGGACCATGACCTTCATTTCAAACCGGCCCCGCTGTTGACGGGTGACCTCGGTACCATAGTAGGCATTGCGGATTTGCCGGGCAATCTCGCGCGCGGTGAGGCCGAGGCTGTGGCCTTCCGGGGTCAGGGAAAAATCAAACTGAGGCTTTCCGGGCTGAAAGCCGTCATTGATATCGGTCACAATCGGATAGTCGGCAAGGGCGAGGGCCAGGTCCTCGCCCGCAGCGCGAAGCTTGTCGAGGTTGCGATGGCTGAGTTCCACCGTCAGTGCAGATCCGGAGCCGGGCCCACCGCGATCCGCCTGGAATTGCAGGTTTTCCACCCCCGCGACCTGGCCCACTTTGCTCCGCCACTGGCGGCTGAATTCGGAGGTGCTGATGGGACGGACTTCGGGATCGGTTAACAGCACCGAAATTTCCGCGACATTGCTCCCGTTATCGATGCCGACCTCGGCGAGGATTCCCTTGACCAGTGCCGCGCCGCCATGGAGGTCGGCAACTTCGCGCGCCGCTTCGACCAGGCGATTTTTCAGGGCAATGGTGCGTTCCACCGGGGAGCCATAGGGCAGGGTAACCGAGGCAAAGGCATAGTCGGCTTCGATGCGGGGAAACAGCGTCATACCGATCCGTCCGCTTTTGACATACCCGACCGTGGTCACCAGCATCAAGATGCCGATGGCGCAGGCGATATAGCGGTGGTGCAGGGTTGTGGTGAGAAGGGGGCCATGCACCTCCTGCACCATACGGGAGAACCAGTGGCTGAAGGCCTGCTGCCGGTGATGAAGAAAGCCGCGCACGCCCCGCAGTTGCGGGTCGGTGTGATGGCCGAGGTGGGCGGGCAGGATGAACAGGGCCTCGATCAGTGAGATCAGAAAAACGGAAATCACCACCACGGGAATGACCGCGAAGATCTTACCGGTGGTCCCGGGGATGAACAGCAGCGGCAAAAACGCCACGCAATTGGTCAGGATGCTGAAGACCACCGGTTGGGCCATCTCGATGGCGCCTTTCCCGGCGGCTTGTATGAACGGCATGCCGTTCTGGTGGTTCTCATAGATATTCTCGCCAACCACAATGGCATCATCGACAACAATTCCGAGGGCGATAATAAACGCGAACATCGAGACCATGTTAATGGACGCCCCGAGCATCGGCAGGACCAGAAAACAGCCCAGGAAGGAGATGGGAATGCCCATCATCACCCAGAACGCAAGCCGGGCCTCCAGGAACAAGCTGAGCAGCAGAAACACAACCACCAGACCGAAAAAGGCATTTTTCAGGAGAAGTTCCGCACGCTGTTTGAAGATCTCGGACCGGTCCTGCCAGACCGCGAGGGACAGGCCTTCGGGCAGCACGCGGTTCAGCTCCTCAAGGTGCTCGCGGGTTCGCTCCGAAATCTCGATGGGCGTTTCATCGCCGACCCGATAGACAATAATCTGAAGCGCGGGAACGCCGTCATAGGTCATGGCCTGATCCACATCCTCGAAATCATCCCGGATGGTGGCCACATCCCGGAGCAGCAGGGGGGTGCCCAGGGCGGTGGTCAGGACGGGAATCGTTTCAAATTCCGGGCCGAAGTCCCGGCGCTCGTTCATGCGGAGCAGAATTTCCCCGCTGGACGTTTTGATGCCACCCCCGGGAATTTCCACGGAAGCACTGGCAATCTTCTGGGCCAGTTCATCGATGGTCATGCCGAGGTCGCGGAGTTTTTCCGGGGTGACCTCGATGCTGATTTCGTGATTTCGAATACCCGCCAGTTCCACCAGGGTAATGCCGTCGTCCTGTTGCAAGTTGTCGCGCACAATTTCCGCGGCTTCCCGGAGTACTGCTTCGGATTGGTTCCCGTACAGGATCAAGGTCATGACCGCACGGCGGCGGTCGGCAATGGTGACGGTGGGCTCTTCCGCATCCTCGGGAAGCGAGGTGATGCGGTCGATTTCGTTTTTCAGATCCTGGGCCACCCGCTGCACATCGGCGCCCTCGATGACTTCAACCGTGACCAGCCCGCTCCCTTCACTGGCGACGGACTGCACCTCGTCCACATTGTTGACGCCCCGGGCGACTTCTTCGATGGCCAGTAGGATGGATCGTTCCACCTCCTCGGGGCTGGCCCCGGGATAGGAGACGCTGACATTCACGACATCCAGTTCGAATTCCGGGAACACCTCCTGCTGAATGCGGAGGGCCATGATCAGCCCGCCAACCAGGAGGAGGAGCATCAGCAGATTGGCGGCGACACTGTTGCCGGCCATCCACCGGATGGGGCCGCCAGACCCTGTCTCGGAAGGAAGACTCATGGCGATCCGGAAACTCCCTGGGGCGGCGCAGTCTTTTCCGGTTTACCGGCTGCGACCAGATTCATCCCCGGCACCGGGGTGCCAAGGTTCGACAGGATGACCTGCTCTCCCGGGGCGATCCCGGACCGAATCGCCGCCCGGGTTTCATCCTTCCAGTCAACGACCACCGGGCGCACTTCCAGGGTGTTCTCCCCGGTCATGATCCAGACCGAATCCTGATCACGCAGGGCCACCCGCGGCAGCACCACGACATCCTCCAGGGTTGTGCCGAGCAAATCGACCCGGACAAAACTGCCAAGCAGAAGTGAGGTGGCGGACGCGGACGATTGGGATTTCAGATCGAGGGGGTCCGGAATGGCAACCACCAGCCGGGCCAGCCGGGATTGGGTGTCCAGTTCCCGGATCAGGCGCAGCACCGATCCGGTCCAGACCCGGTCCGACGAATCAGCGGCATTCCGGATGAGGGCGGCCGATCCGGTTTCCCCCGGTTTAACCGGAATGGACAAACGGGCGAGGTCGCGCACCGGAACGGCAACCTCCACCCAGAAGGCCTCGGTGGCGGCCACTTCCGCGAGGGTGTCCTGAGAGGAGACGTAGGCACCCCGATCAACCATTCGCTTCACCACGGTAGCATCAAAAGGCGCGGTGATCGTGGTGCGGGCAAGCTGTAGTTCCGCTTGGTCGAGCGACGCGCGGGCGGCCTGGACGGCAGCCTGGGCCGCCTCCAGATGAGGTTTGCGCAGGGCCAGTTCCCGCTGAAGCGGGCTGGATTGATCAGCGTCTCCGATCAATTCCCATTCGCGCCGGGCAACATCCTGTCGGCCCTGTTCCACTTTCAACTGGAACTCCGCCTCGGTCAGGGTCGCCTGGGCCCGGGAGACTGCGAGTTGGTAGTCTGCGGGATCGATGGTGAGAATCATTTCGCCCTGGGTCAGGAAACCGCCCTCCTGATAGGCGTCGGAGGTCTCGAGAATCTGGCCGGCGACCTGGCTTCGGAGCCGGACCTGATGGGAGGGTACAACCGTTCCGGTTGCCCGGATCACCACGGTCACGTTGGTGGGGTGGGCGGTGATCACCTCGACCAGGGCTTGCTGGGGTGGGGGCGACCGGCGTTCGGCCTTGGGTCCGGTGTGGATCAGGGTTCGGGCCAGAAACACGCCGACGCCGATAATGATCACCGGGATCAAAAATCGAAGCATCGCTTTCATGAGATGGACCTTACTCGACATCATACATTCCTTCTTCCTCTGGAACGGGTTCATGGGTAACCGCCAGCGGGTCGCCCCCGAGGGCCCGGTGGAGCGCTATCCGATAGAGTAATCTCTGACCCTTGCGGGCCACCCAGTCTCGTTCGAGCCGTTGCACGGATAGCTGCTGAGTCAGGACCGCCAGGTAATCCTGCAGACCATTGCGATAGCGATAGATTGCCTCGGCCAACCCATTGCGCGCAGCTTCCAATTGCCGGACGGTGGCCGCGAGATGCTCCACCTGTTTCTGCTCCTGGATGAGCGCATCCTCCACATCGGCCACCGCTTGATAGACGGTTTGCCGGTAGTCGAGCAACCGCTCATCGCGAAGCGCCTCGGCCTGGGACACCTGGGCGCGGCGGTTGCCTCCATCGAGCAGGGGGAGGAGTAAGTTCCCGGCGAGGTTGGCCAACCAGTTGTCGAACAGGGTGGACAGATCTTCGCTGGCATAGCCTGCATCCGCAGTGAGCCGGAGGGCGGGAAGCCGGTTGGCCTGGGCGGCTTGCACCCGTTCGCCTGCGGCGACGAGGCGGTAGCCGCTGGCCCGGATGTCCGGACGGTTGGCCAGCAGATCGATCGGCAGACCGGTGCCGGGGATGGGGTTGACCGTTGGCAGTGTCTGACGAGTGAGTTCGAGTGACGTGGTTGGGGGCAAACCGAGCAGGATGGCCAACTGGTGCTGAAAAACCGCAATTCTCGCCTCGGCGAGAGGGATCAGGGCCCGGGCTTCTTCCACCACCTGTTGTTGCTGGAAGACATCGAGCGATGTCGATAGAGCATTCTTGAACCGCAGGTTCAGCAGTTCGAGGGTTTGCTCACTGGTGGCACGCTGGGAATTCAATAACGCGAGCTGATTTTGCTGAACCAGGAGATTGACCCAGGTTTCCGCCACCTGACCGGCGAGGGTAATCCGGGCGGTTCGCAGGTCCGATCGGGATGCCTCAACGTCCGCTTCTGCGGCATCGGCAATCGAGCTCACCCGGCCCCATAAATCCAGTTCATATGACCCGGCCAGTTTGAGGGAATAGGTCTCGGATTCGGTGCGAATATCGTTTTGTTCACGCTCGGTGTAGCCGGCGCCGCCGGAGAGGGTAATCTCCGGGACCAGCGCGGATGCTTCCCGCCGGGCCACTGCGGCCGCCTGACGAAGCCGGGCTTCCGCAGTCCGGATCGAAAACCCGTTGGTCAGGGCGAGATCAATCAGTCGGTTTAAATCATCGGACTGCCAGGAGCGCCACCACTGATCGGCGATCGGTTGGTTGGCATCGAACAGGGAATAGGTTTCGGGAAGTGATTCCGGTTCCACGGGCATGTCCACCGGCACATGGGCACAACTCATCAGCAAGCTGCAACCGAGCAGGGCGAGTACATGGTGCGCCGGTGAGTGCGGGGTCCGGCCTCGCCGGGGCTCTATCGAATGCGTTGGCATGGCTGATTGCATGGACCGGATTAAGGTAGGCCAAAATCATCAAATCACAAGACCGGACTGAAGGTTGAGTCTTTTGCCGGTACCCGTTATTCTGCGCAGCATGACGGATCAGGAATCAGCATCGATGGAAGAACGCATTGGCCGCATTCGGGAGCGGATGGCGGCGGCCGCGCTCCGGGCCGGGCGCTCGCCCGATGAGGTGGAGCTCATCGCGGTGTCCAAGAATCATGGCCCGGACCGGATCCGCGAGGCAGCCCGCTGTGGGCTGCGTATTTTTGGCGAGAACCGGGTGCAGGAAGCGCGGGCAAAGATGCCGGAATGTCCGGGAACCCTCTCCTGGCACTTGATCGGTCATCTCCAGCGCAACAAGGCGGCCCAGGCGGTGGCGTTGTTTGACCGGATACACTCGGTGGATTCCGTCAAACTGCTCGAGGCCTTGAACCAGGCCTGCGATCAGGCCGGGAAATCCATGGACATTTTTCTGGAGGTGAATGTCTCCGGTGAAGGGACCAAGTTCGGGTTTTCCCCGGAGGCGGTTCCGGATGTTCTGCGTCATGGTGGCGATTGGCCGCGCCTGGTGATGGTTGGCCTGATGACGATTCCGCCATTCACGCAGGATCCGGAGGGCGCCCGCCCTCATTTCCGGCAACTCCGGGCCTATCAGGAGCAATGGCAACAGGAGACCGGCATTCCTTTGGAATCGTTATCCATGGGCATGTCCCATGATTTTGAAGTGGCGATCGAGGAAGGATCCCATTGGGTGCGAATTGGAACCGCCATTTTTGGCGAACGGAGCAAGGCAGGTATGCAATGAGTCATCGGGTGGTCTGTCTGGGTGCGGGCAATATGGCGGAAGCGCTGGTGAGCGGGTGGCTTGACCAGGGGGTGGTGCAGGCGGATGAACTTTGTGTCAGTGATCCATCGCAGGAGCGGCGGGAACGCTTTTCATCCCGGTTTGGCGTGGCGGCCCTGGAGGATAATCGGGCTGCGGTGGCCGATGCCAAGGTGGTGGTCCTTGCGGTGAAGCCCCAGGTGCTGGTGCAGGTATTGGTTGAGGTTCGGGATGCGATTCGTCCGGAAGCCTGTCTGATCAGTATTGCTGCAGGAATCCGGACTGCGACGATTGAGGCGCATGTGCATCCGGGCCAGTCGGTGATTCGGGTCATGCCCAACACGCCGGCGCTGGTCGGGCGCGGGGTTTCTGCGCTTGCCCGAGGACAACATGCCTCCGAGCCGGATCTGTTACAGGCAGAGCAGATGATGCGGGCGGTGGGCCAAACCCTGCGGGTTGACGAGGGCGATATGGACGCAGTGACTGCGGTCAGCGGGAGTGGCCCTGCCTATCTGTTTGGATTTACCGAAGGTTTGATCGCGGCCGCGATCCAGGCCGGTCTCACTCCGGATCAGGCCCGCTTCCTCGCTGTGGAAACCGTGACCGGCGCGGCAGAACTGATGCGGGTTTCCGGGGAGCCCCCCGATAAACTCCGGGAAAAAGTAACCTCCAAGGGGGGGACCACGGCGGCGGCATTGGCCTCGTTTGAAGCCTCCGGTTGGCAAAAGATCATTGCCCAGGCGGTAGAAGCGGCCCGGCAACGCTCCATCGAGCTCTCTGCGTCATGAAAAAGAACCCATCCAAGCCGCCGCGCAAATCCAGCCCGGCGAAGACCGAGGACCGCACCCCTCTGATGCAAACCCTGACCCGTTTCTGGGTCGCTCTGTTTCTGGTGTCGGCGATTGTGTATATCGCGATTCTGTTCGTCGGCGGCACCGAGGGCTTTCGATCCCTGCTCAGCGATCATGTGGAAGGACGCTATGGACTGGCGATTGACATAGAATCTTCCTCATTGAGTCCCGGCCTGCAATTGACCCTTGAGGGCATTCGAATGGCCGACGATACCGAGCCGGGGGACCTTCGGATTGCCGAGGCCCGGATACAATGTTCACCGCTGTCGTGGATTCGCGGGCGGGGAATGGTGCGGTCGGTATCGATCCATGGGGGTACCCTGATCTTTGAACGGAATGCGAAGACCGCGGCCTGGTCTCCGGTAGCCTTTCACCGCATCAATGATCTTCTTGCCCCCTGGTTGGCCCTGAACCGGCTGGAAGGGCGGATGCCTGATGCGGGGGCTGGAAGCTTTCTGGAACCCACGATCCGGGATACGGAGCCGGATGACGCGGCCGCAGTGCAGGACTGGTTGGCCGGGTTACCACCCCAGTGGCGGCTGGCGCTTGACGGTCTGAATCTGGCCTGGCGGGAAGGAGCGGGTGCGGTGGTGGCCTCCCTCGACAACATTCAACTGGATTGCCAGTTGTCTCATCTATTGGATGAAACGGTTGTTCGTTACCGGATCGCGGTGGGAACCGCCCGCCGTGGATCCGATGTGATCGCGTCCGGCGTGAGGTTGGAGGGGATGCGGGTGGGCGACCGTGAGGTAGGGCTGTCTTTTCAGGGGGATGGCAGCGGGCTGGCGATTCAGTCACCCGCAACGGGGTTGTCGGCGGAATCTCAACGCGCACTGGATCTGATGAACCAGTTTGAAGCACTCCGGAGTCAGCCCCTGCCCGAGGGGGTGGAGGACCGTCGGGCGGTTCCCGTTACTGCGGATTGACCGAATCGCTTTCCACGGGTTGAACCGAAAGGTGCGATTCCATGGTCGAGGTCACATCGGTTCCCCAATAGGCGCCGGAAATCAGGGCGGCAGAGCTGGTATGTAATCCGGCCGCGAGCGGCACATATTGGTCGCACACCGCGAGGCCCGCGGTGGGGTCATAACCGCGCCAGCCTGCTTGCGGGAGGAAGATCTCCGCCCATGCATGCAGATGCTGACATCCATCCACGTCGGTTCCATTCCAGTAACCACTGACAAAACGAGCTGCCAGCCCCTTGGTCCGGCAGGCTTCCACAAACAGCACGGCCAGGTCGCGGCAGGTGCCCTGTCTTTTTTCCAGGGTCACCTCGGGAGCCCAGGGGGCGCCTTCCATCCGGACCATGGGGGCAAACTCCCGGTAGAGGGCTGCGGTCAGGAGGGAAAGAAACGGAAGCGTCATGCCATCCGCCTCGTCGGCAATGGGGTCGACCAATTCATTCAAGGCGGAGGGAACAATGGAGGGCTGGCAGTAGGGCAGCAGGTTGGGGTGCAAGTGCTGGGGATATCGAACCGGGAGGGTGAGGATGTCTGGATCGGTCAATACATAGTCAAACGGATTCGACCGCAAGGTCTCCACCACCATCTGCACCGACAGCTTGAGGGTGGTGGTCAACTCCTCAAACCAAACCTGGGTGCTGGGGTTGCCCTCCAGATCGATGAAGTCCGTGGTGCCACCGGGCTTGGGATAAATCGACCGGGAAAACTCATGGAGGATCACGCTGCCATCCTGGCGGGGTTTTTGCCGCAGGGTATGGGGATCCAGGGCGACCGGACGGCTATAGGTGTAGATGGATTGATGGGATATCGTAAATAGCATTATTCACCCGATGGCATGGGACGCAGTTCGAAGAAGGTCTTGAAGATCGCTTCGTCCACGTCGTTGACTTTGTTTTGGAACGAATCGATAAATTCATGGAGGCCACGGGAGATGATGTCATCCGCGCTACTGAACGCAAGCTCGGACCGCAATTGCCCCAACCGCTGCTCAGCCAGATTCGAGTAGGTTCCGAGCGGTGTGCCGGAGATCTGGTGAAGCGAAATTTCAGCCTGGGTGACGCTGTGAAGCATGGTGCGGGGGAATCCGGGATCCAGCACCAGGAAGCCGACGATGTTGCGGGGATCAATCCGACCGTATCGTTTACGGTACATTTCGTAGGCGCTGGCCGAACTCAGCAAGGCGATCCATTGCAATTCATCGTAGGGGGTGCCCACATCCTGCAGCGAGGGCAGGAGAATGAAGTATTTGACATCGAGCATCCGGGAGGTTTTGTCCGCGCGCTCCAGCATCCGCCCCAGCAGGCTGAAGTTCCACGCTTCATTGTGGCTCATGGTGTTGTCGGTAATCCCGTTGAACAGGCTGCCTGCGAGCAGGACGTCGGTGAAGAAACTTTGGGCATCCAGCACCGCAGGGGTTCCGTGCCGGGCCTGTTCACTGACCTTGATGTAGAGCCGGTTGATATATTCCCACATGGGGGAGGAAATGCTTTCCCGGATCGACCGGGCATTCTCGCGGGCTGCGCGGACGCAGGAATAGATCGAGCTGGGGTAGGTGAGGTCGAAGGTCAGAAAGTCCACCACCTTTTCCATCGAGGTGTCATTTCCATGCCGCTTGACGAACAAGTCATAGTCGCCGGTCACTTGCACCAGGGAGCCCCACTGGTTGAACTGGTTATCCTGTTGTTCCAGCATCAGGTTCAGGGTCACGCCGATGAAGCGGGAGGTATTTTCCGCTCGCTCCATATAGCGGTTCATCCAATAAATTGCGTCGGCAACCCGGCTAAGCATGGGGTGTCTCCGCCGGTTGGGTTCCATCGCTGGTCCCGGAATCCATCACCACCCAGGTATCCTTGCTGCCACCGCCCTGGGAGGAGTTGACGACCAGGGACCCTTTCTTGAGGGCGACCCGGGTGAGACCTCCGGGAAGAACATAGATATCACGACCATACAGAATATAGGGACGAAGATCGACATGCCGTCCCTCCAGGTGATCACCGCAGATGACGGGAACCCGGGAGAGCTCGAGTGTGGGCTGGGCGATATAATTGCGCGGATTGGCTACGATGCGGGCCCGGAAGGCTTCCCGCTCGGCCTGGGTTGCATGGGGGCCCACCAGCATCCCGTATCCGCCCGACTCATTCGCCGCCTTCACCACCAATTGATCCAGATTCTCCAGCACATGGCTCCGGTCCCCCGGCTGCCAGCACAAATAGGTCGGGACATTGGGGAGAATGGGGTCTTCATCCAGATAGTAGCGGATCATTTTTTCGACATAGGCGTACACCACCTTGTCATCGGCGACCCCATTGCCGATGGCATTGGCGAGGGTCACCCGCCCTTCCTTGTAGACCTGAAACAGGCCCGGCACTCCGAGGATGGAATCGGAGCGGAAGGTCAGCGGATCGATGAAGTCGTCGTCGATCCTGCGATAAATGACATCGACCCGCTGGAATCCGGTTGTGGTGCGCATGTGGACATAGCCATCGAACACGACGAGATCCCGTCCTTCGACCAATTCGACCCCCATTTGCTGGGCCATGAAGGAATGCTCGAAATAGGCGGAGTTGTAAATACCCGGGGTCAGGACCACCACGGTCGGGGTGTAGCTGGATTCCGGTGCGACATATTGCAGCATATCCAATAATTTGCCGGCATAGTCGGATACCGGTTTGACCCGGAGGTCCGAGAATAATTTCGGAAAGGTATTCATCATGACCCGGCGGTTTTCGAGTACGTAGGATGCCCCGGAGGGGCAACGCAGATTGTCCTCCAGCACGCACAGATTGCCGCTTCCATCCCGGACCAGGTCGGTGCCGGTAATATGGCACCAGATACCGTGCAGCGGGGTCAGTCCTTCGCATTCCGGGCGGTACGAAGCCGCTGAGTAAACAACATCCTTGGGTATGATCCGATCCTTGAGGATCTTCTTTTCGTTGTAGATATCCTGCAGGAACAGGTTGAGCGCGGTGATCCGCTGAATGAGGCCCTTTTCAACCCGCCGCCATTCACGGTCGCCAAGAATGCGGGGGATGATGTCAAACGGGAAAATCTGGTCGACGCTCTCGTTGTCCTTATAGACCCGGAAGGTAATGCCCATGTTATAGAGCGCGCGCTCTGCCGACTGTTGATAGCGGACAAGGTCGCCCTCGCTCAGGGATTGGAGGCGCTCAAACAGAGCCTTGCAGGCTGGCCGGGGCTTGCCATCATGAGCGAACATCTCATCGTAAAAGCCGTCATTGTTGTAGTGGTTAAAATCCATGTGCTGTGCAGGCGACCCTTTGCATCACCGACCTGAGAAGATAGCATTCCACATGCCAAAGCGACAGGGAACATGAAAAACATTCGTAATGTCTTGGTATTACGATAGGACAATATTCAGCTCGGTCAAGTCATGGACCAGGCAATCTACACTATTGTCGATATAAATACCAAAACATACAGAATTGTATGTATGAGGGGAGGGTTCAGGCCGTGCGATCCACAACCCGGGCCGACTCAGGGGGATACCTGGTAGGTGTTGAGCGAGGTGCCGGCAAAGGTCCAGCGATGGCGTTTGGTGCGCGCGGGCTTTCCGTTCAGCAGAATCCGGTCAAATGCGCCATACAGGATAAAGGTAAATGACGCCTTCCCATAACCGGATTGCACTTGTTCGGTTCGAATGGAAAGGGTGCCATTCTCCTCCACGGCGGAGATCGCATAGCGGCTGCGCCCGCCATTCTGGTAGGCAAGGGTCTCTCCATCATCAAATGCATAGCGCTGGAGGGCCGCTTCACCGGAGCCGGGGCGAAGGAACAGATGGCACTCGACCTTCTTTCCGTCGTAGTGGGGGGTGGTCGGCAGGCTGCCCGCCGACATGGGAATGATGCTTCCGTTCCGCACATAGATGGGCGTTTGCCGGGGACCGGGGGTTACCGATACCGTCTGTCCTCCCTCGACCCAGGTATTCTCCAAAACCGAGAACCAGTCAGTGGTCCCAGGCAACAGGACCTCACGGCTACGCTGGTGTTCGTCCAGAATCGGCGCTTGTAGGAGGGCGGGCCCCACCAGGAATTGATTGTCGATCCGGGCCAGGGGCTGCTCCTGGGAATCGGCAAATTCGTAGAAGAGCGGGCGGAGAATCGCCTCGCCTTCCTCAGCTTGCTGGATAAACAGGTTGTACAGGTAGGGGCGAAGTTTATAGCGGAGCTGGATATAATGCTTCAGCAGGTCGCGCGTTTTGGCATCGAAGGCCCACGGTTCCTGATCACGGGTGCCGATCATCGAGTGGTTGCGGCAGAAGGGGAACAGGAAGCAGGTTTTCATCCAGTCGGAAATCAATTGCGGGGTGGTGTCTCCGGCAAAACCTCCGATGTCCGGACCGTTGAAAGGAACGCCGGACAGGGCCAGATTCAGGGACACCGCGATGCAATTCCGGAGGTAGTGATAGTTGGACATATTATCGCCAGTCCATATCGCCGCATACTTGTTGATTCCGGTATAGCCGGACCGGCTGATCACGAATGTCCGCTGGCCGGGGTGGGCCTCCTCGAATCCCCTGCGGGTGGCCTCGGCCATGCCGCTGGCGTACTGATTGTGATAGGTATGGTGCGGCTGTTTCCCCTGGTCGAACAGCATGTCCTCGTTCAGAACGGTGCCGGTGGAGGGGTCATTCATGTCGATCCAGGTGCCGTCAAATCCCTGCTTGGCAAAGGCCTTGGTTTGCTTGGCCCACCACGCCCGCGCCTTGGCCATGGAAAAGTCGGGGAAGACGGTTTCCCCCGGCCAGACCAGGCCGATGAAGTCTTCGCCCTGGGGATTCTGGCAGTAGGCTTTGGCCCGTTTCCCGCTTTCATAGACCGGGTATCCTTTTTGCCGCTTGACGCCAGGATCGATGATGGGAATCACCCGTCGTCCATTCCTGCGATATTTGGCAAGGGTCTTCTGGAGACTGGGGAAGTGCTGTCGATTCAGGGTGAAGACCTTGAAGGAATCCATATAGTCAATATCGATCCACAGGCCATCACAGGGAATGCCATGCTCGGTAAATCCCTGGTCGAGCTTGTCGAGGCAGGATTCGGATTTGTACCCCCAGCGGCACTGGTGATAACCGAGGGCCCATACCGGGGGAAGGGGTGTCAGGCCAACCAGTTGCTGGAGCTTGCGGGTCAGTTCGGGCAGGGTCGGCCCGACCAGCACATAGAGATCGGGCATGCCGGCCTCGGAGCCGATGGCAATGTAGTTTCGGTCCGGTCCGCCCAGGTTCATTTGCCCGCCGGCAATTTGAATGCTGGCACTGGTGGACATGAACGCAGCATGGGGATTGTCAAGCAGCAGACCAATGTACTCGTTACCCTGCTTGATGATCAGGTAGGGAATGGAAACATACATCGGATCCGGGCGGTCCCAGGCGATTTCATTCCAATGAAAGTCCGCAAAGATGTCCGTGTTCCAGAACTTGGTTTGAATGCCGGACAACTCGAGGCCCCGCATCTTTTCGCCCATGCCGTAGTAGTGGGTCCCGGGTGATTGATTGAAAACGAAGACCGATCGTTCCCCGCATACCCCGAAGGTCATGCCCGGGGGCGAGGTCAACAGATCCCGATTGCCCGGCAGGGTGAGTTTGAGTTGGGTTTTGTCATCCAGGGTCAGTTGGGTGGCGGCAAGGTGGCTGCGGTTGAGTTTGGGGGGCGGGGTCAACCCTGCCTGGGACAGATTTTTCTTCCAGTGAGGCCCCTTGACTCGAATCCGGTAAACGCCGTCACGATAGGCTTGAAGATCGAGGTCATAGGTTGACTTGCCGATGCGTATCGGTCGCCCCGCCTGGTAGGATTGAGCGAATGAAAAATTGGCGATATGGGGAATCTTGCGAAAGTACATGGTGTTCTCTTGTCGCGTGTGATGGGTGGCTCAGGGCGTGGCGACGGACATGGCCTGCCGCAATACATATTGAAGAATTCCGCCATGCTTGAGGTACTCAATCTCCACCAGGGAGTCGACCCGGGCCTTGGCCTTGAAGGTCAGGCGGGTGCCATCCTCGCGGGTTGCGGTTACATCGAGCAGCTTCCCGGGAGCGAAGGCGTCCTGGAGACCGCTGATGGCAAAGGTTTCATGGCCGGTGATCCCGAGGGATTCCGCCGTCTGGTCTGCGGTGAATTCCAGGGGAAGCACCCCCATTTCCACCAGGTTGGAGCGGTGAATCCGCTCGAAGCTTTCGGCAATGACCGCTTTGACCCCGAGGAGATAGGTGCCTTTGGCCGCCCAGTCGCGGGAGGATCCGGCGCCATACATCTTTCCGGCCACAATCATCAGGGGGGTGCCACCGTCGATATAGTGCATGGCCGCATCATACAGGAACGTTTCGCGTCCCTCGGGAAAGGACATGGTGTAGCCGCCTTCCTTTTCGACCAGTTTGTTGCGGATGCGGATGTTGGCAAAGGTGCCCCGCATCATGATTTCATGATTGCCTCTGCGTGATCCATAGGAGTTGAAATCATCGGGCTGTACTCCCTTGCTGATCAGATACACACCGGCCGCACTCTGGGCCGGAATGGACCCGGCTGGCGAAATGTGATCGGTGGTGATGAAGTCCCCATAGTATCCCAGGACCCGGACTCCGGAAAGGTCCTGAAGCTCCGAGGGCTTCTCCGGCATGTCGACCAGAAAGGGCGGTTCCTGGATGTAGGTGGAATCACCGTCCCACTGAAATACCGGGTCGGTCTTGCCGGGAAGGTCATTCCAGGCTGAGTTGGAGGTGGCGATGTTCCCATAAAGTTCCCGGTAGGTGGCCGGATCGGCGGCGAGGGTCAGGAAGCTGCGGACTTCCTCTTCGGCGGGCCACAGGTCCTTGAGAAACACCGGTTGGCCCTGTGAATCCATGCCAATCGGCTCGGTGGACAGGTCAATATCAACCCGCCCGGCCAGGGCATAGGCGACGACCAGGGGAGGGGAGCAGAGGTAGTTGGCCTTGGTTTGGGGATGGACCCGCCCTTCAAAGTTCCGGTTTCCGCTCAGCACTGCGGCCACCACGAGATCATTGTCGCGAATCGCGCCTTCGATCGTGGGGTCGAGCGGTCCGCTGTTACCGATGCAGGTGGTGCAGCCATACGCGACCGTGTAGAATCCGAGCTTTTCAAGGTACTGATCGAGGCCGGATTTTTTCAGGTAGGCCGTAACCACCCGGGATCCGGGAGCAAGGCTGGTCTTGATGGATGCGGGAACGGTCAGGCCTCTTTCCACCGCTTTTTTAGCCAGCAAACCTGCGGTCAGCAAAACCTGCGGGTTGGAGGTGTTGGTGCAGCTGGTAATGGCGGCCAGAACCACCGAACCATGGCGGAGCGTACCGAGTCCGGGCAGGTCAACCGATGCCCCCAACTGATTTTCGGCAAGGCCGAATCCCCGTTCTTTCACCGGGGCCGTCAGGTCCGCTTCGAATTTAGCCTTCACGCTGGAAATCCCCAGCCGGTCCTGGGGCCGCTTGGGTCCGGCGACACTCGGCTCCAGCGTGGAGAGATCCAATTCGACCACACGGTTGAAGGCTGGTGCGGGCTGATCGGCCAGTCGGAAAAGACCTTGAGCCCGGCAATAGGCTTCAACCAGTTCCACTTGCTCGTCGGATCGTCCGGTCTCCTTCAGGTAGCGCAAGGTCTCGCCGTCAATGGGGAAGAAACCCATGGTGGCGCCATACTCCGGAGCCATGTTGGCCACAGTGGCCCGGTCGGCAAGAGACAGATTCTCCAGTCCGGGGCCGAAAAATTCCACAAATTGTCCGACGACACCAATCCCCCGGAGGAGGCTGGTGACCGCGAGGGCAAAATCCGTAGCGGTGGCTCCGGCAGGAATTTTCCCGGTGATCCGGACGCCGGTAACCTGCGGGGTGAGGAGGGGAATCGGTTGGTTGAGCATCGCCGCTTCGGCTTCAATACCACCCACGCCCCAGCCGAGAACCCCCAGGCCATTGATCATGGTCGTGTGGGAATCGGTTCCGACCAGCGTGTCGGGATAGGCGATGGTCTTGCCATCGGCGGTCTCTGAGACCATGACACCATGCGCGAGGTATTCCAGGTTCACCTGGTGGCAGATGCCGAGGCCGGGGGGGACAATCCGCAACTTTTGAAAGGCATTCTGGCCCCAGCGCAGAAACCGGTAGCGCTCGCCATTGCGTTCAAACTCCTTTTCGACATTGCGCTGCAGGGATCCGACATCCTCGGCGGAATCCACCTGCACGGAGTGATCGATGACCAGATCGACCGGAATCAGGGGCTCAATTTGGGAGGGATCCCGCCCCGCCCGCTCCATCGCGCTGCGGAGCGCGGCGAGGTCGGCCACGCAGGGAACGCCGGTAAAATCCTGGAGCAGAACCCGGGCGGGTTGATAGGGAAATTCCTCGGCGGATTCAGCCTCGGGGCTCCACCGGATAAATTTTGCCACATGCTCGGGTAGATACGCCGGATGGGATTGCAGGCGAACCAGGGATTCGAGGATGACTTTCACGGAAAAGGGAAGGTGATCGATCTGAACCCCCTCCTGCTCGGCTAACGCGGCAAGACTGTAGTAATGGATGGTTTTGCCGTTGCTCAGTTGAAACGAATTCAGAGTTTTATCGTATGTGGACATGGTCACCTCATTGGCTGAAAAATTCGGGTCACGGTACCGGACCGCGGCTCATGGGTCAATACGGGAAGGGCGTTTGCCGGTGGGGGAACCGGGCCGCCGGACCGCCCCCGCCTCAGGACCGGTAGGCGGACCGGACCGGATATACCCCGATGATCCTCATGCTTTCGGCAATTCGCTTTGCCTGGGCGAGGGCTTTGCCAACCTCGGGCTTTTCCGGGACACCCTTGACATCGATGAAGAAGATGTAGGAATTGGGTTTACCGATCAGCGGGCGGGACAACAGGCGGGTCAGGTCGACCGCATGGTCTCGAAAGACCTCCAGGTATTCGCAGAGGCTTCCGGGGCGATTGTGCAGGGTTACGAGCAGGCTGGTTTTCGAACTGCCGGGGGCCGGGGGAGCCTTCTTCCCGATGGTAACAAACTGGGTCACGTTCGGGACATCGGCAGAGACAGGAAATTCCAGAATATCGAGACCATACTGTCGGGCCGCCTGCTTCATCCCCAGCGCGGCGGCATGGGGATCCCGTGCGGCAATGTCCGCCGCGAGCGCGGTACTGCCGGCCTCCTTGCGAACCACATGGGGCAAGTTCCGGCGGATCCACTGGTCGCAGTGTTGCATGGGAACAAAGTGCGAGTGCAGACTGTGAATCTTTTTTCCGCGATGACCCAGCAAGGCCAGTTGGACATGCAGGGAGAGTTCCTCGCGAATGAACAGGGGTTTGCGTGCCTCGACCAGGCAGTCGATGGTTTCATAGATGGTACCGCCGGAGGAATTCTCGATCGGTACAATCCCCACGCATCCGGATTGCTTGCGGACATACGCGAACACCTCATAGATGCCGGGAAGCGGGGTCAGGGTTACCTTGGAGCCAAACCGCTTGCGCGCCATCAGATGAGAGAAGGTTCCGACCGGACCGAGATAGGCAACTTCAGAATGATTCATGGCGCGATCGTAAAAGGTTTCTCCCGCCCGGGCAAGCGGTGTGATGCGCTCCTCCGGCTGATTTTATGCCTGACACCGTCAATCTGCGGTGCGATACTGAAATTTCGATGAAGGCTGGACCGCCCTTGTGGCGGCGGCAACTCGGAGGCGGTATGGCGAAGATTCTGGTGATAGACGATGAAGAGTTGATTCGGAATTATTTCCGTCACCTGCTTCGGTCACTCAAGTATGATGTCATGGTCGCACCCAACAGCGTGGACGGTTGCAGGCTGGCCGCCGATCCCTCGGTAAACCTCATCATTTCCGACCTGAACATGGAGGGGGAACTGAGTGATGTGGATTTGATTCGTGAGCTCCGCAAGCTGCGGCCGGACATTCCGCTGGTGGTGATTTCCGGGTATCCCACGCATGAACGCCTCCAGGAGTGTGAAAAACTCGGGGTCAGTGAATTCATCACCAAACCCTTTGAGCTGACCTTTATCGCTTCGGTGTTGAAGCGCCTGCTCGATGAAGCGACCGCAGACCACACCTGACCGGATCAGAACTCATCGTGTAATTCGAGGATCGGCCTGGCCTTTTCCCAGCCCTGGCGGACGGTTTCAACATCGGATCGCAGGACCAGGCATGCCTCGGTCAGTTTGGCCTTTTCCTGACCTTCGGCCTGCTTTCTTCGATCCTGTAGTCGGCGGAGGTGGCTTTCCATATCCTTGAGTCGAATCGAGAGAATCAGGTCCTGGGCGATTTCATGGGGTTGGACCTCCTCGGTATCAAACAGGTGGTGTTCCTCGGTGATCAGTCGAACCGCCAGTGTCTTGACGGGATCCGGTTCCTCGATGCACTCCCGGACGAGGTCCCAGTCCTCATCGCCGGGATGTTGGAGAAACTTCCGATACAAGTCCGCGCAGGCCGGGTGGTGAAAATGTTCCGGTTGGAGAAACGGTGCGGCCTCATCCACACAGTGGGGGAAGTGGACCATCAGCTCCAGCAGTTGCATTTCACTGGGAGGGATGCGGGCCGAAGGGGTCGCGGGGGCTTCCTCGGGAGCACGGTGGGCCTGCCGTTGCTGATCGCGGCTCTGGGCATGGATGACATCCCGGCGGAGGGCATCCCGGGTCAGGCCCAATGCCGCCGCGGCCTGGGTCAGCAGGTGCTCTTGAAAGACTGAACTGGGAGCCTTGCTCGCGGCAGCAATCACCTCCTTGGCCGCCCGGATCACCGCGGTTTCCCGCGGCATGTCCCGATTGCGTTCGAGATGAATGCGGCACAGGAACGCCATGCCCGGTTCAGCTTCGGTAAGCAATGTGGCCAGTGCCTCGGCTCCCTGTTCCTGCAGAAAGGAGTCCGGGTCCGAGCCCGGCGGCATGGTGACGACATGGGATACCAATCCTGCCTGAATAAAAATGGGGATGGAGCGCAAACCGGCTTCGCTGCCCGCAGTGTCGCCATCCAGCACCAGGGTGATATCGTCCGCCGACCGCCGAAGGATGCGGGCATGATCTTCGGTGATGGCGGTTCCCTGCGCGGCCACGGCATGGCTGAACCCGGCAAGATGGCACCGGATGACATCGATCTGGCCCTCACATAAGATCGCCGACCGCCGGTCCAGCATGGGTTTCTTGGCGAGGTGCATGCCATAGAGAATCCGACTCTTGCGAAACAGCGGGGTTTCGGGGCTGTTGACATACTTGCCGGTCCGGTTCTCACGGGGATCCCCGGGCAGGAGTCGTCCGCTGAATCCCAGCACCTGGCCGATGTCATCGAGTACCGGAAACATCAGGCGGCCTCGGAACCGGTCATACCAGTCACCCTTTTCGCCCCGGGCCATCACCCCGGCCATTTCCAGCAGTTCCAGCGCGATGTCCGCTCCCCTGGCCCAGCGGATCATGTCGTCGGACTGGAGGGGTGAATACCCAATCTGAAACAGCTCGAGCGCGGGGGTGAGATGTCGCTGATTCAGATAGTCACGAGCCGGTTGGGCCTGGGGGGATTTGAGCAGGGCATTGCGATAATAGCCAGCCACTGCCTGAGACACCGAAAGCAGTTTGTCCTTCTCCCGGGCGTCATGGTCGGAAACCCCGGGGGTTAATTCAATCCGCAGTCCGGCCCGCTGGGCCAGCACCCGGGCGGCATGAAGAAAATCCACCCCTTCATACTTCTGGACAAAACTGAAGACATCTCCGCCGGTATGACACCCGAAGCAGTAGAAGGACTGCCGGTTGGGATTGACCTTGAACGAGGGGGTTTTTTCCTTGTGAAACGGACAGAGCGCCTCGTAATGCGGACCCTTCCGGTTCAGGGTGATATAGGAGCCGATGATATCAACCACATCCGATGCATCCCGGATTTTTTCGATCTGGGATTTAAAGTCGGCTTCACTCATGGTGAAGTCTCTTCACGGGAGGCATCATCGATCCAGGCATCCAGGGCATCCCAGGGTTGGGGGGCGAGATCCTGGTAGAGCTCATCCGATGCGGCCGGGGACGACTTGAGGATGGGAAATGTCTCCGCCAGCGAATCGTAGGCCGGCTGAAACTGTTCCTGGATCAGATGATGCATCCGGGAGTCAGCCAGGTGGGTGCGCACCCTTTCGGAGGGCACCTGGTTGGCGATGAGAAACAGCATGACAACGACCAGGCTGTACCGCAGAAGTCCCAGCAGCGCCCCCCCCACATATTCCAAAGGTCCCCGGAACGTGATGTTGAGGATGGTATGCACGGCAAACCGAATCACTTTCAACACCAGATAAAGTAGAAGGAAAATGGACACAAAGGATGTGAGGCGCAGGGCATCTTCGCCCCAATCCAGACGGGACTGCAAGAGCGGTACCGCGAGACGATGAAAATGCCATGCTCCGGAAAAAGACAACACCAGAGCCAGCAACCGGCTAAGCTCACCCGATAACCCCCGGCGAATACCTCCGAGGAGACCCACCAGCAGGATTCCTCCGGCGATCCAATCGGGCAGGCTCCACCATTCTTGTAGCGTCGTCCACATATCGGCAGCATAGGAGGTCTGAGGCATTCGCTTCAAGACAGGGTTTTGATTGTCCCGGTGGGGGGGACTGTGATTTCATTCTGGCCATGCCAGATAAAGGTCATCCGGACGAGGTTCTGACGCCGATCAAGGCCCTGCTGCGCCTGTCTTCCTTTTTGCTCATTGCCGTGGCGGGGGTGTTGATTGCGCGGTACACCCCGGCCCGGCAGTGGTTAACGGTGGAGACCATGACCGAGTTGTCGCAGCGTCTGGGCTGGATGGGCGTTGTGGTACTGGCCCTTTACGGCGTGCTGTCTCCCTTGTTGTTTCTGCCCCGCTGGCCCCTGGCCTTTGTTGCGGGCCTGCTCTACGGGATTTTTCTGGGGTCGGTACTGGCGGTGCTGGCGTCCACGATCGGGGCCGGTTTCCATTACTATTTAAGCCGGACCCTGTTGTCACCGATGGCGGACCGGGCTCGCAGGCGCTATGGGGTGGAGCATCTGGTTATACCCAAACAGCGGCAGTTTCTGGTCATCTTTCTGCTTCGGGCATTTCCTTTGTCCAGTTTTGTGGCCACCAATCTTCTGGCCGGAACCTTGCGGATGCACAGTGGTCGTTTTTTGTGGGCCAGTCTACTGGGGATGATTCCCTCCACCCTGATGTATGCATCGGGAGGAAAGCTGGTCAAACAACCGACACACCACTACTATTGGTTCGCAGGGCTGGTCATCGTCCTGATGGTGGCGGGAACGGTCGCCGCGCATCGATGGTTGTATCCGGTTCTGCGCAAGCCATCCCCGGTTGGCGGTGAGGATGGGGAAAAGCATCCGTCACAGGATGAGTGAGGGGAATGGAATGAGTAACAAACAGAGTGGTATGTGCGCGATCCTGGTTGGGTTGGGATTGATCGGGCCTGTGCATGGGCAGGTCGTGGTTGATGTCTCGCCGCCCCAGGGGATTACCCTGTCCATTTACGATGAAGGATTTGCCCTGGTGAGCGAATCGCGCCGGGCTGTCCTCGAGCAGGGCGATCAGGATCTCCGGGTCACTCAGTTACCCGCATTGATCGATGTGTCCAGCGTGACCCATGCCTCGGTTGGCCGCAGTACGGATTTCGATGTATTGGAGAAGCGGTTCCTGTATGACTATGCCGATGCGGAATCCCTGTTCAGCCGGTTGCGCGGGGTTGACGTTTCCATCCTGGCCGATGGCCGTGAGATCAGTGGAGAAGCCCGCTACCTGCGGGATCAAAGAGGGGCCGAGTGGATTTCCCTCAACCGGGCCGATGGCCTCTCCCTTTTCCCCCTGGATGGCATTACCAGCCTGACTGCGGAGCGGAGCCGTCTCATTGCCTACCCCGAGCCGACCATGATCTGGAGGACGCGCACGACGCAGGAGGGCCCGAAAACGTTCCGGGTCGGCTACCGCACGGACGGGATCTCCTGGAAAGCCTATTATGACATCCTGCTTCGCCGGAGCACTGCGGATTTCTTTGCCAAGGTGGAGTTGGAAAATCAGTCCGGTGTGGACTATGAAGATGCCCGGGTCCGGATGATCATGACCGAGAAGGGATTGCTGGCTCCTCTGAACCGGGTGGTTCATGCCGGTCGGGAGGAGGTGCCCGCAATGCGGTACGTATACGGTTTGCCTCAACCGGTTTGGGAACAATCGGTTGCCGGGTTGACTCCGGAGGAAATCTTCGAGCTTCCCCGGAATGTCAATCTTCCCGAGCAGGACCGGGTCTTTGTCCATTTTGCCTCGGCGACGGACATGCCGATGGAGAAGTTCTTCCTGTATGATGGGGTGAAATTTGACCGGTTCCAGCGCAACCGCAGGAATGATTGGAACTATGGGACCGAGTTCCACCAGGTGGTTGAAACCTATGTGGAATTCGAGAACAGTGAAGCGCGCGGGATTGGCCGCAGCCTACCTCCGGGGTGGCTGCGGTTATTCGACGCCCGCGAGGATGGCGCGGTGGATTTTCTGGGTGAAGCGTTTATGCTTCCGGTGGCGGTCGGCGAGAAAGGCCGGGTCCGGTTGGGTCCGGCCCGGGGATTGATCGGGGAGCGCGAGCGCATGAGTTACGAAGAGGTCACCCCCCTGCATGAGTACGAGGAGTCTTTCGAAATTCGGTTGATCAACACCTCGGAAGAGGACGCCGAAATCAGGGTGGTCGAGCATTTGTACCGGTGGCAGAATTTCGAGCTGGTCAAATCCGATACGGAGTATGAAACCATCGGCCCTCAGACCATCGAATTCCGCCCCACAGTCAAGGCGGGGGGGCGCCGTTCCATTCATTACACCGTACGCTATACCTGGTAATTCCGGGTGAACGCCGTCATGTCCGTTTCATGCAGGAACAGTATCCGGGCGGGTGGGCTGCTCGCACTGATGATGGGCACTGTGGCGTCCGGTCTGGCGCAGGATCCGGTTGAGGTCGATCTGGTGATCGGCCGGGGTTGGGCCTGTGTGACGGAGACCTACCGGGTGGAGTGCAAGCGGACCGAAACCACGCTGGACCTGCCAATCGACGATGATGCCGTGTCGTCTTCGGTATCCTTGAGATCCCCTCGGCGCGAAGTGGACGTACACGGGTGGCGGCTAGCCTCGTCCAGGTCGCACCGGGTCGAACCGCCGACGATCCTGACCCTGATTCCCGGCGATTCAATCAGGCCCGCAGCGCAGGGGGAGGCAAGGGACCGCCTGCTGGTGGATGTCTCGGTGAGAACCCCCGGAACCTTCGATCTGGTCCTGAGCTATTTGATGACCAACTGGAACTGGGAAGCCAGCTACCAGATGTCGGTCCGGGGTGAGATTCGCAATCCGGCCAGCCCGATTTCCATTGATCTGGAGGGCTGGGTCGAACTGAATCGCATGGGCTCAAGGTCCTTTCTCAATGCGCAGGTACAGGTGGTCGGGGGCGAGACCTCCGAGGGGGTGGGGGCGAACGATCAGTTGGGCATCTTGAATCTTGACCCCTTCAGTCCCTTGTCCGATCTGTGGCGGCCCGAGGTTGCGCCTCCGGCACTCGAGCATGCCTACCCCATTCCCGGCGTCAGCACATTACTGCCGGGACGGAAGTCCCTGATGCAATTGGTTTCTGCCCGAAGGGTCACCGGGCAGCGCTTGTACGGGATCACTGCCCCGGACATTCCCTCGGATATCCGGGGTCCGGGATCGCCCATGACCCAATACCTGTTGTTTCGAAATGACCGGGCGATTGCGCAGGGACGATCCCTTCCGCCGGGCCGGTCGGTGATCTATCTGGGCGCACTTCGGTCCAGTATCCATCAAGAAGGTCGTATTCGCCACGTAGCCTCGGACGCGGAGATTCGGGTGGATATGGGCCCCACCCAGGACCTGCTGATCAAGCGAATCAGTCTGGGCGATATCCAGTCAGCCGCAGGCTACTATGAGGCTCGTTGGGCACTTCGTATCGATAATACCTTCCCGGTTCCTGTTGAGGTGGAAGTCAACGAGGAGCCACCGGTGGCTCTGGCCTGGACGGTCAGTGGCTCAACCGAGAGCTACGCATTGGAGAATCAGCGGATTCTTTACCGCATGACAATTCCCGGGAAGTACATGGAATCGGTGGAGTATACGGTTCGCTATCGATTGCCGGAATTGTAGTGCAACTGGCGCAGCGCCTCATACACCGCAATACCTGCCGCAGTCGATAAATTCAGGGAGCGAACATGGTCGGTGCGGAGGGGAATGCCAACGACCCGGTCGGGAAACTTGCGCAAGAGCTGTTCGCTGAGTCCCCGGGTTTCCGCCCCGAACAACAAGTAATCACCGGCTTGGTAGTGGGTGTCAAAATAGGAAAGGGTTCCGCCGGTACTGAAGAGGTGGAGCGAATCCGGGCCGGGGTTTTCGGTGCGAAAGAACGATTCCAGATCCGGGTGCAGGATGGGTTGAATCGCATCCCAATAGTCCAGTCCGGCCCGGCGCAGTTTCGCGTCATCCAGTTTGAATCCCAAGGGCTCCACCAGATGCAATCGCGAACCGGTGGCGGCGCATAGTCGGGCAATGTTGCCGGTGTTGGGCGGGATCTCCGGCTCAACCAGCACCACATTTAACTGCGGGTGCGGCCAGGTGAAGGGGTGCTCATGCTTCCGCTGATGGGCATGTTTCAAGGTGCGGTTCAGGGGGATGCCGGATGTAATTTCCGACAGGCATTGCGCAACTGGATGGCAATTTCCTTACCGGCGGTTTTGAGCGCATCCTGTCCGGCGGATCGGATCGCCTGCCCGCCCTCGGTGGCCGACGCATCAAATACATCGAGCACCTTGGCATCGGCAATTCTCACCAACCGGGCGGAAATCTCGGCGTTTGCCCGCACCACCCGCACGCCATACGCGGTGCCGACGCTGGCCTCACCTGCCGTGGCTTGGCCGGTAATTAAATAGTCCGCCCCCAGTTCCTCGGCCACCGCGCGGGCATTATCGAGTCCCAGCAGGTCGTCAATCGAGGACAGCTTGCGCGAGACTCCGCTGGCCAGGGCGGCATCCACCACCTCAAACCCTTCCCGGATCAATGCTTTCTCGATCGCGGTCTGCACGATGTGTTGCGACGACTCACCATAGAGGACCCAGTACCAGGTGTGATCCAATCGTTCCGGCATGATGACCATAAAGGTCGGCGAGGCTGAATCCGGCTCGTTCGGTACCTCCGGTTCCCCGGCAAACGCCGGGGTGACGAACATCGTCGCAAGCAATAGGACGGTTGGCATGCTGATTACTCTCATGATGAGGTCTCCTGTTGCCATCGAATCGCAATCAATCGCCAAAGTCAAGCGGAGCTCTCCGGCGGGGGACTGACCGGTCATCGGGGTACAGCCAGTGCTTGCCAAGTGCCCGGTTCAACCCTAGGGTACTCACTTCACGGTTCACCCTGCGGGAGCGGGCGGGGCCGGGACCTATGCGACGGAAGCAGGTGAATCCCGCCAGGACCGGAAGGTAGCAACGGTAGCTGTCGCTTTCCGGGCGCCGTAGGCAAACCTGGTCCCGCTCGCCCTCACAGGGTGAACCTGGGTCACAATCATGAGTTACGAAGTTTTAGCAAGAAAATGGCGGCCGCAGCAGTTCGATGATGTGGTGGGGCAGGGGCATGTTGTCCAGACCCTCGGCAATGCCATCGCCGCGCAGCGGGTCGCCCATGCCTATCTGTTTGTTGGTCCGCGAGGGGTCGGGAAAACGTCGATCGCCCGCATTTTCGCCAAAGCACTCAATTGCCCCAACCTCACCGAGGGGAATCCCTGTGATACCTGCGATTCCTGCCGGGAAATCATGTCCGGGGTGGCCCTGGATGTGGTTGAGATTGACGGGGCCTCCAACAACAGCGTGGATCAGGTCCGGGAGTTGCGGGATAGTGTCAAATACGCCCCTGCCCGCGGCCCCAACAAAATCTACATCATCGATGAAGTTCACATGCTTTCCATGGCGGCCTTCAATGCCCTGCTCAAGACCCTTGAAGAGCCCCCGGGTCATGTCAAATTTCTGTTCGCCACCACCGAAGTCCAGAAAGTGCCCTCGACCATCCTGTCCCGCTGCCAGCGGTTTGACCTGCGGCGGATCGAGCTCAAGGATCTGATCGGGCAGCTCCGGATGATTGCCGGGGCGGAAGATGTGGAGATCAGCGACGAGGCGGTGGAAGCCATTGCCCGGGGAGCGGAGGGCGGTTTGCGGGATGCCGAATCAGCGCTCGATCAGCTCATTTCCTTTCGCGGGAAAAAAATTGACGAAGAGGATGTACTGAATGTTTTCGGGTTGGTTTCCCGGCGGACCCTGGAAGATCTCGCCGAGGCGGTTTTGAGCGGAAACTATGCCGGGATCTTTGAACAGATTGCCGATCTGAATGATGCCGGCAAGGACTTGCAGCGACTGTCTCTGGAAGTGCTGGACTACATGCGCAACCTGCTGGTGGTCCAATTGACCGGCGACCGGGCCGCCGAGCTGGAAATTCCCGAGAGTCACCTTGACCGGTTGAAGGTTCAAGCCGCTCAATCCAATCCCGAACGCCTGAGCCGGGTGGTGGATATTCTGATCCAGGCACAGCCGCAACTGAAATTTGCCCTCTCCCGTCGAACCATTCTGGAAATGGCCTTGCTCCGGGCGGCCCGGGCCGCCGCCGCCGCATCGCTGGACGACATTCTGGCTGCCCTTCAGGAAACCCGTGAAGCGCTTCCGGAGGCTTCCCGGGAAGTGACAAGTCCAACCACTCAAAAAAAAAGCCCTGAGGGCATCCCCGCCCAGCCTGGCCTAGTCAGCCGGTCGCCAGTGGCGGATTCCCGGGTCCGGGAGGTTCCTGCGCAAGCGGGAGGGGATCCGGAAGCCCATCTCGCTGACCGGGCCGATGACGATCCGGTTCCGGACCCTGAAAAAGAGTATCCCGGTTTGGTTCAGGATTGGCCCAGGCTGATTGAAAAAATCGGCCAGATGGCACCACTGACCAGGGGGTATCTGAAGGACACCCGCCCCCTTGCCATCGAGGGGACCATGGTAATTCTGGCCATTGATGAAGAGTTCGCCGGGAATCAGGAAAGACTTTTGATGCCCCGGAACCTGCACGCGATCAAGAAAGCGATCTCCAACAGTCTGCACCGGTCTGTCAATGTCTCCTTTCAACCGGTGGCGGATCTGAGTACCATTGCGATTCCCACCCTTCCCGGAGGCGGGACTGATCCCGAACGTTCGGAGGAACCGGTGCCGCCCAAAACACAGGACCAGCGGCACCCCAAAGCGGCGGTACTGGACGATCCCGCAGTGAAGAATGTGCTCGAAGCATTTGATGGTAACATTATTGATATTCGGTGAACCCAAGGAGAATACCCCATGGCAAACATGATGAAATTGATGAAGCAGGCTGCCTCCATGCAGAAAAATGTGGTCAAAATGCAGGAGGAACTCGCGAAGAAGGAGTACAGCTTTTCCAGCGGCGGCGGTATGGTGACGGTGTTGGTAACCGGCGATATGCAGGTGCGGTCGGTCCAGATCAAGCCCGATGCCATCGACCCGGAGGATCTGGAAATGGTACAGGACCTTGTCCTCACTGCGGTCAATGGGGCGCTGGCCATGGCGCGCGATGATGCTTCCGCAGAGATGGCCAAAATCACCGGTGGCATGGGAATTCCCGGCCTTTAATCCGGCCCGCCATGCACTATCCTGAAGAATTGAATCAGCTCATCCTTCTCTTGAACCGCTTGCCCGGGGTGGGGCGGCGGTCTGCCGAGCGGATGGCGCTGGCGATTCTGAGGGACAAGGAAAAGTTGGCCGCTCGCCTGGCCCGGGCTCTGGATGAGGCGGGGGAAACCATCGTGCCCTGCACCCAGTGCGGCTCCTTGACCCGTCGCGAGGCCAATCCCTGTCGGCTTTGCACAGATCCCTCCCGCGACGATCAGTGGTTATGCGTGGTCGAAGAGCCGACGGATATCGGTTTGATTGAGCAGGCCGGGGTATTCCGGGGACGGTACTTTGCCTTGATGGGTAAATTGTCGGCGATTCGGGGTGAGGGACCGGAGCATGTACGGATCCGGGAATTGCTGAAGCGTCTTCGGGAGCGCTCCATTCGCGAGGTTCTGCTCGCCTTGAATTCCGACGTGGAGAGCGACGCCACGGCAAGCTATTTGACCGAGTTATGCAACGGGGCCGGGGTCAAGGTGTCCCGGCTGGCCAGGGGACTCCCCAGCGGCAGCGGGATTGCTTATTCCGATGCACAGACCCTCAAGCAGGCGATTCAGTACCGGGTTCCGATGTGACTCAAGAAGATCGCCGTCGAGGCTTCCGCTTCTCCGCGTGGGTGCTCTCCGCTAGAGCCGTTTAAGTAAATCTGTGGCCGGTCGGTTTGTCACGGGCCGCCCAGAGGTCAGCCCCTACCACCAAAGGGTCGAATCCATTCAGGTAGGGTTCGCCGTCCTAGCGAACTGCTGTTCGGCTACGGCATTACTTAAACGGCTCTAGAGAATGAGGTTTCCGCTGCCCCCCGGTTGGCCGCCAAACGCTCCGGGGATGACCTTTCCGCCCCCGCCTAATTCGTCGGGAGTGACGATCCGGGAAGCCTGTTCGCGCTGCATCTGCTGCATGCGTTCCACCATTTCCTCCAGCGCCTTCTTGATGGTCTCGGGAAATTTCTGAATGGCTTCGGAAAGATTCGCAGCATCAATTTTACCCGAGATGGGAAGCATGCCCATGTTGGACATGATTTCGGTCTGGCCGACATAAATGGCGCTCCGGTTCGGGTCCGTCTTGCCCTCGGCATCGACCGGGGTGAGTACCCGGATGGTACCCACTTTCATGTCGGTATACTGGTCTTCACGATAGAGGCTGGAGGCATCAAATTGAATGTCGTCGAGTCCGGTTTTTTGCATGTTCTGGTTTCCTTCTCTCAGTGCTAGCTGACTTTACCCACGCGGATGTTCAGTTCTTCCCGCCGCTGGAGGCGGTCCTTGCGGCCATCCTTGATCCAGAGAATCCGGTCGGATGTGGCGAGCATTTTATGATCATGGGTGGCGGAAATGACCGTGACCCCCAACTCGCGGCTCAAGGCACTGAGTAGTTGGATGATTTCCTCACCGGTGTGGAGGTCGAGGTTGCCGGTGGGTTCATCGGCAAGAATGATGGCCGGCTCATTGGCGAGGGCGCGCGCGATGGCAACCCGCTGCTGTTGACCGCCGGACAGTTCGTCCGGGCGATGGGTGAGGCGGTGCCCGAGTCCCACCTTGGTGAGGACATCGCAGGCCCGGTCGTGAGCCTTCTGCTGCGGCCAGCCATTGAAGGTGAGCGGCATGGATACATTCTCGATGGCATTATAGGCGGGAAGCAGGTTGAACTGTTGAAACACGTACCCGATGTGTTTACCCCGGAAATAAGCCAGCTCACGGCTGCTCAGATCGCTCAAGCTGACCCCGGCGACCTTGATGGTGCCGCCCGTGGGGCGGTCCAGCGCGCCGATCATATTGAACAGGGTGCTCTTGCCGGAGCCGGAGGGGCCCATGATGGAAAGATATTCACCCCGGAAAATATCCAGATCCATATCCCGGAGGGCATGGACCTTGATCTTGCCCAGGTCGAACACCTTGCTCACATTTCGAATTTCAATCAGGGTTTCCATGATCAAAGCTTTTGTTCCGAATGGGAACCATGAATGGACACCAGGCCACAGGAATGGCCGTGCATCATTCCCATTACCCGTGCCTGTACTTTATTCGTGTTCATTGGTGTGCATTCGTGGTTTAAAAAGGAAGCGGTATGGCGGCTTTGCTCAGGAAGGTGATGCCGACGCCGACCGTGGTGATCAGTCCCATGCCACAGGCGAACCCCGCCATGACCACCGGGATATATTGCCGCCATTTCAACCCGAGCTTTTTCTGAAAATAGTATCGTCCCAGCAATGCCCCGATAAACTGGGGGATAATCGAATGGGTCATGATGTTGCCGATCCCTCGGACAAATCCGTAGGTGAGCATCACGGGGGCGCCGAGAGCGCTCAGGCCAAAGAAAAGGATTCCCCCGAAAACCGCGCCAATGGCAATATACATGCCCCGGAAAGCCTCCTCAAAGATGGAATATTCTCCCAGGGTGGACGAAAACATGATGCAGGCATTTTCGGCATGCAGTTTCCAGATTTCATCGGCGAAGGGATAGACCGCAGAGGGCACTTCGTTCAGGCTCCAGATAAAGTTCATGAAGAAGATCGAGCTGATCAGGATGATCGGAAACAGGACTACCTGGGTTTTCCAGATGCTGGTGAACTTGGTGCCTGTCAGCTCACATTGTTTGTAAAAGACCGTCATCTGCCCGTAGTTGGCGATGGGAATCGGCAGGAACCAGACCGCGACCCCCTGATAGCCGCTCAGAATCAGGGAGGCTTCACGGATAAAGGGAACTTCCACCACTTGTCCGACCATTCCTTCCAGGCGCGCGGTGACATAACTGATCAAGGGGGTGTAGATGAACCCGAGAAAGAACAGGGCCAGCACGACACCCTTATGCCAGTCGATCAGCCAACCGGAAACCCCGATGTAGGTCAGGGTGACCACCAGGTACACCATGAGCACCACCCAGGTGGGAATGTCGCCGCGTCCTTTGGGCACATTGGCCATGGGGTCGGCCGGAGAACGCAGTAGCTTCTGTTCGCGGGCGGATTCTTTCGCACCCCGGACGCTCTTGATCACCTGCAAAATACCTGCGAATGCGATGGCCAGGGATACCCCGATCGTGAAGCTGAAGAAAAAGTCGATGTTGTTCAGGTAGATTGTACTGATGGTACTCTCGCCCGGATTCCAGCTCTTGAGGACCCCGAAGTTGTACAGGATCGGGTTCATGATCATCGAAACGACCAGCCCGAGGAAACTGCCCACCATGGCAAAGAACGGCAGGACCATGCCGAAGAGCAGATTGCCGAAATCCCAGGAAATGCCGGTGGCAACTGCCGGCAGATAATTGCCGGTCACCGGGGTGAAGTCGGCAAATGGAATGGGGAAGATGGTGACCGGGTTCCCGGTCAACGCTCCGGTAAGGGTGGGAATCAGCAGGTAGAGAAAGCCGAAGCCCAGTCCCATGGCGCCTCCGATGGAAAAAACGCGCCATCGCCATCGATCCTGGTCGTCAGACAGCTTTTTATCATCGGCATCTTCAGCCAGTGCCATGATGCCCTGGGCACCGATGGGGGCCATGGGGAAGGGGAGTTTCTCCACATCATTGGCGACCCGGAAGAGTCCGTACCCGAGCACCATGTTGGCGAGTTGGCCGAAAAAGGTTCCAAAGATCACCAGGGCAATCGCGGGCAGCCAGTCGGGATGGAAGAAGGTCCGAAGACTATAGGATTCGGATTCAGGGCGGGGCGCGAACCACACCGGCAGGTCAGCGGCCACTCCGGTGGCGATCGCGGCATCACTGCGGACAAAAAACTGGTTCCACAGGAGTCCGTTGAATGGCAGTCCCATTGCCGCGCCCGCCATGAAGAACAGGACAAAGATTTCCGCCTTTTTCAGGGTCTTCTGAGCGCGCTTGGCCACTTCGATGAACAGGATGACGGTCACCCACTGGGAGGCGGCCCCAATGTTTTCCACCCCGGCGAGCAGACCCATATAGATCGCTCCCGGGACCATGAGCAGCGCGACAAATATGGCTCCGAGCAGGGAGGTCCAGTTGAAGCCGTCCTCGAAAGTCGAGGGCACCTCCATCACCTGCCGGAACTCTTCGAGTTCCTTGTCTATGCGTTCTTTGGCCATACCTTGATGCTTTACGTTTTCACAGTTCCGCTTTTGAGGGCAACCAGTGTTTGTTGCCGGTAGTGTTCCATGGTCTCTTTGGGGATCGAACGCCAGAGCAGAAACTGCTTGCGAAGATCATCAAATAAATTCCGGTTCAGGCGGGTCCAGTCGCTGGGTTGTCCGGATTTTCGAATCAGCCGGATATTCACCTCGTCGATCCCCTGGATTTCGCTGGGGGCGCTCCACAATTCAAACTCCTGCGTCACCCCGAGATCGAACGGGGCAAGGGCAATGGAGGAGCGCAAACCGAGGGCGCCATTGTCGTGCTGGATCATCCGGGTATTTCGGGCCATGAATGCGCCCAGTCCGGTGTCGCTGAAATTGTCAAAATGCTCCTTGAGAAAGCTGACCACCCCGGTGAGGTCATATTCCGAGACGGTGAAGGGGAAGATGATCTTGTATTCGTCACCCTCGGGGGTCGGGGGCTTCCAGGACCGCAGGAGACCGGGGTTGGCACTCTTGGAGGCTTTGATCGCAGGAAAGATTGCGGAGATCAGCACGGTGGCCATGACGATGAGGATGGTCACAATGGCATTGGTTGAGGAGTAGTTCATTTCCGGCACCTGGACCAACCCGTAGGTGGCGAGGAAGGTCAGGAGCTTCATGGTGCCCTGGGCAATCAGATACCCGCCCATACCACCGAGGACGGAATAGACCAGCGCTTCCGCGAAGAACAAGCTGGCGACATGCGGCGGAGCGAGGCCGAGCGCGCTGAAGGTATAGATTTCCTTCTCCCGGTCGGCCACGGATCCGAGCATGGTGCCGAAAATGACCAGCCCGCCAAGTAGCACTGGAAACAGCAGGTCGCCCACACCACTGGCGGCGACCACGGTTCCTTGAATATGGCGGTAGACCCCGTCGGCGCGGGTCGCGACGATGGGGGTGCGGTCCATCATGCGGGCGAGGTCTTCGGCAAACACGGAGGCATCCTGGGTATCCCGGGTGTAGAGATGAATGACGCTGACCTTCCCGCCGGCAATCTCGCAATTGCGATCGGACATCAGGACGACGGAATCGGTGGGCAGGTTGGCCCAGTTGCCCTGTTCTGTCAGCATATCCTCGGGGGAACTGGCAGCGGACTGCCGGGCTTCGGTTTCCTGCATCTGGGCATAGTCAATGGGAATGACGCTGGTGTTGTCCATGTCGACAATCGCCGACAGGCGGGTCGCATTGAGCAGCGGTCCGACCGTGAGTCGAATTCCCTTGATCACCACCTGATCCCCGGGCTGGACCCCGAGCAGTTCCGCCACGGCCTCGGTGATGAAAACATGATCCCGGATGCGTTGGGGATCGTCAATTTGCAGCATTTCCCGCAGGTCGGCCCGATGGGCCAGTTCTTCGGGCTGGATGCCGAGGATACCCTTTAGCACAACGGGGTTTGAGCCGTCGGCATGGCCCACCACAAAGTCCGGGTCGCCGGGAAATTCGGGGCAGACCCAATGGCGGGTGGTCACGGTGGCCTCCTGGGCCCACCGGGCCTTCACCAGTTCAACATAGTCCGGGTTGATGGTGCCCCAGCGAGGCGGATGATAGAGCACCCCGGAATAGCCGGGGGAGGGCGCGGAGAAGAAACGGACAATGCCCCGCTGGGTGTCGAACGAGGCAAAACACAGGATGGTGAACGTTAACAGAATGATGGTGACCGCAGTGAGAGCGGTGCGCAGGGGCCGGCGGCGCATGGTGGAAATCCCCATGGACATGGCCGCCATCACGGTGTTGAAGCGCGAGATGTCGGCGGCATGGACGGTGGATGTCATGCCCTGCATCGCTTTCAGCTCGACCTCAAATTTTTGCATGATGATGAAGATCACCAGGGAGGACAGAACCACCACCGCGAAGCCGAGGAAAATAATGATCGGGGTCTGGGCCACGGCAAATGCGGGATGGGTGTAGTAGAGAATCATGAAGGTGAGAATAAAGAAGAGAGAGAACCAGCTCATCTGCTTGTAAATCATGGTGGAGCCAATGAGCAGGCGTTCGAGGGCAAAGGCGAAGGGGATACACAGGGCAAGCAGGACGAGGACTGCGCTGACCAGGTCGTCCATCATCGCGCGAACATTCTCGTACACGGGCTGGGCCCCCAGCATGGCCGATGCGGCAAGCGACTCGCCATGCAGCGACTGGGTGGATGCGAGGGAGGCTTCATACAGATCCTGCACCCGGCCATGCATTTCTTCCAGAGAGCTGTTGAGAATATCCTTGGTGCGAAGCAGGGCCAGACGCGACTCGTTGATGCGCCAGAGGTCACCCGCCCCCTGGTAACTGGGCTGCAGCCCCCCCCAGTTCGTCGTGATCGGAAATCCGTCGCCGAGGGGATTCAAAACCACCCCGGTATCGGGGTCGACTTCATCATTGCCCAACCCGATGGCAGATTTCTCGCCGAAGATTTTGATGTGGTCGACTTTGTCTTCAACATGAAACGCGACCACCCCGTCGAGGGTGGCCACATTGGCCCGTTCGGAACCGTCCGAGCCAAGATTGGCATTGCCGACCGCGTCAAACACGTTGGCCGCGTCGGGCCAGAATCGGGGGGACATCATGTAGTGCCCGCTCCGGGCCCGGATCATGTTGACCCGGGTGAAGATCGCATTGCGTGAGGGCATGTCGGAGACTTCCAGCAGGTCCCCCCGCGGCGTGAAATAGGCGGCAAAGGCCACGGGCTTGGGCGTGGAGTCTTCATCGGGTAGCCCCCCCACGGTGTAGGCACCATTCTGGTCGGAAAGAACCACCTGGAACGGATCAAAGGCGGGGAATTTATCGTGGGGCCAGAAGATGCGATACCAGGGATTCTGGTAGCTGACCTGGACCACCGCACCGGCGATGGGTCGGTTGGGGATGGAACTGCCGCGATGGCGGCCCATCACCAGGGCGCCTTCGGTGGCATCCTTCCGGAATTGGGGCACGATGTACGAATAGTCGGAAGCGATCACCCGTCGGAGGGAGAGGCCGCGTTGATCAGCCACCGCCTCCACATCACCAATCGCGGCCTCCTGGCTGCCGATCGCGGTCATCATCGATCCGATTTCGCGCAGATTGGTTTCGATCCGCTGGAGGTTGAGGTTCTCCAGCGTATCCGCCGGGGTGCCTTCCCGGGGCAGGCGGTCGAGCATGGAGCCGAGGGCAATGTTGTATATGCCATACCGGCCCGCGACTTCACCGCCATGAATCAATCCCTTGGCCGCCCACATCAGGCGGGGCTGGGTCAGGCGGTTGTCCACGGTCGCGGTTTCAAAATGGCGCAGGGAGATTCCGCTTCCGGCCAGGGATTCGTAGGCGCGGAGGAAACTTTGTTGCACTTTGCCATACAGCCCCGGCTGATCGTTGTTCTGGGAACGAATCTCAGAGTCGCCCCCGATCAGCAATCCCCATCGATCGGTCTGGTCGCCAAGGAGCATCGATACATGCAGGGAAATCCAGCGATTGCCGAGAAGGGTAAACAGTTCGGAGGAGGAATCGAGCATGCTCTTATCGACCACCAATTCCTTCCGGCGCAGCTCAATGTCATGGCGGACCCCGCTGACGACCTCATCGAACAAGTCTTGAATTTCCGGGACCACGGGGAGCTTGCGGCTGAGGGTGCGGCGTAGATCATTCCATCGCTGATAGGTCGCCTTGATGGTTGCAATATCCGTGGAAATTTCATCGATGCGGGTCTCAACCCCGGCCACCGCTTCAGCGTCGTCCTTGATCGCGCGGAGGCTGGTCCGGAGACGGTTCTGTTCCTGCCGCAAATCCATCAGCTCGCTTCGAATATCCAGCGCCCGGTCGCGCGCCTTGTTGCCCAGGCGCTCGACGAGGCGGCGCCCGCCTTCCTCGCCCAAATGATCCATTGGATTGGGGCGGTCGATGAGCTCGGAGAGCTTGACGAGGAACTCGGTTTCGGTCTGCCAGGACTGGAGTCGGGCGGCCACGGTGGCATCATTGATCTTATCTTCGAGAGCCCAATAGAAGGCGATGGCTCCGGCATGCGATCGGGCCTGGTTGTCGAAGAAGGCGAGAACAATATGGCGTTTGGGCGGATAGTTTTTGAAGGTATCGGCCAGTTGCAGCAGGCCCGCGCAATTGGCGGCACTGCGGGCTGCCGGGGAAATCTCGGGAAATTCGCCAAAACTGTCCAGGTTGGCACTGAGAACAATGGCTTCTTCAAGGCCCATTTCAAATTCCGGCTCGGTACCTGGAATAAAGGCGATGACGTTGCGTCCGGTGACCCGCTTCCAGGCCGCCTCGGCATGGATCGTGACGGTTTCACCAAACGGCAGGTCGGAACGGCTCCCGGCATACGCGTAGCGGGGGAGGTTGGCATTGGCCCGGACATAGTGCTTGTCGAATGCGTCGCCCTGTTCGCCTCCGACAAAGATCACCGCCTGGGCACCCAGTCTCATGGCCTTGAGCCATTGCATGTTGGCATTGTAGTCCATGACCACGACATGCCCCTTGACGGGAATCTGGTTCAATTGATCATCCGAGCCATCGCCGGCATCCACCAACTCACCAGTCAATCCCTCGGGTGGGGTGATAGGGGGGATCACGCCATTGGGCCGGGCCATGACCAGGGGAAGGGTTCGACCGCCCTTGGTGACCAGTTCACAACGATCGACCTGAACCTGCGCGGTTGGAAATTCCTGAACAATCACTTGTTCCAAGCCGATTTCCCGCAGTCGCTGTTCCACATAGGTCGCGGCATCCGCATAGGCAGGGGTGCCGGCAAGACGGTGGGGGTGTGCCAGCAGGGCCTCGGTGTCCTCCCGCAGGCTTTTCGCGGGGGCCTGGATGGCCAGTGCGAACACCAGCAAGCATCCGAGCGGTCCGGTAAGGTGCCGGACCTGTCCGGGCATCCTGCACATCTGTCGAAGGTCAATCAATGCTGGCAAGCTCCACTTCCACTTCGTTACGATTGGCAATCCGTTCGATCGCACCATCGCGAATCCACATCAAACGGTCACAAATATTCATCATGCGATGGTCATGGGTGGCGCAGATAATCGTCACCCCCCGCTCCTGGTTCAGGCGCTGGAGAATATCGAGGATTTCATCGCCGGTTTTATGGTCCAGATTGGCGGTGGGTTCGTCGCACAGAAGAATCGCCGGTTGATTGGCGAGTGCGCGGGCGATCGCCACCCGCTGCTGTTGACCGCCGGACATTTCGATGGGGCGGTGGAACCACCGTTCCTTAAGCCCCACCAGTTCGAGCAATTCCATGCCGCGGGACCGGGCTTCATCCGGGCTCACCCCGCCAAACGCCATCGGGGTGGTGACATTTTCCAGCGCGGTCATGTACTGGATCAGATTATAGGACTGGAAGATATAGCCAATCTTGCGACAGCGCAGGAACGCCAGTTCTTCAGCGGTGAGCTGGGCGACATCCACTTCGTCAATGAATGTGCGGCCTTCACTCGGACTGTCCAGCGCGCCGATCATATTGAAAAAGGTGCTCTTGCCGGAGCCGGATGGCCCCATCACCACGATAAACTCTCCGGTATAGATTTCCACATCCACCCCGCGCAGCGCATGGGTGGTTTCCATGCCCCGTTGATAGATTTTTTTCATCCCGACGGTGCGGATGATGACCCGGCGCTCGGCAGGCCTGGACTCGGTTGTGGCCGGGGTGGTCATGCGCGGGTAACCTCTTCGGGGGCTCGGTGACGCCGATACCCGGAAATGTAGGATTGGAGGTGCCGGTTCATTCGATTCGCATGGCCTCCATGGGGGCCAGCCGGGCGGCCCGGAAGGAAGGGTACACGGCGGCAATGGCGGCAAGTATCATGCCGAGAAGAATGGAGATCAGTCCGGCCTTGACCAGGTCGAGGGCGGGAAAGGACTGGACCAGCAGGGATTGAAAGCCCAGGGCCATGCGTAGAATGGCCAGTACCAGCCCGATCAGGGTACCGGCAATGCCGCCGACAATTCCAAGAATCCCGGCCTCAATCAGAAACACGGTCATGATGAATCCATCGAGCGCTCCGAGGCACTTGAGTGTGGCGATTTCACGGAATCGTTCGGTGACCGACATCAGCATCGCATTGGCAATACCCACCGCGCAGACCAGCATGGAGACCAGAGCCAGCCAGGTCATGCGGGCCCCGATTCCCATGAGCCCGCCGCCAGTATCCAGGGTCTGGCGTTCGGCGTATTTCAACAACTGGGCATGGGCATAATCGCCGGCCAGGTCCCGGATAAATGCCGGATCAAGTTTTTCCGTGTCCAACCCTGCCTTGTTCATTTCATCGACGTACCACGCGGCGCCATGGGAGCGATCGATGAGGTCCCAGATGAGAGCCACCGATACATCACCGGGCAGAATGTCCTGCTTGGCTGCTACCGCCTGGCGCAGCTCGGGATTGTTGATGGTGGATTCGATCAGCAGCATGTTGTCGAGCCGTTTGACTTCCCGTGAAAGCGATGCCGCCTCTTCGGTGCCGAGAGCAAAACCGGCCTGCCGCAGGGTTTCCCCGAAGTCCCCATCCGCATTGCGGAGCGCCTCCACCAGCGGCTGATTCCCCAGTGACTTTTTGATCTGCTCGATCGCCTTGGCCTGGCCATCCCGCACGGTCCCCATCCAATCCCGCAAGGTCGGCCACTCCGCGAGAAATGCCTGAAACGCGTCGGCCTCGGTCGGAAAGCGAAGGGTTTTCATGTGGGACAAATTCGCGGTGAATTTGTCATACGCGCCCGGATCCTGAAGATGATCAAAAATACGGGCCGATTCTGCCCGTCCCACCAGCACCCGCCGACGTCCATAATTCATATCCTGAAAAAATTGCAGGTATTCCTGGGCGGAGCGGGCGGTGGCCTGCAGGGAGGCGAGATCGTCCGGAGTCTTTCCGCTCATGCCCGCGAGTTCGGCGACGTAGGGATCGGCGGGGTCTGCCTGGGCGAGCCCTGCGATGATTTGTTCACCGGTTTGGGGAACGGAAAGTCTGGCGATCCATTGGTCCACCCGGTGCAAGTTGGCAATTTGATCGCGGGCGGAGTTGGCCACGGCCTTCTTGATCAGGCTCTCGGTCAGAATGTTCATCAGGAAGGCCATGGCCACGGTAATGACCGCGACGGTAACAACCGCCCGGAAGAGACGGTACTTTACCCCGGACAGGGCGATCGCGAAGATGCGCTTGAGGCTCAGTATCGGCTGTGGTTGGACATCGATGGTCTTCATGGCTTAGCCGGGCATGATCGCAAAGGGTTTCGGGGTATCTCCGGTGATCAGGTAATACAGGAGGCTGACGATCATGGGGATGACGCCGCCGAGCATTTCCCCGGCGATCAGGCCGAACATGATCGGCTTGCATTTCTGATAGATGCCCGCGCCGCCAAACTTGGTGATCATGGTTTTAATGAACCAGCCAATGAGGAAGGATTGGGCGAACGAGTTGCCGGCATAGGTGGACCAAACCAGGAACATGACCGGATGGAGCGGCCAGTTGTTATAGCGGAGCCGGAGGAATGAGAACAACAACACCAGACCGGCGGCGCTGAAGAAGGCGACAAGACCCTGGGGATGGGGGGAAGCCTCCCCAAACCGTTTCAGCCCGGTGACTGCGCCTGCTCCTTCGAGCTGACCCTGGGCGTCGAGTCGTTGGATGATGCTGATCGTTTCATTGAAGGGCCGCTTGGCTTGCTCGATGTTCCACTGCGATACGTCGACCCCGTTGGAATACTGGTAATAAAGGGTAACCGGAAGGCCGACCCCCAGGCCGACAAACAACCCGACCATGATCATGAACGCGGTTTTACCGACCTGGACCCGGCAATCATCCGCAAGTTTGAGGCTGTTGACCACAAAAGGCATCAGGGCTTCCCGGGTGTCATAGAAGAGGACGATGCAGAACATGAACATCAGGAACATGATCTCCGGACCGAGGGCCCGGGAGCCAAAGAACGCCCACAGCAGGGTGGCCGGGGTGCCGGTGGTGACAATAAAAAAAAGACCGGTTTCCGCGAGGAGTCGGCCCATCACCAGGTAAATGGCCACGCATCCCAGTCCGAACAACAGGGCAATGGGCCAGTCCAGACCGGCGACAATTGCCGCATACGCGGTAAAGAATGTCATGCCGAGCAGGAAAAACCTCGCCCCCCAGATCGCCGAGCTTTCCACCGCATCCCCGGTACCGCCCAGGCCGATTGCGCGTTTGAACACATTGGCGTAATAGTGTCGGCCGGTGTAAATCAGCACCAGGAGCATGGCAAAGTATGCGCCCATGATCATCATGGCGTCCATGGTCAGCCCAAACGGCCAGGTGCCCTGCCATCCGCTGACCCCGATTCCGTAGGTGGCAAATGTCCCCGCGACAAAGATCCACAGCAGGGGCCCGACCCCCAGCGACAGAGACACTTCCTTGGGTAGGAAATAGGCGACGGCAATCACCGTGAAATAGAGGGTAAAGTAGCTGAGAAAGTTTTCTCCCCCGCCTTTGACGAAGGTATCGGACAACTTGGCCATGGAGGTGAAGTCCACGCCGAGGGGAATTCGCCCCATCAGGACATTGGGGAACCAGATATTGAGATAATTGTAGAAGTGGATGGCGAGAACAATACCGAGACTGACCCAGAAGGAGCGGTTGCTGAAAATCGCGCTGCGGCTGCCGTCTTGATTCGGGAACAGGGATTTGGTGAAGGTGACGATCGGGTAGGGAAGATGCTCGTGGTCGGACCACTGGCGGTGGACCACCACGGCCAGGCTGGTCAGGGCCAGCCACAGGCTCAACAGAATGGGGATCCAGAAGAGAAGGGTTGGAAACCAGGCCTTCCAGGGCACCGCGCTGAAGGGCAGCGACTCGGAGGCCTCGGTCAGACCGCGGGTAAATCCGCTGAGCACTTCCTCTTCATTGCCGGACACATCCACCAGCATCCCATCCGGAACCAGGTCCATGATGTTCTGCTTCTGCCAACCGGGCTCGGTGTTGACATACCGGTGGGGCATGACCATGGCCGGGGTAAACAGGCGTAGCAGATTGGATCCGGGAATAGCGCAGGAGGCCAGTACCATGGCCATGATGACCGCCAATTCGGAGGGACGGAAGGCCAGACCCCGGTGCAACCGTCGGAGCAAGGGATAGACCAGTGCGAGAAACAGCACCAGCAGACCATAAACCGAGATCGGCATAAAATTGCCGACAAACATGGTTTGCCGCATGACCCAGTCATTAAAGTAGGTATAGGAGCAGACAAAGGCCACCCCCAGAAGCCCAAGAATGACGGATCGAATCGTCATCTTGTTGTAAGCTCCATGGTCATCGCGTGTACTGAATACTGTTGATGCTGCGTCATCGTCAATCCAAAGCCACTGCAAGCGCCCCGCGTTGCAAAAGCGATTTGAGATAGGTGGTAACAGAAACCCGGCTCTCATGAAACGTTAAACTGTTTTGAACCGCAAAGAAATCGATGATCTGTTCGACCGTCCGGCTGCCATCACAGACATCCCAGAGCTGGGTACCCATGAGGTCGAGGTGCAGCTCCCGGTGTTCGGGAACCCGGACCAGCCACCGTACCGGGGGTATTTTGTACCAGGATTTGGGTTGTGTGGGGATGGCAATAACCGCCCCGCCCCCCGGTTCCCGGCGGAGTTCCCGGGCTGCCCGATTCCGTACCGGAATGCCCTTGAGCATGCGCGACCAGGTCGCCGGGGGCTGGGGGATGGGTTGTTGGGGTGATCGGGCCATGGTGGTTTACTGGATGTCCTCGATGGACCAGGCACAGGTCTGCCCGGCCCGAAAGGGAATGACTTCGCCATAGTTTGGCGGAATGACCGAGGGGGTGCGGGACAGGCGGACCGTTTTGGGGGCGGGCTGAACGGAATAGATGGCACGGGGATGGTCGGAAACAAAGCCCTGCAGCTTGTCCAGGGCTTGATGACGGTCAAACAGTTCCGCCAGCATGGGTAGTGCGTGCGGAGCGGTGAAGATTCCGGCCGCGCAGCCCGCGCATTCCTTGGCGCTGAGGGGGTGGGGGGCGGAATCGCTGCCAAAGCTGATTTTGGGATGTCCCTGTAAGACTGCCTGGAGCAAGGCCTCCCGGTCTTCCGGCCGTTTGGCGATGGGTTTGCAGAACAGGTGGGGCTGAAGCAGTCCGCCTGCCACATCATCGAGGGTAATCAGGAGGTGATGCAGCGTCACCGTGGCATACAGATGCTCATGCCGGTCCAGCAGCTCGACCGCCTCCCGGGTTGTGATATGCTCCATCACGATCTTCAACCGCGGAAATTCGCGGGCCAGACGGTCATAGGTCGCGAGAAATTCCCGTTCCCGGTCCAGAACAAATCCATGGGTCTCCCCGTGAATCAGCAGGGGAATCCCCAGTTCCTCCATGGCCGATAGGGTGGTGCGGGCGGCAAAGAGATCCCCGATTCCCTCTTCACTATTGGTGGTCACCCCGGCCGGATAGAGCTTGATTGCGGTGATCTGGTCCGCGGCGGCCTCCAGTTCAGCATCGGTATAGGCCCAGAAAAACAGGGTCATGAACGGAGTGAAATTGCGGCCCTGAGTCGCTTTGAGAATCGCCTCCCGATAGGCCTGTACCGCCTCCAGGGATCGAATCGGCGGCACCAGGTTGGGCATGACGATTGCCCCGGCAAAACTTTCCGCGGTGAGCGGCGCCACGACTTGGAGCATGTTCCCCTGACGGAAATGCACATGCATGTCGAGGGGACGGTCAAGATTCAGTTCATTCAATCGGTTCATCTTTTTCCCATGGCATCCTGCCGTGAAGCGGGTAAACTATGCAAGAAAGATGCAGGAGGATGACAGGCCTTCCGTGAGATTTTTACTCTACAACATTCGATATGGCACCGGCGCCCAGCAACCGCGCTTCCCCTGGAGCGGGTATCTGGGGCGCACCGCTGTTCACACCGAGGAAATTGGACGGTTTTTGAAAACCCTGGCCCCGGATATCGTGGGTCTGGTGGAGGTGGATGGCGGTTCGTATCGATCCCGCAAACAAAACCAGGCCCAGTTGATTGCCGCCTCTCTGGGCCACTATCATTGCTACCGGTCCAAATACAGTGAAACCGCCCGGGTGGCCCGGCGGTTACCGGTCTTGAACAAGCAGGGCAATGCGTTCTTGGCCAGGGACTCCATCAAGGGTGAGCGATTTCATTATTTCAACCAGGGCATGAAGCGGTTGGTGATTGAGTTGGAGTTGGACAACCTGGTGATTTTCCTGGTCCACCTGTCGCTCAGTTTCCGGGTACGGCATCATCAGTTGCGCGATCTGTATGATCTGGTTCGCACGACCAGCAAGCCCCTGATCGTGGCCGGTGATTTCAACGCCCTGTGGGGTGATCATGAAATCGACTTGTTCCTCGCCGCGTCTGGACTCAAGGACGTCAATGAGGCCCGGTTACCCTCCTTTCCGAGTTGGGCCCCCAAGCGCCATCTGGATTTCATCCTGTGCAGTCCGGAAATCAACTGCCGCCGGTTCTGGATGCCCACGGTGACCCTGTCGGACCATCTTCCGCTTGTCCTGGATTTTGACCTGCCGGAAGCCTGATGCGGCGCTTGTCCTGTCTTTTTTGCTCTTCTTATGTCCGGGACTGGATCATCGCCTGGACCGAGTCCGCGACGGTCATTTCCTCCGCTGCGACCCGGGGTTCGTACTCCCGGTGCCACGGACCCAGCCAGGATCGGGATTCGAGCAATTCCCGGAGGATCAGTGGTACCATGGCGCCTCCGTTGGCCAGGTATCCGGTCTCGTGGTACAGGCGGACGGTCTCGCCCTGGTCGTAGGGCACCCGCACAATCTCCGGCTTCCATCCTGTCTCGGTCCACGAAATGAGGGCATAGCTTGCTCGCGGATCCCGGTCGAAGGGCATGCCGACCGCACCGGCATTGAGTATGAGCCGGTCCCCGATCCATCGGATAAACGGAATGTGCGTGTGTCCGGCGCAGAGTACGGGAACGCCGGGGGCAGTTTTGTCATGCAGTTCAGCGTCATCCATAAACGCGTAGAGGCCGACCCGGTTCCCATGCATGGAGGCATGAACAACCCGGATCAAGCCGCCGTCCGGCCCCTCCAATTCAATGTGCTCAGGCCAGGCTGCAATGGTATCCCGGTACGCGCGAATATGATCATGGGTCCACAGGGTGTGTGCGCAGACCTCCTGCTCCCATGGCCGGAGTTGGGAGATCCGTCCGGGAGCATGCAGTACATAATCCTCATGATTGCCCCGCATCAACAGCCACCCATCCTGACCGGCGAGCTCCAGGGTTTTCTCCAGACACCGGCGGGGATTCGGTCCACGATTGATGGTATCGCCAGCCACGACCACCCGGTCGGGCCGGGAGGCCTTCAGATGCTGGAGGACTGCTTCCAATGCCGGCCAGTTCGAATGAATATCCGCGAGAAAGGCGATCTTCATGCGAACCTCATCCGTGGGCGGCCAGCCAGTCCGGGCCGCGTCCCATATCCACCACCACCGGCACCCGAAGGGGCAGGGCATGCTTCATACACGAGTCGACAACGGCACACACCGCATCGGCCTCCTCGCGATCAAGATCGAACACCAGTTCATCATGCACCTGGAGCAACATGCGGGATTGAAAATTCTGCTCGGAAAACGCCCGGGCGATGTCGCGCATGGCCAGCTTGATCATGTCCGCTGCGGTGCCCTGAATCGGAGAGTTGATGGCAGTCCGCTCTGCGGCATTGCGCAGGGTGGCATTCCGGGATCCGATATCGTGGATGATGCGCCGCCGACCGGTTTTGGTTTCCACGAATCCGGCTTGTCGGCATTGCTCAATGGTCCGGTCCATGAAGGCCTTCACCTTGGGATATTGCTCAAAGTAGGCCTTGATGATCGCGTCCGCCTCCCGGGTCGGCATACCGAGCCGCTGCCCGAGCCCAAAGGAGGAAATCCCGAAGATGATGCCGAAATTGACCATTTTGGCGGTTCGCCGCATGTCTGCGGTCACGGTATCAAGCGACACGCCGAAGACCCTGGCGGCGGTGGCGGCGTGAATATCCAGACCGGCCTGAAAGGCTTCGATCATGCCCTCGTCCTCGCTCATGTCCGCCATCACCCGCAGCTCGATCTGGGAGTAATCCGCAGAAAGAATTTCATATCCAGCCTCCCGGGCGACAAAGGCTTTGCGAATGCCCTGACCCAGTTCGGTCCGGATCGGGATATTCTGCAGATTCGGGTTGGCGGAAGCCAGGCGTCCGGTGGCGGCTCCGACTTGGGAGTAGGTGGTGTGGATGCGCCCTGAATCCGGATGTACCACGGCGGGCAGGGCATCCACATAGGTGTTTTTCAGTTTGGCCGCTTCCCGGTGTTCGAGCAATTTCTTCACGATCGGATGGACCGTGGCAAGTTCCTGCAGCACCGCCTCGTTTGTCGCGTACTGACCGGTCTTGGTTTTCCTGGGCTTCTCCACCAGTTTCAGGCGTTCGAACAGAATGTCTCCAAGTTGCTTGGGCGAGTTGAGATTGAAGGTTTCCCCGGCCAGCGACTGGATTTCCTGTTCGAGTTGATCCAGGCGGGATGCAAGTTCGCCGGACATCACACGAAGCACCTCGGAGGAAACCCGGATGCCCTCGCGCTCCATATCCACCAGGACCGGGAGCAACGGCATTTCAATGTCGGCAAACACCGGCAGGAGCTTCTGCTGTTGCAACATCGGTTCGAACGCCCGCTTGAGTTGGAGGGCGACATCCACATCTTCCACCGCATAGTCCGCGAGTTGCCGGACCGGAGTGTCGAACAGCACCGAGGCATCTTTGTTTTTCTCACCAAGGAGGGTGGTGATGGAGATGGGGGTATACCCGAGATATTGTTCGGCCAGGGCGTCGAGGCCGTGCCGTCGATCCGGCTCAAGCAACGCATGGGCAATCATGGTGTCAAACAGCTGCCCCTTCAGCCGGACCCCATGCCAGGCAAGCACACTCAGGTCAAAGTTTAAATTGTGTCCGATCCACCGCACCTGTGTTCGTTCAAACAGGGGGGCGAGCCGGGACAATCGGGCCTTTCCTTCCGCGCCGTCACGGGAAAAAGGAATAAACCAACCTTCCCCGGGTTGACGGGCGAGGGAAATGCCCACGATCGCGGCATGGGATGGGTCGAGTTGATCGGTTTCCAGATCCAGACCCAATTCGGGCTCCGACTCCAGGGTCGCAACCATGGCGTCCAGTTCCTCAAGCTGGTTGACCACCCGATAGTCATGGGGCACCTGTTCCAGGGTTTTCAGGCTGGGATTGAACAGCTCGCCCTGTTCACCTGCGGGTGGGGTTGGCGGGGAGCCGGAAAAGTCGAGCTCTTGAAAACCGTGTCCGGCTTTAAAGGCATCCCCGAAGATCCGCCTGCCCAGAGTGTTGAATTCCAGTTCAGCAAACAGGGGGCGTACCACGTCTTCGCTCCACCCGCGGTAAGCGAGGTCCCGAATGGATTCCCGGATTGGAACCTCACGGAAGATGGTGGCAAGTTTTTTACACAGAAAGGCCAGGTCGCGGTTGTCCCGCAACCGCTCCTGCAGCTTGCCCTTGATCTCGTCGAGGTGGTCATAGAGGTTTTCCGTTGATGTGTACTCGGCAATCAGTTTCTTGGCGGTTTTTTCCCCGACACCGGGAACCCCGGGTATGTTGTCGGAGGCATCGCCCCACAGTCCGAGAATATCGATGACCTGCCGTGGATGCTGGATTCCCCATTTTTCGCAGATTTCCGGAACCCCGAGGCACTCGACTTCGCTGCCGCTGCGTCCCGGTTTGAGAATAAAGGTGCGGTCTGAAACCAGTTGGGCAAAATCCTTGTCAGGGGTCACCATGTAGGTGGTGATCCCCTCGGTTTCCGCGAAGCGGGCCACGGTGCCGATGATGTCATCTGCTTCATAGCCCGGATACTTCAGGACCGGTAGTTGAAAAGCGTGGGCAACGCGATCGATCCAGGGCAGGGCGGCCACAATGTCTTCCGGTACTTCCTGTCGCTGCGCCTTGTAGGCGGGGAACCAAGTGTGCCGGAGGGTCGGTTCGCTGGTGTCGAGGGCGAGGGCTAGATGGGTCGGCTTGCGGGTGGTGATCAAATCGATCAAGGTCTGGGTGAATCCGTACAACGCGGCGGTGTTCATTCCCGAGGCGGTTCGGATGGGACTGTTCATGAGGGCAAAATGCGCCCGGTAGATCAGGGCCATGCCATCCAGCAGGTATAAGGTCGGGGTTTCGCTCATCCGGAGATCTATAGCATGGACCCATCCGGTCCGGTAGGTTTTATGATCGCCCCGGATCGGTTTCTTGAGGGCGGGGGCGATCATCGAGAGCGCCTGCGAAGGAGCCGTCGCTCAGTCGGCGCGTATGGGTTTGGTCTCCAGGGCGCGGGTAACTGCCCGGGTGATGACGTCAAGGGTGAATGGCTTCTGAACAAACCCCCTTGCTCCGCAGTCAAGGGCCCGCCGAACCCGGTCGGATTCCGCATAACCGCTGACAATCAGGCAGGGTTGATCCGGTTTGATCGACTGAATGGCGAGAAGGGTGTCCAGTCCGTCAAAATCATCTTCCATGATCATATCAAGCAGGACGAGGTCGACCTGATGATTTTGCAGAAACTCGATCGCCTGGTGGCCGCCCGCCGCTGCGTGCACCTGGAATCCCCTTGACTGGAGCAAGAGCATGCACAGTTCCCGCTGTTCGGGAATATCATCAACCACAAGGAGCACCGCACCGCCAGGTGCAGTGGTTTCCCTCGGTTTGGATTGGGGATGAGCCGCATCCTGTGAGCTAACTGGAAACAGGAGGTCAAACCGACTGCCCGCTCCGGGGGTGGAGTAGACTTTGATGGTACCCTGGCAATCCTTCACTGACCCGTAGACCACGGATAATCCGAGTCCGGTTCCGGTTTTTCCTGTGCCTTTGCGGGTATAAAATGGCTCGAAGATATGTTCGATCTGCTCCTGAGTCATGCCAACACCGGTATCTGCCACAGACAATTTGGCATGGGGGCCCAAGGCAATGGTTTCTGTCGCGGTTGACTGATCACCTGGTTGGACCCAGTCCGTCACAACTTCGACCTGTCCGGCCCCCTCGATGGCTTCATAGGCATTGGTGATCAGATTCATCACCGCCTGGGCCAGTTGATGCCGCGAACCTTCCACAACCAGCGGGGCGGTATGGAGCTTTTGTGTCAGCTCGATCAGGGGATATTTGCTCTGGAGGCTATGAAACTCGGGGGAGTCGAGATAGGTTCGGATCGAGTCGTTGAGGTTGACCGGCTCGGGCTGGTAATTACCCCGCCGGGCCAGGGTGAGGAGATCCTGAATGATCGCGGATGCCCGCAGGGCGGAGTCCTGCATTTTCTGCACCATGCGGTAGATTGGGCTGGTTTCGTTGAGTTCGGACAAAATGATGTCCGGATAGGAAACCAACGGAGAGAGGATGTTGTTGAGGTCATGGGCTACACCACCCGCGAGTAGGCCGAGTGATTCCATGCGCTCAGATCGCGCCAGCCGTTGCTGGAGTTTCTGTTCCCGCAGGGCGGCCCGGCTGGCCTCGGTGATATCCCGGATGATCACACTGCCCTGGTGATGATGGGCGGGTACGCAATGGATGTCGAAATGCCGGGCCTCTTCGCCCTGTCCCAGGCGCACACTGAACTCATCCACCACCGCATTGGCTTGCAATCGCTCTAGCATCGCCTGGAACGCGGGTGCCGCCTCATCCACCACCAGATCCTGGATGGTCTTTCCCACGAGACCCTGCTCCTGCTTGAGGATTGGATGCCGGGTTTGCCCGCGCAGGTAGAGGACGCGCCCCGAGACATCGATCCGCAGATACAGGTCCACCAATCCATCCAAGACGGCCCGGATGTCCGCATTGGCCTGCTGCAACTCATGCGAACTGATTTCCATGGACCGTTCCAGCAGGCGCCGATCCCGGTCAAACGCCCGGTAGGCTTCGTTCACCTGATCGAGCAGGGTGGCCCACGCTTCGGGTGGGGGTTCGTCGTCAAGCAGGCGCCGCAGTTGCCGTTGTAAGAGGCTATGCCGGTCGCTCATGAATCGGTGCGCTCCGTAAAGGTCGTGATGGTCATGGTTTGATTCAGCAGGCGGGTAGACTGGTTGGGGGCACAGGGGCCGATTTCGCCATACGAGTAGAACCCAGCCAGCGGGGTGCCCGTACCCAGAATGTCACGGACCCCTTCCACTTCCTCTTCAACACGTTGCTTCAAGACCATCTTGCGCCCGACACAACTGATCAGCAGGGCAAATTCGGCAGACAGCGGGGAAATCTGATTCTTGCATTGCGTGGCGGCATCGATGGCTCCGTCGATAAGCCGGTCAATATTGGCTTTCATCAGTCGGGCATATCCGCCTTCCGGCATGTCCCCGGCAAAAATCATTGAGTTGGATGTTTCATCCACCCCGAGAATGGTGCGGACAAGTTCCTCTTCCTGATCGTGGATGCGAACGGCAAGGGGAAAGAGGAGGGCGGAGCCGGGGAGCTGGTCGGCATATTGTCCCAGGTACTGCTTGTAGAGCGACAAGGCGGATTGGCCATCCAGTTCATACAACTGGTTGCCCCTGGATTTGGTGATCAGCCGTTCCGGCCCAAACGGATCCCAGCCCCCCTGGGAGCCACGACCAATGACCAATCGGTCACCATACAGCCCCACCGCCATGATCGCACCCTGGACGGGTTCACTGCCGGAACATACGTAGGTCTCTCGAAACAAGTCGGCATCTCCGGCCAGCCCGCCGGTGATACTGACCTCGGGGGGGATGACTTCGGTCATTGCGTCAATCAGTTCAGTGCCATTCACCCGAATTCCATCGCTGATGATCAGCACATGTCGGAGACCCTCGGGGTCGAGTTGTGATGCCAGATCCCGTCCGGCATCGGTAATCGAGCCGCCCTGCGCCAGCCGCACCGATGCGCTGCGGCATTGTGTATGGTCAAAGTGAATGGCATTGCAGACCAACCCACCATCCGAGACGTTGGTTCCGAAAATCTCGCCCGCCGTCGAACATCCAGCCAAAATGGCATCCGGGAAAAGGGCAGACAACATGCCGAAAAAGGGGGCTTCCCTGAACAGTTCACGGCTGGCGAACACCAGCAATAAATCGGCTTCTCGAAGTGTGGAACCTGGGAAATAAGGTCGCCAACCACCGCTTGAGGTCCAGTACGTTTGTTCAACCTTCATGGGCTTCGCATGTTCTCCGAGTTCAAGGTAAGTCTTTCACGCTGAATCGTCAATGTCTGTTGGCACCGATTCGCAACACAGCGAAACCAAGGGGACTTCCGGTTCCATTTCCGACTGTACAGAACCTTGCCGGAATCATATCGTTCTTCCCGATTTAACTAAGGAGGAGTCCATCATGGGTACTGGTTTGATGATTGGTTTGGGGATTCTGGTCGTTGTGATACTGTTCATCGCCGGGATCTATAATAAGCTGGTTGCTCTGCGCAACCGGTTCAAGAATGCCTTCGCACAGATCGATGTGCAGTTGAAGCGGCGTTATGACCTGATTCCCAACCTGGTGGAAACAGCCAAGGCCTATATGGCTCACGAGAAGGACACCCTGGAGGGGGTCGTTCGGGCTCGCAACGCCGCAGTCAATGCCGCGTCAGCGGCGGCGGCAAACCCGGATGACCCGGATGCGATCAAGCAACTCTCCGGTGCCGAATCCGCCCTTTCCGGTTCCCTGGGCCGCCTGTTTGCCCTTGCCGAAGCATACCCCGACCTCAAGGCCAACCAAAACATGATGCAACTCAGCGAGGAGTTGACCACCACCGAAAACAAGGTTGCGTTTGCCCGCCAGGCTTATAATGACGCCGTCATGGTGTATAACACGGCGCGGGAGACCTTCCCCTCGGTGCTGCTGGCCGGCATGCTGGGCTTCCGGGCCGCGGAATTGTTGACCATCGAAAATCCCGCCGAACGGGAAGCTCCCAAGGTTTCCTTTTAATCCCCGGCCTCCGGCAGCGGGGGCGCATTCATGGATTTCTTCGCGAGCCAGGAAAGGGCGAGAAAGCGCACCGGTTGGCTGGTCGTGGCCTTCCTGGCTGCGGTTTTGGGAATCGTTTTGTCCATTTATGGCGTGCTGGCCTTCTTCGCCCGGACCAGTGCGATTCAAGATCAGCAGGCCCGGAGAGTGTACCCGGTGGTCGACCCCGGCTGGTGGTTTCCCGAACTGTTTGCCGCCTCCCTGTTCGGGGTCACCCTGATTGTCTCCGCCGGCTCGGGATTCAAGTTGCTTTGGCTGCGCGGTGGTGGGGCATCGGTTGCCGAATCGATGGGCGGGATCCTTCTCCAGCCCACCACCACCGATTTCAAGGAAAAGCGTCTGCTCAATGTTGTGGAGGAAATGGCCCTTGCCTCGGGAGTCCCGGTCCCCCCGGTCTATGTGATGCGCGAGGAGAAGCGAATCAATGCCTTTGCCGCAGGATTCCGTCCGGACCATGCGGTCATTGGCATTACCCAGGGCGCCATTGACGCCTTTTCCCGCAGCGAACTACAGGGAGTCATCGCGCATGAGTTCAGCCATATTCTCAATGGGGATATGAAGCTCAACATGAAGCTGATCGGGCTGTTGCAAGGCATCTTGCTCATCTACCTGATCGGACGGGTCATCCTGCGCGTCGGTGCCTACAGCGGGGGCAATGACCGCAAAAATGGCGCCCTCCCTTTGGTGGTGGGGCTGGTCATGATGGTGATCGGACTAATCGGCTACTTCGTGGGCCGCCTCATCAAGATGGCGGTCTCCCGCCAGCGCGAATACCTGGCCGATGCATCGGCGGTTCAATTCACCCGCTCGCCGGAGGGACTGAGCGATGCATTGAAGCGGATTGGTGCCTATGCCGACGGTTCCCGTATCCAGAATCCCAAGGCCGAAGAAATCAGTCATATGTTTTTTGCCAGTTCGATGGCAGGGGGATGGAATTCGCTCTTTGCCACACATCCTCCCCTGGTCAATCGCATTCGTGTGCTCGAACCTGATTTTGATGGCGACTTTGAAAAGGTCCGCGAGCGTTTGGAGCGAAGAGACGCCGCCATGGCGCCTCCGGAAAAGACGGAGGGCATCGAAGAAAAGAAACTGCATGACTGGTTGATCAAGATGGCCATGCTTTCCACCATCGATTCGGGAAAGGTCATGGCATCCATCGGCACCCCGGCCACCGAGCATGTGTCGGCGGCCCGCACATTTCTGGCCGGACTTCCCGAGGCCCTGAAGTCGCAGTGTCATGATCCCTTCGGGGCCCGAGCGGTGGTCTATCGGCTGTTGCTGGATGAGCGGCCGGAATTGCGTGCCCAACAGATCGAGGCATTGCGTTCAGCCGCCGATCCTCAAGTGTTTGCGGTGGTGGAATCTCTGGTCTCGACGTTGACCACCCTGCCGATGTCGGCACGGCTCCCGGTTCTGGATTTGTGCATGCCAGCGCTCAAACAGTTGTCCGATCAACAGCGCGAAGCCTTTGTTGCCAATATGGATGCCCTGATCGGTGCGGATCAGAGGGTGACCCTGATGGAATACAGCTTGCGGCGAATTCTTCTTCACGGACTGGGCGAGGATGCTGCATACGCCGGGGGCAAGCGGATGGAAAACCACCTGGCCATCCTCTCCATCCTGTCCATGCTCGCGGCCCGGGGGCACGAGGACAGTACGGTTGCCGATGGTGCGTTTGCGCGCGCGGTGGATGCCGTCCGGCCCTACTTGCCCGATCAGCCCGCCATTCGGAGCGCGGCCAATTTAACCGAATTTGACCGGGCCCTTACCTCGCTTTCCGATGCTGCTCCCGATCTGAAAAAGCAATTGATGGTCGCCTGCATGACATGCCTTTCCTTTGACCAAACCCTGACCACCGAGGAGTTCGAGCTCTTCCGTTGCATCGCGGCCGCACTTCATTGCCCGGTCCCCCTGATGATGGGGTTGAATGAACCGGCCATCCCGTCCGCCTGACCATGTGATTGGGTACACACTGGTGACTCCCTCCTCCTGGCATTTGATTTTCATTCACGGCTTCCTGGGATGTCCCAAGGATTGGCAGGCGGTTGTGCGTGAGCTGCCGGAGGCGTGGACTTGGGAGGCGGTTACCCTGCCGGGGCACGGTGCGGTGCTTGCCGAAACGGAGGACGTGATGGAGCAAATGGTGAATACGGTTCGTCGAGCGCTCGCCTCGGCCCCGGTATCCCGGCGGGTGGCGATGGTGGGGTATTCCCTGGGGGGACGAGTGCTACTGCATGCGCTCCGGCAGGGACTGCCCGCCCCGGATGCCCTGGTGCTTTGCTCCACCTCAGCGGGTTTGTCCAATCCGGAGGTGCGCAGCAGTCGCCTGGAGAAGGACCGGCAGTGGGCCATGGTGATGGACGACTGGCCATGGTTTCTGGAAGCCTGGTATCGCCAGCCGCTGTTTGAATCATTGCAACAACATCCCCAGGCCCGGGAGATCCTGCAGGAAAACCGCGGGGCGATGGCGGCTTGTGCCGCGGATCTCGCCAAGGTCATCGTGGCGTGCAGCCCCGGCCAGGTGCCCGCGTGCGGCCCCGCCCTTGCGGCCGTTGCCGACCGCACCCTGATGATCAGCGGTGAGCTCGATCATCCCTATACAAGCCAGTTGCGGCATGCCCCGCACTTGTATCCGGGCATCATCACGCGTACAGTCCCTGATGCCGGCCATGCCGTGCATCTGGAATGCCCGGTTGTGCTGGCTTCGTTGATCACTGAATTTTTAGGAAAAGAACAACCATGACTACAATTCATTGGAAAGAAGCGGGGACCTACACCGATATCAAGGTTCATAAGGCGGAGGGGATTGCCAAACTTACAATCAATCGCCCGGAAGTGCGAAATGCTTTCCGGCCATTAACCGTCATGGAATTGCAAAAAGCCCTTGAGGATGCCCGGGAAGATCCGGATATCGGGGTCATCATTCTGACCGGGGAAGGCGAAAAAGCCTTCTGCTCAGGGGGCGACCAGAAAATCCGAGGGGAGGGAGGGTATGTCGATGCCCAGGGGGTGCATCGGCTGAATGTCCTCGATTTTCAACGCCAGATCCGTACCTGCCCCAAGCCAATCGTGGCGATGGTGGCGGGGTACGCCATCGGGGGAGGCCATGTGTTGCATGTCATGTGTGACCTCACCATTGCCGCCGACAATGCGATCTTTGGGCAAACCGGCCCCCGTGTGGGGTCGTTTGACGGCGGATTTGGAGCCTCCTATCTTGCCCGGATTGTCGGTCAGAAGAAAGCCCGGGAGATTTGGTTCCTGTGCCGGCAATACTCGGCCCAGGAAGCCCTCGACATGGGACTGGTCAATTGTGTGGTCCCTTATGAGAAACTGGAGGCGGAGACGGTGGCCTGGTGTCGGCGGATGCTTGAAATGTCGCCATTGGCACTACGGTGCCTGAAGTCGGCCCTGAATGCCGACTGTGATGGACAGTCCGGCCTGCAGGAGCTCGCGGGCAATGCCACGCTGCTGTATTACATGACCGAGGAAGCGCGTGAGGGTAAACAGGCCTTTGTCGAGAAGCGGTCCCCGGATTTTACCCGGTTCCCTCGCCGGCCGTGACCTTTGCGTGCGCATGGCGGTCGATGCACTCTGACGATGGCGAGCAGGAGGAGCCGAACCGATGACTCATGCAACCCCAGGGCGGCCTTCCGCACTCCGTATCTGGTGGCTGGCCGCCCGCCCGAAAACCCTTGGCGCGGCGATGGCGCCGGTCCTGTTGGGTACCGCCCTTGCTGCCGTTGAGGGCCCCCTGCACCTTCCATCGGTGTTGCTGTGTTTTGCCGGGGCGCTCCTGCTTCAGATTGGCACCAACTATTGTAACGACCTGGCGGATTTTCTGAAGGGTACCGACAAGGACCGGATCGGCCCGATCCGGGCGACCCAGGCAGGATGGGTCACCCCGGGACAGATGAAACTGGCGACCCAGTTGGTTTTTGCCGCCGCGGCTCTGGTTTGTGCCGGCTTGGTGGCGCGGGCGGGATGGCCCCTGGTGGTGATTGGCATTACCTCGATCCTTGCCGGGGTGCTCTACACCGCCGGGCCCTATCCCTTGGCCTACCTGGGACTGGGTGATCTTTTTGTCCTGATCTTCTTCGGTCCGGTGGCTGTCGCGGGAACGACCTACGTGCAAACCCTGACCTTTGCCTGGACCCCGATATGGCTCGGTTTCGGGCCGGGTCTGCTATCGGTGGGCATCCTCATCGCGAATAATTTTCGGGACCTCGATGGCGACCGGCTGGCCGGTAAGAAAACGCTTGCGGTTCGGTTCGGGGTGACCTTCACCCGGCTGCAATATACGGTTTGTCTGCTGATTGCGGGCCTCCTGCCCTGGTGGGTGTATCCGGAGGGAGCGATGACCGGGCCGCTCCGGATGCTTCTGCTGCTTGGAGCTTCACTCCTGGTCTTGATCCCCATTCCCTTCGTGTGGAAACACGAGGGCCGGGCCCTCAACCCATTGCTCGCCCGCACGGCACGAGTCTTGATGGGGTATTGCCTGTTGGTAGCCTTGGCATGGGTGATACCAGCATGAGGGTGGGGGCGATCACCATTCATCCCTATCGCTTGCCGCTGCGCTCTCCGGTGGTGATCGGGGGGCACGCCCTTCACGAGCGGGAGGGGTGGCTGGTGGCTATCACGGATACAACTGGCCGGATAGGCTGGGGTGATTGCTGCCCATTACCTGGGTATCATCGGGAGCATCTTTCCGACCTACTGCCATGCCTGCAGGAATGGAAGGATCGGTTGACCGGTATCCCGCTCGCGGATGCCGCAGGGATGCGTTTTCCCTTCCCTTCATTTCAATGTGCGGTCGATCAAGCCCTGCGGGTATTGCGTACTGACCGGCCCAAGCCGTGGACCCTTTCTCTGACCGCCTTGCTCCATCCGGGGGAGCTGGAGCGGTTTCTGGCGCTGCAGGATCAAGGCTGGCGTACGTTCAAACTGAAGGTCGGCGCGGTGGTCGATGATGATATCGCTTTTGTTTCAGCGCTGCTGGAGCAGGCTTCCCAGGAGGTGCGCTTCCGGCTGGATGCCAACGGCCGGTGGAATCTGGATCAGGCGCTGGCATTTGCCGCCGCCGTCTCGGATGAGCGGATTGAATTCATCGAGGAACCGGTACGGGGTGCCGATGCTCTCCAGACCTTCCGCGAACAAACCCATTGGCCCGTGGCACTGGATGAGCAACTGGCCGACCACCCGCCGTCAAGATCCGCGCTCGAGGGGTTGACGGCCTTCATCTGCAAACCCAGTCGCGTGGGGGGGTATGCGAGAGCAGACCAATGGCGGCAATGCTGTATCGAGACTGGTGTGCGATTTATTCTGAGTTCCTGTTATGAATCCGGGGTCGGCATGACCGGCCTGCTGGACTATGCCGCTGCCATTCAAACCGTTGAATCATGCGGGTTTGACACCTATTCACGGCTGGGTGAAGATTTGCTGATGACTGCACTCTCTTTTGACCAGCCTACCATCGATTGGCCGTCCGGTCTCGATGCATCGGTTCAGACCGGGCGATTGGGGGACGCGGTATGACCACGATTGCCTGTCCCCTGCGCGAAGCGGCCCAGATATCCCGGCAGGAGGGCGCCATCTTTGGCCCGGACCGCGACTTGCTTTACTCGGAGTGGGATGAACTGGCGACTCGGGTTGCCGCCAATCTGAAGCAACTCGGACTGGGCCCGGGTGACCGGATTGCCTTGTTCCTTCCCCAGGATTGGCGATATCCGGTGATTTTGATGGGGGTGATCCGGGCCGGTGCGGTGGCCTGTCCGCTATCCACGCGGCAACCGAGGGATGCTGTGATCGATCAGTTGCGGTGGATCAACTGCCGGGCGGTGGTGGCTTATTCCCGGGAAGCTCAAACTTCGGAAGATTTGCCCTGCGCGCAACTTCATCCCGATACCCTGCTGGCGGAACCTGTGTCACGTGTTTCGCCGGAGGCCATCCGCTATGCGCTGGATCAGCCCGCGACGATTCTGTTCACGTCGGGAAGTACCGGGGACCCCAAGGCGGTGCAGCACTCGATCGGCAACCACTATTACAGCGCCCGCGGCTCCAACAATAATCTACGGATTCGCTCCCACGACCGTTGGCTGATGCAGGTACCCATCTACCATGTCAGCGGATTGAGTATTGTCTTCCGGTGCATGCTCAGTGGCGCGGGCATTGCGATGCCGGGTCGGGAGGAGTCGCTGGTGGAGGCAATCAACGGTTACGGCGCAACCCACCTATCCCTGGTGCCCACGCAATTGCGCCGCCTGTTGGCCGACCCGGAAGCGGAGCAAAGGATGAAAAAAATCAAGGCGATCCTGCTTGGGGGGAGCGCTCTGGATGAGCAGGCATTGAAACAGGCTTTTCATCGCGGGTGGCCGGTGTATCCGACCTATGGGTTGACCGAGATGGCTTCGCAAGTCACCACGGTTCCGGTGCTGACGCCCCCCGAACGACGCTATTATGCCGGCAGCCCGCTTGCCTACCGGGAGTTGCAGATCGCTCCGGATGGGGAAATCCTGGTGCGCGGGTCCTGTCTTTTCCAGGGGTATGTCCAGGGCGATGCCGTGGACCCGGCGGTGGATGCCGAGGGCTGGTTCCATACCGGCGACCTGGGGACGCTCGATGAGGAACAGCGGTTGAAGGTGAATGGTCGAAAAGATGACATGTTTATCTCCGGCGGAGAAAATATTCACCCCGCAGTCATCGAACGGGCGATGATGAACCTCGGCGGGATCGACCGGGTTCTTGTGGTCCCGGTGACGGACAAGGAGTTCGGGCAACGGCCGGTGGCCTTTGTCCTCGGAAGCCAGCGAACGGCCGAGGCATGGCCCGCGCTGCTTCGGCCGGTCTTGGCCGGATTCCAGATTCCGGTGGCATTTCTGGCCTGGCCGGAAGGGGAATCCTGGCAATCCGATAAACCCAATCGGGAAAATTTTGCCTTGCTGGCGGAGGCAATGCTCGCGCGGTAATGCCGCGATCAGCTTGCCGAATGACCATCGATGATTATCCGGACCATCGCATCCGGAAGTGGAACGGGGCGTCCTGAGGTCACATCAACTGCGGCATGCACCAGGCTGGCCTCCGCCGCAATTTCACCCTGACCGTTGGAAAAGGTATATCGTGTGGTGAAGGATCCCTCGCCGGCGCGGGTCGCATCAAGGCGAATGCTCAATTGATCACCGAGCCGAATCGGTCGCCGATAATCAGCCTCGGCATGGACCACCGGATAGGCAAGGGTGCGGCCTTCCAGGGTGGCCCGAATGGACTCCCCATGCGCCTCCAGAAATTGTTCATAGACGTCGTGGGCAATCCGCAATACCGCGGCAAAGTAGATCACCCCGGCAGCATCGGTATCATGGAGGCGGATTGTATAGGTGGCAGTGAACATCAGGGCCTCAGGTGGTTTCGATTGCGGTGGTAGGCGAAAGATACCGGCTTCGGTACCAGAGAAAACCGATCAGGTCGAAGGTGGTTTTCGGCAGCCGTTTCAGGTTGGTGTATTTGGAGCTGCCGAATTGCCGGGCACGATGGTCAACGGGAAGCTGAACCATCGTCCGCCCGTGCAGTTTGAAATAGGCACCCATAAACCGGTGGCAGCCATTGAACGGGGGAATATCCGCTGCGCATTCGGCCCGAAAAGCCTTGAGGCTGCAACCGGTATCCCGCAGCCCATCCCGGGTGACCCGGTTGCGAATGCCATTGCCAATCCGCGAGGCCATCCGCCGCGACCATGAATCGCGACGTTTGGCCCGGTAGCCGCAAGCAACATCGGCCCGGTCGAGTTCCATCACCAGCCGGGGAATGTCGGCAGGATTATTTTGCAGGTCGCCATCCATGGTCACGATGATGTCTCCCGCGGCCTGGGCAAACCCCAGCAACATGGCGGCGGATTGGCCCCGGTTCCGTACGCTGCGAATGCCCCGGATGACCGGGTACCGAGCGGCTGCGTCCTCAATCGCCGCCCAGGTACCGTCGCGGCTGCCATCGTCGATGAGGAGCGCCTCCACATCATCGAGGGACGACCGCAGCCGGTCCAACTCTTCGGACAGCGGGGCGACATTCTCTTGTTCATTGTACATTGGAATAATGATGGAAACTTTCATCGGCCATCCCGGTCAAAAAATATTTCCCACATAGTGTCGGGGAGCGTGCAGCTTGGCAATCCCCTAGATTGACCGGGAGGCCCGAATTGCGCATCATGCATCGTCTCATGGAATCCAAGACAACAGAACCGACACCGGGCAAGCCGTGTGTCTTCTTTGACCGGGATGGCATCGCCAATGTCCCGCCCACCACGCGTTATGTGGAGAAAGCGGAGCACTTCCATCTGTACCCGGAGTTTCTGCAGGCGCTCCAGGTGGTCCATGCGAAGGGTTTTGTCGCCATCATGATTACCAATCAAAAGGGCATCTCGACCGGGCATACCCCGCAGGAAGAGTTGGACGCGATGCATGCCCGATTGCGGCACGATGCGGAGCTGGTGGGGGCACCTGTACTGGATATCTATGTCTGCTCGGAGCCGGATGATCGACATCCGGACCGGAAGCCCAATCCCGGGATGCTGCTGCGGGCTGCTGCGGACCATCAGGTCGACCTGTCCCGATCCTGGATGGTGGGGGATCATGGAACGGATATCGCCGCCGGTCAGCGCGCCGGCTGTCACAAAACGGTTTATGTGGGTACGAAGGCGATTGAGGAACACCCGGATTATCGGGTGGATCATGTTGCCGATCTTGCCCCCCTGTTCACAAATCACTTGCCCGACTGGTCAGCGACGGAGGCCCGGCCATGTGCGGAATAGCGGGATTTACCCGGTTTGACGATCTCCCATCCGCCGATGAAGCCTGCCTGCGGGCGATGACCGAACGGCTCGCCCACCGGGGACCAGATGGAAGCGGTTACCACATAACCCGCCAGATCGCCCTCGGACATCGACGGCTCAGCATCATCGATCTCGAATCAGGTGCCCAGCCCATGACGTCGCCGGATGGTCGCTATGCCCTGACCTACAATGGCGAGATCTACAACTATCTCGAATTGCGGGCAGCCTTGGAGGCCAAGGGGGTGGTTTTCACAACCCATTCCGACACCGAAGTCCTGCTGCAGCACATGATGGTCCATGGTCTGAAGGGGCTGGACCGGGTGAACGGCATCTTCGCCTTTGCCTTCTGGGATCGTGAAAAAGAGGAACTCTGGCTGGTGCGGGACCGGCTTGGGGTCAAGCCCTTGTACCTTGCTGAAGTTGGTGGCGACCTCGTGTTTGCCTCGGAAATGAAATCGATGCTTCTCCACCCCTCGATTTCCCGAAAACTCAACCAGCTCTCGATCAGCAAATATTTCACCTACAACTATATCCCTGCGCCCCACACCATTTTTGAGGAGGTTCAGAAACTGGAGCCGGGGATGGTGGCGATCTTCAACCGCACCGGGCTCACCCGGCAATTGTACTGGGATATTCCCCAGCAGGATAACCCGATCAGCGGGATGAATGCCGATGATTGCGCAGCGCGGTTTCTCGACCTGTTTCGGGATGCGGTGGAGAAGCAATTGCGCAGCGATGTTCCGGTCGGGGTGTTTCTAAGCGGAGGCATCGACTCCAGTCTGGTCACCGCGGTGGCCGCCGGATTGGTCCCAGATTCCCTTCACACCTTTTCGGTGGGGTTTGAGGAGTCCAGTTATGATGAATCCCCCTATGCCCGGATGGTGGCCGAACGGTACCAGACCCGGCACCACCATGAAATTCTGTCCCTGAAAAAGGCGGTCGATCTTTTCCCCACCGTGATGGGTATTCTCGATGAGCCCTTCGGGGATGCCTCAATTCTGCCCACCTACCTGCTGTCACAATTTACCTCCGAGCATGTGAAGGTCTGCCTCGGCGGAGATGGCGGCGATGAACTGTTTGCCGGATATCCTTCCTTTCAGGCCCATCGGATGATGGAAAAACTGTCGTTCCTGCCCACTGCCTGGCGGGATGGTCTCAACCGGTTGGTGCGAAAATTCCCGGTGTCTCATCGCTACGCCAGCGCGGGATTTCTACTCGAACAGTTTTTCAAGGGCGCGGGGATCTCCCCGGAAATCCGATTTTTCCTGTGGATGGGGCCTTACGGAAACGAGCAGAAGCGAAGCTTGCTGACGCCGGCATTTCAGAAGGAAATTCTTCGGGAGAACGCCTTCGAGGATATCTTGAATTATGTCCGTCAAAGCGGTCTGGTCAGCGATTTTGAGCGCATTCTCTATCTCTGCATGAAACTCTATCTGCAGGATGACATCCTGGTGAAGGTCGACCGCGCAAGCATGGCCCATGGCCTGGAGGTGCGGGTGCCGTTTCTCGACCATACCGTGGTGGAATATATGTCCGGGGTGCAGTCGATCTATAAACTGAATGGATTCCAGGCGAAGTTTCTGCTGAAGAAAGCGGCGGCCAATCTGCTGCCCCGGGAAATCCTGAAACGCCGGAAAGCCGGATTCATGATCCCGCTGGCTCAGTGGATCTCCTCTGATCTGCGCGACATGATCGAAGATCTTTGCTCCGAACAGCGGCTGCGGGCGGATGGCTTCTTCGACCCCGTCTTTGTCCGGACCATGCTGGACGATCACTATGCCAATCGCCGCGACTATCGCAAAATGATCTGGACGCTGCTGGCATTCCAACTGTGGAAGGAAAATTATGGCCAGCCGTAAAAAAAAGGCCCGTCCGAAAACCACCCCGGCCCCGGCCTCCGCGGCGGCGAGCGTCCCCGATGCGGCGGCAGTCTCTGCGTCGGCACCGGTACCCGGCTGGCGGTGGTGGTTGGCCGGGGTAACCCTCCTCGGGCTTGTGATTCGTGCGGTTGGACTCGGGCATGCTGATTTGTGGGTGGATGAAATTCTCTTTGTCTGGATGTCTCTTCCCCCCGCCTCGATGTGGGATGTGGCGGTACAGCATTACCAGCAGTTTCCATCGATTGGTCACCTGCCGCTGGGAGCGATGCTCCAGAATGGCTATCTTCACCTCGTCGGGGGCACGCCAGATGCCCTCCAGCATGCCCCTCTGATTCAGCGGGTGCCTGCAGTCATCTGGGGCTCCCTGGCGATACCCGCATTGATGATGGCGATCCGGCGATTGGTTTCTGCACCGGTCGCCCGGATCACCGGCTTACTCTATGCCGGACTCTTCTTTCCGGTATTCTATTCCCGCGAAGCCTACTATTACGCGCCGTTGACGCTGTTTGCCTGCCTGGCCCTGTTGGGGTTGGCGGGTGTGATGACCGCGGAACGGAAGCGAGGGCTCTGGCTAGCCCTGTGGTTGGTCTCCCTGGCCGCCGCAACCCTGACCCATATCACCGGTGTGTTGCTCTGCCTGGGGCATGGGGCCGGACTTGCGCTCGCGCCTCTGCTGTGCCGGAGCGGGGAAAAATCGATCTCGACCCAGGCCCGCCACTGGGCTCGTCTTTCCCCACTGGTGCTCATCAGCGCCTTGCCGTTGGTGCCCTTTCTTGCGATTCGAATGGCCCACCCCGGACAACAGGGGGTCAGTGGTGCGCCTGCTTTCTGGATGGTCCTGTATGACATGATCGGAAAACAATTTCTCGGGGTGTCGCCGGTCGCCGGAGTGGCGGGGGTGGTTCTGTTTATCGTCGGCTTGATCGCCTTGGTGCATACCAATGAGCGCTCCCGTGCCATCGCCGTCGCGATGGGCGTTGTGATCCTGGCCACACTGCTCGGATCCCTTTCCACCCAATATAGCTCGCGCTACTTCACCGCCGCGTCGCCGGGGGTTGTCCTGATCTTTGCCACCGGTCTCCAGTGGATCGGGGAACGACTGGCCGGGAACCGCCCGGCATGGCGCGACAGGATGGGTTTGGTTCTGGCCGGAGCAGTGGTCGCGCTGCAACTTGGCCTCTTTCATTTACCGGCATATCAATTGGAAGCCAAAGCCCGCAACTATGGCGGCATGGCCCGCTGGCTGATTGCGCATATGCCGCCCGGCACACCCTACCTGCTGGAAAGCGCCTATGATATCCGTTTCCTCGGGCAATATCACCAGACCCCCGGTCTGATTCCTGCCACCCCATACACCCATGGCCCTGGCCCCGCCGAGATGGAAAAACTCCGGACCATTCAACAGAATTTCATGCTGCAATTCCCGGAAGCCCCGTTTGTGGAAGCCGCCCGCCACGGCACCGAATTCAATGCCCAGGTGCCGGTGTGGACCTGGCCCCATGAACATTTCCGGGAGCGTGCGGATCTGTGGAACAAACCGCTGGAGCGATTGGTCAAGCGAGGGATCTGGCCGCAAATCCATGCCGCCGGAATGCCCGATATCGAGTATCATACGGTGATCTGGTACAACACGCCGGCGGACAACCTCCAGATCGCCCTCGAGCAGGGGGAAGGCGTGACCACCCGCTATCCCGCACCCTGGTCGGTTGCCCAGGTCGCTCAAGGTGTCTACATGCGGGTTCACCCTCCGGGCCAGGCCCGAATCGAGTTGAACAATTTGACCGGCGAGTCCTTGTCCGGGCGGCTGGTTGTGGAAGGGGCCATGGCCTCCCGGAACGCTGTGCCGGTGGAGTATCGTATCGATGGCACCCCCCTATCGCGCGATACCTTTTCCCCCGGCTCGACCCGGATCAGCAGTACCGCCGAGTTCTCCCTTTCCCCCGGCCCCCATGAACTCAGCATGAGCACGCCATCCGGGATGGATCAGCGCATTCAAGCCATGCTGATCAAGCAAATCCGGTTTGAGCCATCCCCTCCGAATTGATAGGGTCACGCAAGTGATTGAACCGATCCGAAAAACATAGAAAGGATACCCAGACATGACCACGCCAGTGCGTTTCGATCTCACTCAGAACGATATTCCCGAGCAATGGTTGAATCTCGCTCCCATGTTCAATGAGCCGCTGCCGCCTCCGCTTCACCCGGGAACCCAGCAGCCCGCGTCCCCCGAAGATATGGGTAAAATCTTTCCCATGAATATCCTCGAGCAGGAAATGTCCATGGAGCCGTGGATCAAGGTCCCGGAGGAAGTCCGTGAAATCTACGCCCTGTGGCGCCCGACCCCCCTGTTGCGGGCGGTCCGTCTCGAGCGCGCACTGAAAACGCCGGCCAAAATTTACTACAAATATGAAGGGGTTAGTTACGCAGGCAGCCACAAGCCCAACAGCGCGGTGGCCCAGGCCTATTACAACCGCGAGGCCGGCACCAAGCGGGTGGTGACCGAAACCGGGGCCGGACAATGGGGGTCTGCCCTGTCTTTTGCCTGCAAGGTCTTTGGCCTGGAGTGTGTGGTGTACATGGTGAGTGTCAGTTACCACCAGAAGCCTTACCGCAAATTGTTGATGCAAACCTGGGATGCCACCGTGCACGCCAGCCCGAGCCGGGAGACTGCCTTTGGTCGAGCCCTGTTGGAAGAGCGCCCGGATCACCCCGGCAGCCTCGGCATCGCCATCAGCGAGGCCATCGAAGATACCGTGACCAGCAAGGACACCAAGTATGCGCTCGGCAGTGTGCTTAATCATGTCTGCCTCCACCAGTCAGTGATCGGACAGGAATCGATCAAGCAGATGGCCCTGGCCGGGGTGGAACCCGATACCATCATCGGGTGCATCGGTGGCGGCAGTAATTTCGCGGGCATCGCCTTCCCATGGATTCACCGGTCCCTGACCGAAAACAAAAAATACCGCATCATCGCGGTGGAACCGGATGTATGTGCCTCCATGACCAAGGGCGAGCTGCGGTATGACTTTGGCGATACCGCGGAAACCACCCCGCTCATGATGATGCATACCCTCGGGCACAAATTTGTTCCCCCCGCCATTCATGCGGGCGGTCTCCGCTATCACGGGATGGCCCCCATGGTCAGTCATGCCCGCAAGCATGGGTGGATCGAGGCCAAGAGTTACCAGCAATCGCGCATTTTCGAGGCCGCGGTTCAATTTGCACGAACCGAGGGCATCATTCCCGCCCCCGAACCGTCTCATGCGATTGCTGCGGTGATCGACGAGGCGATCGACTGTCGGGAGAAGAATGAGCCTAAAACCATTCTGTTCAACCTGTGTGGGCACGGGTTCCTGGATATGGCGTCTTACGATGCTTTTCTGACCGGTAAACTGCACAATGACACCCCCGGATCCGAGGGCTGATTCCACGCGTGGTCCGGTTGAAGCCATCCCCCCTGGCCCGGTGCGGTCGGCGGGGGATGCGCTTTGGATTCAACGCCACGGTCAAAAGGGTTCCAATGCCTGGAAAATCCATTCCCCAAAGTTCCAATCATTGGAAAATGCCCCGGAAAAAGTTCCAAGGATTGGAATCTGTTGAGCCCGTATGAATAAAGCCTCGCCAGAGCCGTCCAACTCCGAGGATGGATACGTGGATTGGACAGAACTTGAAACCTGGGTGGAGCAGGCCCGCTCCGGCGATGAAGAAGCGTTTGGCCGGGTGGTTCAGGCCCTCCATGGCCGGGTGTATGCCGTGGCCTATCGGTACATGGGAAATGCCGATGACGCACGGGAGGTGACACAGATGACCTGGGTCAAGGCATGGCAGAAACTGGGTACCTACCGACAGCAGGCCAGGTTCTACACATGGATCTATCGGATTGCCGCCAATGCCGCCATGGATCATTTGCGCAAAGCCGGCCGACGCCGGGAGTCGGAGTACCTTGATGCGTTGGACCACTCGAATCCCCCTGAAGTGGCGGCGTCTTTGCGGGCAAACCAGGACCGCCCGGACCAGTTGCTGATGCGCAAGGAAAGACTGGAAGCCTTTGAATCCGCCCTTGGCAAACTCAAGGAGGAACACCGGATGATCCTGGTGCTGCGGGAATTGGAGGGGATGTCCTATCAGGAAATTGCCGAGGTCATGAAGTGCCGCGCCGGGACCGTAATGTCCCGTCTGTTTTACGCACGGAAGGCCATCCAGAAAGAGCTGAAGGAGCTGTTGTGAATACAAAAGCCATGGACAAGCTGCTGAGCGGGGCGTTGGACGGGGAATTGACCCCCGGGCAGCGGGCTCAGGTTGAACAGTGGTTGGCGAACCATCCGGACGCGGTGGCTCAGCAGGAACAGTGGGCGAGGGTGGGGGACCTTCTCCGCGAACCGCTGAACCCTCCGGATCCCGAGATGGAATGGCAGGCCATCCGTCGCACCATTCGCAGCCAGGCCCCGGCGGCCGATGCCGTCGCGGCCGAAACCCCGGTTTTCTCATGGCGCATGGCCTGGGCGGCTGCTATGCTTGGTTTGGTCAGCTTGGGACTCTATCTGATCGCGGGATTCCAGCTCCATCAGGGAACCCTGATGGCCCATGGCCAATCAGGAGCGCCTGCGGAGGTGGAATGGGCGGAATCCGGGGTTCCCGGAGCCACCATGATGATTTTTGCGGATCAGGAAACCGGTATGACGGTGATTTGGATGGACGTGGAACAAAACGGAAACAACGATACCAAGGAGCTCGAGGGGTCATGAAAACGAAATGGCTCGCCGGATGCCTGTGGTTGCTGTTGGCGATTGCGGCTCCTGCCGCAGATCAAATTCATGCCCTGATGATCGAGGCCTCGAACGAACCCGCAGTCATTGACCGTCGACTGGAAAAGGTCGAATACAAACTTCGCCGGGTCTTTGGATTTCCCTATTATCACTTCGTTGCCGAACAGACGGTTATGGCTCCCGCCGATGGACAGGTCACCGTGCCACTGGCCAATGGTCACCGACTCATCCTCTCTGGTAAGGGATTGAGGGTCACGGTGCAATGGTTCAAGAACGACGAAATCCTTCTGACCACCAAGGTCAGCCTCAACAAGGGTTCGCCGGTAGTGCTCGGTGGCGTACCCCACGGCGATGGCACCCTGATCGTGGCCCTGACTGCTCAGTAGGAAACCGTTAGATTGGGTCAGTTCCGGGCGACCGCGCGGACCCGCATAAATTTTACAGCATCCCCACTCTGTTCGACCGACACCTCCGCCTCATCCCGGGTGACGCCCGCGACTTCCACGCCGGTGGTATCCTCGGTGAAATCGGAGACATCCACCGCAGATTCAATGGTGGTGATACGCGGCCGGGGTGAACCGTATTTGGCTCCCGCAAGCAGCTGCCCCCCCTGGGTCCCCACGCTCTGCAGTTCCACCGGAATCTCCTGGGCATATAGATCCGCTTCGTCGATCAACAAGCCGAAATAGCGGCAGATAAAGTAGGTTGCGTTCTGAGGAACCTCCAACGTCTCACCGGCTTTTAGGCGGAACGGCTGAGGCATCCAGACAAAACTTCCGAGCGCATAGGTATCGGAGATCTTGATGGTCAGGAAACTACCGGCGGTAATGTTGTCTGCATCAATTGACACACGAATCTGAGTCTCCGTAGGCGTACCTGCGTTGTGCGCGAGAACAACACCTTCGATAATGTAGACTTTGCCGGCAGGGATTGTGTACGAAGAGGGTGTTGATCCGGAGGAGGACGCTAAAAAAACATTAAACGGCACCACTTCGGCCCTGGCTCCGAGCGTGGCGAGCATAAGAACTCCTGAGATGATCATCCTGCGCATGTATTCCTCCTTGTTTTTGCGGGCAGTAGATGAAGTGCCCGGTGACCTGCCTTGAGAATAAGGTATGAAGTACCCCAAATCCATCGATTCTGCAAGTGACAGCAAGTTTTTGGTGAATATCCGCGCGGCCTGTTCGTCCTACTCACAGAATGAATCCACAGAGGAGACAGGACATGAAAACAAAATGGAGTATCCTATTCGGAAGTTTGTTGGCAGTGGGGCTGATCGCCCCGAAACCTGCGCAAGCGATCAATAAAGAATGGTCGGCGGCGGCTGGCTTTGTTGGCGGTATGCTGTTCAACCAGGCGATCCAATGTGATCGCACCGTTGTCACGCATCAGCAGTCGGTGGTGGAATACCGCCCCCAGCGCCGGGTCTATATCGAGGAGCCAGAACCCTGTGGTTACTGGGAAGTGCGCAGGGAAAAGGTCTGGGTACCGGGTTGCTGGGAATATATCGATCTCGGTTGCAACCGCTACCGCAAGGAATGGTCAGAGGGATACTATCGTTGGGATACCCGGCGGGTCTGGGTCGATGAAGGCCCGCGGCATTCCCGCCGATATGTGCGCAGATAGGAGGAACGTTACAGTGGGTCTCGGCGATCGCGACACCGGGACCGTTTTCTCTTGCCGTGACCGGTGATAACCCGCGATAACCGAGCCACGATGAATGGATATTTGCTTTTAATTATTGTGGTTCTGGTCGGTGACGCTGCTTTGCACTGGGTTGTGGACCGTCTGAACCTGAAACACCTCTCCGCGACCCTGCCGGAGGCGTTTCGTGGCTGGTATGATGAGGCCAAGTATGCCGAATCCCAGCGCTATCTTAGGGCAAGCACTTCCTTTGAAACCATACAATCCCTCTTCTCGCTGGTGGTAACGCTTCTGTTCCTGCTTGCTGGTGGCTTTGGCTGGCTGCAGGGGCTCGCTGCTTCCGCAGGTTACGGCATGATTCTGACCGGGGTGATGTATATGGCGATCCTGATGCTCGGGCTAGCCCTGATCGGTCTGCCCTTCAGTGTCTATGACACCTTTGTGCTCGAGGATAAGTTTGGATTCAACAAGACCACCCCCGGAACCTTTGCTGCCGATCAGGTGAAGTCACTCATCCTCTCCATGGCGATCGGGCTACCTCTATTGGCCGGACTTCTGTGGTTTTTCTCCACCTTTCCGCAGTGGGGATGGTTGATTACCCTCGGGGTCTTCCTCTTGGTGCAGTTTTTCCTGATGCTCATCGCCCCGTCGGTCTTGCTTCCTCTGTTCAATAAGTTCACCCCTCTGGCCGATGGAGAATTGAAAACTGCGATCGAGGCTTATGCCAGGCAGCAGAATTACAAGCTCTCGGGAATCTTCGCAATCGATGGTTCCCGCCGCTCGACGAAATCCAATGCCTACGTGACCGGATTCGGATCGCTCAAACGGATTGCCCTGTTCGATACCTTGATCGAGAAGCATACCACGGACGAGCTGGTCTCAGTGCTGGCCCATGAAGTCGGTCATGCCAAGCTGGGGCATATTCGAAAGATGCTCTTTGCCTCCGCTCTGTCGAGCGCGGTGATGTTTTTTCTTCTCTCTCTGTTCCTTCAGAAACCCGGTCTTTATCAGGCAATGGGGATCGACTGGCAGGGGGAGGGGGATGCGCCACTGTATGTCGGGCTCATCGGCTTTTTCATGATCATGTCCCCGTTGCAACGGCTGATGGGCATTGGGATCAGCGCCCTTTCCCGCAAGCATGAGTATGAGGCGGATGCGTTCGCCATCCGGTCCACCGGAAGCGCAGGCCCCCTGATGTCGGCGTTGAAGAAGTTGAGCGTGGACAACCTGTCCAACCTTACCCCGCATCCGGCCAAGGTGTGGCTGGAGTACAGCCACCCCCCAATGCCGGACCGTCTGGCCGCGATGGAAAAGGTCGGCGCCAACCTCGGGTAAGGTTCCGGCACATGCTCCTCCGGTTCCTGATGATGTTGAGCTGGCTGGCTGCAACAGCTCTTGCCGTTCTGGCCCAACCGGAGGAGGGCGGATTCTCCCTCGAGCAGACCGGGGATGCCGTTGCGCTCGATGCCCGGGGCGCCCCGCTGTTTGAGATCCTCGATGGGCTGGAACACCTGTATGATTTCCGCCTGAACCGCGGGACTCTGAGCAACCGGATGATTCGGGCCACCTTCCGCCCCCTGCCGGTCGATGAGTTGCTGGCCCGGCTCGAGATCAGCTATGTCCTGTATTTTTCCACCGCAGAAACCCCGGTCCCGGAAGATGGGTATCTGTTCACCTCCGACCTCGCCCGCGCCATCTTCGAGCAGTTCCCCGAATCGGTGCGGACCCTGATCCGCAACCTGTATGATGATGACATTTCCCTCAATGCCAGTCGAAGCCTCTGGGCGTTGGAGGGCCAGGTGGCCGAGGTACTGCCATTGCTCGAACAGACCCTGCAAGCCAACGATTACCAAGCCCGCCAACTCGCGCTTTTCCTCATGCAGAGCGGAACCACCAACAGCTTTACCTCACCCCGGTTTCTGGACGTGGCCATCGAAGCGCTCGCGGATGATGCTTTTGTGATGCTGCCTTCCGACAATCAGGTGAGACATGTCTTTGTCCGGAATGCCCAGGCCTCCTACCACTACTTGGTCAAACATCCCGAGGTGCTCAACGCAGCAGAATCCCGGCTGGTGCAGGGGATGTACAGCGCGGACGGTCAGTTGCGCCTCCTCTCTGCGGCCCTGCTGGGGGGAGCCCAAAAAACCGCCCATCTGCCGAGGATTATCCAAGTCATGAAACCTCATCTTGCCGATAACCAATTGGATTGCGATGCGAGGCTGGTCAGAAATGTGCTGGAAGTCATCGGCGAGCCATCGATTCCCTACCTGGAAGCCATCCGCAAGAATCCGGTCGACAATCAGCAGGCCGAACAGGCCGGGCTTATCCTCGAGAGAATCCGGACTGCGGGCGACTACCGGGAAACCCATAATCCGTACCCAATGATGAACGGATGGTATCCGGAATCCTTCCCCCGCCTGGAAGATCTTCAGTGAGCCCTTCTTTACCTTCTTGGCACCGGGGACAAAACCGATTACCATCTCCCAGCCACGACGTACACCATGCAAAAGTATGATCCAATTGAAGGAGGGCTCGCCGGCGCGATTCTTGCCTCGCGCCCCCAGTTGCCCGACCCGAATTTTTCCGAAGCACTGGTATATCTTGTTGAACAGGATAAGGTTGGCGCGTTTGGCCTGGTGATGAACCGGCCCCTGGGTAAAACCTTGTCGGATGTGGTGGCAGGAACTGTGGGCGAGGGTTCCCTGTCCGGGACCAAGGTTTATGTGGGAGGGCCGGTGCAAACCCAACAGCTCCTGCTCGCGCATTTTGACCAGGACGAGGAAACCCGGCAGATCATCTGCCGGGTTGGACTCAGCGAGGAACAGGCCGAGGCGTATGTGGCTAATCAACAGGGATGGCTGCGGGCTTTCCTCGGCTATTCCGGATGGGGAGAGGGTCAGTTGGAGCGGGAAATCGACGAGGGAACGTGGCGGATTCTGCGTCCCGACGCTTCTCTGTTCCGGACTGACTTTGAACTGGGTATCTGGGCGTCGTACGTGGGGGCCGATCAGCGCTGGCGGTCCCTGGTCCGGCACATCCCTGAACACCCGTGGATGAATTGAGGAAACCATGAAGATCCATGACGAAAAAACGAACCAGTGGGAATGGAAGGCCCTCGGTGCCCCAGCCCCGGTCAAGAAGGCGATGGCGATTCAGACCAAGGCCCTGATTCAGGCCCCGGCAATGCTGGGCATTGCCGCACTCATGTACTTCGGCTTTGACCACGTGGTGGTGCCGTCGATCGTGGCGGTTCTCTCGGTGCTGGTTCTGGCCGGAGGGTTATTCTATCACCCGTTGTTCCATGCCGTCGAAAGAGGTGGGCGCTGGTTCGGTCACATGGTGATCGTGACGGTGAACTGGATCCTGCTCGCCCCATTCTACTTTCTGGTCTTCGGGTTCGGGCGGTTGGTCCTGCGGTTGCAGGGCATCGATCCGATGGATCGCGCCTATCCCGCCGCGGCGGAAACCTGCTGGCTGCCACGGAAGAAAATTGAAAGCCTCGATCAATACAGGAAGCAGCATTAATCATGAATATTCTCGGCATCAGCGCATTTTATCATGACTCCGCCGCCTGCCTGCTCAAGGATGGACGGATCGTCGCCGCCGCTCAAGAGGAGCGATTCACCCGCAAGAAGCATGACGAGCGCTTCCCCATGCACGCAGTGCGGTACTGCCTCCACGAGGCCGGTCTCCGGGGCGACCAGCTTGATGCGGTGGCTTTTTACGACAAGCCGATCGAAAAATTTGTTCGCATCCTCAAGACCTATTTCAGTGTCGCGCCTCAGGGACTGCAATCGTTCATGATGGCGATGCCGGTCTGGATGCGGGAGAAGCTGTGGATTCCTCTGGAAATCGAAACCGCTCTCGACGCCTGTGGCATCAAGATGCCGCAAGATGCCCTGTATTTTCCGGAGCATCACGAATCCCACGCCGCGAGCGCTTTCTATCCGAGTCCGTTCGATTCGGCTGCGGTGCTCACGGTGGACGGGGTGGGGGAATGGTCCACCACCGCGATCGGTCACGGCCGGGGCCATGAGCTGGATATCCTTTTTGACATTCATTTCCCGCACTCGCTCGGGTTGTTGTATTCCGCCTTTACCTACTTCACCGGATTCAAGGTCAACAGCGGGGAGTACAAGCTCATGGGGCTCGCACCATATGGCCAGCCGACCTATGTCCGCGAGATCTACGACCACCTCATCGATGTGAAGGCGGATGGGTCCTTCAAGCTGAACATGGAGCTGTTTGGTTATCTCGACGGACTGACCATGACCAATGACAAGTTCAGTGAAGCCTTCGGGGGCCCCCCGCGCAAGGCGGAGTCGGAAATTTCGCAGCGGGAGATGGATCTTGCGCGCTCTGTACAGGTGGTCACCGAGGAGGTCATCCTGAAGATGGCAAACCATGTGCAGGCTTTGACCGGGGAGAAAAACCTGGTCATGGCGGGCGGGGTGGCCCTCAACTGCGTCGCCAATGGCCGACTGCTGCGCGAAGGACCTTTTGACAACATCTGGATTCAACCCGCGGCGGGAGATGCGGGGGGCGCCCTCGGGGCGGCCCAACTGGTCTGGCACAAGGTTCACCAGAAACCCCGCACAGTGGTGCCGTCAAAAGACGCCATGCAGGGATCCTTCCTGGGCCCGAATTTTGATGCGGAAGTGGAAGCCTATCTGGAGGCGCGGGGTTATCCCTATCGCAAGCTGAGTGAAGCGGAGTGGGCGCCTGAGGTGGCCCGGCTGGTTGCCTCGGAGAATGTCATCGGCCTCTGCCAGGGCCGGATGGAATTCGGTCCCCGCGCCCTCGGCGGCCGCTCCATTATCGGTGACGCTCGCTCCGAGAAAATGCAATCGGTCATGAATCTCAAGATCAAATACCGGGAATCCTTCCGGCCATTTGCCCCGACCTGCCTCGAGGAGGATGTCAGTGAGTATTTTGAACTCGAAAGCGAATCGCCTTATATGTTGCTGGTAGCCCAGGTTCGGGCTGACCGGTGCATTGGCCAGGCCGAGGCGGCTTCCCTCCCGATGCGGGAACGAATCAACCAGAAACGGTCGGACATTCCCGCGATCACCCATGTCGACTATTCCGCCCGGGTTCAGACCGTGAACCGGGAGAGGAATCCCCGCTATTATGACCTGATCAAGGCCTTCAAGGACCAGACCGGGTATGGGGTGATTATCAATACTTCCTTCAATGTGCGGGGTGAACCGATTGTCTGTACCCCCGAGGATGCCTACCGATGCTTCATGCGAACGGAAATGGATTACCTCGTCCTCGGTGACTGTCTTCTGTCCAAAACCGACCAGCCTGAATGGCAGGAAAAAGGGGACTGGCGCGAAGACTTTGTCCTGGATTAAGGTTTCCCAGATCGGGCAGACAGGCACCAGGCCACCCGAAACCTGAAACCAGACACCCGAAACCTGCCTTACTCCCCGTCCGAGCCGCCGCCCTCCCGGACCCCCTTGAACTGCCCCGCCTTGTCGGCAAACAGCACATTAAACGAGGTCAGGCTTCCGTAACTGCGGGTGATGTAGCCTTCCAACTCCAGCTTCTCTTCGCTGGAAAGTGAGGGATGGTTGTTGATTTTCTGTTCCAGAACCCGAAGCTTCTCCCGGATACCGATGATTTTCTTGAAGAACATCTCAATGGGTAAGCTCTTGCCGGCAACCCCGTCTTTTCCCGGAATCAATTCCATGGTGCCCCCGGTCCATCGGGGGGATAACTCAAGCTGCATATCCACCCATCCATAGTCGCCAAGCACCTCCGCCACCGCCTGTTTGATCCGGTCGATGGACTCATTACCGGCCATTTCAACTGGTTTGAGTCCTTGAAAGGAAGCGGAAACCTGTTTGGATTCTCCTCCCTTGAAGGCGATCACATAGCCGTTCGATGTGTAGCCGGTGATCCGTCCGGTTCCAAAGCTGGGGTGATCCACGAGACTGCCCATGCCATAAGTCGGCACGGCTGATACTGATTCTGGCTGCTGTTCATTCATGATCATCTTCCTCCAGACCTTGGTAATGAGGGTTGCCACCGAGGCCATTCAGCGACTAGAATAACGGCTTTCTACAGGATATGACAACGGATTACGAAAATCAGCATCGATTTGATGACACCATTTCGGTCGTAATCCCCGTACTCAATGCCGGGAAGTATCTACCGACCCTGCTCCCGGCAATCTTCTCGCAGCGACCGGTGGCCCCCGGCGAGGTCATCCTGGTGGATTCCGCCTCCACCGACAATACACGTGAGGTGGCGGCAACGTTTGATCGCGTGCGGGTGATTCCCGCCGGTGCCTTCTCCCATGGCCGCGCTCGCAACCTGGGCGTGCGCGAAGCCAAAGGCACCTTTGTGATCCTCATGACGCAAGATGCCCTTCCGGTGGGCGATGATTGGCTGCGCCCCCTGCTGGCTTCATTTGAAGACCCCCAAGTTGCTGCAGTGTATTCCCGGCAGGTGCCCTATGAAAACGCTACCCCGATGGAGCGGTTCTTCCTGTCGGTTCATTTCCCCGATGGAAATCTGACCTTACAAAGAAAAAAGGAGGGTCGCGATATCCAGTTTACCGATGCCTTTTTCTCAAATGTCAGCGCCGCCTATCGGAGGGCGACTCTCCTTGCGTGTCCATTTGATGAGACGTTAATTATGAGTGAAGATCAGCAAGTATCACGAGATCTATTGAATCATGGATACCTTGTTGGATACCAGCCCGCCTCTGTTGTGCTTCATTCCCATCGATATTCATTGAGGTCGATCTTTTGCCGCTATTTTGACAGTGTCTATTCCATCATGCAGATTTTTCCTGATCATGGCATTAAGGAAAGTTCCTCGATTGGGTTGAGCTACCTCTGGCGGGAAGCTTGGCACATTTTAACCAAGCATCCGCTATGGATTCCGTATTATATCGGCTATGTATTTTCCCGTTCTACCGGGACGATGGCGGGCCACTGCGCTGATCATTTACCCAGGTCGCTTTTGCGGAAGATCAGCATGCATGCCTACCACTGGTCGGACAAAGGAACCGCGTCATGATTGTGCTTGATATCTATCGATATGCTTTGTGGAACCTGATTCTCAAGGACTTTCGGGTCCGTTATCGCAATATGTCACTAGGGGTGTTGTGGTCGATTTTGAATCCTCTGATCATGCTGGGGGTGCTGGTTGTGGTTTTTGGCTATATTTACCCGAATAAAACCATTCAGTATTATCCCGTATTTTTATTGCTGGGTCTGATTCCCTTTAATTTCTTTTCGCTGTGTATTTCATCCAGTACCACGGCTTTGCTGGAGAATAGCTCATTGATCAAGAAGTTGATGTTCCCCCGGATCATTCTTCCCGTGTCCATCGTCCTTTCCCAGGTGATTCACCTGGTGATTCAACTCGGACTACTGGCGGTGTTCATTGTCATGTTTCACGTTCCGATTACCGCCCATTATTTATGGTTACCCCTGATCTTTATGGTCGAATTGGTCTTTATTCTGGGATTAGCCCTAATTTGCTCTTCATTGGATGTGTATTTTCGGGATACGTTATACATCGTTCAGTCAACCCTGACCGTCCTTTTCTGGTTTACTCCGATTTTCTATCCAGCCTCTCTGGCCAATGAGAATCTGCCGCGTCCTCTGTATTTGCTCTTTATGGCGAATCCGCTTTCCGGTTGCATCGAGGCAGCCAGGCGTGCGGTTCTTGGACAAACCTCTCCGGAACGTGATTTATTTCTCATGGCGATGGTCGTGGCCTTCGGCACCTTTCTACTCGGCTCTTTGTTGTTTCGGAAAATGGAAAAGAATCTGGCGGATTATCTATAATGTCCACGGTCGCCATTCAAATCAGCGAAGTCAGCAAGCGGTTTATTCTGCGGAAACAGCGCCCTTTTCTTCTACATGAATTTGTTCGCAAGCTCTATGGTCGGCGAAACCCCGCCGATGAGTTTTGGGCGCTCAAGGAGGTCTCATTTACCATACAGAAGGGGGAATCGGTTGGTATTATCGGGCACAACGGAGCCGGGAAATCCACCTTGTTGAGTTTGATCATCGGGTCGGCAAGACCAACCCATGGCCACATACAAGTTGAAGGCCGGATCGGTGCCCTGTTGGAGCTGGGGGCTGGATTTCATCCTGATCTGACTGGCCGTGAGAATATCTTTCTCAATGCTTCTTTGCTGGGTTTGTCGCATGAGACCATTGCCAGGCAGTTTCAAGCCATCATCGACTTTTCTGAACTTGGGGAATTTATCGATGTTCCGATCAGAAATTATTCCTCGGGCATGCATGTCAGACTGGGTTTCTCGGTGGCCATTCATATCGACCCAGATATTTTGATCATGGATGAGGCGTTGGCGGTTGGAGATGCCAACTTTCAGCAGAAATGTCTCGCGAAAATTGAGGATATGAAGTCCCGCGGCAAGACGTTGCTACTTGTGTCCCATGGTATGGAGAGCATTCAAAAATTGTGCTCAAAGGCGGTATGGTTGGAACATGGGACCAAGGTTCTGGAGGGCCCTGTCGGTGAGGTTATCGATGCCTACCATAAGCGTATGCGGGTATGAACCGTCGTCCGGTTCGCTAGAAAAGACGACGTCGGTTCAGCCATGAAAAAAATCGGTTGACCACCCGTTCATACCGGAGTGCCAATCGATAGCCGTACACCGGAATCAGGTGTGTGACACCAATCATGATCAGATTGTGAATGCCGGGCCAACGGCTAACTGCTCCCAGAGGTATTCCATAAGCCGCCAGGGCATGCTTGGCTGTTCTCCCGTAGGGAAGGCTGCGAAGGTCTCCGCTTGGTGTTTGCAACGGTGATTTCATGACAGGTGAATCAAATTGAGTGCGATGTGTTTCAGTGCGTACCAGGTTCGCAGAAAGGGGCGCCACATCAGGCTTCTTTCGGATTCCTCCCAAAGCCGCTGTGCCGGAGTATGATTTCGTTCGGTTGGGCTTCGGTTGCTATCAATATCGTTGACATGATGCCGATGGCGTAACAGGGCGACTTCGCGCGTCTTAGGGAAGCCAAACTTAGCCACAATCGTGTGTGTTAGCCATGGCTTCATTCGGTTTGCATCATGCCCGGAAAGAATCAGAGCAATAGCGAGCGGTCCGGCAGCATCGAGAATACCTTGTTGGAGTGGTGCGATATGAAGACTCTGCTCATATTCCATTTGGAAAACCGGGTCATCCTTGTGACGAAAAATGAGGCAAGAGTCAACCTGCTGGCTATAGCTCAATAAACCCGGTTCCGGAGGACGACAAACCTCCTCAAATAACTCGAGATAGTATTGGACCATACTGGCAAAGACATCTTGCCGCCGACCGTCATGAATCCATCCCGACAAGCGACTTTCGGAATGCTCTGGGAAGGGTATCTTGAATGTCGCAGCAAATAGCAGCCCATGCAGGGTGGGCCGCTTTTTGAGTGGTGCAATGCAAAGATCGAAGAGACGCTGAATTGTACCAAGCCAGCCGATGTCGACGAGTCCGACATGTTGAAAATCCAGTAACCCTTGGGATTGGATGTAGCGTATAAATCCTTGGTGAGCATCGGACTTTTGCTCCCGAACCTGTGCTTGGAAATCCTGGTCATCCAGCAGATCGCGAAACCGGTTTGCGATTTCCGGGGTATGGCCCGGATAATTGGCGCTTAGATCGTCATGAAGTTTCAGCCCGTGGGCTCGCAGAAAGGGCTCCAGTGGCTCTGGATCAAGATCGGCTACACGGCACAAGTCTTGAAAATCCCGATTGCCCGGGGGAAGAAAGGCGATCATAGCCAAATCAGGACTGAGTCCAACCGCCCCGCAACTGGCGGCGGCAAGGGCCTTACGACTCACATGCAGATATCGCACCTCGGGAAGGGGTCCCCCCTCGGCAAGAATCGGTGCCATCCGCGACCAGATCTGTTCGAAGAGATGGCCTTCACGTGATAGAAAGTAAAGTACCGGAATGGATTGCTCCCGGCTGGTTCTCTCCAGGTGGGCAATGAACCCTGCCAACAGAGGGCCAAAAAAACAGTATCCTTCCCGATAGAGCTGTTCCCCCCCGGTGAGTTGTTGTGCTTCAGCCTCAAGTGGGAGTGCAATTTGCAAAAGGTAGCGACCATACCAAAAAGACTTCCGCTGGCTGGCAAGGAAATACCGTTGAAGAACAGCCTTGCGTTTCTTTTCCTCGGCGTCTCGCAGGCAATAAGCGGTAATTCCCAGAGAAGCCGGACGTAGGCCATCAGAAAATGGATGGTCGCCAATGTGAAGCCATCGGCGCGGTGAATAGCCATGACGCTCCACAAGCCGATAAAACCCCTGCCCGGAAGCCTTGGCCCGGCAGGAGTCCGCCGAAGAGTGGACCGATTGAAAATAGGCGCCCAATCCAGCTTGATGCAGCAGTTGTTGGATCGCGTCACCGGGAAGATACATGTCACTGAGCGCAATCAGCGTTTTACCCCGGTCACGCAGGTGGGTCAGTAGGTCAATCCATGCCCGACGCGCAATCAACAGTCTGCTTTCCAAGGTCAATTCATAGTCCAGGATTTGGTCGAGGATGACAGAATTGGGTTGGGGGCCAAAGATTTCCTCGACCATCTCACCTATGAACTGAGGATAAATGGCTTCATGGTCGGGATGAATCAGGCCGTTTCGCTTGCGATGTTTTGCTTCGATTCTTCCGCGAATCCGCAAAACATGATCTGGGTGAATCGTAATCTCCTGACGGTTCGCGAGATTAGACACAAATCGGCAGACCGATCCCTTGATATGATCCGGGTCATGAACCCGCCGGATGAGCAACGTGTCGAATACATCAAATGAGATGAGATCATAACGATCCTGATTTTTGAGTACGGTAGCGATCAGGTCGTCAAGGCTGTAGAAGGTATCGACCATCAAAGCCATGAACTCCTAACTGGATCGAAAACGGCGAAGGAAAGAACCAAGCCGACTGGATTTCAGGGCCTGGACGGGGGAGCCTTGAATCTCTGACAACTCCCGTTCCAACTGTACAAGTCTATCGGCTCCAGTGGCGACTCGAACGCGCTCCTGCTCTGAAATCCCGGCAAGTAAATACGTTCGAATAACCCGTTGATCTTCCAGGCGCGCCTTGATCGCACCCTCCTTGAGGGTATTGCTGCCGTGAATTCGATAGTGGAGCAGTTGATCGCCATCCAAGTAATGAACGGAACCCGGATTCGCCAGCATCATCCGAAAAATAAAGTCATAGTCATGTAGATAGCGCAAGGGGGAGAAGAATCCGGTTCTTTCAAAAGCAATACGGGAAAAAAACAGGTTTGACGTGGTCACCATCAGATTGCCGTGGAGGAAGGCGGTATAGAGATCCCCAAGGGCAAAGTAGGTCTCTCGATTGTTCTTATGCCAATGATGCCAGAAAAAATTCGGATCGGTAATCGGCTGGTCGGCATCATTGATCGGGATCACATCGGTAAAAAGGCAGCTCGCCTGGAGAGTATCCTTTGCCTTCCACAATCTCTGGAGACGATCAGGATGATAGGTGTCATCGGAATTGATAATTGTCAGCCAATCCCCAGTTGCCAATTTGAGTCCGTTGTTCAGAGCGTTGTAGGCATCCTGATTTTCCTGATGGACATATCGGATCCGTGCGTCTTGATCCGCTGCAGAGCGGACAAGTTCACCGGTGCGATCCTGTGAACCATCGTCAATTACCAGTAGTTCAAAGTCGCCGAAGGATTGCTTGAGGACACTTTCAACTGCCTGTTGAACATACCGTTCGTGGTTGTAAGCAGGCATGATGACCGATATCGCAGGCATGATGTGGTTACTTTGCTTTCTGGTGCAGGAAATTCAAGACCGAAACGCATCGGGGTTGAATGAACCTTACGGCGAGACCTTAGAGGCTGCAGAATTGACCGTCATTGAGGGGATCCCCAATAGGTGCCAAAATACAGTGGGGCTCCAGGCCCGAGTTTGCGGACAAACCACGCTCCGGAGGTGCGTTGATAGACTGCGAGGTCATTCTTGCCATCACCATTGTAATCACCCGGAATCGGATCCATCGAGGCATCTCCCCAGTTTTGGCCGAACGTGATGGGTGGATAGGCAGGACCGACTGGTCCCAGAGATCGTATGAACCAATTTCCAGTCGCACGTTGATAGACCGCCAAGTCGGCCCGGAGGTCCCCGTTGAAGTCACCTGGTACAGGGTCCATGGATGCATCGCCCCAATTTTGGCCAAAGGTAATGGGTGGGTAGGCTGGTCCAATCGGCCCGAGCGATCGAATGAACCAATTTCCAGTGGCTTTCTGGTAGACCGCCAGATCGTGCTTGCCATCCCGGTTGTAATCGCCAGGGACGGGAATCATCGAGGCATCACCCCAGTTTTGACCAAAGGTTATGGGAGGATACGCAGGACCGATCGGTCCAAGAGATCGGATAAACCAATTGCCGGTCGTCCGTTGATAGACTGCGAGGTCAAAAATACCATCTCCATTGTAATCACCCGGTGCCGGGTCCATGGAGGCATCGCCCCAATTTTGACCAAAGGTGATGGGTGGTCCGTTGGTGATTGTGCGAATAAACCAGTTCCCAGTTGTGGGTTGATAAAGGGCAAGGTCATAGACGCCATCCCCATTATAATCACCCGGGACAGGAATCATCGAAGAATCCCCCCATTGAAGGTTGTACTGGGTGAACGAATTGGTTGAACTGGGACGAATATACCAGAGTCCGGTACTCATTTCATAGGCGGCCAGATCGGAAATACCATCTCCATCATAGTCGCCGGACACCGGGATTGTGGGTTGCGTTGGTCCCAGCAGAATGGGAGCGACCGAAAGACTTTCGACTGACCTAGAACCATCGGAAACTACCATGCGGATGTAATACCTGCCGACGCGGGCACCGGGGGGCCATGTCCAAGATCCTGGTCCCGGATATTGTTGCAGGGTCGCAATCGGTGTGGTTGATGGCACAATGGTTCCCACTTCATTCTGGCGGTCCGCGAAGAGTTGAATGGAGAGCAGGTCACCATCCAGGTCGGTCAGATTCCAGGCCACTTGAAAGAGTCCTTGGGTTGGCGTATTTTCAGCGCATAATTTTATTTCATCCAGCCAAAATTGTGTGGGGATATGGGCTTCCATTGGGTCGAATCGAAGATGCTTGATGAAACCGACTTCTTCCCAACCGCGCTGCGGTATCTCGGGGACCGCCGAGCGATCTTCATGAAACAGGTTGTCCCACAGGTCTACAGTATAGGTCCGCCACTCTTCCAGCAGTGGTATGTCCTTGGAGTAGGTACCGTCCAGCGTAATGCCCTCATTCCACCACAAGACTCTGGACTCCCATCCTCGCGCCACCTTGTCGAAAATATCTCCATAGCCGACTGGTGAACATTTTATGGTATGGGTGAAGTAGCGGTATTTTCGAGTATTGATTGGAACAATGACCCCATTGCGCTTGGTGTTTAACCAAATCTGATCATCTGATTCCGGATAGGGTGGAATTGGGCTGTCGGTGATTGCGGAGAAAATGCCGCCAGCATAACTGACACTGTTCATCTGATAGAGCTGATCAATATCCGAACCATTCGTAAAATCCCATGGGTTATTGAGTTCTGAGGTCGCGTAGTCTACCCCGCTGGTGAAACTGGGAGACTGTATATCGATGACCGGGGGGTGACCGATTCGAATCAGGGCGCTGTAGGCGCTCAGGGCAATCTGTTGGAGAGCCGAGTTCTGGTGGCGGATGCCCTTCAGGTATACATAGTAATCTCCCGGTGGAAGGGCGGCGGTTTTCAAGTCGTAGCGTCCATCATTGTCAAGGCCGGAGACGAGCAGATCACCATCAAATCCGGAGGCATTATTGTCGATGAACAACTGGATCGAGTCGTACGCTCCATCGAGGCCGGAAGAGGACCATTGGATGCTGACCGTAGGCGAGGCGGCGGGGTCATAGGCGCGGATCCAGTCAAAGGAGACTGTCGCCCCGGCCGACCCCTGGCTGCTGGGCCAGAGATGAAAGCCATAAATCATTCCGGACCACGGCAGTCCGGCTTTATTGGGGGGGATGGCCAGAAAGCTGTTTCGCTCGTTCATCCAAGTGGTCCCATTGGGATCAATGTCATAAATTCGGAATCCGGAAGATTGGGGTAAGGTCACATATTGCCCGCTCCCATTGAAGCTCGGTTCGCCATCAAACCACGTTATCAGGTTCCCTTCCGCTGCGGGCCACTGATTAAACTGTTTGGCCCAAAAAATACTGATGTAGGACCGTTCGGTCTGGGCCAGCGACATTCTGAAAGATAAGTGTGAATACCGATCTGCATTCAATGGGTTTAATGGTCCATAGGGCATGCCCCCGGTGTACCGTGAGTAATAGCTGGTGTAATTCGGACGAAGAAATCCCGGGGAAAGCGGATAGACATAATAAGGAGTAACCGCTGATGTCCCGGTCCAGATGCCTCCGGTTGCCTGAATCGACTGGAATCCCACATCCAGTGCGATGTCTCTGAGATCCTGCATATCCCAAGGCTGGTGAGCAACGGCAGTAGCGAACTCGTCACCATCCGCTACGGTAACGGATTGCAACGGTGCTGTCAGAGTCAACGACTGCCCCAAGGCTTGAAAACCCATGCAGACCACACCGACGAGGAGATAGAATCTAGTGCCCATCGGCTTATAAGATAGGAAAATCATCTCCCGTTGTTTAGGACATAAACTTAAAGGGATGGTTATTCCTCTATTGTCCGTAGAGGACCATGCCCTGAACCTGGTCAAAAAATGCATCCCGCACCCGGAGATAACCGGCATCATTCGGGTGGTTTGCCGTGACCGGATCAATTAGAGAGGCGGCCCAGCCAGGCACTGCGGTGATGGATTCATATACCCGGGCCAGTCGCGAACCAGTCGACGAGGCGATGGTATAAATGGTCGGATTAAAGGACCGAATCCGTCCGGCTTGGATGTCCCGATTGCGGTAAGCGCTGGTGATGACGGGTGGAATTGTCGCGATGACAGTTTTCATGCCCCGGCTTTGAGCGGCGAATAGCAATGAGCGCAAATTGCCCTCAGTCAGGGTGAACAAGGAGTCGAACAGTGCGTCGTTTGTTCCCTCCATGAGTAACATGGCATCACCATTCGGGTTAGCATTCAGAACACCAGCAACCCGATTGACGGCATCCCATGTGTATTCCCCTGGATTCCCATAGTTCAAGCATGAGAACTGCCCACCAAAGTAGATGTCCAGTTTTCGTTCAAGTAGCGCAGGATATCCAGTTGGGGGTCCTCCAGAGGAGCTGCTGGTCCCGTAGGTGATGCTGTCCCCGAAGCAAACCAAGGTGCGCCCTTCAGCCCCCCGGTGAGCATAGACTTGAGTCGGAACACTTTTTCCGGGAATTCCCCAATTCTTTGAGAAAGCCAATGCCTGTGCATCGACTGTGCGAATAAACCAGTTTGCAGTGAGGCGGTGATACACCGCTAGATCAGCCTTTCCATCCCCATTGTAATCTCCCGGAACTGGAGTCGTTTCGTTCCATCCCCAGTTTTCGGCAAAGAGAACCAATTGCCCGCCATTCAGGGTTTTAATGAACCAATTTCCATTGGCCCGGTCATATACCGCCAAGTCGGCTTTTCCGTCACCGGTATAGTCACCAACTACTGGCCACATGCCCTTGGTGCCCCAGTTCAGGCCAAAAGCAAGCAAGCGGTTGTCGCCCAACGTTTTAATAAACCAGTTTCCGGTGTGCCGTTGATATACCGCCAGTTCCGCTTTTCCATCCCCGTCATAATCTGCAGGTACCGGGGTCATATCGGGACCACCCCAATTTTCGCCAAAGGCCAACAATTGATTATTCAGGGTCTTGATGAACCAATTGCCAGTGGAGGGCTGATATAATCCCAGATCGGTTTTGCCGTCGCCATTATAGTCGGCGGGTACACTAATCATCGATGAATCGCCCCAAATCTCGGCAAAAGCTAGAGCTTGATTGTCTCCCAGGGTTTTGATGAACCAGGCACCGGATGCCCGCTCGTATACCGCCAACTCTGACTTCCCATCTCCGTTGTAATCACCAGGCGCAGGGTTTGCCTGGTTCCATCCCCAGTTCTCCGCGAACGCCAGAAGTTGCTCCGAGAGAGTCAGAATAAACCAATTACCTGTATCAGGATCATAAACTGCTAGTTCGTCGCGGTTTTTGGAGTCAGGATCTTCACCATTAAAATTGGCTGAAAATGCTGCCCCAAGGGCACTTTGAAATGAAAAAATGGCAATCGAACAAAGCAACCATAGTGTGTGGAGTTTCATATTCATTATTTTCCTCAGGGTGGGCTATACCGTATGGGAGAATTTTTCCCTGACCTTTTCCAACAGGCAAACTCGTGATAGTATACACGATATGAGCAAATTTCCATGTGTTTCTTTCTGGATTTTGATCAGTATTTCAGGCCTCACGCCATTAATGGCACAAACGGAGCCAGCAGGGGCATCGATGGCGTCACCTTCGACATATCGGATTTCTGCCCTGGTTGATAGTACCAACGGGGTACGGGTGGGCTTTGTGAACGTATCGGATGGAACTTCTTTCTTTATTTCCGAAGGCGAGGAGAGCCATGGGGTCTTTGTCATCGAAGCAGATTATTTGAGGGAGAGAGTATTGCTATCCCTGCAGAATAAACTGCGGGAACTCTATCTTACCGATGACCCGGATTCGAGAGTGGTCCACATCGTCCCCACAGCACCAGTCGACGCTACCGGAGTCACGGCGGCAGACCTTGGGATCGATCAGCTTCAGGCGACTCCTTCTGATTACCCTTCCGCAGGTTTGCAGGCGATGATGGCGCAGTTCCCGGATTCGGTGCCTACCAACTTTGGTCATCAGCCCAATGCGATCCAGCAATACCTTGAGGAGAATCCGGAGGTTGCGATATCACTCGGTAAATCGCCCGGCCGATACGGATCAGGAATTGAAGAAATGCTGCGCTTGAATCCTGACCTGAGCAATAATCTGGAGAGGACTCAATCCTTTCCCACATCCCCTTGAACCTTGCCGAGGTAAGTTCAGGCCAACCAGTCGTCCTTGTATTCAGCCTTGCACCGGTAGCACCTGAAACTCCGGGCAGGCGGTCAGGAACGGGTCGGCCCGGTCGGTGGGATAGGCGTAGGGGGGGGCTTTATGGAAGGTGCAGAGGGCATGGTAGAGGCGTTTGTCCGTGGGGTCGATCCAGGCCGTCGAGCGGAATAGGCCCCGGCGTTGGAGAGCGCCTTCGGGGTGGTATAGGCCAGCGATTCGCTCATGGGCTGTGCCGTGCTCCACGGTGGAGGTGGCTTGCTGCTGTTTGACGCGGCGCCCCACCTGGACCTTCATCCATTCGCGAACCGGGACATGGAGCCAGTGCGAGACCATGCCAAACCGACGAAACACAAATCGCTCCGGTCGTTTCACGCCATCAAACCGAATGCCCACGCTGCCGGGCTGGACGACGCACTCATGCAGGGTGGCGTCGAGGGGCACCCGCATTTCCATACCGAAGGCTCGCCACCGCTGGAGCCCCTGGGCATTCGCGGCTTCCCAATGCAGGGAGGAAAGGATTTGCTTTTCAACCTCCCGCTCGCGCTCCCCGGGATGAATCAACACAAGCTCGACCAGGCGCTTGCTGGCTGGGTCGAAAAGTCCGAACCGACTGACGACTTCGTCGCCGCGACGTCCGGTCAGACCCGGATAACCCTCAATGCGCAACAGATCCAGGTCATCCCAGCCATTGGTGGCGAGACTGGATTTATAGTCTCGCATCATTCGGTCAAAATCTGGTTCGCCAGGAGTTTTCTTCCAGTGAAGCTCCGCCCGGAACCGATACCGATCGGCAAACCCGCAACTGCCCGCGTCGGGATTCCGGGAAAACTGAAGCATTTCCCAGTCCTTCGGTAACTTCAGTCCAATCTGTTGCCAAATCCAATGGAGCATGTGTGGCCGAAGCTTACCGTGAACTGCGCACCGGGAGCAAGGTGTTCTCAGGCCCAACGACAACCGAGGGTACCCTCTTGGATTACGGAGGCTGCCCTGGGGGCTCTTGGTTGGCGAGGTCGAGGAAGTCTGCTTCGGTAAGAATGGAGACCCCGAGCTTTTCAGCTTTGGCGACTTTGGAGCCGGGGGCGTCACCGACGATCAGGTAGTCGGTTTTTTTGCTGACGCTGTCGGTGACGGTTGCGCCGAGGGAGCGCAGGGTCTCCTTGATGCTGTCGCGGCTGAAATGGCTCAGGGTGCCGGTTACCACGACGGTTTTCCCTTGCAGGGGGCCGACAGCGGAAACGGCGGACTGGGCGGGCGGGGTGGGGGCGAGTCCCGCATCGGTCAGTGCCTTGATCAAGGTCAGGTTTTTTTCATTGCGGAAGAAGTCGGCAATGGCATTGGCCATGATCTCACCGATATCGGGCACCGCTTCCAGTTCGGTTTCCGTCGCTTGTTGGATCCGGTCCAGGCTGCGAAAGGCATCCGCGAGCTTGCGGGCCGCCCCTTCTCCGACATGGGGAATGCCCAGGCCATGCAGTAGCCGCCACAAGTCCCGGGTTTTGCAATCCGCCAGTGCCTGGACCAGGTTGGCGGCAGACTTTGGACCCATTCGTTCCAGACCTGCCAGTTGGTCGCTGGTCAGGTGGAACAGATCCACATGGCTGGTCACCAGGCCGCTGTCCACCAGTTGATCGATCAGCTTGTCGCCGAGGCCTTCGATGTCCATGGCCTTCCGCGAGGCAAAGTGGGCGATGGATCGCTTGAGTTGGGCCGGGCAGGCCATGTTCTCACAACGCCAGGCAACAAATTCCGGATCGCGGTGGATCGGGCCATGACAGACCGGACAGCGGTGGCCGAGCGATTCGGGCAGGTTATAAGGGGCACTCTCCGCCGGTCTCTTTTCCATCACCACCCGGACCACAGCAGGAATGACCTGTCCTGCCTTTTCGATCACTACAGTATCGCCGACCCGGATATCCTTCCGCTGGATTTCCTCTTCGTTATGAAGGGTTGCCCGGGCAATGGTGGAGCCGGCCAGAAAGACCGGTTCCAATTCGGCCACCGGGGTGAGGATGCCGGTGCGGCCGACCTGAACCGTAATTGCCTTGAGCCGGGTTTCCACCTGCTCGTGCGAGTATTTATACGCAATGGCAAACCTGGGAGCCTTCGCGGTTGCGCCGAGGATTTCCCAGAGGGAGAGGTCATTGACTTTCACCACCGCACCATCCACATCGTAGGGCAGTTCAGCTTCCCGGCGTTCCAATTCCCGAACCCGCTCCAGTACGTCCTCAATGCCGTTGCAGTCCCAGTAGAGCTGGGGAATTGGAAGCCCGGCCTGCTGGAGCCAGGTTATTTCCGATGCATGGGAGGAAAAACTCACCCCCTCGAGGGCGCCGGTGGCGTAAAAGACCGCAGCAAGCGGGCGCCTGGCCACTTCTGCGGAATCCAGCAATTTCAACGAGCCCGCTGTGGCATTGCGGGGATTGGCGAATTGCGGGCTCCCCGCCGCCTCCCGCTCCTGATTCAATTTCAAAAAGGCCTCCCGTGACAGATAGACTTCTCCCCGGACCTCCACCAAGGCCGGAGGGTCGGCCAGTTTCAATTTCAAGGGTATGGACCGAATGGTGCGGACATTTGCGGTAATATCGTCGCCGGTGGTACCGTCCCCCCGGGTTGCCGCCAGGGTCATCAGTCCATTTTCATACCGGAGCGATAGTGAAACGCCATCGACCTTGGGCTCGACCCCATAAGCAACGCTGGTTTGCCCGGTAAGTTTGCGAACCCGTTGATCAAATTTTCGCAGCTCCTCCGGATCGTAGGTGTTTTCCAGGGACATCATGGGTTTGAGGTGCTGGACGCTGGAAAATTCGGTCAAGGGTTTACCGCCCACGCGGCGGGTGGGGGAGTCGGGGGAATCGTACTCGGGATGCAGTGTTTCCAGATCCTGTAATTCCTTCATCAACGCGTCAAATGCCTGGTCAGAAATTTCCGGGGCGGCCTGCTGATAGTAGAGGTCGTTGTGCCGGTTCAGCTCCCGGCGAAGCTGCTCAATTCGATCTGCAATGTTCATCATCATGCGAGTATCATCGACGTCCGGCCTGGTGACAAGCCGGGATGAAGGCGCTTCATGATCCACGTTGTTTATTCCGGTTGAATACCCTACAGTTGATCAATCAGAACCATCACGGGTATGGGTGGGGCGCAGCACATACGTGGCCTTGATCCCGATTGGATGCTCACAACACAACAGGAGGAGCAGTCATGGGTGATACCGGCAAAAAAGACAAGGGCAAGCGCGAAACCCAGAAGAAGGCCAAATTGACTCCCAAGGAGAAACGGCAACAGAAGCGGGACAAAAAGCATGGTCCGGGGATGCTCTAACCCAGACCATGCAAGGGCCACCAGGATCTCCCGACGGCATGTGCGGGCCGAGCGGATGATCAGGTCTGTGCGTCGGGTCACCTGGTGTTTTCTACCGCCTGGGTGATTGTCCGGGCCACCCGGGCGGATTGGTCCAGTACCAACTCATGACCGGTTTCCGCGTCCAACCAGGTTTCGCAACCGGGCATCAGATCCGGCCACGCGGTGAGTACTTGCGAAGGGATGATCTGGTCCTCTTCTCCATGGAGTGCGAGCACGGGAAAGGGCGCGGACTGAAGCTGGTTCCGCAGGTCTGTGTCGAGCAGGATCTGCAGGCCCTCGGTCAGGGCCTCGGTCGGGGTGGATGCGATGTCATCGATGCGCCGATTCAGAGCCTCATCGGCCAACCGTTTTGGGGCGGCTGATTTCCTGAAAAAATTCTCCAGCACCAATCTGCGATTCCGGGGCAGACCGCGCAGCATCACGTTGACCGCCCCGGGCGGTTGACCGGGAAACGAATGATCCGGGGGGCAGCAGAATTTGGGTGTGGATGAAATCAGCACACAGTGACGGCAACATGCGGGATGAGCGAGGGCATGGCGCAGGGCCTGCACACCACCGAGCGACCACCCGATCAGGAGCGCGGGCGGACCCGTGACCGGTAGCGCCTCGGCGGAAGTAATCATGACCTCGGTAAATCCACAGTCGTTCAGTGCCTCCTGCAGCGGTGTCATCGCGCTTGCAGGGTAGGCCCAGCCTGGCACCAGGTACACCGGGCTCATCAGCCGGCCTCCCCCCGGAGCGCGGCCAGCACCGCTTCGGCAACCTGGTCGATTTGGTCATTTGTGTGATCCAGGCTGACCGATAGCCGCAGGCGGGCGGTACCGGGCGCCACGGTTGGGGGGCGCAGGGCGACCGCGAGAATACCCTGTTCGCGCAACTGCCGGTCGATCGCCACCGCCTGGTGGTTGTCGCCGACAAGGACGGGAATAATCTGGGAGGCGGAGGCGAGGGTATCGGCTCCGCCTGCCTGGAGCCGGTCGCGAAGCCGGTGGGCTTTGGCCTGGAGAATCATACCAAGATCTGGGTCCTCATCGAGTAATCGCAAGGCCTCCAGTGAGGCTGCCACCGTCACCGGGGGAGGGGCGGTGGTATAAATGAAAGCGCGTGCCTTGTGGATCATCCATCGCCGCATCACCTCCGAGCAGGCAACTGCGCCCCCATATGTGCCCAATGCCTTGCTGAAGGTGGACATGGAAAAATGGACTTTGCTCTGCAGGTGGTGGGTGGCGATCAATCCCTGGCCCCGGGGTCCGAATACACCCGTTGCGTGCGCTTCATCCACCAGGAAGAATGCCCCGATCGCTTCACAGCAATCAGCCAGATCAGGCAGGGGGGCGAGGTCGCCATCCATGCTGAAGACCGATTCGGTCACGACGAGGGTCTGATCGGGCCTGTCCACCTTCCTGAGCCGCCGGGCAAGATCTTCGGGATCATTGTGATGGAACCGGACCAGCCTGGCGCCGCTGAGCCGGACGGCATCGATCACGCTGGCATGAATCTGCCGGTCGGCAACCACCGTCCAGTCGGACGAGCAGAGCGAGGCGATGACCCCGCAATTGGTCATATATCCTGATCCGAAAAGGAGTGACGCCGGGTAGCCCTTGTGCCGGGCCAGCGCGGCTTCCAGGTCCTGATGAATGGGAAGGTCGCCGGTAACCAGACGGGAAGCCCCGCTGCCGGTACCATACGTTTCGAGCGCATGGCGGGATGCTTCAATCAGCCGGGGATGGTGACTGAATCCCAGGTAGTCGTTGGAGGAAAAATTCAAGCAGATCCGACCCTCGCACGCAAACGATCCGCCCGCCCGCGGGATTGTGCGCAGGGACCGGGAAAGTCCCTGCTCGCGGAGGGCGTCAAGTTCGCGCTCGACGCTGTTCCTCGGATGTGTGTTATGATCCCGGTTCATGTTGCGAGGTCGACTGTAGGAGAGAATGATGACTCAGACAAGTGATGCTGTTGTGAATTGGATGGAATTGGCGGAAAAGTGCCTGAACGGGGAGGCGCCCACCTGGGAGGAATCCCGCCAGGTACTTCGGGCGCCTGACGCCGAAATCATGCAGGTGCTCGCGGCGGCATTCAAGGTGCGCCATCATTTCCATGGATGGAATGTCAATCTTCATGTCCTCCGCAATGCCAAGAGCGGTATGTGCCGGGAAAATTGTGCATTTTGCAGCCAGGCGATGGGTGCATACAGCGGGGTCGAGCGGTATCACCTCCAATCAGTGGACGAGCTGGTGGCGGGAGCCCGCAGTGCCTATGAGATGAAGGCGGTCAAATACTGCATGGTGACCGCGACCCGGGGGCCTTCGGAAAAGGAATTGGAAATCATCTGCGAGGCAACCCGCCGCATCAAAAAGGACATGAATATCAGCATTTGTACTTCACTTGGACTGCTCAAACCCGAACAGGCACGGCAGTTGGCGGACGCCGGTGTCGACCGATTCAACCACAACCTCGAGACCTCCCGCCGTTACTACCAGGAAGTTTGCCAGACCCATACCTTCGATGACCGGGTGGCCACCATCCGTGCCGCGAAGGAGGCGGGCATGGAAGCCTGCTGTGGAGGAATTGTCGGTATGGGGGAGACCGAGGACGACCGATTGGACCTCGCCTATACCTTACGTGAGCTCCAGGTGGAGTCCATCCCCGTCAACTTTCTCGATCCCCGTCCTGGCACCCCGCTGGGCCATTTGGAACAGATTCGTCCACTGGATGCCCTGAAATCCCTGTGCATGTTTCGTTTCGTCAATCCTTCACGGGATATCCGGATCGCTGGTGGGCGGGAGGTCGTCTTGCGCCAGATGCAGCCTTTCGCCCTGTATGCCGCGAATTCCATGTTCACCGAGGGTTATCTAACCACCGGAGGAAATGGCTACAGCCGGGATTGCGAATTGATCGCCGATGCCGGCTTTGTCATTGCCGAGTTGGTCCACGATGAGCACTGAGTTTCTTCCGTTCATGGCGTGTGCAGATTCCCTGTAAGGGCAGGCACCGTCCCCCGACTATCCCCCTGTGTGAAGTGGAACTTTCACCAGGCTGAGGTAAGGTATGACGATGAAACGATGGATCATGGCAAGTGTGGCGGTTGTGGGTTTGACCACCCTGGTCGCCTGGTCCAGCAGCAACCGGGAATCAACCGCGGGGAAAACCATGCAACTCTATGTGTATGAACAGGACGCACTGATCGAAGTGCAACCCATCCAGAAGTCAGACGCGGAATGGCGAAAGGAACTTTCCCCCGAGCGGTACCGTGTTTTGCGGGGCGAAGGAACCGAGTGTGCCTTTACCGGTGCCCTGGAGGGGAACAAGAAGGAAGGCCTCTACCGCTGCGGGGGTTGCGGCTCGGATCTGTTTGTTTCAACCACCAAATTCGAATCCGGCACCGGATGGCCCAGCTTTTTTCAACCGGTACACGAGAACAATATCGGAACCACGGTGGATTACAAAATGGGCGCATTTTATCCGCGCACCGAAGTTCACTGCGCCCGGTGCGGCGGGCACCTCGGGCATGTATTTGAGGATGGCCCCAAGCCGACCGGCCTGCGGTATTGCATCAACTCCGCTGCCATGGATTTTGTGGAAATGCCCATTCGGGACAAATCAATCGATCCTTGACCGGGATCGTTCACGAACGACTGGCATGGTCCGCTTCGGCGGCTGTGCGGGCATGGTTCCGCACTGGATACCCATCGAGCAAGAATTCGCGATTGGACCTGGCGGCAACCTGCGCTACGATGGGCGCGCCGCGTATACTGCGGCGGAGGCGGGAGAATTTCATGACAAGGTATCTGGCAAAAACCGTGGGTCTATTCGTGGCGATAACGTCCATCCTGATTGGCCCGATTGCATCCATCGCAACCCCATACCGGGCTGAATTGTTGTCGGTGATCAGTGAACTGCAGGGCCTCGCCACCGGAACCTACAGCGAGGAGGAGTGGACGGGACTGATATCCCGTCTCGATGCGGTGTACCGAAATGCTCTGTCCGAGGGGGATTCGGATATGGCTGTCCGGGCCAAAGTGATCAAGGCGCGGACCCTGTCTGAAATGCGGAGCCAGCATGAGGCGGCTCTGGCGGAGTTGGCGGAGGTGCGGCGTGCGTTTGCCAACCGCGAACTGCCCGAGTCCTATCGCGGATTGTTTATGGAAGAGGCGTCGATTCATGGCCGTATTGGCGATGAGCCTGCGGTCATGAAGGTGATGAATGAATACAAGGCCAGTAGCCTCTACGATCCCGAGCAGTATCCGATCCTTGGGGGCAGCGGTCCCGGCGATCCCATCATCATGGTACGACCGAATGCAGGGGGGGCGGAGTCTTCCACCCTGGCCGCGATGGGGGTTCAGCGAAAACGAGCCGAGTTCTCCGCTGGTGAGTTGTTCCCGGTCTTCGAGGTGGTGGACAGCAAGGGCAAGACGCACTCCCTGTCCGACTATGAAGGCCAGATCTTGCTCGTTGATTTCTGGATTGAAAGTTGGTCGAGCTGGGAACGGTCCCTACCGTCGATGATGCGTTTGTATGATGTTTACCGGAAGCGGGACTTCGCGATTCTCGGAGTCTGTCTCGCCCGAGGGGATGCCGAAGCGAGCCGGGCTTTTGCCCGCAAACGGGAGATGAAGTGGCCCCAGGTGTTCGGCGATGTTGATCTGGCGGCGCAGTTGGGACTGATTGGTACGGTGGGAAACTTCATTGTCGATGAGCATGGGTTGATTGTGGGGCGCGACCTGTACGGCGCCGATCTGGAAAGTCTGATCCAGAAGTTGATCGACGATCGTTGATGAAATGGCCTCTCCGCTTGCACATGGGATGGTTGGGCTGGCGGTGACGGCCTGGGCCTGGTTGCCCTCGGGGATTCGAAGCCGGGATCTTGTATCCGAAGTTCTCCGAAGACCCGGCCTGTGGGTCGCGGGGATTCTGCTTGCCTCGCTTCCGGATCTGGATTACCTGCCCGGCATTCTTGCCGGCGACCTGAACGCTTACCACCATCTGGCCACCCATTCGATCCTCTGGATTGCCACCACCGGATCGGGCTTGTTGTTATTGGCTTGGGCGATCACCAACCGGATATCCCTGCGGGTTATTCTTTGGGTCATGACCTTGCTGGCCAGCCATCTGGTGATCGATATGCTGACTGTTGATGGGCGTCCCCCGCTGGGGATTCCCCTGGTCTGGCCCTGGTCCGGTGAATCCTTCCAATTTCCGGTTTTGATCTTCGAGGGCTTTCAGAAAAAGAACTGGTACGATATCTGGCAATGGGCCAATCTGCACGTTCTGGGAGTGGAATTGCTATGGACTCTTCCGGTCCTCGTCGCAACCCTGACGATCAAAACATGCAACAGGAAAGGTGAGCTGACATGAACCTTGCAGTAGTGGGTGCCAATGGAATGTTGGGACAGGATTTGAACCGTGCGGCCCAGGTCCGGGGGATCACGATGGCGGGGTTTGACCTTCCGGAAATTGATCTTTGCCGCCCCGACTCGCTCGCCGTCCTTCCGGCGGTTGATGCGGTGATCAATTGTGCCGCTTATACCCGGGTGGATGATGCCGAAACGGATCGGGAACCCGCGTGGAGAATCAATGCAGAGGGTGCTGGGAACCTCGCCCGATGGTGTGCGGCTCATGCCATTCCGTTGATCCATATCAGTACCGATTATGTCTACAACGGCCGCAAGGGGTCACCGTATGTCGAAACTGACGAGACCGATCCCCTGAGCTATTATGGTCAAAGTAAGTTGGGCGGCGAGGTTGAGGTGCAACGGGCCGGAGGCAAAACCTGTATTGTGCGAACCCAATCCCTGTACGGACTGGGCGGCCGGAATTTTGTGAAGGCGATTCTGAATCAGATCCTGAAGGGCAGGACCGAGCTGACCGTGGTGAGTGATCAGGTCTCCTGTCCGACCTATACCCTGCACCTTGCCGAAGGACTGCTGAACCTGATCCAGGCCCAGGCCACCGGCGTGGTTCATCTCGCTGCGGCCGGGGGATGCTCCTGGCATGAATTCGCCTGTGCGATCGTCGAGGAAGTCGGGGCCGCTGTTGATGTGAAACCGATGCATGCTTCCAGCTTGAACTATCCCGCGCCGCGTCCGGCCTATTCGGTACTGGATACATCCCGGTACCAGTCCCTCACCCATGCCACGATGCCGACCTGGCGCCAGGGATTACAAGCGTACCTGGAGGAGGAACCCATGGTTGTGGAGCTGAAGCAGTCTAATGGGTGAGGGTGGGATGCCCGGAGGGATCCGGGGGTGGGCGCTGCTGTTTGCCTTCGCCTCCCTTCAGCCTGCCTACGGGGTGGTGATTACCGGGATGGAGTGGCAGGTTCTGTTCAATCTGCCCGATCAATCGTCCTCGTCCGGGTTTTCCGATGACGAGTTTCGCTTGAAACTGCATTTGGTGGAGCGCCTTGCCGCCCTGGGCAGTAACGATGTGGCCACCCTTGCCACCTATACGTTCAGTGGGAATGAGAGCGGGGCCGGGCGGTATCTGTATGAGATGGACCGGGCGCTTGCCCGGGGAGCATGGATCCGGATGATTGCCGATAGCGAGGTCAACGCCGCCACCACCTATTCAAACAATGAAGATGCCCAGGGCCGCTCGCTCAACCAATTGGCCGCTACCTATCCGGCCCGCTTTACCTATGTCGAGGATGACAGTGTCTACGGCATCCATCACAATAAGTTGGGCCTGTTCGATTATCGTCCGAGCGGCGCCGGGGGAACCCGGTGCTTTGTCTCCTCATTCAACCTGACCGGGGCTAGTTCATTTCAGTGGAATATCGCAGTCGATCTTCCGGACCCGGATCTGTATGATGCCTACCTGCTTGAGGCGGAGTCCTTGTTGGCGGGACATTTTCACGACGACCCGGCCAAAAGTCATGCGGCCGATCAATCGCCCTTTGTTGTGGATGGCTATTATCTCAACCGGGTCCGGTTCTCTCCATCGCCCGACCCGTCGGATGGGGGAACCAACACCGCCGCTGAAGTGGTGAGCCTGGTGAATGCGGCGCGCACCAGCATTGTCTTTGCCATCAATCATTTGACCCTGGAGTCTGTCCAGCAGGCACTGGTCGCGGCGGCGGACCGGGGGGTGGTGATCCACGGTACCATCCCCGGTTCCTCCTCCAAGCCAGGCGGCATCAGTGAAGAGGCCTACCGCTTTCTGACCAATGCGACCCACTATGCCGGAACCAATGTGGTTCAATTTCATACCGCGTATGCCAAGGCGGATCGCACCATGGTCGATGATGGTTCGATTGGAGATCTGCTGCATGCGAAGTACATGGTGATCGATCGCCTGACGGTTATTCATGGCTCGATGAATTGGACCTATTCCGCGATGCAGGATGATGACCAGAATGATGAAAATATGTTGATCCTCCGTCATCCGGGGATTGCCCGGGCATTTCTGGAGCAGTATGAAGCCCTGACCGGCTGGCCGGCGGCCGCCGAACTGCCGGCCGCCCCCGCCGACTATGGGCAATGGAAGCTGGCCCATGATGTTGCCACGCAGACGGACGAGTCCGATCAGGATGGCGATGGCCTGACCCTGTGGCAGGAATACGCGTTCGCCGAAGATCCGCATACCGCCCGCGGGGTAGGGGGGATTGTCAGCCAATCCGGATCCTCCGGGTTTGATGTGTTGTACCCCGCGACGCGGACCCAGATTACCTACCGCGCCGAAGCTGCATCCGCCCTGAGTCCCTCGCCGAACTGGTCCACCAACCAGGTTCTCTGGTTCCATACCCATGGCCGCTTGCGCGTTCAGTTGACCGACCCGTCTGCCGATTTGCGGTTTATCCGGGTCCGGGCTGATGGGCTTTGAACCGGAGGATGCGGTGGTGACCGGGTTGCTTTTTCCCGCTTATTTTTTATAGTGCCCAAAAATCAACCCAAACCAAGGAGACCGAATCAATGGAAGAAGTGAATCACTGGATGACTACCGCACAGCAATGGATTGCCCTCTATGGCCTGAAACTGATTGCCGCGATCGCGATACTGATCCTTGGCCGCATCGCCGCAAAAATTGTTCGTGGCGCGATCAGCAAGGCCATGACCCGCGGAAATGTCGACCCTACACTGGTGCGGTTTGTCACCAACCTTGCCTACATTGGTTTGATGGCGTTTGTCGTGATCGCCGCGTTGGGGCAAGTGGGTATCCAGACGGCATCCTTTGTTGCGATCATTGGTGCCGCCGGCCTCGCGGTGGGTCTGGCTTTACAGGGTTCCCTGTCCAATTTTGCCGCCGGAGTTTTGATGATTGTGTTCAAACCCTTCAAGGTCGGTGACTTTATCGAGGGAGCGGGAACGGCCGGCGTGGTCGAGGAAATCGGTATCTTTACCACCCAGCTGAAAACCGGCGACAACAAGAAAATCATCGTTCCCAACGCCAAGATCTCGGGTGATAACATTGTCAATTATTCCGCCAATGACACCCGCCGTCTGGACCTGACCGCTTCCTGCAGTTACCAGGATGACCTCGATCAGGTTCGCAAGGTCCTGGAGAAAATTCTGGCCGGGGACGAACGGATTCTCAAAGATCCTGCTCCCACCCTTGGCGTCCTGAACCTCGGGGAAAGCAGCGTCGATTTTGCGGTTCGCCCCTGGGTGAAGACGTCGGACTATTGGCCGGTGCACTTTGCCTTGCAGGAAGCGATCAAGAAACAATTTGATGCCGCAGGCATTTCCATTCCCTTTCCCCAGCGCGATATCCATGTGGTGAATGAGAAGTCGGCATAATCACGGGGAGCACCTGGGCGGAAGTCCGGTTTGTCAGCAGGACGCGTGACATCCTTGGCGTACGCCCATGCCCCCTTCCGGATCTGTCGTGTTCTGGTTCGAGGAGGATCTGAAAGCATGCTCCCTGCGGGTTTCGCTTGTCCTGGAAACGTTGCACGGGTAACCCTTGGGTCATGAATCGTTCCTGGATTGAAGTCGACGGGCGTGTGCTGGATGCCAATGTGCAGGCGGTACGGCAGGCGTTGGGGGAGGCAACCCAGCCCATCCTGGTCGTGAAAGCCAATGCCTATGGACATGGATTGGCGCCTTTTTCACAGCGGGCGGCTCAGCAGGGAATTTCCTGGTTTGCCGTGGCCTATGCCGACGAGGCGGTGGTGGTTCGAAGCGTCGCACCAGAGGCCACCATCCTCGTGTTGGGGGCGGCTGACCATGAGGATATCGATAGCATTCTCGATGCCCGAATGACCCCGGTCCTTATCGATCTCGCGCATGGGCATCGCCTCAGTGCCGCGGCCGTTCGCCGGGGTGTCCGGATTCCTGTACATGTCAAGGTGGATACCGGGATGGGCCGGTTCGGCATTCCATGGGACCAGGCGGTAGCGCAGTTTGCCGATCTGGACCGGCTTCCCGGACTGGACATTCAGGGCTTGTGCACCCACTTTGCATCCGTCGAGCTTGGCCGCCCCTCGCTGGGTCCCCAGCAAATGGAGCGGTTCATGGAACTCCGCGAGCGCCTCGGGAAAATCTCGCGACAAAAATTGTTCTGCCATGCCTCGAGCAGCCGGGCCTTTCTATTCAATCGGGGGTGGGATCTCGACGGCGTGCGTCCGGGCATTGTGCTCTATGGGTATGGGGCTTCCCAGCCGGACTTCCGGTTTATCACCCGGCCGATTTTGCAATGGAAGACCCGGGTCATGATGGTCAAGGATGTGCCCGCCAATTTCCCGGTTGGTTATTACAGCAGTTATACCACCAAGCGGGCCACGCGGATTGCCACGATTTCCGCAGGCTATGCCGATGGCTATCACCGATTGCTCAGCAACCGTGGTGTCGTCTTTCTTCGGGGAAAGTCCTATCCGGTGGTGGGGCGGGTCAGCATGAACTGGATCACCGTGGATCTCGGGCCGGAGGGCGAGGCGGAGCCGGGAGATGCCGTCACCCTCCTGGGGGCGGCAGGTGAACAATCTTTCTGGGCGGATGAAATGGCCAAACAGGCCCGCACCATTCCCTATGAAATTCTCACCAGCATTGATCCACGGGCCGAGCGAATCTACCTCAAGGGATAGTCGCTACCGCCAGGCCACGGGGGGCTTTCGGATCAGTGCCGCATCCAGCGCTTGGCGGTACCGCAGATCACGGTTAACCCAACCCCGACAACCATCAGCACCAGGACAAGATTTCGCTTCTCTTCGACTTCAACCCCGATGGAGTCCCTCTGAATGAGATAAATGATGACCCCGCCCACCAGGCAAATGGAGAAAGCGAGCCACCAAAGAAAATTTCCCAACATGGGATTCTTGTTCGGGTTGACTTTTGGCATGCGGTAAAGTCTATCGCATCAGTGCGGATTTGTCCAAGGTGCAACCATCGGTACCGCCGATTGCCTGACCCAGCCGGAGTCCGCGCCGGATCTGACCCGTACCCACTCGCCCGCCCGGTCTTCCACCACCACCGTGGAGCCCTCGGGCAGGGCAAAGGCGAGGGTGGCATCATCCATGGGGGCAAACCGGGTGCGCAGATTCTTCTCCACCACCACCGCCTCGGGGTGATGGTGCCATTGCCACCAGGCGGCTTGTCCGCCCAAAGACAGGACAAGCCCCAGACCCGCGACGACCGCCCCCCGGAACAGCACGGTCCGAGCGGGGGTGTAGAGGAGACCTCCGACCCAGAGGAGGGCTGCCAGCCAGTAGCTGCCGGTGGTCAGGGCTTGCCAATGCCGCTGGCTCACCATCATGCCAAGATCGATCCACCATGAATAATCCACCACCGCCGCTCCGGTTGATCGGCGGGCAAAGCGCAGGTTGGCCTCGACATCAGGATCCCGGGGTAGCGCCAACTCGGCGCGACGATAGGAGAGGATGGCCTCACCGGTCCGGCCTTGTTTGATCTGGCAATTACCGAGGTTGAACCAGACTTCGCCCTGACGGTAGCCGGCATCCAGAAGTTCCAGAAACTTGGCCTCGGCGGCGGGATAGTTGGTCTGGTTGTAGAGAGCAGAGCCTTCCAGAAACAGGCTGTCCGGCGATGGCGGGGTTTCCCCGGCCCGGAGCCATGTCCCCCCGGTCAGGATCAGAGCGACCAAACTGAACCACAGAACGCGCATCAGGGAACCTCCACCCGGACTTTTTCACACGCTCGCAATAGATCTGCGACATCGCGGGTATGCTGCTCGCGGTCAGCTCGCTGGTTGGGAGCGGCTCCGCCAAACCGGAGCTGTTCGTCGATCCGGAGAATTTCATCCAGCGATTGCACCAGAGGCACCGGGAGTGCGGCCGTGTCGACAATTTTCCGGATCAGCGCTGGTGAGATTTCACCCTGGTCGCGATTGAGACGGTTGGCAAAATACAGGACCAGGGCTTTCCAGAGGCTGGCATAAAATTCCGCCGGTTCATCCAGTTGCTGTTCGGCCGTCGCCAGGGATGCCCGGGCCGCCCGGGGGGCATGCAATCGACGGGCCTTGATGGGGTCCCGGGCCAGCGAATCCGTTCGCCTCCGCCACAGGAAGGCACCCACGACCGCGAGTGCAGGCAAAACCTTCAGCCATTGGCCAGGCCCTGTCCCCCCGGAGTCGGTTGCGATCACCCACGCCCGGGGAGCATTTTTCAGGTAGACAATATCCAGCCCCAACGCTTTGCGCACCGCCGGGGAGACCGGCTCATTCGGCTGTACCATCGCCTTATCCGCGAGGTCGGAGGGGTGGACGGTCAAGGGAAAGGGACCGCGGGTAATCGTCTGGAAGCGCCCCTGATTCGGGTCAAAGAAACTGAACGAGAGCGGAGGAATCGTGGTGATGTCCTCGGATCGGGGAATCAAAACCTGCTCGTAGGTTTTCACCCCGCCGGACTGTCCGGCTCGTGAGGTCTGCTCGATCAGCTTGGGATCGTACACCCGGAACCGGTCATCGACTTGAATGCCCGGCATGGCGATGGTGTCGAGGTTGCCCTGCCCGGAGACGCGCGCGGTCAAGGTGATCGGTTCGCCTGCTTTCACATCGGTGCGGGAGAGTTGAACCGAGAAATCAAACTGCCCAACCGCGCCGGAAAAATGCGAAGGCCGGCCATCGTCGGGGATGGGCTTGACTTCAAGGGTCCAGGGCTCGATCGATACCGACACCGCTCGGGTATCCCGCTGCCGGAAAAACATGTCGAACCCGAAGGGATCCCGCTGGGGCTGGCTGTTCTCGACAATCAGGTTCACACGCAGATTGGGGTTCAGGGTAAAGACCCCGGCCGACAAAGCCTTGCCCTGGGCCCGGAAATGGCGGACTTCATACAAATCCGACCCCACCGCTTCCCGGGTGGGCCGCAATTCTTCAAACGGACTGATGTCCAGACCGCTTCCGGGCAGATCCGCGAGGGAGATGGAGCGGTCAAGATTGACCCCCCGGTAATAAAGGTCGATGAACAGGTTGAAGTACTGGTAGGCATAGACACGGTTTTGATCGCTGCGCATCCTGGCAAACAGCAGATCCGTGAGTTGTTGTGAATTACCACCGCCGGATTGCGGTTGTCCGTTGGCCGGGACCACTTCGACCTCAACCGGTTGCAGGGTATAGGAAGCGCCCCCGATGGTCAGGGTAAAGGGGCCGATTCGGAATTTTCCGGTACCCGTTGGAACCATCCGGTAGCGAAAATTAACCGACGATTCGGTTCGTCCATTGACCACCGACATCTGTTGTTCCCGTCCGACATACTGAACCTGGAACCCCGGCACATTGGCCAATTCCGGTACCGGGGGATTGTTCATCCCGGCGAAGCTCAGGGTCAGGGTGGCCGCCTCGGTGAGCCGGAGCACCCGGGGCTGTATGTCGAGCGTAACCTGCTGGGCCTGGGCCCAGCCCGCCCATCCCAGTAGCGCCGCAAAACTGACTTGTTTGATCCATCCTCTCATCGGTGCTCTGGTTGTACGCTGTTTACCAATCCTTTTCAACTGGTGCAGTCTGACGGCTTTGACGTTGAATCTGTTGTTGCATCAGAGCCTCCCGCTCTGCCTGTTCCCGCTGTTTGAGGGCATCGAGCAACATATTGGCTTCGTCTTCAGTCATTTCCCCGGCTTCCGCTGGTTGCTGTTGCTCCTCCTCACCGGCGGGCTGGGTCTGCTCTTCCTGCGGCGAGGGCTGCTCCTGCTGCTGTTCTTCCTCTGAAGGCTGGTTCTGATCAGCCTGCTCGCCGGATGAGTCCGACGATTGGTTTTGATCGGAATTCTCTTGATTTTGTTCAGAAGATTGCTGGTCCTGCTGCTGCTGCTGCTGTTGTTGTTGCTGCTGTTGCTCCAGCAATTGCTTCAACCCGAGCAACCACGGATCTTCGGGATAGTTGGCCAGGCCCTGATTGACAATTTCCTTGGCCGGCTCGATATCGTTGGTGACAAAGGTCTGGGCTCCAAGGTGAAAGTACATGTCGGCATCCTGTGCGGACACCATGCCCGCCCACCCGATGAGTCCGATGAGAATCGCGGTTTTCATGGCGAGCCCTCCGGCGCGGCTGCTGGTTGCTGGAGCTGTTCAATCAACTGCACCAATTGCCCGGTGCGCTCTTGCCGCTGTTCCAATGCCTGTTTCAACTCGGGCTCCAGATCGACCGCCATGTCGATGTCTTCAGTGGGTTGGGAAAGCAGCGCCAGCGCCTGTGCGTATTGCCGTTGCTGAATCAACGCATCCGAATTGGCAATCTGATCCCTTACGCCAAGGACATAGCCGCGCAATTTTTGCCGCTCCACCAAGGTCAGTTCGAAATTGATTTTCGCATCGAGGTCGTCCGACCGAAGTTTCAACGATTGCCGAAAGGCCTCCATCGCCGCGGCAAACAAATCGTCGGCCGCCTTGGCCTGTTTTTCCTTCAGGACCAGCTTGCCCCGGGCAAGGCGGGCACAACCGAGATTGAACCAGGCATCCGCCTGCACCGCCAGGTCCGCAGTCTGTACCGCCCGGGCAAAGGCGGTCTCCGCCTCCTCGAGTTGACCGCTCCGGAACAGCGCGGAACCGCGGTTGGCATCCAGCTTGGCAGTATCCAGCCCCGCCTGAACCGCCAGGAATCTGGCTGCCTCGAACTGCTTCAGGGCTGCGGCAAAATCCTCCCGGGCATAGGCCTTCTGTCCGGCCTTCCATTCGCCCCGCAGATCGGCCTGCGCCGCGGCCCCCATGCCGAGGACCAACCCGAGTATCAACCATCGATTCATGGCTTCTCCTCCCGATGTTCCCTCAGTCCCGCCTCCGCAAGCAGAAGCAACAGAGCCGCACCAAGAAACCAGCCGGCCTTGTCTTGAAATCGCTTGGCCATCTTGGATTCGGAAGTATCCCGCTGAAGACGGGCAAGCTCCCGGTCGAGCAACCGGTCAAGGCCGAAGTCGCCCGCAGTGGCCCGCAGATAACTGCCCCCGGTTTCAATCGCAAGCTGGGTCAGCAGGGTTTCATTCAGCGAGGTTTTAATGACTTGGCCATCCTTGTCGCGCAGGAAGCCGGAGGTTGTGCTTCCGGGATTATCCGGGGTGGGGATGAGTTCTCCTTCCACTGTACCAACTCCGACCGTGTAGACCCGGATGCCCTTCTCCTTGAGCGCATCGATCAATGCAAGCGGATTGCCTTCATGATCGTCGCCATCGGTGATCAACACGATGACCCGGTCGGCTTGTCCTGTCTTTTCGCCGAAGCTCCGCATCGCGGTTCTCAGCGCATCCTCGATGGCGGTGCCGCCCCGGGGGATCAGCCCGCTATCGACATCCTGCAGGGTCATGACAAACGCGGGGTAATCCACGGTCAGGGGGCAGAGCATGTAGCTGGTGCCCGCGAAGGGAACCAGGCCAACCCGGTCGCCATCGAGCCGTTCCAGCATGTCTTCGATTGCCCACTTGGCCTGCTGCAACCGGTTGGGCTTTAGATCCGGCGCGAGCATGCTTCGGGAAGTGTCGAGAACGATCATCATATCAAGACCCCGGCGGGTTACTTCCTCCCAGGTGAAGCCCCACTGGGGGCGGGCCAGGGTGAGGGTCATGATCAGCAGACTGGCGCCCCAGAGAATCAAACGCTGTGTCCCGCGCTTTCGTTTCCATCCCGGGATCAGGGGCTTCCAGACCTCGGGCGCCAGCAACTGCTGCATCCGGGTCAAGCGCCGTTTGCGCAGAAGCACCACCGCCGCAAGAACCAGCAGGATGACCCCGAGATACCAAAACCCATGCGGATTTCCCCAGTTCATGGCAGCGACCCCCAGCGCATAACCGACAACAGTTTTTCCAGGGTCAGGGCCACCAGGGCGACCCCGACCCACAACGGGAACCGTTCCTCAAAGCGCATGAATTGCTCCACATCGATGTGAACCTTCTCCATCTTGTCGATCTGCTCATAGACTTGTTCCAGGCTGTTCATGTCGGTGGCGCGGAAGAAGAGCCCCCCGGTGGTCTCCGCGATCATGTGTAACGTGGCTTCATCAATTTCCGAGGGCTGGGTGACATACCGGGTACCCCCAAACGGACTGGGTACCGGGAACCGGACATTGCCTTCGGCACCCGCGCCCACCGTATAGACCTTGACCCCCAGAGCCTTCGCGGCCTCGGCGGCATTTTCCGGCGAGAGCTGACCGCTGTTGTTCACCCCGTCGGTGAGGAGGATGACGATGCGGGATTTGGCATCACTGGTGCGCAGACGGTTGATCGCCGACCCCAAAGCGGTACCGATCGCGGTTTTGTCGCCGAGGATTCCCGGTTCCAGTCGATCCAATTGCTGGATCAGCCAGCCGTGATCGAGGGTCATGGGGCTGAAGGTAAAGGGCAGTTCGGAGAAGGCGATCAGGGAGATCCGGTCGTCGGGGCGCTGCTGGATAAACTGGTCAATGACCCGCTTGGCCGCATCCAGTCGATTGATTTCCCGGGTGGTGGTGGAAAAGTCGATGGCCTGCATCGAGGGTGAGACATCCACCAGCAGAACAATGTCGATGCCCTCGGTATGGACTTTACTTTCCTCGAGTCCCTTTTGGGGACGGGCCATCGCGATGATCAGGCTGGTCAGGCCGATGGCATAAAGCACCGGCAGCATCCAACGGGTTCGGACTGCGAGCCCGGGGGGGAGTCCCCGTGTGCGGTCAAACTGGTTGAAGCGGATGCGGGGGCGGGATTGGAGTCGATAGCGGAGCCAGACCGCGACCGGAACCAGCAGGATCAGCAACAGCAGCCATGGATAGCGGACCATCATGCGGGTTCCACCTCCGGGGCGGGCTGGCCGGTTTCGCGCAGAAACTGCTCGGCGGCATCCAGTGCAGCCTGCATATCCGCAGTTGCGGGAGCATGCCGGGCAAATTTCACCAGGTCGGCTTGAATCAGAAAGTGCTCGATCAATTCGCGCTGGACCGGGAGCAGAACCGGCGATATCGCGGCGGCACGGATAAACTCCTCCGTGGTCAGTTCCGGGGCATGAATCATGAACCGGCCCTCGATATAGGTACGCAGGATCAATGACAACTCGACATAAAACGGCTCGGGTTGCTCCGCTTCAATGTAGTTTTTCTCCCGCAGGTGGCGAAGGGCCAGTGACGCGATTTCATAGGGGGTTGCGATGGGGCCGCTTGCGGTGGGCGCTTGACGGCGGCGGGTCAACCAACGAGTCAGCCAGGCGACCAGGAGTGCGAGCAGGCCCGCTCCGGCCAACAGACTGAGCAGGCGGGCGTAGGGCGGGGCGGGCGCTTTGAAAATCGGTTTTAGATCGCGCACCGCCATCGCCTGATTGGTCAGTACCGATTCCACCCGGATGGTATCCTCTGGTGCCGCCAGGGTCAGGGACCGGCCCTCCGCGGTACGGTACGGTACCGGTGTGCGAAGCATCCGGTGGGTTCCCGGAACAAACGAGGTCACGCGATAGGTGATGTCTGCGGTCAGGGTTCCATTGGTGGTGACCAGTTCGGGACCCACCCGGTCGAGCAAGGTGATGCCCGGTTGATCGATCAGGGATGGGAACTCCGGCACTGAACCTTCGGGCAGGGTCAGGGTCAGATGCCAATCCACCGGGTCGCCGACGGTGATGGTCTCGGTACTCTGGGTGGTGGAAAGCGATTGGGCAAACAGCGGCATCGAAAAAGACAGGACAAGCAGGGCCGGCAAAACCGTCCTGCCTCGGGGCGATTGGCCGCGGTTCCATGCCTGGTTCATGCGCAGCCCACGGCTCATCGACGGGCCTCCCGGCGGCGGAACAGGCGGATCAGTTCGTGGATGTAATCGCTGTCGGGATCGGTGGTAACCGACAGGTGATCGATACCGGAGGCTTTGAGAAAGGTTGCGGTCTGTTCGCGCTGCTGTTGCTGGCGTTGCCGATAAGCATCCCGGGTTGCCCGGTCGCTGGTGTCGATCTCCATCCGGGCCCCGGTTTCCGGATCCTGAACCGCGATGACTCCCACCGCCTCCAGGGCATGCTCGCGCGGATCGGTCACCTGGATCGCCACCAGGTCATGGCGCTTGGCATAGGCCCGCAGGATCGGTTCGTATCCGGTGTCAAGGAAATCGCTGATGAGAAAAGTGATGGTGCGCCGGTGGTGAATCCGGTTCAGGTAGTGCAGGGCTTGCCCGATATCGGTGCCGCACCCTTCCGGCTGCTTGTACAGGACATCCCGGATCACCCGCAACACATGACCCGACCCTTTGCGGGGAGGGATGGCATGCTCGGGGTGGTCGGTGAACAGCAGCAGTCCCACCCGGTCATTGTTCTGGATGGCCGAGAACGCGAGCACCGCAGCGATCTCTGCGGCCAGATCGCGTTTGAGCATCCGGATCGATCCAAATTGTTGGGAGCCGCTGATGTCCACCGCGAGCATGACCGTCAATTCTCGCTCTTCCCGGTATTTTTTGATGAAGGGATGCCCCATACGCGCGGTCACATTCCAGTCGATCGACCGGATGTCATCGCCCGGCACATATTCCCGGACCTCCTCGAATTCCATCCCCTGGCCTTTGAACGCGCTGTGGTAGTGCCCGGCAAACGCATCGGAGACCATGCTCCGAGTGCGGATCTGGATGCGCCGAATCTTTTTGAGAAGATCCGATGGAATCATGGCGGACTCCGTCACGGGACCGGGAGTTTGCTGAGGATTTGTTCGACCACGCCTTCGGAGGTCAGTTCTTCGGCTTCCGCCTCGTAGGTGATGAGGACCCGGTGACGCAGGACATCGGGGGCGATGGATTTGACATCCTGGGGGGTCACATAGCCGCGGCCCTGCAGGAAGGCGTGGGCCCGGGCCGCCATGGTCAGGCAGATCGTGGCCCGGGGCGATGCGCCGTAACGGATATATGGCGCGAGGTTCAGATCGTAATCGCCGGGGTTGCGGGTGGCGAAAATAATACTGAGGATATATTCCTTGATCTTGTCATCCATGTAAATTTCGTCCACCAGCTCCCGCAATTGCAGGATCCGGTCCGGTTGAATGACCGGTTTGACATCCGCCGGGCCCTTGGACCGGGCCATACGCTCGACGATGGTGCGCTCTTCATCCAGCGAGGGGTAGGTGACATTCAATTTGAGCATGAACCGGTCAACCTGGGCCTCGGGCAGGGGATAGGTTCCCTCCTGCTCGATGGGGTTCTGGGTGGCCAGGACGAGAAAAGGCTCCGGCAGGTGGAAGGTTTCCTGGCCGATCGTCACCTGGTGTTCCTGCATGGCTTCAAGCAGCGCGCTTTGCACCTTTGCCGGCGCCCGGTTGATTTCATCGGCGAGAATGATGTTGGTAAAGACCGGTCCCTTGCGGATGGTAAATGCTCCATCCTTGGGGTTGTAAATCTGGGTGCCGACAATGTCGGCGGGCAGCAGGTCGGGGGTGAACTGGATGCGTTGAAACGAAACCGCGAGTGCCGATGCGAGGGTTCGGATTGACAAGGTTTTGGCCAGTCCGGGAACCCCTTCAAGCAGCAAGTGCCCATTGGTCAGCAGTCCGATCATCATCCGGTCCACCAATGCCTGCTGGCCCACAATGACCTTGCCCATTTCACGCCGCAGATCCTCCACGAAGGAACTCTCCTCCCGAACCCGCTGGTTGATGACTTCAATGCCTGTACTTGTCATAGTTGATGTCTCCTCCAAATACCTGATTTAGACGAACCACCCCTTCCGGCGTTCAAATCCCTTGGCGGAAAAAACGCTGAAAGGCGTCCGCAGGATGGAAGGCCCTGCCGGAAAAAGTTCCAAGGCTTGGAAACTAGCACAAAAAAAGTTCCAAGGGTTGGAACTTTTTTGGACAGAAAATCCAACCCTTGGAACAAATCCGGGGGCGCCCGGCCGGGGTGGCCGGCGACCTATTCGTTGACCCGTTCCGGGACTGCGGTCTGGGTGCGGAAAGAAATGAATTTAAGGGTTTCTTCCCACGACTTTTTATCGGCGTCCTGGTCGTAGGCGGCGCCGGAGGCGGTGTCGCTGCCCGCGTTGATGTCGGTGAAGGAATGCACCGCACCCGGATAGGCGATGAAGGTGTAGTTCACATCTGCATCCTCCATTTCCTTTTCAAATGCATTGACTTCTTCAGGAGGCACGTAGGGGTCATCGGCACCGTGCAGGACGAGAATCGGACACTTGATGTTCTTGGCGTCATCCGGGGTGGGGGAACTGAGTCCGCCATGGGTGGACACCACACCTTGCAGGGTGGCGCCGGACCGGGCGAGCTCCAGCGCGGCGGTTCCGCCAAAGCAATAACCGATCGCGACCACCCGGTCACCGTCCACATAGGGAAGCCCGCGCACGGCATCCAGCGCGGCTTTGACCCGTTCCCGGAATACTTCGCGATTGCTCTTGTAGGCCCCGGACAACGCGGCGCGCTCCGGAACCGTTTCCGGGCGGTAGCCCTTGCCATAGACATCCGCAGCCAAAGCCACATACCCCAGCTCGGCCAGGCGGCGAGCCCGTTCAAATTCATGCTCGCTGGGGCCTGCCCACTGATGGAAGATCAAAACCGCTGGCACCGGCTCATCGATTTCCTCCGGACGGGCCAGATAGCCCTCCAGAGTCACATCGTCCAGTTGATACTCGAATGTCTCGGTGTGGATGGGGCCAGCCTGAAGGTTGATGCCGGTGAGGACTCCGGACAAGACCAGCAGTCGTAAGAAATGCTTCATGATATACTCCTTTGGTTGTCGGGCATAACCTACCCCACTTTCCGTAGATCCTCAAAAAAAATATCAACCCGCCCACCGCTCGATTGGAGGGGCGAGCTATGCGAGCCCGGCGGCGGTGGCCTGATCCGCGCACCGGGTGCCGTCGATGGCGGAGGATACGATCCCGCCGGCATAGCCTGCCCCTTCGCCACAGGGATACAAACCCTGGATCCCGACGTGCTCCAGGGTTTCCGGATCGCGGGGAATCCGCACCGGGGAGGACGTGCGTGACTCGGGGGCGTGGACAACCGCGTCGTTGGTTAGATAGCCCCGCATGATTTTGCCGAATTCCCGGAACCCCTGTTGCAGGGAGCGGTGGATGAGTCCGGGCAACACCTGTCCCAGTTCCACGGTGGAAATGCCGGGGGCGTAGGAGGTGCGCGGTAGGTTGGTGGAGAGGATGCCCTGGACAAAGTCTCCAAGCTTTTGGGCCGGCACCGCCTGGGTTTCACCCGCGAGTTTCCAGGCCCGTTGCTCAATCGATTGCTGATAGGCCATGACCGCAAGCGGGCCATGGTCGGCAAAGGGGGTGAAATCTTCTGGCCGCAGCTCCACCACAATTCCGGAATTGGCAGTGGGACGAGATCGTTCCGAGGACGACCAGCCATTGGTCACCACCTCGCCCGGCGCGGTTGCGCAGGGGGCGATCACGCCTCCCGGACACATACAGAAAGAGTATACGCCGCGGCCCTGAATCTGTTTGACAATCGTATAGGCCGACGGTGGCAGATGGGGACCGCGATCCGGAAGTTTGTACTGGATCTGATCAATCAGTTGCTGGGCATGCTCCACCCGGACACCGAGGGCGATCGGCTTGGGCTCGATGGCAATCCCCTGGCGGAGCAGCATGTGGAAAATGTCGCGCGCGGAGTGTCCGGTGGCCAGAATCACCTGGTTGGCCATGATCCGCTCACCAGCGGCGGTGATGACTCCGCGGACGGCTGCGTTGTCGATGATCAGCTCCGCAACCCGGGTATTGAACTGAACCACCCCGCCCTGGGCGATAATCCGCTCGCGTATGGCCTTGATGATGGGAGGCAATTTATTGGTGCCGATATGGGGATGGGCATCGACCAGGATTTCCCGGGTCGCCCCGAATCCGACCAGGGTGCGCAAGACTTCCCCGACATCGCCCCGCTTGCGGGAGCGGGTATAGAGTTTGCCATCTGAGTAGGTACCCGCGCCCCCTTCGCCAAAGCAATAGTTGGAGTCGGGATTGACGATGTGCATGGTGTTGATGCCCTTCAAATCCTTGATCCGCTCCCGGACATCCTTGCCCCGCTCCAGGAGGATGGGCATACGGCCACGCTCCAGGCACCGGAGTGCCGCGAATAATCCGGCCGGGCCAGCTCCGACAATGATCACCGGTTCGGCGGATCCCACCTCCTGGTAATCGGGCAGGGTGACCGGCGGTTCCTCATAGGGGCAGCCGACGCAAGCCAGCACGGTCAACTGCATCCGGATCGGCCGCCGTCGGGCGTCGACAGACTGTCTCAGAATTTCCACATGGGTCAGGGCGGATGCGGCAAGACCCAACTCCTGGGCAACCCGGGCCTTCAGCGCGTTCTTGTCCGCCCATACTTCGGGTTGAACCAGCAGTTGCAGTTCTTGCTTCATGGTGTGGGAATGCGTTCCGGCCGGAGCGGCCGCCTATGCCATTTTCCTGGCGATGTACACACCGTAGCTGACATGTTCCTTATTGGCCTCGTAGAGAGCGATTTCCTTTTGCTCCGCCTCGACGATCGCCTGCGCTTCATCGCTGTGTCCGTGACGGTTCAGGAACCCTTCAAACCGCTCCTGCATGGGCCGGTAGTACTGGTCGAGCCAACACGTTTCCGGCAACACAAAATACCCGATCGGACTGTAGCCATGCTTTTCCAGCACGCTGATTTTGGCGGATGCGACATTGATTTCCGGGTACTCGCGATCCCAGTGCTGCTGAAGTTCCGTGGGCCGGGTGTCGGTGATCCAGGTGATCTCCGAGGCCACCAGGATTCCGCCCGGTTTCAGATACCGGCGCCACGCGGCCACGCCCTTTTCAAATCCGATATTATAGATGGCCCCCTCGGACCAGAGGACATCCAATTCATCATCGTGAAAGGGCAGGTTGTCCATGGAGCCGGCTATGGTGGTAATCCGATCCGATACGCCCGCCTTCTCCGCTCTCGCCTGGAGTATCTCCAGAAATTCGGGCAGAAAGTCCAACGCCCTGATGCGTGCCTTGGTTTGCCGGGCGAGAACAAGGGTGGAAGCCCCGGTTCCGCAGCCGATATCGGCCAGCTCGATCGGAGCCGACCGATCCACTCCGGCCAGATGGAGTGCCCATTCAGTCTGCGCATCTCCACCTGGTCCTTGCCGAAGGCCATGTTTGTGCAGATCGATCAACAGTGTAAAATCATCCATGAGATCGGTCCCTTCCGGGTCACTGAGGTTGCGGCAGATCGAAGGTCCGCTTGTAATCGCGTTTAAACAAGAAACCGCCGGGCTTCTTGTCAGAGCCATAGCTGGTCAGGAGAACGGTGCTCCCGGATACCGAATAGCGGATGGGCTCGCCGAGGTGATCCTGAATCTGCTCGGGCGGCAATCCAAGCGCCTCGAGTGACTCCGGGGGGCCTCCGTGTTCGCGGGCATAAAGCACGATGACGTTTTCGAGTTGCTCGAGTCTTTCCCGGGTTCGCTGGGCCGGGTTCTCAAGGTCGCCGAAGAAAACCAGACCACCGGCGATGACCAGGGCGGCAACCGCGACAATGATGGCGGCAATGCGATTTGGTGATCCCGCCGTCATTCCGATACTCCCCCTCGACCGGTCATCCAATCACCCTTTCATACCGGTCAGGGTCACGCCCTGGATGAAGTATTTCTGGGCAAAGAAGAAAATGATCACCACCGGCAAAGTCATCAGGAAGCTGCCGGCCATCATCATCCCGAAGTTACCGCCTTCCTGGACATTGAGGGCATAGAGTCCGAGGGAAAGAGGGTAGAGGCGTTGGTCGCTCAGGTAGATCAAGGGGCCCATGAAATCGTTCCAGACCGCCATGAAGGTAAAGATGGCGATACAGGCGAGGGTGGGTTTGATCAGAGGCATGATCACATGCCAGTAGACCTGAAGGAAATTGCAACCATCGATGCGGGCGGCGTCCTCAAGGTCGCGCGGAATCCCCTTCATGAACTGGCGGAGAAGAAAGATATTAAAGGCATTGCCGAAGAAGCTGATGACCCACAGGGGGTGGAGAGTGTTGTACCAACCGAGCCATTTGATGATCAGAAAATAGGGAATCATGGTGACTTGGGGGGGGATCATCAGGGTCGCCATCATCAGACCAAATGCGGCGTTGCGGCCGGGCCACTGGAGCCGGGCAAAGGAATAGGCGACAATCGAACAGGAAAAAATATTGCCGATGATGTTGAGGATCACCAGGAAGGCGCTGGTGGCGAAGTAGCGGACAAAGGGGATGTAGTTCAGGGCTCCGCGGTAGTTGCGATTGGCCTTGGCCCACCAGGCCTGGAGCTGGCTGCTTGGGGTCATCACCACCTCAACCTTCACCTGGTTCGGCTGGTCCAGGTACTCCGGCCCCCGGTCGATTTCCTGGTAGGGGTACCAGAGCTTCAGCTTGGTGGAATTGACCCCGTCGTCGGGTCCATACTCCTGCAGGGTGACGACCGTGGTCTGGAGGGTGCCGAGATAAAGCGGGTAGGTGCTTTTGTAGCGAACCCCATTTTTTTCGACATAGAAATCGAGCCGGTGCCAGGAGTCATCGGGATGCACGGAAACCTGGATGCGATGCAATCGTTCGGTCTGAAAGGGCAGGGTCAGAGTGCGGGAGAGGCGAATCGGGGCGGGGTCTTCCCCAAAGTGATAATTGAGCCGTGCCTGCTCGAAGACATCGCCCTCCACCGCCGAAAATGAGGCTTCTTGGGACCCGCTTTCCAGCGTCCAGAACCGGGTCGGATCGGATTCGGTAAACATCTCTTTTTCCTGCAGGTCCACACTGCGGACGCGAACCGATCCGAAGGCAAGGAACCGGTAAACCTTGCGCAGGGTGTCCGCGATCAAGGCTTCATCCATATGGGCCAGAAGGGTGCGCCGCAGATCCGGGTCGGGCAGATCCCAGGTGGATATGGGGAGTGTATCGCGAAGTTTCAGAAGCACCCCCTGAGCGAGTAGTTCGGCGGCCTCGGTGGGGTCGACCTGTACGCCCGCAGGAAGGGGGAGGGTCCGTTGCTGCAGATCTTCGGTGATCCAGGCACGGAGTTTGGCCGCCTGGTCTCCCTTGGAGGTTTTGAAGTAGCGGGCATCGAGGTAGGGGGATTGCTGGGCGGGAATCGGCCGCATGGGAAGGAAGGAGATACCCTCGCCAAACATTTCCCGATCGACCTTGATACTGGTCCCGATCATCCACAGGAACGGAATGGAAAAGATGGCGGATCCCCCGACCAGCAGCCCATAAAGAAAAAGGGTACGGGCCATGGCCAAGCAGCACCGTGCCCTTCGCACCTGCTTGGCGTGGGCTTCCTGAATCGGAATCTCATGGATCGGGGTCAGTGCCATGGATCAGCCCTCATCCTCGTAATGGACCCACCGGCGCGACATGCGCATCTGCAATGCGGTCAGCAGCAGAACAATCACAAACAGGAACCACGCCATCGCGGCGGCATACCCCATGTTCAGATAGCGGAAGGCATTGTTGAATAAATGGTAGGCATAGAACAGGGTGGAGTTGATCGGTCCGCCTCCGGTCATGATGAAAGCCTGGGTGAAAATCTGGAAGGTGCCGATCAGTCCCATGACCAGGTTGAAGAAGATGTACGGGGTGAGCATGGGCAGGGTGACATAAATAAATTTCTGCCATGGCCCCGCGCCGTCGATGGCGGCAGCCTCGTAGTAGGTTTCACTGATGCCCTTGAGCCCGGCGATCCAGATGATCATGCCCCCTCCAGCGGTCCACAGTCCCATCAGGATGAGCGCCCATTTGCTGGTTTTATGATCCTGCAGCCAGAGAGGGCCGTCGATGCCAAGGGTGGCCAGGAAGCCGTTGAGCAATCCGCTCTGGGGATTGAAGATCCAGATCCAGAGAATGCTGGCCGCGACCATGGGGACAATGCTGGGCAGATAGAAGAGGGTTCGCCAGAGCGCTACCCCTCTGACTTTCTGGGTCAGCAGGATAGCCATGCCGAGTCCTACCGCCATGCCGAGGGGCACCCCAATGATCATGAACAGGGTGTTGCCGAGGGATTTGAGAAAGAGTTCATCGCCGCCGGTGAACATGCGGACATAGTTGTCGAACCCAGTGGCGATGGCGGGGTTGATGATGTCATAGCGGCAGAAGCTGATGACGATGGAAAAGAGCAAGGGGCCACCGATAAAGCAGACAAACCCGACCAGCCATGGCAGGGCGCAGATCACCCCGTCCTTCCACTGGGACCGGAAGTACGATCCCTTCTTGCCCTCGACCACCGCAGGGGCAGTTTTGTCTTCGCCGGTAATCGCGTTGAAGATTCGCGAACCCAAACCCTGCTTGGCTCCGTCCCCCCGGGCCTGGCGGGGCGGGCGGGTATCGGCCCGGTAGACCCAAAACACTGCGGTCACAATCAAGGCGCCATAGAGGATGAAGAACCAGCTCCAGGTGGTGATGGGTTTCCCGGGAGGCGGATCCAGGGTTTCATGGAGGGCCTGTTGCACCTGGGCGGTGTAGTGATCGAGGGCTTCCTGGGGTGTGCGTTTGTGGTAGATGGCTTCTTCCATCGCCCATCGCTGGGCATTCCACAGCTTTTGGCCCACCGGGGTTACCGGACGGCAATAGGACTGCTCGAGCATGTCATTGTAGACCTTCATCACCGAACGGAACTTGGGTTCAATATCCGGGTTGGACGCGATGTAGTGATCGTAGATCCATTCATTGTGTTCCCGGTTGGGAACCTGGCGGGGTATGAAGGGTCGGCCCTGGGCGCGGTAGGTGTATTGTTCCGAAGTGATCATGATCTCCAGCGCACGACGGCTGACCAGAAAGCGGATCAGTTCCCAGGCCGCTTGTTGGTTCTGGGCGGAGGAGGGAATCGCATAGGCCCATCCGCCCAACCAGGAAATCGGTTCGCGCCCCTTGTCCAGCTCTCGTTGGGGCAGGGGGGGCGGTGCGGCACCGACATTCAGGTCCCGCCCATAACGGGCGAGAGATGACATTACCCAGACCCCGTCGATTTTCATCGCGACCTTGCCCATGATGAACGGATCGAGGGCATCGCGTTGGAAGGTGCTTTGGAAACCATCCACTTCCTTGGCGCCTCCGAGGCGGTCATAGACCCTGGTCACATAGTCGAGCGCATAGACAACATTGGAGTCATTGAGGGTACAGGTCAGCCCGTCCTCGCTCATGAATTGCGCGCCGGCCATCCATCCGTACATGTACAGGAAGGTATTACCATAGTTGGGAATAAACCCGACCCGGCTCAAATTACCCCGGTCATCCCGTTCGGTCATCGCGACCGCCATCGCCTCCAGTTCTTCCCATGACCGGGGCGGTTGGGCTTCCCCCAGGGCATTGGTATAGCCATAACGGATGAGCATATCCTTGTTATAGAGCAGCACCCGGTTGTCGGCGTTGTTGGGAATCCCATAAATCCCGGAGGTTCCGGTCACCGGATCGCGGTAGTTGATTTCCTCCCAGGCTCCGGGGAAATAGTTCGTGGGTTCAACCGGGGTCACATCGGCCAGCGCGGCGGCTCCCTCGGCTCGGGGCGGCTCCGGCAGCGCTCCCGGCCAGGGGGGGAGGGCATTGGTATCGCCAATCCGCGCGCTGGTCCAGTCATCCCACATCGCGCGATCCCGCTCCATGAAATCATCGAGCGGGGTGAACGCCCCCTTGGCGGACCACTCACTGATGGCAAACCGGTCAAAAAAGATCACATCGGGCGGATCGCCCCCGGCGAGGCTGAGCAGGAACCGGGTCGGATCCTCGACCTGGTCCCGGGAGGCGTGCTGACCGGCCACGACCCGGATGATCGGGTAGGCGGGATCGATGCGGTGCCGCTCCCGGGTCAGGTATTCAAATTCCCTGACCGCCGCCTCCATCGCGTCGCGAATCGGACCTTCCGGCGCCATGTAGCGAATCTCAATCGCCCCATTGCTGGTGGTTTGACGCGATGCGGAAGGGGCCAGCCACCACAAGAGGGTCAGGACCACCGCACACCATCCCAGAAACTTCAGCCGATCGAGCATTGAACGTTCATTCTGCTAGGAAACCCAGCGTTTGCCAAGATGGAAGGGTCGCGTTCCCAAAGTTTTCTCAATCCCCGGCGGTCGGTTGTCCGCGCATCCGGATCGGTAATTTAATCTTTCCCCTGCGCTCAGTTTCGGTAGGTTGAAACCCGGTCATCGGTGGCCAGCATGCAGGATAGTCATCAGCAAAGGAACAGATCATGATTCAGGATGGACAACAGGTCAAGGTGCACTACACGGGTACGCTCGATGATGGATCGCAGTTCGATTCCTCGGAGGGACGGGATCCACTCTCGTTCGCAATTGGCGGCGGTCAGGTGATTCCCGGATTCGAGGCGGCGGTGAAGGAAATGGCGGTCGGGGAGACCAAAAGTGTTACCATCCCCTGTGCCGAGGCCTATGGCGCGGTGCGCCCCGAAATGATTGCCACCATTCCAGCGGCCGATTTTCCGGACACCATCACCCCGGAGGTGGGCATGATCTTGCAGATGCAGACCGAGCAGGGGCCGCTCCCGCTGACGGTGCGGGAGATCACCGACGACGGGGTCACCGTCGATGGCAATCATCCCCTCGCCGGAAAGGATCTGACCTTTGCCCTGACCCTGGTTGAAGTCGGCTGACCGACAGCATGCGAATCAGGGAACCTGCACCTTGACCCGGTAGTGGCGCTGCAGAGGCGCGGTGGCCGGGTTGGTCAGGGTTAGGATGCCGCCATTGCCCAGCAGCCCGATCTGGGATGGATGACTGCTCCAGGTGGCATTGGTGGGGTGATCCACGTACTCCAGGGTATAGGCCCGGATGCTTGAAGCGGGGAAGGATACCGTATCCCCATTTTCCGGTCCCGGATAGCTGACCAGGAAATAATCATTGCTGTTGCCGGGGTTGGTATCGGCGAGATACTCGGCCAGGTTGGAATCCCCATCCAGATCGGTATCCACTGCTGCGTCATTGGTAGTGCTGTTCAGACCGTTTTCATTTTCCCAGAGGTCGGCCATGCCATCCATGTCCGCATCGGTATCCCAACTCCCGACAATCGACAGGTTGTTAAAGAAGGTGTCATTTTCCTCTGCATTCCGGTCGAACAGCCCGATATAGGCTAGCGGGGTGCCGGGGTTCAGCGACCGGTTGTTGAAACTGACCGACTGCGGATTGCTTCCCAGTTGGGTCATCACCAGTGAGTAGGTTGTGGTGCTGGTCACGGTGAAGGTGACCCGGATGCCGTCGGTGGTGTAGGGGAGCCCGGTGTCAAATCCGGAGGGATTCGACAGGTCATAGACCTGGTAATTGGAAAATCCGCCCCGGAAGCCGCAGGCAAACGATGCATTGTTCAGTGACGCAAAGGCATTGAATGGATCGGGATCAAACTGCAGCGGTGGTGCATAGGTGCGGAGGGCAAAGCCCACAAATCCACCGGTGCGGGGTTGGACATTTGCGTTCAAGGAACCGCCCTGCACCCCGCCATGCTCGAAGTCGATACTGAGGGTTTCGCCAACTGCCAGGGGTGTGGTCAGGCTGCGATAGGCAGCGGCGATCTGGATATTGTCATCGCCGGTGGAACCCTCGTTGGCATACATCGCCCACGCCTTCGGCGGCACCCCGGAAGTGGAGCAATTCAGATCGTCATTATCGGCGACCAATGGATCGTTGACTGCGAGGAATTGACCGGCGGCTTCGCCAGCGTTTTCGATCGAATTCAGGAAAATCCACGGCCCGAATCCGGTGCCACCATTGGAGCCATCGGCCCAGCCGGATGCGTAGGCGGAATCGGAAGCATGATCGGAAGCCCGGACCGGAGCGGGGAGGTCATACAGGATTTCCGCCTGGTTGAAAAAGGCATCATAGTCGGGACCGAGCCCGGCGTTATCGTTGTAGAGGGACACCCCGAGAATGGGATCGGCATCGCTGAGGGTGCCGGAAAAGGTGTGACGGACACCATCCGCCAGTGTGATCACCTGCAGGGTGAAGTTGGTCGGCCCGGTCAGGGTGAATTGTAGTTCCAGTCCGGCATCGGTATAAGGGATTCCGCTATCCGCGACCCCAAACAGGGAGCCGGCATCACGGAACTGATAATTTGCCAGACCGCCGGCAAAATAAAAGTCCCACTGAATCGCCGAGGCATCCATGGCATCAAGCAGACGCACCCCGACTTTACCGCCCGCGCCGACAAATCCGTTATCCATCCGTACCTTGAAGGACTGTCCCTGGTTCAGCCAGCCATTGAACGGACGCAGGGCATTGATTCGACCCCCGCTGTTTCCAAACAGAGCCCAGGCCTTGTTGCCGGTATCAATCCCCCCCTGATCAAAGCCATTGCTGACTGAGGTTCCGGCAAAACTACCCGCAGTGCCCACGGTGGAAAAGGTCCACGCGCCACCCCAGCCGGAGCCGCCATTGTTTCCCGCGACCCAACCGCCCGCATAGGCTGTGTCCGCCGCCGTGTCCGTCGCCAGGCCCGCGCCCAAACTGCTTAACGGCCCAAATCCAGCCAAAATCGTTCCAACTATCCACCATTTGATCTGTTTCATTGTCTATTCCCCCTGAATTAGTCAAACGTTTAACCTAGTGGCGATTGAGTGGTCTGTGCAATACATTTTTGTAAGAAAATACAAGGCCTTGCTGGAGAGGGCTATCGGCGGGCGGCGACCTGCCGATGGCCCCGGATTACGTCCACTACGTTGGCCACATAGATGAACATCACGACTCCGAATGGGCCGAGCAGCGACCGGAAATCCGGAATTTCCTCCGGAGCAGGTGCGACACCGTGAAGGGCTTCTCGGACAATAGGTATGAATTCCAGAAAGAACCGGGCCATCACGATGCCGAACAGTAGAAACAACAGGAGGAACCCAGTCATGTAGATGATGCCTGCCGTTTTTCTTCCCTGCTGTAGTTGCCCAAGGCCCGGCAGCACGACCGCCGAATAAAACAGACAGAGCTTGAGACCCGGTTGAGAATGGTCCGGCGGCGGGACTGGTTGCTCCTTTTGCATCAGACCGCGAACGCCTCCGCAGGTTGTCTTTCGCGATCAAGCAAGTCGACGGGCCGCCCCAGCAGATTAAACGGGCCGGTCCAGTCCACAAAAACCTCGACCAGCTTGCCGTGCAGATTGCGGGTGTCGTCAGCGATCATCACCGGCTTGGCGTGGGGGGTCCGGCCGTGCCACTGGCCCTTGACCTGATTTTCCACCAGTACCTCGACCACGGTACCCTGCAAGGCCCGGTTTTTCTCCTCGAGAATCTTTCGCTGCAACTGTTCCAACAATACCCACCGGCGGGATTTTTCTTCATGCGGAACATCATCTTTCATTTTCCGGGCGGCAATGGTCTTGGGGCGCACCGAATATTTGGCGAGATGAATCTTGTCCAACCGCAGATCGTTCAGCAGGTGCCAGGTGTCCATGAACTGGGCCTCGGTTTCACCGGGAAAGCCGACAATAATATCGGTATGGATCGCGGCATCCGGGATGATGGATCGAATTTTTTCCACCAGAGCCCGGTACTGCTCCTGGGTATAGCCTCGCCGCATGTTCTCCAGTACCTGATTGTTCCCTGCCTGGATCGGCACTTCGATCTGGGGGCACACCTTCCCCACCTCCGCCACCGTTTCCAAAATGGAATCGGTCATATAGTTGGGATGACTGGTCAAAAACCGGATGCGCTCGATACCATCGATCTGTGCGGTCTCCCGCAGCAGGTGACTGAGATTGGTGTCATCATGAAAATCAGTGCCATACCGGTCGACAATCTGTCCGAGCAGCATGATCTCCTTGATGCCCTGCCGGGCAAGGGATTCGGTTTCCTGGAGGATCTCCGCCATCGGGCGGCTCCGCTCCGCTCCCCGGCGGTAGGGAATGACACAAAATGTGCAGGCGTGTGAACAACCGAGCACCACCGGCACGTTGGCGGTGATCGTGCGCCCGATGTCATCCTGGGGCAGGGGCAGGTCCTCATCCTGGATCGCTTCACGAATCGACCGCTCCCGCGCCTCCTGGTCCAGCAGCGCCTGCATCAACCCCTTTTGCTCAAGGAAGTCGAGCAGAGGCCGGGTTTCCGATGGGGGAAGAAAGACGTCCACATAGGGAAACTTTCGCTGCAAAGCGGGTGTTTCCTTCATTCCGACCATGCATCCCATCAGGCCGATCATGAGCCCGGGGTTGGATTCCTTGATCGAACCGATCTGCCCGATTTTGCTGTAGGCCTTGTTTTCCGCCTGCTGCCGGACCACGCAGGTATTGATCACTACCAGATCCGCCTCCGCCGGATCCACCACCGGCGACCAACCGGAAAATTCCAATTGCTGGGCGAGACGGCGGGAATCCGCCTCATTCATCTGGCACCCGATTGTCCAGATGTGATAGCGCTTGCGACCCGCCGCCGGTTCTGTCATTTGCTGATTCATCCTTGGCGGGTTAGTTAACCACCGAACCGCGGCCAATACAACCCCTCCATACAAGGTTACAGGACAACCAGATGCTCTTGGCCCGCCCCGCGCATTGGGAAAGGGGAATGGATTGGTATCAAGCATCAGGGGTGTCAAGCGGCTCACGTTTGAGGTTTGACATCGGGGAACCCTCCATCCAAGCATACGGAACCGATGAATAAGCCCTATTATCAATGGTACCGAACGACGGCTCCCTATAAAAAGACAGGACAACCCCTTTCGGCGGAACGGCTTCGCCAAAATGCCCTGACTGCGGGCCAGGGCTGGGCTACCTCGGCCAAGGATTTCCACTGGATCGAACAGAACATCCCCTGCCAGATGGCCTGTCCCGCCAAGACCGATATTCCCGGCTATCTCGATGCGATCGCCCGGGGGGACTATCGTGAAGCCTACGAAATCAATTTGCGCGACAATGTCTTTCCCGCCGTGCTGGGCCGGGTTTGCACCCGTCCCTGCGAACCGGCTTGCCGTCATGGGGGGGAGGGGCTGGGGGAGCCGGTGGCGATTTGCTTCTCCAAGCGTTCCGCTGCGGATTTCATGGACCGCCAGGAGCTGATCACCCTCGAGCCGATGTTTGAAAAGACAGGACTCAAAATCACGGTGGTGGGGTCCGGAGCGGCGGGACTCACGGCGGCCCGGGAGCTGGCACTGCTCGGTCACGAGGTCACGGTTCTCGAAAAGGAACAGGAACCGGGCGGATTAATGATTCATGGTATTCCGGAGTTTCGCCTGCCCAGGGAATGGGTCCGCCGGGAGATCGAACAGATCCAACGCACCGGGGTGGATATACGCTGTGGACAGGAAATATCCGGTCCGGCGGACTTGGAGCGGCTCACCGGGGACTGCGATGCCTTGGTGCTCGCGGTCGGCACCAGCCGTCCCTACCTCCCGGAGATACCCGGGGCCGCGCTGACCGGGGTGCATACCGGCCTGACCTTTCTGCGGAGCGCCAATCTTGGGGAAACCAAGGCCATTGAAGGCAACGTTGTGGTCATCGGGGGCGGTTTTACCGCAGTGGATTGTGCCCGGATGGCCAAGCGGCTGGGGGCCGACTCGGTACAGGTCTTTTATCGGCGGACCGAAGCGGAAATGTACATTTCTCCCCATGAATTGGCAGAAATGCAGGAGGAGGGGATCAGCTTTGAACCGCAGGTCGCGCCGCTGGCTTTTCTGGGACGCGAGGGTCACCTCACCGCAGTCAACCTCGCCCGCACGAAGCCTGGCGAGCGGGGGACGGATGGCCGCCGTTCGTTCCGTATCGAGGAAGAGACCACCTTTGTCGTGGATGCCGATCATGTCCTCCTTGCCACCGGCCAGATCCGGGATGAGGCATGGCTCGCTGACCTGCTCGGCGGGCCGCTCCCGCCCGGCAGGCCCCACCGAACCCAGCACGACAAGGTGTTCCTTGCCGGGGATGTGGAAACCGGGGCCGGGTCGCTGATCCATGCGGTGGCCCAAGGGAAGGCCTGTGCGCATGTGGTGGATCAAACCCTGATGTCGGAGCGCCGGGTCGGGGAAGCGGTTTGGATCGAAGATGCCGACACCACCGGCCGCACCCGGGAGATGGACGCCATACCCCGCCAGCCATTGCCAACCCTGCCGGTGGTCGAACGGACTGCCACCGCCGAAGTGGAAACCGGATATGCCGAGGATGCCGCCCAGACCGAGGCCAGCCGCTGCTACTTGTGCCACTTCAAATTCGAAATCGACAATGACCTCTGCATCTATTGCGACCGCTGCCTGAAGGTGAAGCCGGTCGAGGATTGCATCGTGAAGGCCAAAGCCCTCGACTATGACGACCAGGGCCGCATGGTCGACATCGTTCCCTCCACCAGCTACGAGGACTATAACCTCCTCTACATCGACCAATCCAAATGCATCCGCTGCAACGCCTGCCGGGATGTCTGCCCGGTCGAATGCATCTCCCTCCAAAAGGTCTCCTTGAAATCAGTCGGATATCGGGGATAGTACAATCAGAAAACCTGACACCTGAAACCCTACCCCCGAAACCCAAGGACTCTGAAATGAAAAAAATGACCACTCTCATCATGATCGCCCTGATCGGGCTTGGAGGATCCGCCATGGCATTGACCGAAGGAGATACTGTTCCGGACATCAAGGTTGCCTCCACCTCCGGCGAGGAGGTCTCCCTGGCCGACTTTAAGGGAAGCTGGCTGGTGGTGTATTTCTACCCCAAATCCTTCACCCCCGGCTGCACCAAGGAGGCTTGCTCCCTGCGGGATGGCTATGCGGAACTCGAAGCCACCGGGGCGACCCTGCTCGGGGTCAGTCTCGATGATCTCGAGACCCAGCACAAGTTCCGCAAGGACTACCAACTCCCCTTCAACCTCCTCGCCGATACCAGCAAGGAACTGTCCCGATCCATGGGCGCCCTGATGGTCGGAGGCTTCATGACCAAGCGCGTGACTTTCATCATCAACCCCGAAGGTACCATTGCCAGGGTGCTGACCTCGGTGAATGTCGGCGACCACGATTCCGAGGTGCTGGCGGTCTTGAAGGAATTGCAAGCCAAAGACGCTTGATGCCGCAGGAAAAACCGCGCCGCCGCGGGTGCGCACCAGGCGGTGCGGATCCCGCTGCACATGCATGATCCCCGGTCGCCTGCGCGGTGACGGTCAGCGAATGCCGTACAGGTGTTTCCGGTAATCGCTGACCGACCGCTTCCACTCGAACTGGTCCAGCATGTGCCAACCATTCAGGATCATCTGCGCATACTGATCCTGGTCTTGATAGAGGTCGGCGGCCAGGCCCAGCGCGGCGGTTGCCGATTCGGTCATGCGCCGGAATAGCAGGATGTCCCGCCTCGCTTCGGCCCGGTCGCTCTTGGGGTTGGTGGCCCAGTAGTCGCAGTCAATCAGATCCCGCCAGCCATCGGTTTCCTCGGCAAACGAAACCTGCTCGCGAAAAAGAATGCCGGTGGGCCGCAATGCCCGGGCGGGATGGATCTTGCGCACCAGTTGCCGTCCATACAGACTGAGTACCTCTTCCCGATTCAGGCATTCGGGGTGGGGGGCCACTTGCTGGATCAGGCCTCCCACCGCCCGGGCGACCACCGGCATCCCGGCAAGGTACCCCTCGCTGGCAGCCCCGAATGGCTCGTACATCGAGGCCATGACCAGAAACGAACTGCCGCGCTGCAGGGCGAGAAAAACCGGCTTGGGAACCCGGTGCGGTAATACGCACACTTCGCCCGGACGATCCGCCGCGAGCCGCTTCAGGAAGTCCAATCCGAGAAAACCCTCGTCACCCGGCATCACCGCAAAGACATATCGGCCCGCCCCCCGGGGCATCGCCCGGATGGCCTCGACCAGCACATCAAACCCCTTCTGGCGCGGATCATCCCGGCCCAACATGAAAAAGACCGGAATGTTCGGATCCTCCAGATCCAGCGGTTCACCCCATTGAACCTTCACCCCCTCCTTCCGCACTTGATGTTGATAGCCGGTGAGCACCGTGCCCAGCGTCTGGCGCCCGGCCCATTTTTCCTGCTGCAGTAGATCGACCTTCCCCTTGACCGCCTGCTGCCGGGCCTTCTCCGAAAACGGAAAATCCAGCGGCCCGAAGATGCCATTGTCGATCCCGATCAGCCCGCGCCGCTTGAACACCCGCTGCAGGTGCGGGCAAAAGATCTGGGTGTAGAGCACCTCGTTGCGCAGCTCGTGGGCAAAGTGACGGGAGACGGTCGAGACCGGTGCGTCCAGCAAGGGAATCATCTGCTCGAGAATGGAACGGCTCAACGAAAGCCCCAGATGCTCGGCGAAGTCGCAGGCCCGGGGGGAATTGCCCGGGTGCAATGGCTTGTCGTAGGGATTGTGAATGGTCAGGGCACAGGCCACCGAAGCCACCGCCGGGGACAGGGGGATCCGGCGAATCGATTGGGCCACCGCGGCGGTCTCCCAATCCTGCATGTGCAAAACCAACCTGGTCGCACCGATCCATCCCGCACGGGCCAGCTCGGCCAGGGCGATGGGCACCGCCGCACAAAATAACAGGGCATCCTCGGTCAGCTTCTCCCCATTGATCTGATTCCGGTACGGATCGAGCGGGATCCGGGGATTGCAGGGATTGACGTAGGGGTTCTCCGGCGCGGTGAAAAAATCATCGGACGACAGAAACCAGGTTCGCAGCCCATCCGGATGAATGGCCTCCCACACCTGAACCGGATACGCCTGCCCGCGAATCAGAACATGAAAGGCCAGCTTTTCGGCCAGGGATGCCAGGGTCCCCGCTCGGAGCAGTTGCTTCAGGTCCACCAGGTTCCGGAATAGCGGAGTCATCAGGGAACAGCGAGCCGTCCCGAGTTCCCGGGGCAACAGCTTCATGACCGCCCCCAGCCCCCCGAAGGCAAAATACTCCGTTTCCATGGTCAGGAAAATCACATGCGTATCACCGGGCCAGCGAAGGTGTGACCGGGATTTCCGAGCAGACGAAGCAGCTTGTTTCATGATGCAACTCTCTATCGTGGGCGCAAGAATTCAGTCAGTTTTGCCCTTAGCCGAGAGTGGCGGTTTCCCCAAAAAAGACAAGGGAGAATCTACCCGTTCTGGTTGAACTTCCATGATCAGACCTGCCTGCAGTCGGTTTGAGCGAAGCAAAGCAATCGTAGATTCACCCGATGGGTACAGAATGTTCCCGCCATTGATCTGAAATGCTGCTGCTTGGGGGCGAAGTGGCCCGATATCCTGTCCCGCGTCCGTGGAGCCCACGCCATGACAACAAAAAACCCGGAACAGATGTTCCGGGTCTTTCAATTGGTAGCGGGGTCGGGATTTGAACCCGAGACCTTCAGGTTATGAGCCTGACGAGCTACCAGGCTGCTCCACCCCGCAGTCAAAATCGTTGCGCTCGCTCCTGGTCATGCGTGCTGCGATGTAGAAACATACGGATTTGTGTCGTGGGGTCAAGACTTTGATTGGAAAAAGATTTCTTGGGCGGATGGGTGTGATTCTTGACCGGGGCGGTTGTAGGCTTCATGATAACCGCATGAATGCACATCGATCAATGCCTGTAGTGATGACAGTGGCCGGTTCAGACAGCGGGGGCGGGGCCGGGGTTCAGGCGGACTTGAAGACGTTTTCCGCGCTGGGGGTTTATGGGACATCGGCGATGACCTGTCTGACTGCGCAGAATCCGAGTCGTGTGGCGGGGATCTTTGCGGTGCCCACGGAGTTTGTCACCCAACAGATTGTCACGATTTGCGAGGGCTTTCCGGTGCAGGCGGCCAAGACCGGGATGTTGTATTCGGCGGAGATCATCCGCGCGGTGGCCCAGGCGGATATTTCCCAGGGGATTCCGATCCTGGTGGTGGATCCGGTGATGGTGGCGGCTTCAGGGGCCCGATTGCTCCAGGCGGATGCGATCGAAGCGATGCGGAATGATTTACTTCCCCAAGCCCGGGTATTGACTCCCAACCTGCACGAAGCGGAAATTTTGTGCGGGCATTCGATTTCCAATGTCGAGGAGTTGCGGTCGGCAGCCCGTGAAATCGGGGATGCGTTTGATGTAGCCTGTGTGGCCAAGGGAGGCAATCTCGGAGGGGATGAGGTTTATGATATCCTGTATGATGAAGGGGAGGAGACGGTGTTCACCGGCCCCCGGATTCATGTTCGGCAAAGCCATGGCGCGGGTTGTTCATTCTCGGCGGCCCTGACGGCGTTTCTGGCCAAGGGCTACTGGATGAATGATGCCGTGGAGCAGGCGAAGCGCTATGTCAGCAATGCGCTGGAGCATGCGATGGCGGCAGGGGATCATCATCCGCTGCACTTCTTCTGGAACTGCGCCGCTGCGGGCGAGTAATGCCGGGTTGGGTAACGGTTCTGATCCGTGACCTCGATGGTTGATGCTGCCACGGATCCCCCGCCACTGAGGGATTCTCCCCGCCTGCGCCGTCCACTCTGTGCGGTGGCGGTGATGTTTGCCTTGGGATGCCTTGCCGGTATTTATCTCGCGCTGCCCCTTTGGATCTGGTTCACAGCCGGGCTTGTGGCGGGGGCTGTGTGCCTCGCCTTTCCTGATCGGCCCTGGTCGGATGGCTCGCTCTGGCTGGCGATTCTTTTTTCCGGTGCGGCCTGGTCGGGACTGAAGGCGCGCCCGGTACATGATCAGTGGATTGGACATCAGGTGACCCGCCCGGCGGAATCCATTGAAACGATCGGTCGGGTGGCGAGTGATCCATGGACCTATCATTGGGATCCTGGTGGCCGTTTCACGGTGAGTGCCGTGTTGAGCCTGGAACAGAAGACCGCGGGACAGGGTATGGCGCCGGTGTCGGGCAGGGTTCGATTGCGGCTTTCGGGAACCGGCGAGGCCCCGAATCTTCAGTACGGGGACCGGGTACATCTGGCCGGGGTCATTCTGACCGATCCGAAGGCGCGGCTTCCCGGTAACCGGTATGTGGTGAAAGCGGATGCCGGGGATGTTTCGGTGCTGGAAACGGGCGCGGGTTCGTTTCTGCTGGCCTTGAGCTATCGGGCCCGGGCGGTCCTAGCGGAGCGTTTGTCCCTTGGTATTGAAGACGAGGCGGGAGCGGTCAGCCTGGTGCAGGCGCTGATGCTGGGGTATCGGCAGGGGATTCCTGCGGAAACCCGGGAGGCTTTCGCCCGCACGGGTTCCCTGCACATCCTGGCGATCTCCGGGATGCACGTGGGCATTTTGGCCGGATTGTTTCTGCTCGTCCTCCGCAGCGCGGGTGTATCTCGCATTCATTGGGTGTGGTACCTGATTCCATTTCTGGGCTTCTACACCCTGGCCACCGGGGCATCGGTCAGTGCGGCACGGGCATCGCTGATGGCGGTATGTTACTGGCTGGGGCCGGCGTTGCGCCGGAAACCGGACCCGATGTCGGCGTTGGGATTAGCCGCCCTGGTGCTGCTTGTGGTCGATCCCCACGACATTGTGAACCCGGGGTTCCAACTGTCGTTTGCGGTGGTGACGGGACTGCTGGTGTTGACCCCGCCTCTGTTGGGCTGGCTCCAGCCCTTGGCGCAACGGGACCCGTGGGCCGCCGGCGACGAGGCGGGCTGGCTCACACAGTCGCGGGGGATGCTCACGAAGCTGCTGGCTTTGCTGTCGGTTTCCGTGGCGGCATGGCTCGCCTCTTTTCCATTGATCGCCTGGCACTTTCACCTGGTCTCGCCGATCGCCCTGCCCGCGAATCTGGTGATTGTGCCATTGACGTTTTTGATTCTGACCGCAGGAGCGGTATCGGTCTCGCTGGGCTGGATTCTGCCGGGCCTGTCGTTTTTGATGAACCATGCGGTGGTCGGCTTGTCCTGTCTTTTGCTGGGCACCATTGAGTTGTTGGAAAAGGTGCCATGGGGCCATTGGTTTGTTCCGTCGCCCCGACTGGGGTGGGTGCTGGCCTGGTATCCGGTTGTGGCCCTTGTTCTCTGGGGGGGACGGCAATGGCGAAGGGTGGGGCTTGTGTCCTGTCTTTTTCTGGCGGTGGTGATGGCGGGTACGCCATGGTTTGCCCAGCCGACATCGGTCACCGGGAAAGCCCTGGGGGAGGCTTCGGTATACTTGCTCCGGTCTGGACGGTCGACGGTTCTGATCGATACCGGTCCGGAATATCAATCCCGAACACTGATCGACTGGCTGCGGGAGCTGGGGGTCAACCGGCTAGATGGATTGGTGCTGGCCACGCCATCGCTTCGGCACGCAGGAGGGCTGACCGATCTCGCGCAGGCCATGCCGATCGGAGAGGTGTTGGCTGCTCCGCCAGCGCTGCACACCCGTGGTTTTGAATCCCTGCTTGACGTTACCATGGACCGCAAAGGGCGACCGTTGACGATTCGCCGGTTGGCGGAAGGTGATCGCGGTTCCGGGTATGGGTCGTTACATTGGGAGGTGTTGCATCCCCCGGGCAGTGAAGACCTCAAGACCATGCGGGACAGCGCGCTGGTGATACGGTGGATGGAGGATGCTTCTTCTTGGGTGCACTATCCCTATTTGACCCCGGCCCTGATGGCGACGATTGCCGACCAGCCGCGTCTGGCGACCTCGCGGGTGATCCTGGGGGGTGTGTTGGAGGATCCGGAACACTGGCCGGAGCGCTGGTGGATGGCGGTGGGGCCGGAGAGGTTGATTCTATCCGCCGAGGCGTTGCAATCGCTAGGGACCGCAGACCGAAACGGACTGATTGGGGAGCTGAAGCGTCGCGGGGTTGAGGTTGAACAGATTGCCGATTGAGGCGATGAGTAAAAACACGGGCAGGCTGCCCGAGTCTCGTTACTCATCCCGGTCGTAGCGAGCGATGATTGGCGAGCCCCAAAGGCGGGTCAGGCCCAAAAGACGGGGCAGGGCTTCCAATGCGGCAGAGAGGGAACGAGATTGGACCGCCCGATGCAGGACCATGGGTAGAAAGAATTGGGCAAACCTTTGTGTCCGGGAAAAATTGCCGGCTGCAAAGGCGGCATCGATCTGGTGGTGGCGGAACAGGGTCCAGGTGCGGGTATCGCCTTCCAATTTTTTCTTGGCCCCGAAGAGCAGCGGCGCGATGGCGTTGAGGCTTTGACTGGTCGGGTAGTCAACGATCACGGAATGCCTTGCGACCCGGCAGAGCTCGGCAATCAGTTTGGGCCATTGGGAGCAGTGAGTCACCAACCGGAAACTGATGACGGTGTCGAAGGACCGGTCGGGAAAGGGGAGGTCGATGACATTGCCGACCGTAAACGCGCATTGTTCCTGCTCGATCAGATCGGAAATCCGGTGGGCACAAGAGGGATCGCTGCCCAGGACATGGACCGGAATGCCTTCGCGGCACAGGGGGCGGGTGAGTTGCCCGTGTCCGCCTCCGACATCCAGGACCGACCCCGTCGGGCACCCATGGAGCAGACGGAGGGTCCCGTGTTCCTGGACGGAGAGCATCCATTCCCCGGCCGGACCGGCAAAGCGGTTGGCATACCCGTCCGACGAAGTCTCGATATCAGCGGTCTCGGGGTAGGGTGGGGGGGACGTGGGTTCGTTCTTGGCAGTGGGTTGCATCCTCACTACAGTATCCGCGGATTCATCCAATGGGAAGCGAGATTCAACTGCAAGTAACTGACAAGCATATCTGGCTGGCGGGCCGGGATCTGTGGCCGGAGTGGCGCTCGGATCTGCAAACCCGGGCGCGTGCATTGCGGGAGGATCCGCTGCTGGAACCGCTTCCCCCCAGCCTGAAAGCGCCCTCGTTGGGGGAAGCGCCCAATGAGCAGGCATACCTGGACCAGGCGGCCGCAATGCTGCGACGAAAATGTCATGTCGATACCTTGTCATACCCGATCCCACACCGCCGGGGCGGGTTGGGTAAACTGCAGTTGGCGGTGCGAAAATTTCTCTGGAAGCTGCTGAAGTACCAGCATGACCGGATGGCATTCCGGCAGAACCTGATCCATTCTCAGATCGTGGCCCAGTTGGAATACCAGCGGGATGAGGCGAAGCGGGCCCTGGCGGAACTCCAGGCGCGGGTCGACCGACTCGAAGGTAACCGCGAATGACGGTGCGCATCGATCAGATCTTGGCGGGCTATGCCGACGGAGACGCGATTTCCCACGAAGCCACGGAATTGTGTCGCCATTTCCGTGCCTGGGGGGTGGAGTCCAATCTCTATGTAGACCCCGCCCGAGTCAGCGAAAGTCTTCGGGACGCATGCTGTCCGCTCGATGCCTATGTGGATGATCCGGAAGCGATTCTGTTTCACCATTATTCGGTGGGCTCACCGGCGCTGGAGTCGTTTGAATCGGCCCGGGCCCGCAAGGTGTTGATTTACCACAACATCACGCCCGGGGACTATTACCGGGGCTATGATGAAGAATTGAAGACCCGCTTGGACCATGCACGGGCGCATCTGCCGACGGTGGCGGGCAAGGTGGACGCCTTGTGGGCGGACTCGGAATTCAATGCCGGTGAGCTGAAGGCTCTGGGGTTGGACCAAGTGGTGGTTTTTCCGCTGCTGTTTCCCGAAGCCGCACTGAAGCATCCGGACGATCCGTGGGTGGCCCGACGATTTGCTGCGAAACTGACCACGTTTCTCTATGTGGGCCGGGTCGCTCCAAACAAGCGGATCGAGGATTTGATCGAAGCCTTCAATTACTATAACAAGCGTTTGAATCCGTACAGCCGACTGGTGATCGTCGGGTCGGAGCGAAGCTGTCCCAAATACTATTCGATGTTGTCGATGCTGGTGGCGGACCTGGACTTGCCGAATGTGGGGTTTGAGGGGTTTGGATCGCCCGGGGGGCTACCCACCTATTATCGCCATGCCGATGTGTTTCTCATGGCCAGCGACCATGAGGGCTATTGCCTGCCCCTGGTGGAGGCCATGTATTTCGGGGTGCCGGTGCTGGCCCGGTCTCGGGGTGGAATCCCGGAGGCCATGGGCGGGGGGGGATTGCGGTACGAAGCCCTTGACGGGCCAGAACTTGCGGTGCTGATGGACCGGGTGGTCCGTGATCCGGCGCTTCGATCCCAGATGATTGCCAGTCAGAAAACCCGGATCGAGCAGGTGTTGAACCGGGATGTTGACCATGAATTGCGTACCTTGATGAAACCGCTCTTGCCATCCTGAGCCCGAAACGCAAAGAATCCCGCATGAACTTGACTCCCTACATACAAATTGCCCGGGTTGATCACTGGATCAAGAATGTCTTTATCCTGCCCGGTATTGTTTTGGCCCTGTTTTTTTATCCCCGCCCGGTAACCGGGCAGTTGCTGATCGACATCCTGATCGGTTTACTGGCGGCTTGTCTCACCGCCTCGAGCAACTATGTGATCAATGAGATTCTGGATGCGGAGCGTGACCGCCACCATCCGGTCAAAAAAGAGCGCCCGATCCCCAGTGGCCATGTGTCGATCCCGGTGGCGTATGCGGAGTGGATTCTGCTTGGGATTGCCGGCAGCGCGCTGGGATTCTGGGTGAATGCCAGCATGGGCTGGGCCTGTGTGTTTTTGTGGTTCATGGGCACGCTCTACAACATTCCGCCGATCCGGATGAAGGATATGCCCTACGCGGATGTCCTGAGTGAGTCCATCAACAACCCGATCCGGATGGCCATGGGTTGGTTTTCCACCGGGTTGGTGGCCATGCCGACCATGTCGATTATGTTGTCCTACTGGATGTTCGGGGCATTTCTAATGGCCACCAAGCGGTTTGCCGAATATCGCTCCATCGGGGATCCCGAACGGGCGGCCAAGTATCGCAGCTCCTTCAAGTTCTATAATGAGGAGCGATTGCTCACCAGCATCCTGTTCTACGCGTCCTTATTCGCGATGTTTGCTGCGGTCTTTATTACCCGGTACAAGCTGGAAGTCATTCTTGCCACCCCGATTGTCGCGTATGCGATGGCCTATTACCTTCATCTCGGCTTCAAGGAAAAGAGTCCGGCCCAGTATCCCGAGCGTCTGTTCCGGGAAAAGAAGCTGATGCTGATTTGTCTGGCCGCATTTCTGGCGTGCGGGGGATTGCTGTTTGTTGAACTTCCGAGCTTGGAACAATTCCTGGTTCCATGGCATAAACCACCGGTATGAGTGAGACCTCCTCCATCCAGTTGTCGATCATTATCCCGTGCCTGAACGAGAAGGCTACGCTGGCCGCCGCGATCAATCTGGCCCGGCAGGCTATCGAGCAGTCCGGCTTGTCGGGCGAAGTGGTGGTCTCCGACAATGGCTCCACCGATGGCTCCCAGGCGATTGCGGAACGGGAGGGGGCCCGGGTGGTCCAAGCCCCCCGCAAGGGCTATGGCTATGCCCTGTTGGAAGGATTCAAGCAGGCCAAGGGCGAATACCTGGTGATGGGAGATGCCGACGCGACCTATGACTTCCGGGAAGCGGTGGCATTCATTGAGCACCTGAAAAACGGGGCGGACTTTGTCATTGGCAGCCGCCTCGCCGGCAACATTCATCCCGGTGCCATGCCGTTTCTCCACCGGTACCTTGGCACCCCGGTCCTGAGTTTCCTCATCAACCTGTTTTTTGGCCTGCGCATTACCGACTGCAATTGCGGGATGCGGGCGTTGACCCGGAAGGCATTTGATCGGCTGGGTCTCATCTCCGGCGGCATGGAGTTTGCGTCGGAAATGATCATCAAGGCGGGCTTGTACAACCTAAAGGTCAAGGAAGTGCCCTGCAGCCTGCACAAAGACACCCGGGACAAGGAGCCGCATCTGCGCACCTGGCGCGATGGGTGGCGCCACCTGCGATTTATCCTGCTGTTTGCCCCGCATGTGGTGTTTACCATTCCCGGTTGGATCTTTTTTGTACTCGGGATGGGTATGACGATCCCGGTATTGAGCGGCCCCTTCTCCATCGCCGGCCGCATCATCGATTATCACTACCTGTTTTATTCGATTCCGCTGCTGTTTATCGGCTACCAGGCCCTGTGGTTTGCCCAGATCGAAGATCACTTCGTGAAGTTTGCCGGATTTCTTCCGGCGGACATGAAATCCCGGGAAGAGGGCGGTTTTCAATTGGAGCGCTGGCTGATCCTCGGCGGGGCCTTGAGTGTCGGGGGCGGGGGTGTCCTGATTGGTATCTTCTGGCGTTGGGTCGCCACCGGCTTTGGTCCCATGGCGGGAATTCGGCCGGGCGCCACCGCGATGGTCCTGATCATCCTCGGGGTCCTGACCATCCTGAATGCCATGATCATCAGCATGATGGACACCAAGGTCGACCGGCGATAGCCGGGGTGCATACGGTTGTCGTACAGATGCAAAGAGGTGATGTGATGAGAAGACTGTTCTCCGGGATTGCAATCCTGGTAAGTGGGGCTGCTTCGCTTTCTGCACAGCCGGTTGATCCGGCCGGGACGGCTTCAAATGCGGTCGAGAATGCCACGGTGAGCCAGCTCCCTGCCGTTTCTGAATTCGTCCGATTCGGCCAGTACAGTGAAGCATTGGCCATCTTGAACCAGGAGGATGCGGGAGGGCTGCGTCCGGAGGAGGCGAAGGTGTATCGCGGGATCATGGCCTGGCGGCAGGGACAAATCCAAGCGGCGGAAGGCTATTTCCGGGACGCTATCGCGATGAATCCCGGCTATGACTCCGGCCATTTCAATCTGGGCGAGCTCGCGTATTCCCGGCGAGACTTTGAGGAGGCGCTCAATGCCTACCGGGCGGTAATCGCGATTGATGAAACCAATCCGGTGGCTCAGTTAAAGGGTCTGCTGTGTCTGATTCAGTTGGACCGGCAGAGCGATGCCGATGAGTGGATGAAAACCATTCACTACTCGTCCAAAAATCCGCTCTTTTACTATGCCCATGCGGTACGCCATTTTCAACGGGGTGAGACCGATGCCGGGATGTACTTTGTGGTGGCTGCCCGTCAATTGTTCGCCCGCTCGGATAATCAGATTTTCCTGACCTTTCTGCTGGAGCAGGGCTGGATTACACCAGCCGAGATGAATCGGGAGATTTGAGCGCAGTTCCGCGCCGTGCCCGAACGGGTTTCGGGAATTATGAACTGGGTTTGATTTCCCCAGATGGCTTCACTTTTTCCTGAAAGACCGGCAGTTCCTCCTGAACTCCCCGGGTCGCGGCTCGGGCCGCTTCCGCGACATTGGCCTGGAGGCTCTTCAACAACTCCGGGAACTCTTTTTGCTTCTTGAGGATCGCCAGCGCTGGAAAATCCGCCCGAATCCAGGAGGTCAACTCAAGCGGATGGGACTCCGCCAATTCGTTGAGCAAGGCGAGCCCCTTGTCGGGGCTGCCGGCACCGGCGAGGGCGAGGGCCTTGGCAAAGCGGCAATCGAACCGTTCCGGGGCCGCCGCCTCTGCCTTTTCGATGATGGGTAACGCTTCCTGATAGGCCTTTGTTTCAAGAAATACCGTCGCGTACCGGATAAGTAGACCGGCGTTTCCGGCATGATTCTGTATTGCGAGCGCTGCCAACTGAACGGCTTCTTCAGTCTGGCCGTTCAAAGCCAATGCGTAGGTCCGTGATGCATCGAGATAGGGGATCGAAATCTTACTCGCATGCAGTGCATTCATGACATTCAGGGCTTGATCCACATAGCCATTGCGAAGATCCGCGTCGGCTTGAATCAGTTGTCGGCGAACCTCCGCCAGCCGGGGCAGGACTTGATCATCGGCCTGGTTCGGGTCGTCCCCGGATTCACTCTCGGGCGCAAACAAGGTTCCATACAGCATCAAACTGGCCAGTTGGCGGAGGACGGACGGGGTGAACTGAAGTTGAAAGGACTCATCGTGGAGGATGGTATTGGCGATCCAATACCAGTCTGGCAGTTCGATGATTGGCCAGTCATTGGCCAGGTCCACCGGTTGGTTGATCAGCAGCTTCATGGCCAGCATAGAGACCTTGAGCCCGGCATGATCGGGATTTTTCCCGAGCATTTGGCTGCCGAGGTTCCAGGCTTGTTCCTTCAAGCCTTCATAAAACATGGCGCGAAAGAGCTGCCAGTGGGCCTCCTCATTCAAGGGTTCAAGGCGGGTGATTCGAAACCAGACCTGGGCAGCGATGGGGTATTCCTGACGCACCATCAGGATGCGGGCCAGTCGTTCAAGGAGCCGAATTTGCTCGGGCAGTAATTGGACCGCATAGAAGGTGTATCCGGTGGCCTTTTCCCAGTCACCCTGGGCGGCGGAAAGGTCGGCATTGAGAATGGCCTGCCACATTCGCGGGGTAATTTTTTCGCCCCGGAGAAGCTGTCGCCGCAATCGTTCGACCTCAATGTCATCGAGGGCGGGCGTGATCCCGACACGAGGGCCTTCGGCTCCCAACTGAATACCGATACCGGTGGAGGAGCCGGGAACCTCCATGAGCGAGCCATCCGTCGCGAGGGGGGATTCAAAGTCGTCATTGGCATCGTCCACCACCACACCGAAGGCGGGGAATACCTGGAAGAGCAGGAACAGCAGACCCGTCACCTGCGCGATCAGGGATGCGGTCGACCCATACGAGCCAGCGGATCGCCTGCCGTACAGGGTGCGATGTGTTGTTCTGCCATTCGGATGGCTTCGCTTACTCATCTCTCAAAATCTCCAATGGGGAATGTGCTCGACTCCCGCCGCCAGTTATACGGCCAAGCAGCGCGGTCAGTAAAGTGAATCCAATCAGGTTTCCGAGGCTGGAAACCGGCGGTATTTGGGCGGGAAGGCTGAACACCAGCGGCATCAACAGGCTGCTCAGGAGTGCGGCAAGGATCCAGCCGGCCGCAGAGCCGAGAAGACCGATCAGGCCATATTCGATCAGAGGAACATAGGTCAGAAAGCGCCGGTCGGCCCCGAGGATACGGAATAGGATCTGTTCGCGGCGCCGCTGGTAACGGCTGGCGGCGATGGAGGCGGCGAGGGTAATCAGCCCGGTGGCGATGGTGAACAGGGACATGAACTGGATGACAAATCCGATCCGCCGCAAAATATTGTCGAGGGTTTCGAGCACCTGGGACAGATCGATCAGGGTGATATTGGGGAAGGCTCTGGACAGGGTGGTTTGGACGGCAAGGATCTGGGTTGAGTCCCGGACCTGAATGGGCAGGGCATAGACGGTTGGCGCATCGTCGAGGGAGCCCAGGGGAAACACCACGTTGAAGTTTTGCCGACCGGCTTTCCAGGTTACCTCCCGAATACTGCCGACCACGGTATGCATCAGCAGCCCCTGGACATTCCATACAATGGTATCACCCAGTTTGATCTTCATGTCCTCGACCAGGTTCTGGGTGACGGAAATGGGTATGGGTTCTTCGCCGCGGTAGCTAGGGGTGAAGGTGCCGGCGGCAAGGGTTGCATTTTCCAGTAGGGTTCCGCGCTGGGTATTTCGGAATTCCCATGTGTAAACCCAGTCTTCGATGCCGGCATCTGGTGTCCGGCGCCATTCATCCAGGGTTTTACCGCGGAGGGCATGAACCCGCATGGTCACGATGGGAAGCGGTGCCTGGGGCGGGTACCCCAGCCGGGTGAGCAGAGACGTGGCGCTGTTCAGTTGGTCTGGTTGGACATCCAGCAGGATCAGGTTCGGGGCGTCATCGACTTGTCGCACATCGAGCCTTTCGACCAGCGACAGGCGGACCGCGAGCAGCAGGTGAAGAAGCAGGGAGCCGACACCGAGCGTTACCATGAGCAATGTGGTTCGGTTTCCCGGACGGTGGAGGTTGCCAAGAGCGATACGCAACGTGTACGGCCAGTGTGCTCCGGCAAATCGTTTCAGGGTCCATCGCAGCCCGGCACTAAGGGCGATCAGGGAAGCGAGAATGGCCCAGATGCCAGCGGCGTATCCAAGCCCGAGTTGCCAGTGGGTGGCTTGCCGGACAATCCAACCGGTCAAAACCAGGATGGAAAGGGCGAGCAGGACTGGTTGCCAGCGATCGCGCTGGACCGCTCGATCTTCGAGTGCTGCGGTGCGCAATCCCTGCAGCGGGGTGATGGAGCGAATAGCCAGCAAGGGCCAGAGGGAAAACAGCAGGGCAACCAACCATCCGAAAAGCAGGCTGGCTTGAAGGGTCCGGGCATCCAGGGAAACCTCAATGGCAAACGGGAGAAAGCCCTCCAGAAGTGCGGGCAGGCTGAACTGGATCGCCACCCCCGCGACAACCCCGGCGAGGGCGCCCAGGAATCCGGCGGCGGCCAGTTGGAGAAGGAAAATGGCAAAAGCGGATCGGGTTGAACAACCCAGACACCGGAGCAGGGCAATGGTGCCCAGCTTGCTGCCCATATAGACACGAACCGCTCCGGCAATGCCCAGCCCGCCCAGAAAGAGGGCTACCAGTCCGATCAGATTCAGAAAGCCGAGGAGGTTGTCGAGCAGATCCCGGATGGAAGCCTGCCGATCAGCCACGGTTTCGGCCCGGATTCCTTCGCGGGCAAACAGCCCCGTTTTCAGGCTGGCGATCTGGCCGGTCCAGGCGGTGTCCGATGGCGTGAATTGGAAATAGGTTCGATAGCGTATCATGGACCCGGGCTGAACCAGTCCGGTGGTTTGAAGATCCTCGGATGAAATGTATATCCGGGCGGCGAATGCCCCGGTGATGTCAGATTCCCCCGCGACCTTGAGGAGACTTCCGGCAATGGTGAAGGTGTGCGATCCAAGGTTGAGGGTATCGCCCGGCCCCAGTCCCATCTGCTGCAGAAGGGCCTGCTCGACCAGGGCCAGAGAGCCGGTCGCGGCCAATGGCCATGCGGTTGGTGGTTCAACGTCCATCTGCCCATAGTAAGGGTAGTCGCCACTGATGGTGCGGACATCCACATAGTGGCTTTGGTCCGGCCCGGGGAAGTATGCCATGGACCGCAGTCGCACCTCGCGGCTCTGGCTGCCGCCGAGCAGGGCGAGGGAGACCTGGGCGGATTCACTCAGAGGCCTTCGGGATTGCACCACGAGATCCGCCCCGAGCAAGGACCGGGATTCACGTTCCACCAGGGCGAGCAGATTACTGCGCAGGGATTGAATGGCCACCACCGCCCCGATCCCGAAGACGATGGTCAGAACATACAGGAGCAGAAGTTTGCGGGAGCCTCGACTGTCGCGCCAGGCCATGCGGAGATGCCAGATGGGGTCCGGTTGGCTCATGCGGCTAGTCCTGAAGAGTCAGTTGTCCCGAGCGCAAGTGCCAGCGTATCGATGCCCGCTGTGCGAGTTGGGCATCGTGCGTGATTAACAGCAGGGTGTTACCGGTGTCGCGGTGAAGGTCGAACAGGAGGTGCTCAATTTGCTGCCCGGTTTCCCCATCCAGGTTCCCGGTGGGTTCATCGGCAAACAGAATGGCGGGTTGATGAACGCAGGCGCGGGCAATGGCAACCCTCTGCTGCTCGCCGCCCGATAGTTGGACTGGATAATGGCTCATTCGGTCGGCGAGGCCGACCCGATCCAGCCACTGAGCGGCCTGTTTCGCGGGTTGGGGTGTTCCGGTCAGCTCCAGTGGGATGCAGACATTCTCCAGAGCCGTCAGGGTGGGGATCAGTTGGTAGTTTTGAAAGACAAAGCCCATGGACGTCCGTCGCAGGGTGGCGCGTTCCTCCTCGGACAGATGCTGTACCGGCTTCCCATACAGGGTTAACTCTCCTTCGCTCGGCAGGTCCAGGCCTGCACATAACCCGAGCAGGGTTGTTTTACCCGATCCGGATGGCCCCAGCAGGGCGACCGAACTGCCCTGGTGCAGGGTTGCCGTAATTCCGGACAGGACCGTCAGGGTCCGGTGCCGATCCGAGAATCTTTTGGTGATGTTTCGAAGGTTGAGGATTTCTTCACTCATGGTAGGTTTTCTCCATGCAGCATAGTATCGCATGGATCGGCATGATTGCCATGGTGAGCTTGACGATTTCACTATCGGCGGGTGAACCAACCCGTGTGGTTTTTCTCGGGGACAGCTTGACTGCAGGCTATGGGCTGACTCCGGATCAGGCTTACCCGGCATTGCTGGAGCAGGCGTTGCGGCGGGAGGGTTATGAGGTCACATGCATCAACGCCGGACTGAGCGGTGACACCACTGCCGGTGGAGTGCGGCGGTTGGATTGGTTGTTGCGGCAACCGGTCGATCTGCTGGTCGTTGCCCTCGGTGCCAATGACGCTTTACGGGGCTTCCCGGTTGAACACACTGAAAAAAACCTTCAAGCCATTATGGATGAAGTTCAGGCCCGGCAACCGACGGCGCGGGTCCTTTTGCTGGGGATGCTGGCACCGCCCAACCTCGGAGTCCGTTATGGTAATGCCTTTGTCGGGATGTACCGATCACTGGCGACCCACCCGGTGGTGATTGGATTCATGCCATTTCTGTTGAAGGGGGTCGCGGGTGTTGCGGCATACAATCAGGCTGATGGCATTCATCCCACTGCCGAAGGACAAAGGATGATCGCTTCCGAGGTGCTGCCCTATGTGAAAGCCGCGCTGGCCCCAGTACGTATGGATGGCCCCTGAGTGCGGGCAGGGGCTTGGGCAGAGCAAGCCCTACTCGAGGTCATACAGACGATTATCCGGAGATAGAAATCCATAGGCACTGCTGGATAAACTGCTTTTCCCCGGAGCGGGATAGACCTGATCGACGGAAGCCACATGGCCATCGGCGAATCCGACATTGGTTCGTCCGCGGTGTCGGTAGCCTTGGGTTCCGCCCTGGGCAAGGGTGGTCCCGGTGTCGTTGGGGCCGGGATAGGGCGAGCGCATGAACTTATTGGCACCCTTGGCAAACTCGCCATCGCCGAACAGGGCGCACTCCGAAGGATTTTGAATCATGCTGGTTCGAATCGATGGACGCGAGTTCGCGAGGCGGGCCCCCTTGCGAATCAATTCGTAGCCTCCCACAAAACTGGCGTTGTAGTTGTAACCGGTATATTCGTCGTCCCAGTTGGCAGAGCCGTGGAATACCGGGCATTGCTGGATCGGGCTCTCCGGTGCGTTATCCCACAGAAAGGACTCCCACGTCTTAGTTTCGCCCGTGTCGAAATCCCGGCGATAGGCAGGGGGAAGAGCACCTTGGTGATGGCTGGCATACAGGTGTGCAGAGCGGGTCATCTCCTTGAGATTGTTGAGGCAATGTACCCGCATGGCTTCGTCCAAGCCGTGATGGACGGCACTGGCGGTCAGCAGCGCCAAGATGGAGGTCAGGGCGATGATGACCAGAAGTTCCACCAGGGTGAATCCATGGCGACATGTCTGTGTTTGCACTTCAGTCATGACGAACCGCCTGCATACGAACCATGCGGTATGACCCGGTCGTGGCGAGATGGTATCGAACGGATCCGGGGAGAAACTCGATCAGGAAAGGTGCAAGATCCAACCAATCGGGGTGCACCGGTTCCGCCACGCTCTGGAAGCCCAGGCGCAGGTCCGGCGCAGGAACCGACTGATAAATTAATTCACCCGCGCCAGGATCAACCTGAGGTCGCCAGGCCGGGGTCGGGTCGTACTGCAATGGATCATGATTCCCCGCATATTCGATCAGGTTGGCATCGCCATCGACATCCGGGTCGCTTGCTTCCAGCGCCTCGACCGGATCGCTGAGCCAGGGGAAGTGATCCAACTGCCACAGATCGTAGGGGAAGGCGGGTGACACATCCGCCACCGCATCGATTTCGGGTTGCTGGTCGAAACTGCGAATGCGGAGGTAGCGGAATCCCTTGATGCCTGTGAGTGGATCTGCGGGTAGATCCAGACTGGACAAGTCCACCCCGTAACCTCCGGCACTTCCCCGGTAGCAAGCGGTGATCCCGGCAACCGAATACCCGGCCCAGTCGTCGGGATCGAGGGCCGGGTTCACCGGCAGGGTCGGGTCGCTGGGTCCACCCCACCACAGGTTGTCCGGTCCCAGTGCTGGATCCGGGGTTGTGGCATCCAGTTCGCGCCCGGTGGTTGGGGCAAATCCATCGAGCTGGAGAAGCCCGGGAAGGGCCACCCAGTTGGTGCCATCGACGCTCACATCAAGCAGTGCGGATTCTCCGGTCGAAGAACCGGCAAGGATTGCTTCCTGGGGCGGACCATTGGTCCAGGTTTGATTGGCGGCGAGGCTGCTCAGGCTGTTTCCAAACAGGATCAGATCAATACCATATGGATTCATGGGGTGGTCCAGTACGGTATGGTCGAACGCGAGGATGACCACGCCGTTTGAAGTGACGGTGGCGACTTCATGCGCCCGGAATGCGGGGTAACAGACGGTGACTGGCACCGGATGGTTGGTGGGAATGTCGTCATCACCGGTGGTGTCGACCGTGGGCCGTCCCAGCAGGGTGGTCCGGTTGGTGAAGTCTTCGCCATTCATCCAGTCGAATGGAGGGATTGCATCGCCGACCTGATACGCGACAACGGATGAGGCAAACGGGTAGTGGACAGCAGGCAGTGGATACCCAGGTGTACGGGCGATCGCACCAGTCGACTGTACCCAGAGGATCCATGAATCCGGGAGCAACTGATCTCCGGGTAAAAGGGAATCGAATGGTTCGGCTGAGCCCACCCGGTAGTCACTCCCGGTTGTGATCCAGGCCAACCAGGTGCCTCCGGTCACTGTGAAATGATCGGTGGCGTATGCGGTTCGAATCGATGTTTCTCCGGACAGGCGGGGCAGCAGGTCTCCAGCCCGGGTAGGGCGATGATAGGCGGCCCAGGCCGGGGATTCCAGGACCGAGCCGGTGAGGCCAAAATCTGCATTGGTGACCGTGTTCCACAGGTCCTGGATGGTGCTGCCGCCATTCCAGCGCATACCCCAGCCAAGGCAGGAAGGGGATTGCCCATCGTCCCAGCAAAGGATGATACCGGCGGTATTGGTCCCCGTGCCAGCAATTTGCTCAAGCTGGCTGAGGGACAGGCCGTATGACTCCGGGGATCCCCACCAGGCGAGGACCGCCAAACCCATCCATCTGTAGGGTATGGCCCGCATCGTCTCCAATCAGGATTGACTCCGGCGGTGCAGGATCTTCATCGAGCCCAGCAACAGAAGTGACAGCGCTAACGGCTCCGGCACCACCGGAGGCGGGGGGGCAGGAAACGCCCCCGTTTCATTCCAAGCGAAACCATAGACCTGGTTGTTCTGAACCTGGGTCGAGGAAATGCCGGCACCGCTTTCGGTCCATGCTGGGTCCGTTGCGGCTCCATACCAGAAACTGAAGGTCTGAATCCATCCACCGTTTCGATCCTGAAAATGATCCTGGGGACCGGTATAGTCTGCAGGTGATGAGGCCTCGGCATCGAAGCCGAAACCATCGGTGAAGAGCCCCAGACTGCCCCCGAAGTCGGTAAACCGGGCATCAAAACGTGGGTCGAGGACTTCAAGGGCCAGCAACAGATCAGCGACCGACCCCGGTGTCTGGTCCCAGGCAATGGACCATCGCAAAGTGTCTTGGGCCGACCCATCGTTCCAGTCGATCACCAGTCCAGCGTGGTTGCCGCCTGATCCAACTGCGGCGTCTACTTCGCTCCAATCCAGAAGGATTTCGGCCTTGAGGGGGAGGGTGAGAAGGAAGGCGGTGGAGAGCCAGAGGCCACTCCGAATGATTCTTTGCATTGACTTGATACTTTCTACCCCAATCGCGGGAGCGTTCTCGGTTTCTGATTGGCTCATTGCCCAGCGCGTATGATTGCGCAAAAAAGCCAATCGTTATTCCGGCTCATCGGGAGGGGAGAAATCGGCATCCGCCGAGGTCTCCCGTAACGCGAAGAGCCACGATCCGGGGCAACTCGTCTTCTGGCTTACGGCATCATTCCTTCCTCTCCTCTTCCCCTGGGCAGCTGCCCAGAGTGATCCTTGAGAGGTCGTAACCGTTTACAGCGGCGCGACCGCGTCCGATTCTCACGGACTTCCGTTAGTTGCTTTCCGGCCTCTATTGTGGCAGAGGCCACAACAGATAGTGGTTCGATGGTGTACCGAACCCCCCATGAGGTCAAGGCAACTCTTATGTATTTTCCCGGTTGCCATTGATTCGAACCATTGTCTCGGGTATGATATTTCGAAAGAAAGTCGATCCTTAACCGGCCTTTTTGCAATCAGAGACACGGTGATATGAAACGATACATACTAGCGAGTTTGCTTGTGGGTTGGAGCTTGACCGGGCTGGCGGAAACCGCCGGGTTGATCCGGTCCGGAGACCATCTCGTGCCCGGCGGCTATCACTTGGTCCTTGAAGCTGCCGATGGCGCAACAATGGTGAATCAACTTGGATTGCGGGAAGCTGGAATCCGCGCTGCAGATGTCTTTCAGGCTGCGGACGAAATCCGGATATTCGCCGATGCGAGCAACCTGGATGTCGCACCGCTTGCCCGCATCTGGGTCCATGCCGGATCCGGTACTTATCGTTTTCACACCGGAGGTGAGGGCGATGCCGGAACCTTTCTTCTGCCCCAAGGTGCTGCAGTGGTTGTGTATTTACGGGCCTCGACCTCCCCGGTCCCGTGGCCCAAGCCGGAACCGCATTGATGACCCGCCAGGAACGGGCAGACCTGATTGCTCAAAGGCTTGCCGCCCTGTATCCGACGGTTCAGATCCCCCTCGATCACCGGGATCCTTATACCCTGTTGGTGGCGGTTCTCCTCTCGGCCCAGTGTACCGATGCCCGGGTGAACCAGATCACACCCCGCTTGTTCAAGCTGGCGGATGATCCTGCCGGTATGTGCAGGCTTTCGGTGGAAACCATCGAGCGCACCATCAAGCCCTGTGGACTCGCTCCCGCGAAGTCCAAGGCGATTCATGCCCTGTCGGGTATTCTCGTGCGTGAGCATGGCGGCGCGGTGCCGAGGTCCTTTGATGCGCTCGAAGCCCTGCCCGGAGTCGGGCACAAGACCGCCTCCGTTGTCATGGCCCAGGCCTTCGGGGTTCCCGCCTTCCCGGTGGATACCCATATTCACCGGCTTGCGCAACGGTGGAAGCTGACCTCGGGTCGCAATGTCCGGGAGACTGAAGCCGATTTGAAGGCACTATTCCCGGAAGACTCGTGGAATGACCTGCACATCCGGATCATCCTGTATGGCCGGGAGTATTGTACCGCACGGGGGTGTGATGGTACGGTTTGTCCACTCTGCCGTGAATTGTTCCCCCACCGGAAACAACCGGTTGTAACGAGGAAGTAGCGATGAATCAAAAAATAGATCTGTCGGAATTTGAAAGCAAAGTCGTGGTCCGAAACATCCAGCCAGGCGACTTCGACCGGATCGTTGCCATGCAGAAAGCCTGCTTTCCGAAAATGGCGCCCTGGTCGCGCGAGCAGTTTGACAGCCAGATGGAACTGTTTCCCGAGGGCCAGTTCTGTGTAGAATATGATGGCGAAATTGTCGCCTCCGCCACCAGCCTGATTGTGGATTTTGACCTCTACTCGGAATGGCATAACTGGAAGGAAATTTCCGACAACGGCTATATTCGGAATCATGATCCCAACGGGGATGCGCTGTATGGGATTGAAATCATGGTGGACCCGGAATACCGGGGGATGAAACTGGCGCGGCGGCTCTACGAGGCCCGGAAGAACCTGGTTCGGGAGCGCAACCTCAAGAGCATCGTCATCGGCGGGCGGATTCCCAACTATATTCAGCATAAGGACAAAATGAATGCCCACGAATATGTGGAAAATGTCCAGGATAAAACCCTGTTTGATCCGGTGCTGACCGCCCAGCTTGCCAATGGTTTCGAGTTAAAGCAGCTCATTCCGAACTACATGCCATCCGATGAAGACAGCGCGGGGTGGGCGACCTATCTGGAGTGGACCAATGTGGATTACCGCCCATTCAAGAAGCGGGCAATTCGCCCGGTGCAGGTGGTGCGGCTGGCGGCGGTGCAATACCAGATGCGGACGATCAAGGATTTCTCCGAGTTCCAGCAGCAATGCGCTTTTTTTGTCGATACCGCTTCCGACTATAAATGCGATTTTGTTCTGTTTCCCGAATTGATCTCCACCCAGCTTTTGTCGTTTTGTGACACCAAGCGTCCATCGGATGCGGCCCGCAAGCTGGCGGAATTCACCCCGCAGTATCTGGAAATGTTCAGCGAGCTGGCGATCAATTATAACATCAACATCATCGGAGGCTCCCAGTTCGCGATCGAGGATGAGATCCTCTACAATATCGCCTATCTGTTCCGCCGCGACGGAACCATCGGCAAGCAATACAAGATCCATGTAACCCCGGCGGAATGGAAGTGGTGGGGGGTCACCGGCGGTTCGACCATGGAGGTTTTTGACACCGACTGCGGACGCATCGCGATCATGATCTGTTATGACATTGAGTTCCCCGAGTTGGCCCGGATTGCCGCTCAGAAGGGAGCCCAGATTATTTTTGTGCCATTCAACACCGATGAACGCCACGGCTATCTGCGCGTCCGCCATTGCGCCCTGGCCCGGTGCGTGGAAAATCATGTGTATTGTGCGGTGGCTGGTCCGGTGGGCAACCTGCCGTTTGTGAACAATGCCGACATCCATTATGCCCAGTCGGGTATCTTTACGCCGGCGGACTTTCCCTTTAACCGGGACGCGGTCGCGGCCGAGTGCAGTCCCAATATTGAAACCATTGTCGTCCAGGATATCGATATCGAATTGTTGCGGAGACACCGGTACCGGGGTACCACGAACAACTGGAATGACCGGCGCAAGGATCTGTACAAGATTCATTATACCGAAGATGGCAAGACCAAAACCGTATAGCCCTGTCGGGCTGTGGCCGTGTCGCCCCCATCATGGCCGCGCGGTGATCCGGCAGGCTACGACCGGATCAGAGAAAAGAACCGGTCTTCGTATTGCTTGAACAAGTTGTGCTGTTGCAGCAGGGACGCGAGACTTTCCAGTTTGGACCGATCTCTGGCGGCGGCGAGAAATGCCTGTTCAATCTCGTGATGGTGTCCCATGGGGTCCTGCCGCAATGATTTTGCATTGGCGAGGGCGGACTGCTGAACCACCTCGACGAGCAGTTTGAGGAGACAAACCTCCCACGGTTCCTCAACCCCGCGCACAAGTGCGGTCATGGGCTGATCCCGGGCCTCCAGATCCTTGCGGATGCGCTCGGTGACCGCATCGATGTTGTCGGTGATCTGCTCATCATCGATTGTTTCCTTCTTCACCTTGAAGCCATATTGCAGAATCACCAGATGGTCCTGATGCTGTCGCAGCCAGTCCATGTAGCGCTCGGCTTCACCTTCGGCAAACCCCTCGAGCAGGGATTGTCCCAGGGTGTCCGGGGTGAGAATACTGGGTCGGTAGGCATGGATTTTCCCCTGCCGAACCCTGACCTGATCCACCGAATCCATCAATGCCGAAACGAGGTGGTAGTGGAGGGTTGTCGTGCCAAAGGTTTCCAATGGCTGGCTGGGCTTGAGGACAACCTCGGTGTTGTTGACCGCATACCAAAAATCAAACTGGGAGGGTTGCTCCATGCGCTTAAACCTACCCCCCTGCGGTCAAGGAATCAACCGGCAGTTGCATGGGAAATCATCCATGGTCCGTGGACGGTGGTCGGTCATCGCTTTGGGGGACCCGCGCCCCTGGCGGTTATCTCTGCAACAGGGCAACACTTTCCACATGATAGGTGTGGGGGAAGAGGTCGACCGGAATCACAGTTTGGAGTTGATATCCGGCAAGATCTCGGAGCAGGGCGGCGTCACGGGCGAGACTGGCGGGATTGCAACTGACATAGACAATCCTGTCCGGTTTCAGGTCGGCCAGTGACCGGGTGGTATCCTCGTGCATGCCGGCCCGGGGGGGGTCCGTGATCACCACTCCGGGCTTCCGGGGGATCCCATGCTTGAGCAGGGCCGGACCAATCTCCCGCAAATCCTCCACATAGAATTGCGCATGCGGTCTCTGGTTTCGTTCCGCATTGACCCGCGCATTGGCGATGGCACTGGATTCCACGTCAAATCCAGTGACCCCGGCGCAGGCATCGGCGATAAACAGACCGATGGTTCCGGTCCCGCAATAGAGATCCAGTACCTGTTCCTCTGGGGCAAGCGCCGCCAGGTTTTTGACAGTCTGATAAAGCCGGAGGGCCTGCCGGGAGTTGGTTTGAAAAAAAGCATTGGGGGCAATGTCAAAGGCGAGATCGCCGAGGTGCTCGGTAATGATCCCGGGACCGTGATCGATATGCAGATTTTCAGCATAAGCCACCTGGTTTTTTCGCTCGGTGACTCCATTGACCAGAGTGGTCAGTCGATCGCCGAGGGAATCCAGCAATGCTTCCCGATAAGACCCCATCAGGGCTTCATCCCGGGAGGAGGTAACGAGGTAGACCATGAACTGTTGGGTGGCCTCTGCGGTGCGCAAGACCAGGTTGCGCAAAAACCCCGTATGATCCACCGTCGAATAGACCGAGGTGCCACGGTTCTGGAAAAAACCACGGGTGCAATCCAGTGCTTCGTTCATCACCTCGCTGGCAATGTGGCATTGATCGATATCGATAACCTTGCGAAAGAAGCCCGAACGGTGAAACCCGAGGGCGAAATCCCTGGGTTTCGGCAATTCCGCGTCTGTCAGATTCAGTTCTTCCGCCAGCAGAAACCGTTCATTTGAAAAATCAAGATCGACCTTGTTGCGATACCCGTAGACCCGTTCCGATGGCAGGACCGGCTCTACCGGCGGCTGCGGGAAATGGCCGATCCGCTCGAGGGCATCGGTGACCAGCTTTTGCTTGAGCCGCAGCTGTTCGGGATATCCGACATGCTGCCATTTACAACCACCGCAGATGCCGAAATGTGCGCAGGCGGGCTGGGTCCGGGTGGCGGCGGGGGTGACCACTTCAACCACGGTTGCCTCATAATAGGACCGCTTTCGTTTGCGGACTTCCACGTCCACAACGTCACCGATGGCCACCATGCCCTCGACAAACAGGACCGCACCTTCGTCGGTTTTGGCTACGCAGCGGTTTTTTTCCGCCACATCCACGATGGTCACAACAAGGCGGTCGCCACGGCGATACTGACTCTGGGGTGCAGACATAATCCGGGTAACTTGCCGGGAAGATCAACCGGATGCAAGGCTGGTAAGTCGTGAGCGATCAATGGGCGGGCGGATGAATGCGCGGCAGTGCGGGCAACCAGACTGTGATCGTGGTTCCCTGACGCTCTTCGCTCTCCACCCAAATCAATCCTGCGTGGGATTTGACAATCCCCTGAGCGGCGGCAAGCCCAAGACCCCGCCCGGTAAATTTGGTGGAGAAGAATGGATCAAACATACGTTGCATGATATGCCGACTCATGCCGCAGCCCTTGTCCCTGATTTCTATCCCCACAAAGGTTCCAGGGGTTGCCGGGGTCGGGTATGCCGATCGGTCCAGATCTTCCTGAGTCAGTTCACACTGGAAGGTGGTCATGCAAACCGGGGGCGTGGAGGCATCGCCTGCCTCCACCGCATTGATCACCAGGCTGTCAAAAAGCTGCTTGAGTTGATCTGCATCCCCCCACACGTCGTCCAGTTGAGGCCCCAGATTCAACTGGGGATAGGCAAAAGGCTTCAGCCGGCCTGCAAACGTCCTGCAGCAGTCGCGCAGCAAGGGGTGAACATCCAATCGGGTACGTCTGTGGCTTCCCTGTCCGGTATATTCCAGCATGCTGCGGGAGAGACGTGCGGCTTGTTTCGAAGCATGCAATAACTCCGAGAGGAATTGCCGGTCTTCTCCGGTGAGGGCCGCGCTGGCCTCGAGGAATCCCGCGTTCCCCTCAATCACCGTCAGCAGGTTATTAAAGTCGTGTGCGATACCCCCAGCCATTGCATTCAAACTCTCCAATCTCCGTGCTTCGGATAGCTTTCGCTCCGTATGGATGCGTTCTTGTTCAATCTGATTGCGTTGCGTAATATCCGTGCCGATTGAGACGTATCCATTGCGTTCACCTTGCAGGTTGAAAAGCTGCTGAATCCTCACATCCAAAACCAATCCATGCCCTTCTTGGGTCTTTACATGAATCTCCCCCCGCCACTGCCCTTGGGTTATTACGGTATTGATCAGATCCGGTTGCGTCATACCATCGGGAAGCCGCGCGTCACCATCAATCCCCATGAGCGTCCCGAGCAGATCATTTTTCGGGCGATCAAGCAGGTCACATGCCGCCTGATTCGCGTAGATGATGTTTCCTTCCAGATCGGACGCTGTGACCATGTCGCGAATCTGATCAAGAATCGTGCCTTGAAGGGCCATTTTCTCTTCGGCGATTATCTGGTCGGTGATGTCGATCACGACACCGATCACAAGCGAGCGGCCTTGCTCCGCAGAACGTATGGGGATCGTGTCGACCTGCACCCAGAGGGTCGTCCCATCCTTTTTCAGAAACCGTTTCCGAAAGCGAATGGAATCCGCATTCCCGGTTAATCGTTCGGATTTCGCATCGGCATCTTTCTGCCAGTCATCCGGGTGGGTGATGTCCTGGATCGTGCGTTCGCGCAATTCCTGACAGGTATAGCCGAGCAGGGCAGACATCGCCTGATTGACATAGACCAACCGCGACGTATCCACGCTCGCCACACCAATACCAAACGGAAGATGATCACAAAACCCGAAATCGCCGTCGGATGTCTGTTCGCGGAATTCGCTGGTTGGTTCATTGATATGCATGCTGAGCACGAACCCGATCGCTGCAGGAACATTTCCTTGAAGGAAATCTTTACACTGAAATTGCGGATAATACAATTCTAAATCGATGATTATCAGCATGATAGGGTAAACCACTACACGTTCGCACACCGCCTGTGCCCATTGGGTGTCCAGAAATTTGCCCTGACCAAAGCGGATTGATTCTGCATACTCATCACCATGAAGCGATCAACCAAACAGCGATCTGTCATCAGTAAGGTTTTGGCGACAGCCGGGCGGCCCCTGAATCCCCAGGAAGTGCTGGAGGCCGGGCAGCATGAACTTCCCGGGTTGGGCATTGCCACGGTCTATCGGACCCTGAACCTGCTGGCTGACGAGCACCTGATCAAAGTCGTGGATGTCCCGGGGCAGGGGAGCCGCTACTACGAAATGGCCAATCTGGCGCAGCACGATCACTTTTTTTGCCAGGCCTGTCACCGGGTGTTCGACATCGCAGCGCCCAGCCAGGCGCAGCCTCCCCCGGTACCCGAGGCATTTACAGTAGAAACCACGGAAACCGTATACTCCGGACGCTGCCCTAACTGTAAAGCTGGCACGGCGTGAGCCCTTGCGGTTGGGAAATGCATACCCCCTCTGGAAATATCGGAGTGATGAGCGTATGGTTAGCAAACCGAAAGTCTTACCAGATGGGTGAATACCATGAAGCCAATGGATGCGTTTGAAGCAGCCACCTCCAGACTGACCGCCGACACCGGGATCGCGCTTCCCGATGTCGCCACCGATACGATGGCCAAGATCTCCGGCACCCTGGACCGGGTCGGAATGTCCGGTATCTCGGTGATGATGCACTATCCCGCCGAGCCGATGCCGGTGTTGATTCCCGCGATGGCCGATGCGTATGTCAACATCACCAACCCGGAGGTCAAAGGCATTCACATGTCCCGTCTTTTTCTCGCTCTGCAGGAGATCCTCCCCGAGAAACCCTTTTCCATGGCCTTGTGCGAGGAGGTGTTGGGGGCCTTTATTGAATCCCACCGGGATCTGTCCGACAGCGGTTTTCTCAATCTTCGGTTTGAGCATCCGCGCACTTCGGAGTCATTGCTCAGCGGTTTGACTGCGTGGCGCAGTTATCCGGTACAGGTCCGGGTTTCCCGCCGAAAGGATCAGGTCGTGCATCGAACCACCTTGCGGGTGACCTATTCCAGCGCGTGCCCTTGCTCGGCGGCATTGAGCCGCCAGGTCATCCAGCAGCAGTTCATGCAACGCTACGGCGGGCAGCCCGCAGTCACGGCAGTGGAAGTGCTGGATTGGCTGGGGGATGAGGACACGGTCATTCCAGTGCCTCACAGCCAGCGAAGCCATGCGGATATTACGGTGGAGTATACTGCGCAGGCCGAGGGATATCACCTCGACGAACTCATCCAACAGGTCGAGGCGGCTCTCACCACCCCGGTGCAGGCTGCGGTCAAACGGGCCGACGAACAGGAGTTCGCCCGGCTGAATGGTCTCAACCTGATGTTCTGCGAGGATGCGGCCCGGAAAATCAAACAGAGCCTGGATGCCCACACCGATCTCCACGATTTCCTGATCAAGGTCAGCCACTTGGAAAGCCTTCATGCCCACGATGCCGTGGCCATGGTTGCCAAGGGAATACCGGGGGGATTCACCGCAGCATGAGTGGCCCGGCCCCTTCCATCGATGCGGACATTCGCGAGCTGGTCGAAGAGATGCGGTTGCTGGAGGACTGGCAGTTCCGCTATGAATTCATCATCGAGCTGGGGCAGGCATTGCCGGAGTTCCCCGAAGAGTGGAAGACCCCGGATCATGAAATCCAAGGCTGCCAGTCCCAGGTTTGGGTGTACCCGGAATTCAAGGACGGGCGGATCTACCTCCGCGGCACCAGCGACTCGCTGATTGTTCGCGGGCTCGTAGCCCTGCTGCTCAAGGTTTACTCGGGAAGAACCCCCGGGGAGATTCTGTCGCATCCGCCCGACTTCATCACTGAAATGGGACTGGACAAACATCTGCTCTCCACCCGGTCCAACGGACTCAATGCCCTGATCAAGCGGATCTTCCAAACCGCGGAAGCGGCGAAGGCTTGACCGGCCTGCCGGGCGGCGGTCTTTTTTGACGATTGATTCAACGCTGGGGTCGTGCCATAACGCCGGGGATATGACAGCGACTTTGATGTTGATGGATACCATGAGCGGGGAGCTGAAGCCGGTGCGAGCGGCTGATGGCCATCGATTGCGCTTCTATTGCTGCGGTCCGACCCTGTATGACCGTGCCCATATCGGAAATTTCCGGACCTTTCTGGTTCAGGATGTGTTTCGACGGGTGGCAGAGTTGTCCGGATTGCCGACCCTGCATGTACGCAATGTCACCAATGTCGAGGACAAGACCATACGCCGATCCCAGGAACTGGGAGAGGATCTTGCTGCCTTTACCGCCCGGTGGAAAGTGGCGTTTGATCAGGATTGCCGGAGCCTGAATATGCTGTCTCCCCATCATGAGCCGGGAGCGGTGGAACACATTGCCGAGCAGATTGCCCTGATCGAAACCTTGATGGGCAAAGGCATGGCCTACCTGGGGGAAGATGGTTCGGTCTACTTCCGCATCAGTGAATTTCCCGCCTACGGTCGGCTCTCCCGGCTGGACGCCCGGACCCTGCGATCCGGGGAGGCCCATCAATCCGATGAATACGACCGGGAGTCGATCAGTGACTTTGCCCTGTGGAAGGCCGCCAAACCGGAGGATGGCCCGAATCACTGGGAAAGCCCGTGGGGACCGGGTCGGCCCGGTTGGCATATTGAGTGCAGTGCGATGAGTATGAAATATCTCGGGCCAACCCTCGACCTGCATTCCGGAGGGGTGGATCTGGTCTTTCCGCATCACGAGAATGAAATTGCCCAGAGCGAAGGGGCCACCGGCAAGCCGTTTACCCTGCACTGGTTTCATGTCACCCATCTGATGGTGGATGGGGCCAAGATGAGCAAGAGCCTCGGCAATCTGTATACCCTCGATGACATCAAGGCCATGGGGTTCTCCGCAGCCGAAATGCGCTATGTGCTGATTGCCGGGCACTATCGCAAGCCTCTCAATTTCAAACGAGAATCGCTGGAGGCCGCGCGTCTGGCCCTCAAGCGTCTCGCTTCGGTTCAAGCCCTGCTCGATCAGGCGGCCGGCGGTCCCGCGTTGGCCACCTGGGACAACCTGTGCGGAGCGGAAAAAACACAGGACACGCTGGGGCATTTCGCGCCGGCGTGGGAGGCTTTGCTCGACAACCTCAATGTCCCGAAAGCACTTGGGGAAGTCTTTACCGCCTGTCATGAGGTGGAGCGGATGTCCCGGGATGGTTCATTGCCGCCGGAACAGGCTGTGGTCGAACGGCAGGGATTGGTCCTGCTTCTTGCCAGTCTGGGACTGATCCTTCCAGTGCCTTCACCGGAGGCCGACGAAGCCCCCGGGGAGGTTCAGCAACTTGCCCAACAGCGCTGGGAAGCCAAGCAGGCAAAAAACTGGGGTGAAGCAGACCGTCTGCGCGATCTGGTCGCGGCCCGGGGCTGGAGGATCAAGGATCGGAAAGATGGCTTTGATCTTGTGCGGAGTTGATCCTCCCCAACGAGAAAGGGAATCGGTTATGAAACGAATTGGATGGTTGAGTTTGATGGTTGCCGGTACCGCGATGGTTTCGGCGGCGGAACTTCCGGTGACCTCGATTACCCTGTACTCCAGTGGGGTCGGCTTCTTTGAACGTGCAGGGGCGGTGCAAGGGGAGGAATCGCTTGTCCTGTCTTTTTCACCGGATCAGGTGGTGGATGTGATTCGCTCCATGGTGTACCTGGATCAGGGTGGGGGCTCGGTGGCTTCGGCCTCCTATGAATCGCGTGAACCGCTGTCGCGGATTCTCTCCACTTTCCGGGTCGACCTTAGCGATAATCCGGGTCTGGGGGAATTGCTCAATCGGATGCGGGGTGAGACCATGACATTCGCCACGGCCGGGCGGACCTACGAGGGGCAACTGGTCGGGGTTGAAGAGCAGGTGCGGCGGGAAGACGATACGGTATTCTCGGAGTACCGGGTCACTTTCCTCGTCGATGGCGCGCTGGTCGGGCACGACCTCAGTCAGATTCAGTCCCTATCTCCTCAGGATCCAGCGCTTCGTCGGGAACTGGCAACCGCCCTGTCCCTGGTCGCCGACGGCCGGACCCAGGACCGGAAAATACTGACCCTGCAATTGCAGGGTGAAGGAGAACGGCCGGTGCGCCTTGGGTATCTGATGGCGTGTCCGGTATGGAAAACCAGCTACCGGATGTTGGTGTCGGAGGGAAAGGTTTCGCTCCAGGGGTGGGCGCATGTCGACAACCCCTCCGACGAGGATTGGGAGGATGTGCAGCTTTCCCTGGTCTCCGGCCAGCCGGTATCCTTTATCCAGAATTTATATGATCCGATTTATGCACCGCGCCCGGTGGTCCCGTATGAAACGGTTTCAGGGGCGGCCCCCCAGACCTTTGGGAATGCTGTCGGGTCTTCGCGGCTGCGAAAATCCGAAGCGCGGCGTGAATATGGTGCGGCGGCCGCCCCGGCGATGATTCTGGCCGATGCGGTCTCTTTTGACGCAGGGTTTGCTGAGGAAGCGATGGTCGAATCGGCACTTCCGGCCGCTTCGGGTGGAGAAGTTGGCGAGCTGTTCGCCTACAAACTGGACGAGCGGGTCACGGTACCGCGCCGCCAATCTGCGATGCTCCCGATTCTGTTCGCTTCGCTCGATGCAACCCCCCTTTCCATATATCGGTTTTCCGCCCATGCCAGCCGCCCCATGAATGGCATCCTGTTTACCAATGATTCGCCAGCCTATCTGATGCGGGGCCCGGTATCGGTTCTCGAGGATGGCATCTACGCCGGCGATGCCCTGCTCGAGGATACCGCGCAGGGGCAGGAGCGACTTCTGACCTATGCCATGGATTTGGGGTTGGAGGTTACCCGCGAGCCGCAGGCGGGGACCGATGAACTGACTTCGGTGTCGATTGTGGACGGTATGTTGACCATTCGCCGTGCCCTGGAACAGAAAGTTCTGTATCGCGTGAACAGCTCACGGACCGACGACCGGACCCTGATGATTGAGCATCCCCGCCGGACGGACTGGCAGCTCGTGGTGCCGGGGGATGGGGTCCCCATGACCGCGAGTGCATACCGGTTTCTACTCCCGGTTCACGCGGGGGGGACGGTGGAGCTTCCGGTGGTGGAGCGGAAGGATATCGGGCAGACTCTGGCCCTGACATCGCTGTCCCGTGACCAGGTTGTGTACTACCTGGATCAACGGGTCATTTCGGGCCCGGTCCGGAAGGCGTTGACCACCCTCGGCGAAATGCAGGCGGTGTTGAATGATCTCCGGCTGGAGCGGGAAACCGTGGAACGCCGTATTCGCGAGATCTCCGAAGAACAGGTCCGGATTCGGGAGAATATGAAGGCGGTGGCCCGGGGGTCCGATAGTTTCGCGATGTGGGAGGGTAAGCTGGTCGATCAGGAAAAGCGATTGGATGACCTCAAGCAAGCCAGGGAAAAGGCTTTCCGGGATGAACAGGTCCAGCAGAAGAAGCTCCGGGAGTATGTGCAGTCCCTGGAGGTTGACTAGGTCATGCCGGATTCACGGTTCGCGCACTCTCCGGATCAAATACCTGATGCAGTAGCCGGATCAATTCATCCCGGGTGAAGGGTTTGCTCAGAAGCGGGGTGTCGTCGGAAATTCCCGAAGAATTCAGTTGGTCGCGGGGATAGCCGGATACATAGGCCACTTTGATCTCCGGACGCATTTCCCTGAGGTGGCCAGCCAACCGGTACCCATCCATGCCGGGCATAATGACATCCGTGAGCAACAGATCGAGCGATCCCGGATGCGCCTTCGCCTTGGCCAGGGCATCGTGACCGTGCTCCGCCTCCAACACCATCAGATCCAGATTGCGAAGCATGCTGAGGAGAATCCGCCGAACCGATGGATCATCCTCCACAAGGAGAATCACTTTGCCCTGATAGTGGGCATAGACCTGCTCTTTCGCGGTGGCGAGAGGAACGGCATGGGTGCTGAAGGGAATGTAAAAGGTGAACCGGCTGCCCCGATCCGGGCGACTGGCGACCGCAACATACCCGGCGTGCTGGCGAACAATGCCGAAAGCTGTGGAAAGACCCAGCCCGGTGCCTTTGCCGATGCCCTTGGTGGTAAAAAAGGGCTCAAAAATTCGTTTGAGCAACTCGGGCGACATACCGGTGCCGGAGTCTATGATGTCTACCCGGGCATACAGTCCGGTGCGATGCGGTGGCTTTTCGATCATCGACGCATAGTCCGCCTCGGAAATCGCACTGGAGGTGCCGCGGAGAATCAGGGTGCCGCCGCCAGGCATGGCGTCCCGGGCATTCACGGCAAGATTCATAATCGCCAGCTCGATCAGGCCGGTATCGATAAGCACCGGGGGCAGCTCCGGCTCGATGTCGATCTCGATAAGGATGTCTTCACCGACAATCCGGTGCAGCATTTTTTCCACATTGGCAATGCACTCACCGACACAGCCAAGGGTTCGTTTCAGGGGTTGTTTGCGGGAAAACAGAAGCAATTGCCGGGTCAGTTCGGAGGCCCGACGTGAGGCATGAAGAATTTCCCGGATGTCTTCACAGGCATCGGGAAGATCCTTGATGGATTCCCGCAAAAAGTCCGCAGAGTTCATGATCACCATCAGGAGGTTGTTGAAGTCATGGGCAATCCCCCCGGCCAGCCGTCCAATCGCCTCCATTTTCTGCGATTGGTGCAATTGTTCCTTGAGGGAATAGGACTGGGTCACGTCGCTCATGATGCCGACTAGTCGATTGTTCGCGTGCCCGGGAGGGGTGATGAACCCTGCCCGCTCTTCGATGTGCACATACGTGCCATCCTTGCGGCGGAACCGGTATTCCGCAGTGAAGTCCTGGTGTTGTTGAATCGACCGGGCCAACCGATCCATGACCAGAGCGACATCCTCAGGATGAACATGCTCCTCCCAGCGGTGGATGTCCATGGTGTTAAATTCGGTGCTGGTATAGCCGGTGATTTCCTGAATGGCCCCGGTCCAGATGATGCGCCCGGTGGGCACCTCGTACTCGTAGATGATCTGTCCTGTCTTTTCTGCGGCCACCCGGTAGCGGGCTTCACTGGCGACCAGAGCTTCCTCAATCTGCCGCCGCCGGGTGATGTCACGCAAGGTGAGCAGGCGTCCCGTCCCGGTTCCCGGTCGGTTCAGGAGGGAGAGGTCGACCTCGATAAGACTGGGAGATCGGTGATGGCCCGGAGTTTCGAGGGTGATGGAGCCCGGTATGGAGCGGCGGCTGAAGGCTTCCAGTTCCGGCCAGTGGGCCATCAGCTCGGCGAACGAGTGTCCCACCGCAGCCTGGGGAGACGCGAGCTTGAGCATGTGGCAGGCGGCCTGATTGATGTCGGCGACCCGCAGGTACTGGTCGAGCACCGCGATGCCATCGCGCATGGTTTCGATCAGGGCATCCCGGGCGACCGGAGCCATATCCATGAAGCCATAGCGAAAAATTGCGAACACCAGCAGCGGCCCGGTCAGGGCAAATCCCAGGGGCGAGGCATCATAGCCATGGAGCAGGGGCAGGCGCAGCATATAGAGCACATGGCCGGTCCAGGGGGCGATCGCGGAGAGCATGAGTAATTGCATCTGCCGGGCATGCATCCGGTGCTGTCGGCGATAGGCCCTGACCAGGGTATACAGTGCGATCATCATCATCAGGTATCCGTAGATCACCATCACGGAAAACCATGGCCCTCGCGCGTAGTGGGCGGGTCCCCGGGGATCGTTGTTGTGCAACGATACGCTGCTCCACACCAGATGATGCCAGTCATTGGTAAATACCAGCAGCAGGGTGATCGAGGGAATCAGCCAGAGGATCCTCCGGTGTCGCTCGGGAATCATCGAGGTGTCACCGGTGTACTGGAGAACAAACAGCAGGAAAAATACGGTGACGGTCTGGCTCCCCACATAGGACAGGGCCGAGAACAGTTTCTTGGCATCCAGCGGTTCCAGCAGTACTTCCATCGCTCCGCCGATACACCACAGACTGATCGCGGCGAGCATGAAGGACAGGTACACATACCCCTGGGTAAATCGCCATCGCGAAGTCACCAGCAGCAAGACGATCATCGTGATCGCGGCCACGGTCAGTATCAGCGCGTAGAGCGTCGGGCTCATCAGCCCTGACCCTATGCCGGAAACTGCGGTATCACAAGATGAATCCGATCATGACTTCCCCCAGTTTTTGATCGGCCTTTTGGGGATAAGCAGACATTCACCGACTGGGGTCTTCCTGATACAATCCGGCTTTGAGCATGCCGTTTCACTTGCAGTAACTCGTGTTAGAAACTGGGGAGTGTGCCACGAGGGGCAGGGCTGCCGGATTGAATGACACGCGCACCGGAGGTACGCGCTACCACAGCCGTAGCGTGGGTCTCTGGCCCGAGATTCGACAGCCTGAGGCTCGCGCAGTGCAGCCCCGGGGAAAAGCGCGAGTCGAGCGATGTCCGGCGCATAGGGCAATCGCCTCGCTCCATCCGCGCTCGCCGATAGCAGACTGCGCGGCAATACCTTGGGACGTCGGCCCGGTTTTTTTCTTGTAAGTGAACGATCGTACACATACGCTGTCCGATGAAAGGAAGGGGTGGATTATGCCGCGGTCAAGAGATGTGGGAAAGGTATTGCGGGCGCTGCGTGCGTTTTACCGTTCGGAGCGGCGGATGCCGACCTATGCCGAGGCGATGGGGCTTCTGGGGTACCGGTCGAAGCATTCGGTGTACCGTCTGATGCAGACGCTGGAGGAGATGGGCTATGTCCGGCGTGGCGTGGGCGGCCGGTTGGGGTTTACCGACCGGTTGACCGGGTCGATCCGGTTGCTGGGTTCGGTCCAGGCCGGGTTTCCATCGCCCGCCGAAGAGGAACTGGCGGATGTGATGAGTCTCGACGAATACCTGATCCGCCGGCCGGAGGCGACCTTCATGCTGAGCGTGACCGGCGACTCGATGATCGATGCCGGGATTCACCCCGGCGATATCGTGCTGGTGGAGCGGGGAAGGGAGCCGAAAAGCGGGGAGATTGTCGTCGCCCAGGTCGATGGCGAATGGACCCTCAAGTATTACCGCAAGGACCGCAAAGGGCTCCGGCTTGAGCCCGCGAATGCGAAGTATCAGCCGATCGTTCCCCGCCAGACTCTGACCATCGGCGGCATCGTCTGCGGGGTGGTGAGGAAATATGAGCGGAAGGGATAGGGAGAGGGAGGTGTCAGGCGTTAGCGCCCGGCCCCTCCATCTGTCCGCCTACCCGAGGGCGATCGCCCATATCGACGGGGACGCGTTTTTCACCTCGGTGGAGCAGGCGATTCATCCGGAGTGGAAGGGGAAGCCGGTGGTCACCGGCAAGGAGCGGGGGATCATCGCCTGCGCGAGTTATGAGGCGAAAGCCCTGGGGATCAAGCGCGGGGTTCGGCTCCATGAGGCGAAGGCAATGTGCCGGGAATTGATTGTGGTACCGAGCGATTACGAAACCTACAGCCTGTATTCCAAGCGGATGTTCGGGATTTTTCGCGACTTCAGCCCGATGGTCGAGGAACATTCCATCGACGAGGGGTTTGTCGATCTGACCGGGCTGCGACGGATTCACCGGATGTCCTATGCCGAGATTGCCAGGGCGATGCAGGCCCGGGTCCGGGAGGAATTGGATCTCGGGGTATCGGTCGGGCTGAGCGTGTCCAAGAGCGTGGCCAAGCTCTGCTCGAAATACCGGAAGCCGTTTGGCTTCACCGCCGTCCCCGCCAACCAGTTGCACCTGTTTCTCGGCCGAATTCCCCTCGAATCGGTGTGGGGCTTCGGCCCCAACACCACGGAGCTGCTTCGAAAGCAGGGACTGGGCACCGCGCTTGATTTTGTGTCGCTTCCGCTGGATCGGGTGAATCGCCTGCTGGGGAAGGTCGGGCGGGAAATCTGGCATGAGCTGCGGGGCGATGCGGTCTATGCGGTGACGCCGGAGGAGAAAACCGATTACGCGACGGTCAGCAAATGCAAAACCTTCACCGCGCCCTCGGCGGATCCGGCGTTTGTCTACGCCAAGCTGGTACGCAACCTGGAGTCGGCCTGCATCAAACTTCGCCGCCACCGGCTTCGGGCCAGGGCGTTGTATGTTGCCCTGCGCCGGAAAGACTACAGTCAGCATGGGCTTGAGGCGGTACTGAACCGGGGCACTTCGGCCCCCACGGATATGCTGCCCCTGGTCCAGGCAATGTTCGACCGCTTGTATGTCCCCGATGTCGAATACCGCTCCACCATGGTGGTGCTTGCCAAGGTCGAACCGGATCGGGTGGATCAGTACGAACTGTTTGAAGACCGGGTCAGAATCGATCAGGTGCGGGAGGCCTTTCGGGCCATCGATGAAGTCAGCGACCACTATGGCAAGCACAAGGTCGGGCTGGGGCCCTCCCTTCATCTAAGCGATCATCGCCGTACCGAGCGGGATGAGCAGCCGGTCCGTCGCGGCGATCTCTTGGCCGGGGAAACCCCGCGCAGGCGCCTCGCCCTGCCCAAATGGCAAATCCGGGTCTGAGGCCGGAAAGGAACCACGAATGATCACGAATGCACACGAATCGGAAGAGCGAAATCGCATCCATCCATACCGAGGGCGGATCTACCGCGATGCCGTGATATGTGTCGCGGGCTCGCATAGCTCGCCCCTCCATGGTCGCAGTGCGGTCATCACGCACCGTGAATGAGTTCTACGGTATAGCGCTGAAAAGTCAGGGTTTCCGACCAGTAGTCTTCCGGCAGTCCGGCCTTTTGTTTGAGATGCCGGAGGAAGTCGCGCGGGTGGGGGAGTTCATCCCAGACGGAGGGAAGGAAGGTGGCCCGGTGCCGACCCTCTTCGAGAATCAGCCCATCCACCCCCGGCCGGACCTGCGCGATCAGATCCTGCTCGCTGCTCACCGGGAAGGGTATCGGCTCGCTGAGCGCGGAGATCTCCAGGGAAATGTCCGACAGCTCCTCCGGCTTCACCGGGGAAAATCGTGGATCCTCCAGCGCGCTCGCGTACGCCATCGCCGCGACCTCTTCCACCAAGGGGCGGCGGGCGGTCAGGCTCCCGATGCATCCCCGGAGCTGTCCTTTCTTTTTCAGGGTCACAAAGCAGGCGCGCGGTTCCCGCAGCCCGGGCGGATATGCGGCTGGATCGGGCGTCATTCGCTGATTGTCGTGCACCGCCCGTTCCAGAGCCGTCCGGGCGACTTTCATCAGGAGATGACGGTGAGCCGTCTCCATCGTCATGCCTCCGAAAACACAAACGCACCATACCCGACCACTTGACTGCGATCGCCTTCGGTATCTCCGGAGTTGCGAAGATCAACGCAGGTTGGGGTAAGACCTTTACCCAGCGAGGACATGAGGAGCCCTTGAATCGGCAGGTATCCGCAGGCGCGACGGGAACTGAGGTCTTGTGCTCTGCCCTCCATGATCCTTTGCGCGGTTTCGGAATCAATCGCTTTGGCTTCGGCATACGGGTGGTAGTGGCTGAGGTCCGAACTGATCACGACCAGTGTTTTGGGACCGGTGGCGAGGGTCTCGAGAACCTGCGCCACCTCGGTGCCGTCGCACGCCCCCACGACCAGGGGAAGGATGGAGATGTCCCCGAAAAGCACCTGCAGAAACGGCAGGTGCACCTCAAGGCCATGTTCCTTGCGATGGGCTTCCGGAAGTACGGTCACAAAAGACAGGGCATCCAGCATGGATTCGGCTTCGCGATCGACCGGCATCGTACCGAGCGGGGTGGCAAAGGCATCAGCCCCCGACCGGGCAATGCCCTCGAAATAGACATGATGGGAAGGCCCCAGAATGATCGCGGACGTGATCTGACCGGCCATCGACTGCACCGAACGATAAGCGGAACCGGCGACCGGTCCGGAATAGCGATATCCGGCATGGGGGGCGATCAATGCCCGGGGTGGTGGTGTGGTGGTGGAATTGCCCGACCCGAGATAGCCTTCGACAGCCTTGCCAAGGGTCGCGGGATTGTCTGGATAAAACAACCCGGAGACTGCGGGAGGACGGATTGACTGTCCCTGCTTCATGGTACCAGTATAACGAGAACGGTCGGAACCAGCAAGCCAGGGACCGCCGAACTTTTTTGCTCTACGCACAAAACCGTTTCCTTTTAACGAATGGACACGAACAGGCTTTTCTGTTCCTGATTTGTAATAGGGCCCCCTGAATCGTTTGGCTGATCATCAACTGAAAATACCCCGGTAGCTCTGGAATAGCCGCAAAAGAATCGGGGGTCAGAGACCCACACTACGGTTGTGGTAGCGCGTACCTCCGGTGCGCATGTAAATCAACCCAGCGAGCCTGGGTATAGAAGGCAACTCGCGGGCCTCTTGTCATGAATTGGCGGCAATTCGATTACGATTAGGAGTTGGGAATGGCATTTTGGTTGATCCCGTTTTGCTGTGTTGTCGCCAACGATGACCAACGCCGGGTGGGTGAGTCAGGGATGCGCTCGTGCTGTGAGTCCGAATCGCCGCAGCCTTGTGATCCGGTCAGCATCGCGGTAGAATGAAACTGATGTGAGAGGCTGTGATGCACGCGGCACGATACTGGCACAAACTTTCCAATGGACGGGTGCAGTGTGACCTGTGCCCGAATCATTGTCGTATGGCCGATGGGCAGCGCGGGGCTTGCTTTGTTCGGGCCAACGAGGGCGGTGAACTGGTGCTCACGACCTATGGCCGCTCCAGTGGATTCTGCATCGACCCGATCGAGAAAAAACCTCTGTTCCATTTTTTGCCGGGCACCCCGGTCCTGTCTTTTGGCACTGCGGGCTGTAATCTTACCTGCCGGTTCTGCCAGAACTGGGCGATCAGTAAATCGCGCGAGATGGACACCATGGCGGATGCCGCGACCCCGGATGAAATTGCCCGGAAGGCCGAAGCCATGGGGTGTCGATCCGTGGCTTTTACCTACAATGATCCGGTGATCTTTCTGGAGTATGCGGTTGATATTGCCAACGCCTGCCGGGACCGGGGCATTCATCCGGTCGCGGTGACCGCCGGCTATATCTGCCCGGAACCGCGGGTTGAATTCTTTGCCGCAATGGATGCCGCCAATGTGGATCTCAAGGGGTTCACCGAGCCATTCTATGAAAAGGTCTGCGGCGCCAAACTCAGTACCATACTGGAAACCCTGGTGTATCTCCGTGAGCAGACCTCGGTGTGGCTTGAGGTCACCACATTGCTGATCCCGGGGGAGAATGACCGCACGGAGGAGATCGACCGGATGACTCGATGGATCGTGGATCATCTCGGGCCGGATACTCCGCTCCATTTCACGGCATTTCATCCCGATTACAAGATGCTGGATCATCCCCGGACACCGGTTGCCACCCTGACCAGGGCCAGGGCGCTTGCCATGAACAATGGCCTGAATTTTGTCTATACCGGAAATGCCCATGACCGGGTGGGGCAGCAAACGGTTTGTGCCAATTGTCAGCAAGTCTTGATTGGACGTGACTGGTTTGACTTGACCGAATGGAAACTGACACCGGAGGGAACCTGTCCCGGCTGCGGTATGGTCTGTCCGGGGCGGTTCGAGGCGACCCCAGGTGACTGGGGGAGCCGCCGGTTGCCGGTTCGTGTGGGCGGGTAAGCCGAAACCAATTACCGCACCGACAAATCGCCGACAATCTTGAAGCGGTGTCCGTCGAGTTCCACGCGAAGATCCCGATCCGGGAAGGCTCTGGGCAATTTTTCCTTGAGCAGTTCGATCACCCGGTCTTCGATCAGATCCATGCGTGCCTTGGGTATCCTGGTCAGGGTGACCACCCGGATGGAGACAATATAACCCTTGCCATATTCCGATCCATACCCGGGACTGAACGCGGCTCCGAGGTCAAAAAGACCGTCCGCCGAAGGGTCGGCCGTTTCCCCCTGTCCGGGTCGGTTGGGCCGGAGCGGAAACAGGTCGCTGTACTCTTCCTCGACAATGGCATCAATCTCGTTGAACACCTGTTTCAACCGGGACTCCCAGTCGGTGACTCTTGGATCGCGAAAGCTCATGGCAGGGCATTACTCTGTCGATCTTGCCACGACCGTGCAAGGGTTAATCCTCATCTTCCGACTTTGTGGGAAAGACCCGTAACGGCCCTTGGCCCCGCGACTGCGGGGCCAGCGGACCAACTACAAACAGGGTTTGATTCCATGGCCACCTGTTCGTAGTAGCGTCGCAGTCCCGCTTTTGCGGGGCTAGGCGCGTCAAGAGCATGCAAGGAAGTCTCATGTGGGGACATCATTCACATTCTGCTATCGTTAATCAGGTCTATGGTTGCCGCAAAACTCCCCGTCGCAAAGCGGGCAGGGTATCGAGCTCCAGGGTTTTGCTCAGATCAAACAGGGCAAACCCCGAATAGCCGGCGCGCCGGACCGCGAGAATCTGCTCAATGACCTGATCCGAGGTCAACCGGCTCTCGCCTGAAGTCACCCCGATGCCGGGCCGCACTTTCTGTCGTGCCTGAGGAAGCTGGGCCTGGCTGGCCAGCAAAGCCGTGAAGGCGGGCAGACGGTCCGCATAATTCATCGGGCACACAAAATCCACCCAGTCCCGGGCGATCCACTCGGCCCAGTCCTGGCCAATCGAATGAACAATGTCCGGGTAACCGCCCCAGACCGCGGCCGAGAGTTGGAGTTTCGGGTCCAGCGAGCGGGTCAGCTTCCGTACCTCCCGTACAAACGAGGAAACCTGCTCGCACCGCCACCGGTCAAATGCCGCTGCATTGGGTCCCCCGGATTGGACATCTCCGGGCCACCGGGCCGGGGAGATGCCGGTATCGGCGGTAAACGTCCGGCGGGTCAGGGGGCCATAGTCACTGTTCCGATCCGGGTAGCGGATATAGTCGAGGTGGATTCCATCGAGATCATAGCGGGTAATCGCCTCCCGGATCAGGGAAAGCTGGTAGGAGCGGGCGGCAGGCGAAGCTGGATTGAGCCAGGATTTTTGTTTGCCATCCGCGGTCTGTTGCAGAGCGCCTGCCTTGGCTTGCCGGGCAACAAAGTCCGCAGGGGCATTGTCCAGCATCCAGCATACCATCCACAGGTGCACCTCAAGCCCGTGCGCTCGGGCCGCCTTGACCGCCTGGGCGAGTTGATCGCCATAGTGTTTGTAGGTATTCGATGGGGGGGCAAACTCACTGGGGTAATGGGCCAGCCCTGCCCACAGCGCATTCACGAACAGCGCGGTCACCCCATGGTCGGCCAGCATACGGCAGGTGCGATCCCAGTCGCCGGGATACAATCCGGTCCCGTCATGCTCCCACACCGCGCACCATTCCCCTGACTTCGGTTCCTGGCCAAGGCTGTAGGCCATCCGCATGACCCCATCCAGTGCCCGGGTGGCACCGAGAAGTTTATCGGGGGACTGGTTGCGATCTGCCGATTGGACCCGGTGATTGAGCGCTTTCGCCCGGGCCGAGAACGCCTCCAGGGTATCGCGATTCAGCGAGGACCTGGAGGCCAGACGCTGAATCTCATCCAGCGACGCCGCAAAGGATGGCCGCGAACCCAGCCTGCCTGCACCGCGCCGAGCCTGGGCCGCAGCGTTGTACAACAGGGAGGGGTCGAGCTCTCCACACAGGGCAACCAGCAGATCCGTTTTTCCGGTTTCATCATCCTCCTGCAGTACCGAGGAAAACCAGAAGCCGCGCCGGGTTTCCACCAGGGCAACATCCTTGGAGGCTTGCCCGATAGCGTTGCCCCATACCGCAGCCACCCGTGCATCTCGCCCGACCGGGCGGATGGGGCCAATACTCCAGCTTGTCTGGTAGGTGCGTTCCGGAGCTGGGGCCGGACGCCTCCCCATCCACTGGATCTCACGCCAACGGCTGATATCCCGGGTCTGTTGGGCCGGTTGCAGGGCAACCTCCATCAGGCCGGCAAGGCTGTCGCTCGAACTATACATGACGATCAGTTTTGCTCCGCGATTGACCGCGTTGCGCAGAGTTTTCAGGAATCCGGTGGACAGTTGAGGGTTGTAGGGCAGGATCACCACCGAGATGCCGCTGGCCAACCCACGGGCCGCCTCCGACTCGCTGATCACGGTGTGGGGAATACCGCCAAGACCCAGCCAGCGGCTGACCCGGTTCGCCGCAGTCCGGCCCACGCTCTTCTCCCCGGCATTGGCATATCCGGTTTCACCCTGAACAATGATTACTTTCATGGGCTGCGCAGTGAGCCCATGCAGAAGCAGGGAGGCCGCCACCGCCTCACCCTTCCAGGGCGATATCCGGATGCGCTCGATGCGATCCCAGCCCGTCGGCGTCCCTTCGACGGTGGCACGCGAGCGATGCAACGATACCACCGAGCGGCCGGATTGGATCAGCGGCACGGTCCAGATGTACCAACCGGCTCCGCTCTTGGCGTAGATCATCAGCGAACGCATGGCTTCCGGGCGATCGCAGGAAAGATCGATCTCCAGGATCGGGGTTGAGGACAGATCCAACCGCACATCCGCGTCCCAATACACACGGTCCATTTCGCGGTCAAACGGGATGGTAAACCGAACCCCAGTTCGCTCGGCTTGCGCGGCGGGTGTGCCGGGACCTCCGGCCCAGGCCTCGGCGGCTGCCGTGGAGGAGGGGAAGACAGTGGGAACCAGATTCTGGGCCGGGGATACCCCTCCCCAGACCATCAGAATCCAGACCAAAAGACAGGACAAGCAGGTGCGATGATGCATGAAACTATCTGAACCCAGCCCGGGGTAAAATGCAACCAGAAGCGATGATCCATTCATGCGGCAATCTGGAAATCGGCGCGGCGGAATTCAGCAGGCATGGTCTGGCTCTTGATCCGGGCCCACGGCCACCATCCCGATTCGGATTGCAATCGGGATGGTGGAGGGAACGCCGACCTACCGCAAAACAGCCTCAAAGCCAGCGCTCCTCGTAACTCCTTGATAATAAAGGCCGAAGTCATCTCACACAACCACTTCCCGCCAACCCGACCAGAGAAACGATTTTCTCCCCTGATTTCCTGGCACCGGACGAGGGTGGCGGGTTTGCAGTAATACCGGATACCTGGCGTCGAGCCGCAACAACTTCGAATCCGGTTTTCGGACGCCGGTTCGGTTCCCAAAACGGGAATCGAATTGAGCATCCCGGGCAAGCAACCCTGCCTCCGGTGGCGTCATGACTCACACCTTTTTCGCCACGTAAACGCCGTAGCTGTAGTAGTCGCGGAATCTTTCATACAGGGCTATTTCGTGCCGTTCCGCATCGACGATAGCCTTGGCCTGGTCGCTGTGGCCATGCCTCTCCAGAAACGCATCAAAACGGCTCTGCATGGGGCGATAGTAATTCTCGAGCCAGCAATGCACCGGCAGGACAAAGTAGCCTTCCGGGCTATAGCCATGCCGTTCAAGGAGCCCGATCTTTGCTGATGCGACATCGATCTCCGGGTATTCAGTCTCCCAATGGGACTGGAGCTCCGGCGGTCGTTTGGCGCTGAGCCAGGTGATCTCAGAAACGATGAGCTTTCCACCGGGCTTCAGGAATCGCCTCCAGGCTGACACCCCGGCTTCGAAGCCCATGTTGTAGACGGCCCCTTCGGACCAGATCACGTCAAATTCTCCCTCCGTAAAAGGCAGGGCATCCATGGAGGAGTTCAGCGGTGTGATCCTGTCCGCCACGCCGTGGTCGCTGGCTCTGGTTTGAAGCTCGTCTAAAAACTCAGGGAGGAAGTCCACG
>JACKPT010000006.1 GCA_024233345.1 Verrucomicrobiota bacterium
ACCGCGCTGGCGGATCGACACCCGCAATTCGATACCGACAGCAGCGGGACTGGCCTCCTCCGCCTCTGGATTTGCCGCGCTGGTGAAGGCTTTGAACGATTGGTTCGACTGGGGACTCGATCCCCAGACGCAATCCATCCTGGCCCGGCTGGGCAGTGGTAGTGCCTGCCGTTCGGTCCTCGATGGGTTTGTTCTCTGGCATGAGGGGTCGGCCCCGGACGGAATGGACAGCTTCGCGGAACGGCTGGACATCACCTGGCCGGAGTTTCGAATTGGATTGTGGACGTTGTCCACCGACCGAAAGCCCGTCAGCTCACGTGTTGCCATGAAGCGCACTGTGGACACATCGATCCTGTACCAGTCGTGGCCCGAACAATGCCGACAGGATTTGGCCCGGATGAAGCAAGCGATGGAAGACCGCGACCTCAGTGCGGTCGGCCGGATTGCCGAACAGAATGCCCTTGCCATGCATGCCACCGGATTGGGGGCGTGGCCACCGGTCCTCTTCTGGCTGCCGGAAAGCGTGGAGGCCATGAAAACGGTGTGGATGCTCAGGGAGCAAGGGATCGAGGTCTACCTGACCATGGATGCCGGGCCCAACGTGAAATTGATTTTCAACCAGCGCGATGAGGCCGCCATCCGGGAATCCGTACCCACCCTGAAAACCATCGCCCCGTTTGGGGACGGATAAAAAAACGGCCCCGCTGTGCGGAGCCGTTTTCATTACCTTGACGTGATTGGGTGCGGTCAGGAAAAGGCGATTGCCTCCTTGTCCACGCCCTTGGTTCGCTTGGAGATCCGTTCCGTTTTGCGCTTCCGGAGCTGGCGCTCCATTTTTTCCACCAACAGGTCCACGGCCTCGAGCGGTTCGCTCGCCTTTTGCTCGGCAGCCATATCCTGGCCGGGCACTTCCATCAGCAATTTCGCGACAAACTGTTTTTCCGATGCATGTGCGCTATCCATTCGCAACGTCACCCGGGCGCGCAAAGCCCGCTGCATGTACTGCTGTAATTTGCCAACCTTTTCAAGAATCAGATCACGTTTGCGATCTTCCAGAGTGAATTTTTCGGCATGAATCAGGATGTCCATTGAGGTCCTCCTATCCTGTTTGTTGGGCTAGTTTCGAGTCTGCCGCTTCCAAACATTGGAAGATGTACGGCAGGGTTTTTCCAACCATTGGAAAAAAGGTTTGCACAGAGGGTATGACCGTCGGCCGTGGAAACTGTTCATCGAATCTGGGAGGAGGAACCGACGCCGTGTTCCGGCCCATGGAAGACACCAAACCCGGCCCCTGCAGAAAGCGCCAGTGCATCCTCCGCCTCATCCCCATCATGCGCCTCGTGTTTCCATGGTTGCGTGCTCTTCGCTACATCCCTAGGATACCCCGACAAACCAACCCGGTCCAGTGATTTCCGGACAGAAAGAGAGGAAGGGAAGATGACGATGAGGAGAAACCAATATAGCCGTTGGCTACTGACTGCAACCATGGCGCTCGGTGCTCTCGCCACCACCACGCAAGCCCAGCAGGGTCCGATGGACTTCATGCAGGTGATGCAGCAAATGATGGCGGGGGGTACCAACAAAACCGTGAATTTCAGAACTTTGAAGGAACTGCTGCCGGAAACCGTGGCGGGCCTGAAACGGACCAGCATCGAAGGTGAAAAGAGTTCAGCGATGGGCGTGACCATCGCTTTTGCCGAAGCCGACTATGAAGGATCAGATCGGGCCAGGGTCACCGCCAAGATCACCGACCTGAGCGCGATGGGACAAGTCATGTTGATGGCGCAACTCGCGTGGACTCAGAGTGAAATTGACCGGGAGAGTGATGAGGAGTATCAGCGGACCACCACCCTCCAGGGCTTCAAAGCCATGGAGCGGTACAATCAGCGGAACTCCGAAGGGGAGATTCAGGTTTTTGTCGATGAACGCTTTGCCGTTGAAGTGCGGGGCAGGAATGTGGGTGCCGACACCCTGAAAGCCGCCCTGGAAGGCATCGATCTCCAAGCTCTCGCCGACATCAAACCGGAAGAATAATTCCGGTTCCAAGTCCGGTGCGCGTCAACGGCCTCAGGGCAGTTCGGCGCGTACGCGGATCATCAGGTCGGGAATTGTCAGCCCGTTGGTAATGATCGTGCTGGAAACGGTATCCGTGGCAACCATCGGATCATACAGATCGGAAAATTGATTGTTCATCAGGCTGCTGGTTGTGGATTGTACCTGATAGGTGACACCGATCGAAGAGGGCCAGAACACTTCCAGATCCTGCGCCCCTGAAGGCCGCATATTCACCACGGCAAGATAGGACTGTCCATCGGCAGGGTCACTGCCCAACTGGTGTTCGAGGTAATCATCGAACCCGTCACCATCTGAATCATCCAGCAGATCGCTCGACCCATAGCTCTTTTCCCACGAGGCATTCAAGCCATCGCCATCGAGATCATTGGTAGACAGGGGCTTCCCCGTGCAGGGAATCTGTGCATAGAATCGACCGTACTCATCTCCATAAACCGGGACATCGTACAGTTGTGAATCGCCATAGAAGGAGGAGGATACAAGGTCTTCTCGATTAAACACCCGGGCAAATATAATTGGGGACTCTGTCATGGCGGACCGACGAAAATATCCCAATGAACCGGAAAACATCCCGGAGACTTCCATGGAGCCATCCACGCCCTCGCCGATGCGGACGGTCTGAATCACCACATTATTCGGATTGCTGGGCGTGCCGTCCGGGTTCGGAGGATAGGGCACGCCATCCACGGCATGAATAATTTGCACCAGCGTGCCGGTTACGTAGGTCAGACCCCAGTAGATACAACTGGGATTCCGGCCCTGGAGAAGCTGGCCGAACTCATTGCAGATTCCATTGGTGGACCCGAAGGCAAGCGGCGTCTCCTGCCCCTGCACCCGGGGCAGGCACAACAATGAGCCAGCAACCAATCCTGTATAGATTAACGTTTTCATAACCAATACCCCTCACGCATCCACTTCGCTCTTTACACGTACGGTTGGATAAAGAGCATGACCCATGCCAAAGTGCGTCGGTCAGGGGAATTGAATGGCAGGTAAGGACGATAACCAGCGAATCCACTGGCAATTCTGGCTCAAACCATACTGGACCACGCCGTGCCAGTAGGCCTGGGTCGAGATATCCGGCAATTTGTCAATTTTGCGCACGGGTGGAGCGATTCACCCAAAATGACACAAAATAATCAAAAGACGCGGCAATCGCCGCCGTCCGGAGAGGGTTCGGGTCAGTGATCAGACACGGTGACGTCAAGGCGTTCGGCAGCCCAAGTCAATAATTGATCGGCACACGCCCGCTTGGAGAGGGTCCCCCATTCGACCACCTGTTCGCCTCTGGGGCCGGAGATCCAGGTGTAGGTTCCCTGACTCCCTCCGAGGGCTTCAGGAGAATTGAGCAGGATGCCGTCGAGGTGCTTACGCTGCAATTTAGCTTGAGCCTTGGGGATGCCGTCCTCGGTTTGCAGGGCAAATCCCACGGCAAGTTGACCGGGTCGTTTTTGCTGGCTCAAGGTTGCCGCGATGTCCGGTGTGGGCACCAGCTCCAGCGAAAACGGCTCGGTGGTTTTGGGGAGCTTCTGGTCGGCAACATGGGCCGGACGATAGTCGGCCACTGCGGCAGCAAAGACAAACAAGTCCGCCTCAGCGGCGATCGGGGCGGACGTCGCCAGCATTTCATCGGCACTGTTCACAGCATGCAGGGTCACACCATCAAGCCGTGGCAGGTGTTGCTCCGGAACCGGACCAGTGACAAAGTCAACCGTAGCCCCCATGGCCACCGCAGCCTCCGCCAGCGCCTGCCCCATCTTTCCCGAGCTGGGGTTACTGAGAAAGCGAACCGGGTCCAGCTGCTCCCGGGTCGGCCCGGACAGAACGAGAACCCGTCGATGGCGCAGGGGGCGAGCAGCCTGGTTGCCGGGCACCTGTTTGCGGATCTGCTCCACGAGGAGGGCCGGCTCCATCATTCGCCCCGGACCTTCAGCCCCGCAGGCAAGCAATCCATCTTCCGGCCCCAGCTTGACCCAGCCCAGCCCTTCCAAGGTCCGGACATTTTGCTGTACCACAGGCTGGTTCCACATCTCGGTATTCATGGCGGGGGCAAAATACTTCAGGCAACCCTGAGGAAGCGACAAGGCACAGGTGGATAATAGATCGGAGCCGAATCCGTGGGCCAGCTTGGCGATCATGTCCGCAGTGGCGGGTGCGAGCAGGAAGAGGTCTGCCCGGGTTGCAGGATACAGATGGGGATAGGCCGCCTCGCCGATGGATTGGGCGCTGGGGGGGAACAGGTCGGTTAATGCAGGGTTCCCGGTGACCGCGGAAAACGTCCGGGGCGCGATGAACTGGGTGGCGGCCTCGGACAGGACGACATGAACATCAAATCCGGCTTTTCGAAACCGGGAGGCAACCTCCACGGTCTTGTAGGCGGCAATTCCCCCACTGACTCCGAGTAGCAAGAGATTCTTCACATCGGAACGGTGGTCAGGGCGTGATAACCCGCACCCGGAAGTGGACATCGCTCCACTCCTGAGCATTGGTAACCACGGTGCCAGCGACAGTATCGGTTGCTTCGATGGTCGCGTTCACCGGGTCGAAGACCGGGTCCATCAACCCATTGGTCGAGATCTGCAATTGGTAGACGGTACCACTCACCGAGGCCCACATCACCATCAGATCCTTGGCGTTGTAGGGAATCAATTCGACCATCGCGAGGAATGATGTGTCATCGAGGGCATCCGTGCCCGCGAGCATTTCATCGCCATCGCGCACGCCATCACGATCGGAGTCGGGGTTGTTTGGGTCGGTACCAAAACTCTTTTCCCAGGAACCGATCATGCCATCCTGATCAAGATCGCTGGTATCGAGCGGTTGATCGGTCGCTTCAACCTGGGCGAAGAACCGGTCGTAGTCATCCCCAAACACCGGGACATCAAAGACCTGGGAGTCACCATAAAAGGAGCTTTCCGCCTCGCTGACGCCATTGAATACCCGGGCAAAAATCTTGGGGGATACCATCATGGATGAACGTCGAAAATACCCCAGAGTTCCGGAAAAAAGTCCCGATTCAGACAGTGAACCGTCCACCCCCTCGCCGATGCGAATGGTTTGAATGACCAGATTGTTGGTATTGCCAGGTGAGCCGTCGGGGTTGGCCGGATAAATCGAACCATCCAGGGTCTGGAGGATCTGGACAATCGGTCCGGAAACCGGGTCAAGCCCCCAGTAGGTACAACTGGGATTGCGGCCGGGAAGGACCTGGCCGAACTCGTCCACAATGGCGTTCGTTGCGCCAAATGAAAGCGGGGTTTCCTGGGCCATGGCCACCCCCACGCTGAAAGCGAATATCACGCCGATATACCTGAGCCTCAAGGTTTTCATCTTCTTTCTCCCCAATCCCCCCAGCCTATTCGTTCGACTTTCCCCGATTGATTTTTCTGCGCATGCTCACTCTCATGGCAAACATCATCCCCGCCATCACCAGGAACAAGTTGACCGTGCTCGGTTCGGGAATGATGACAAAATTATTATAATTGGTGGTTTGCAGCGACCCTCCGGGATCGGCCTGGATCGTGACCACACCAAAGATCACCTGGGTCAAGGCAAAGACATCCGACGTGCCCCAGTAGATCATTCCGGTTAATGGATTGGAGGCATTGTAGAAGCGGATATAGGCATAGTTGATCGAAGTGGAATCAAACTGAACGGTGGTAAAAAAGGTTCCATTACTTCCTGTATTGACACTGTCAATTTCCACCGTTCCTAGAATTACATCATCACCAAGGGTCGTCTCCGGAATCAGGTTAGTGCCCCCGTAGGTTGCAAATAAATTTCCCGCTCCATCCCCAGTATCGATATCGCCAGATCCAATGATTTCGACAATTGAGCCATCGGCCAAGGGTACGCCCAAGTTGTCCAGGATCGAGTTCAGGACAAAGATGTCCAAGTCGATGGTCGCGGCACGGCACAGGGTGCCCACGCTTCCCGTCAGGGCAAGCAACACCATCCAGATTTGAACGATCCGATTCACTCTTCCCTCAATTGCACAAACTCATCACACATCGTACCCGCAGAAGTCCTCCGGGGCACCGTATAAACTAACCCGGTTGATCGATCCTGTATATCCGATAAGGGGCAAAGGAATCCCCTCCACCCCAGCCGATGAGCTAAGCATGGCAGTCCCCGGGAGTCAATGGCGAAACTGTTAGGATTTGGCCAGAGGACGCTCGCCGGACGGGGCCACCGCCACGGGAATGAACCGTTTTACCCGGATAAGGTGAACTCCGGGCTCACCTGGGTGGCTTCCGCCCCCTCTGAATGCTGATTTAGTCTTGACCGGGACACCATTCAATCTATAGTGGTCAGGCTTTGACAGTTTGGCCGCCGGTGAGAGTGGGTCTATTTGCCCACTCTTTTCTGTCTCGGGACATTGCGTCGGCGATGGGGTCGTGGATTAGGCATGATATAGGGAACTGGTTATGAATAACGAATTGCTTGCGGTGGTTGAGCACATGGAGAGAGAGCGCGGAATCAGCCGCGAAACGCTGCTCACGGCAATTGAATCGGCGGTACTTGGCGCGGCCAAGAAGAGTGTCAGCCCTGCCCAGGAGCTGCGGATCGTGATTGACCGCAAGACATACGACTTCAAGGCATTCGCGCAAGTAACCGTGGTAGAAAAGGTTACGCTTCCGCATGACGAGATTTCCCTGACCGAGGCCAAGCGGCGCGACCCGGAGGCGAAGCTTGGGGATGTCATGGAGATCGAGGTGACCCCCAGAAATTTTGGCCGGATCGCTGCCCAGACTGCCAAGCAGGCAATTCTCCATCGGATCCGTCAGGCCGAGCGCGACATGACCTTTGAAGAGTATAAGGACCGGATCCATGACATTGTCAGCGGAACCGTGCGCCGGTTTGAGCGCAGTGACGTGATTCTGGATCTCGGGCGCTGCGAAGCGGTTTTAAGTGGGCGGGAGCGGGTTCCCACCGAGGAATACCAGGTCGGAGACCGGATCCGCGCCATGATTGTCGAGGTCGACAACAAGCCGCAGGGAACTTTGATCCTTCTGTCCAGAAGCCATCCGGACTTTGTGAAGCGTCTTTTTGAGCTTGAGGTGTCGGAAATCGCCGACAAAACAGTAGAAATCCGGGCGATTGCCCGGGAAGCAGGCTTCCGGACCAAAGTCGCGGTGACCTCCAATGACGACAAGGTGGATCCTGTGGGCGCCTGTGTGGGTCTGCGGGGCACCCGGGTCAAGAATATCGTCCGCGAGCTCTCCGGGGAGAAGATCGACATTGTCCGGTGGAGCGACGATGTGAAAACCTTCGTGACCAACGCCCTGGCGCCGGCAAAATTGGTGCGCATGGTGATTGATGAAGACACCCGGACCATCACCATCATCGTGGATTCCGACCAATTATCGCTGGCGATTGGCAAGAAGGGCCAGAATGCCCGACTGACCGCCAAGCTGACCGGATGGAAGATCGATATCCAGAAGGATGAAGCCGACATTGGTTTTGAGGAAAAAGTGGCCAAAGCGGTGGCCAAACTTGCCCAGACTGAAGGCATCGGCGAGGAAAATGCTGAATTGCTGGTAGCCTCTGGATTTCTCACCCTCGAAGGCATCCTTGCCGCGGAACTCGAGGATCTGGTTGCGGTGGAAGGCATGACGCCTGAGACTGCGGCTGAAATACGCGCTGCCGCGGAAAGCGCGTTTGAAAAGCAGGAGCCTAGCTACTAACACAATGAGAGTCCACGAACTAGCCAAAGAACTGAACATTCACAGCGATGAGCTGCTCGAAAGCCTTCAAGGGCTCAATTTCGAAGTCGGCAGTCGATTAAGCGGATTGACGGAAGAGCAGATCGCTGCCGCACGGGCCTATTTCCGGATCAAGGCCGAGCAGGACAAGGCCGCGAAGGAAAAGGCGATCGCTGCGGCCAGCCGGAAAAAGGCGGAGGCGACAGCCAAGGAACCCGCCCCCCCTGCGGCAAGCCGCCCCCCCGAACCTTCCCCCGGCAAGGCTGAAACTGCGGTTACCAAGGAAGAACCGGATCCTGAACAGACCGCCGAGACCTCCGAAGAGGATGATCATGTCCTGATCATCAAGCCGCCCATTGTCGTCCGGGAGTTTGCCGAACAGCTTGGCCTCAAGCCCAATCAGTTGATTGCCGAACTGATGGGGATGAACATCTTTGCCTCGATCAACCAGAAAATTGAGATTAAGACCGCGCAACTGGTGGCGGCGAAGCATGGCTTCACCATCGAACAGGAACGCAAGAAGCCGGTGGAGAAGAAGCCGCCGCCAACCCCGGAAGAGCAATTGCCCAAGCCGGTAGCGGACAAGCCGGGCGAATTGAAAACCCGGCCTCCGGTGGTTTGTTTCATGGGTCATGTCGATCACGGCAAAACATCGTTGATGGACAGAATCCGAAACACCAAGGTCACCGCGAGTGAAGCAGGAGGCATCACCCAGCACATTGGTGCCTATACCGTGACCCAGGGTAACGGGAACCAAATCACCTTTCTCGACACGCCCGGCCACGAGGCGTTCACAAAGATGCGCGCGCGCGGGGCCAACCTGACCGATATTGCCGTGATTGTCATTGATGCCGTGGACGGCATGATGCCCCAGACCAAGGAGGCCATTCAGCACGCACGGGCCGCCGGGGTTTCCATCATGATCGCGATCAACAAGATCGATTTGCGCGCGGCCAACATCGACCGGGTCAAGACCCAGTTGCAGCAGGACAGCCTCACCCCCGAAGACTGGGGCGGCGAGACCATCTGTTGTCCGGTCAGCGCAATCAGTGGTGATGGTGTAGACCACCTGCTGGAAATGATTTCCCTCCAAGCCGAGGTGCTGGAACTCAAGGCCAACCCGCAACGGCATGCCGAGGGCTTCATTGTCGAGGCGAGGATGGAAACCGGCATGGGGCCCACGGCAACCCTGCTGGTCCGGAACGGCACCCTGAAACTCGGGGATATCGTTTTGTGCGGGCCTCACTGGGGCAAGGTCAAGGCCCTCATCGATGCCGGCGGGAACAAAGTGAAACAGGCCGGCCCCTCCCATGCCGTCAAGGTGCTGGGACTGTCCGGGGTGCCGGAGGCGGGGGCGGAATTTTCCGTGGTCGAAAACGAAAAGATCGCCAAGGAAATTCATGCCCAGCGGCAGGAAGAGTTGCGGGAGAAAAACCTCACCGCAGCATCGCCCAAAAAGATGTCGATCGAATCCCTGTTTCAACAGGGGGCCGGCGAAGAACGAAAGTCTCTTCCCCTGATCATCAAGTCCGATGTTCAAGGCTCTCTGGAAGCAATCCAGTACCTCCTCGACGGGATCAAGAGCGATAAAGTAGGAATCAAAACCGTGCTCACCGGCATCGGCAATGTCTCGGTCAACGACATCCTCCTTGCCAAGGCCTCCAAGGCCCTGATTATTGGCTTCAATGTCAGCAAGGAAAACGGCGTCACCGCAGCAGCCAAGCGGGAGGGCGTTGAAATCCGCCTGTACAGCATCATCTATGAACTGGCCGACGACCTGAAGGTCAATCTGCTGAATCTGCTCGATCCCATGGTACGTGAAAATGTCCATGGTCAGGCGATCATCAAGCAGGTGTTCGACCTCGGCAAAAAGGGCAAGGTCGCGGGCTGTCTGGTCACGTCGGGACGGGCAACCAGCCGCTCACGGGCCCGTATCAAGCGCGAGGGCGAAATCATTCATGCCGGGTCGGTCTCCAATCTCAAACGCTACCAGAACGATGCCAATGAGGTTCGCGAAGGTCAGGAGTGCGGGATTCGGCTCGACAACTTCAGCGACTTCCACGAAGGCGACATCATCGAGTTGTACGACGTTGAGAAGATCGCTCAGCAACTGTAATCGCACGGCGCACCGCGCCCTGTTTCACCGCGAAGGAGGCCGAAGATGAAGGGGGACCGCCTTACCCGGATCAACACCCTGCTTCAGCATGAATTAGCCGAGGCCATGTTTCGCGTGATCAACGAACCCGGATTTGAACCTTCTGCGGTGACGATCACCCGGGTGGAAACCAGCTCCAATTTGCGGAATGCCCGGGTGCATGTTTCGATCCGGGCCGAGGCGCATGCCCAGCGGGCAATGCTCCGTTTGCTGATGCAGCACCGCGGCGATCTTCAGGCAATCATCGGGCGGAACGTCACCATGAAGTACACCCCCCACCTGACCATCGTGCTCGATGACTCGCTGGAAGAGGGTGACCGGATTTTGCATCTGATTGAGGATATCGAGCACGCGCATCCGGAGTGGACCGATGAGGAGGACCATGTCGAGGGATAACCCTCCATCGGCCAGGCTGGTCTATGCCGGAGGTCCCCTCCGTGACATATCCCCCTGGGACGGATTGTTGCTGGTGGACAAACCGAGCGGCATGACCTCCCACGATGTCGTGCACCGCATCCGCCGCACCTTCAAGATTAAGAAGGTCGGGCACGGAGGAACGCTCGATCCGATGGCGACCGGGCTGCTGCTCATCCTGACCGGACGGGGCACCAAACTTTCCGGCGACTGCATGGGGTCCGATAAAATCTATACCGGAACCATGACCCTGGGCATCACCACCGACAGCCAGGATGCGGATGGGACCCCGCTCGAAACCCGGCCCTTCGAATCGGTCAGCCGGGAAGCGGTGGAGGCGGCGATGAAGCAGTTGACCGGCGACATTCACCAGGTTCCGCCCATGGTTTCCGCGATCAAAAAAAATGGTGTCCCGCTCTACAAGCTCGCCCGCAAAGGGGAAACCGTGGAACGGGAGCCACGATTGATCCACGTCTATCGTTTTGTCATCGACCGGTTTTCCCTGCCCGAAATCGACTTTACCGTCTCCTGCACCAAGGGCACCTATGTGCGCACCCTGGCGGCAGACCTCGGGGAGATGGTGGGGTGCGGCGCACACCTGACCGCATTGCGGCGGACGGCATCGGGACAGTTTTCCCTGGAGGAAGCCAAACCGCTCAACGAGCTTCTGGAACTCTCCGAGGTTGAGCTCCAGAAGCATATCCTCCCCATGCCAAAGGCCAAGTTGCGGTTAGCCATGCCGGGATGAAGACCGTCGACCAGATGGAAGCCCTGGCCGGAATAACCGGGCCAGTCGTCCTTGCCGCCGGGATGTTTGATGGTGTGCACCTCGGCCATATTGCCCTGCTCGCCGAAGCCCGACGCCGGGCCATTGCCCTCGGGGGTGAAGCGTGGGTCCTGACCTTTGCCGATCACCCCCAGCGGACCCTTGCCCCGGATCGCGCCCCCCCCTTGCTGACCACGCCGGAACAAAAATGTGCCCTGCTGGCCCAGCACGGGATGGCTGGCTGCCTCCTGCTCCCGTTTACCAAGACCCTTTCCCGGATCGAGCCAGAGGCGTTCATCAGCCTTCTCCAGGATTCCATTCCCTCCCTTCGCGGGCTGGTGGTTGGCGAAAACTGGCGATTCGGACATCGAGCGCGCGGTGATGTCCAACTCCTGCGGAAACTCGGCCATCCACTCGGTCTGGAAATCATCGTTCCCGAGTCGGTCACCTGGCAAGGCGCGGTCATCTCCAGCACGCGGATTCGCGAGGCCATTGCCCAGGGCAACATGGCTGATGCCCGCGCGATGCTGGGACGACGCCCGGACTATGTGGGCGAGGTTGTGCATGGTCTCAAGCGAGGGCGCAAACTCGGATTCCCAACGGCAAATCTGGACCTGCACGGCATCCTTCTCCCCGCCCCCGGCATCTATGCGGGCTGGGCGATGGTGGAGGATTCCGGGCGTCAACCGGCCGCGGTGTATTGCCCTCAGGCGGGCCGTGAACATCCGGCCGCCATCGAGGTACATCTCCTGGACGGCGCACCGGATCTCTATGGAAAAACCCTGCGACTGGAGTTGGTCTGCCGCTTGCGCGAAGACACCATGCGGTTTGATTGCGAGGCGGATCTCCGGGAACAGATTCGCCAGGATGTCCAATGCGTCCGCCGCACCCTCGAACAGGAGACCGATCATGCCCCGCACAGCTAAACCACCCCTCCTGCCCGGCGAATTGATCAGCCTTCCCCTGGGTAAAACCCTGCGCCCCCTCGATGGGTTTATCGCCCGGTCGGGAAAACAGCGGGCGCGTTCCCTGCTGGTTTTTGTGCACGGTATGGGCAGCAACTTTTATCGGTCCGCATTCAAGAAAACCTGGATGCAGGCGGTTCGGGGCACCCGGTACGATCTGCTGAGTTTCAACAACCGGGGCGCGGAGCAGGATACCGCCCACGAGAAATTCCGCGACTGCCTCCGCGACCTGGACGCCGCACTCGATGGGGCGAGAGCGCTCGGGTATCGCGCCATGATTCTGATCGGCCACAGCACCGGCTGTCAGAAGATCGCCTACTATCAAGCGGTACGGAACCGGAAGGATGTAAAGGCGTTACTCTTGACCGCGATTGGCGACGACTACGAAATCCTGCGCCGCGACCTCGGCGCGTCCTTCACACGAAAGGTCACCCGGGCCCGGGCCCTCGTCGCGGAAGGCCGTCCGGATGCGCTGGTCCAGGGCATTGGATTTCCCTTTGCCGCGCACCGATTTCTGAGTATCGCCGACCCGGACCAATTGGAGGCCAGGCTGTTTCGGTTTGATGGCCCCATGCGCCACGTGGGCAAGGTGCGTTGCCCGATTCTCGGGATCTTTCCCGAAGCGGAGGAATATGCGGTGATTCCAGTCCAGGAGGCCGCGCGGCAACTTCAAGCCAAGGCCAGACAGGCCAACCCGTGTGATGTTTGCCTGATTCCCGGAGCCAACCATGGATTCAAGGGGCGGGAACTGGAGGCAGTCCGGGCGGGGATGGACTGGATCCACCGTATCGTCGGTTGATTATCGGCGGCTCAGGCGCGCGATGGTGCGGGCCGTTTCCCGATCCTGCACCTTCTTTTTCAAGGAATCCCGCTTGTCGATGGCCAGCTTGCCCTTGGCCACGGCAATTTCCACCTTGATCAATCCCCGATGGAGATAGAGGCGGGTGGGTACCAGCGTCCGGCCTTTCTCCGCGACCTGTCCGGTAAGCCGGTCGAGTTCCCGGCGATGCAGGAGCAGCGTGCGGACCCGCACCGGATCCTGATCGTCAGTGCGGGCATGGGGATACGGCTGAACATGCATGTTGTACAAGAGCATTTGCCCGTCTTCGATGCGGGCAAATGCCTCGTTGAGGCTGGCTTTGCCGTCGCGAATCGATTTGACCTCGGCGCCCTGAAGAGCGATGCCCGCCTCCAGCTTCTCCAGAAACTGGTACTCGTGAGAAGCCTTGCGATTGCTGGCAAGGGTTTGCGAGCCTCCGCGTTTATCCGGGGCGCCGGTCATGGCGAGGTCTCGACTGCTTTACAGAGCGATCAGGTTGTCTGAAGCCGGCGAATTTTGGGTCGACGCGGTGAATTCAACCGTGAGCTTGCCCTCGGCGATCTCCATCAGTGCGATGTCGAGATTCGATTGATGGGTATGAAGCGGCTTCACGAGCGGACGCTGACCATTGTTCAACTGGCGCACCCGGCGGGAGACCATGTTGATCAGCAGCGGAATATTCTCAATCCGGTTCTTGGCCCGGTCCAGATAGGTTACATTCATTCGACATCAACCCCTTTTCAAGAAAGCAAGTGGGGGAGAGTAGGAGCAGGGGGTGGCTTTGTCAATGGTAGAAATACCCCGGTTTGAGGTTGTTCCTGTCAATCGCTTCGCCTATCATGGTGAATCAATCAATTTTGGGAAGGAATGAGCATGAGTACAACGGAGTTCACCACTGTCATCACCGGGGCGGCCGGCTTTCTCGGCTCCCATCTCACGGATCTGCTGCTCTCGAAGGGGCACCGGGTAATCGGGATCGACAATTTAATTACCGGCAACCTGGACAATCTCAAGCACCTGGAGAAGGAAACGCGCTTTTCATTCATCGAGCAGGATGTGACCACGGACTTGTCGATCGAGGGGAAAGTCGACTTCATCTTTCACTTTGCCTCCCCCGCGAGCCCGATTGACTATCTGGAGCTCCCGATCCAAACCCTGAAAGTGGGGGCGCTGGGGACCCACAAGGCGCTCGGACTGGCCCGGGCCAAGAATGCCCGGATTCTGCTCGCCTCCACCTCCGAGGTGTACGGCGACCCACTGGTCCACCCCCAACCCGAATCCTATTGGGGCAACGTAAACCCGATCGGTCCCCGCGGCGTGTACGACGAAGCCAAGCGGTTCGCGGAGGCCATGACCATGGCCTATCACCGCTATCACGGTGTGGAAACCCGCATCGTTCGCATCTTCAATACCTATGGCCCCCGGATGCGACCCCATGACGGGCGGGTGGTCCCGGCGTTTGTGACCCAGGCCCTGAAGAATGAATCCATCACCGTATTTGGCGATGGCAGCCAGACCCGCAGTTTCTGTTATGTGGCTGACCTGGTCGCGGGAATTTATGCCCTCTCCCAGAGTCAGGAGGTGAACCCGGTGAATATCGGCAATCCCCGGGAAATGAGCGTCCTCGAGTTTGCCGAAACCATCCGTACCCGTTGCGACAGCAGTTCGATCATCGAGTTCAAGCCGCTTCCGGTGGATGACCCCAAGATTCGCCAACCCAATATTACCCGGGCCCGGGAGATCCTGAACTGGGAGCCCAAGGTCGCCCTGGAAGAGGGTTTGACTCCGACGATTGCCTATTTCCGCGAACTGATGACCCGGGGGGTCATTTAGTCACACGACGAAACTGGCCAGAAACCAGCCGGTCATGGTATAGGGTTGATCATGAAATTGCGTTACTCCAAACAGGACGGTGGCACCAAGGAATTTGAGTTGGGGGAAAAGTCCATCACCATCGGCCGAAGCCCCGAGGCGGACATTATCCTGCTCGATGACAAGGTTTCCCGCATCCACTGCGGCGTGCGATTCTGGGATGGTGAATTTTACATCAAGGACCTCAAGTCCAAGAATGGGACCCTCGTCAACAACCGGCGGGTGGAGGTGGCCAAACTTGGTCCGGGCGACATCATCAAGGTCGGTCATTACACCTTCACCTTTGAGCAGGATGCCGGCGCCGGTGGAACCGAGACCGCAATCCGGGAGATCAATGACGAAATGGCATCCGGCAAGGGCTACAATACCCTGTTGAAACAGATCGTGAGTGATGGGGAAAAGGCCGCCCCGCACAAGTCCGGTGAGGCCAGGCAAACCGCCCACGGCGCAGAATCGGCCGATGCGGACCGTTCCGCGCCGGCGGATGGAACGAGGAAGGTGGTCAAGGCACCGGCTCCGGCCAGACAGCCCCTGAAGATCACCATCAAACGTCCGGAATCCTGACCAGAGCCGCAGCGCACATCCCGCTCAAGTCCCTGGCAAGGCCATCCTGGAAACTGCCTGCAAGGCATCGGTGAGGACGGGATCGATGACTTCCGCCGCAACCGCAAACCGGTTCAGGGCCCGTGGATCCTTCAATCCGCTCCCGGTCACCAGCAACACCGTCACCTCCTCCGGGTCGACCCGGTGATCAGCCGCCATCGACCGCAAACCCGCCCACACCGCCGCCGCCGCGGGCTCGGCAAACACGCCGGAGAGGCGGGCGAGCTCCGGCATTGCCGCCGCGATCGCATCGTCAGAGACCGTGATGGCCTCGCCTCCCGATTCCACCACCGCCCGAATGGCGGCAATGGCATCCAGAGGCTGGTCAACCGAAATGGAGTCCGCAAGGGTTGACGCACGCACCGCGGGAACCTGAAGCGCATCCCACCGGTCTGGAATCTGATCGCCGGTTGCGCGCAGCGCGTGAATTGCATGGGTGATCGCGGCGCTTCCTTCCGCCTGAATGCAATCGATGCGCGGCAATGAGCGAATCAGGCCCAGCGCATACAGCTCACAAAAGCCTTTCCACACCCCGCTGATGATATTGCCGTCACCCACCGAAACCACCACCCGGTCCGGGGTGGCTTCGTTGAACTGTTCCCACAGCTCAAAGCTCACGGTTTTCTTGCCTTCGCGCGTATAGGGGTTGAATCCGGTCATCCGGTTAAACCAGCCGGTTTCATCGCAGAGCTCCCGGCATACCCGGCAGGCATCGTCGTAGGTCCCGCGTACCGCGAGGACATGAGCACCATAGGCCGCAAGTTGGGCAAGTTTCGGGGCGGGAGCCGATTCGGGCACCACCACCACGCAGGGAAGGTCGACCGATGCACACAGGCAGGCCATGGAACACCCGGCATTACCGGTACTGGCCGCGGCGATGACCGAAGCCCCCTGCTCGCGGGCCACCGCAAGCGCGACCGCCCCGGCCCGATCCTTGAAGGAATTGCTCGGCATGCGGCTGTCATCCTTGAGATAGACATTGTCCATTCCAATCGCCGCGCCAAGCCGGCGGGCCTGATAGAGCGGGGTTTGCCCGACCACCAGGGGGGAAATGGATTCAAGGGACCGGATGGGGAGCAGATGGGCATAGCGAAATAAATCGCGCCGGCCCGCGGTGAGCAACCGGTGCAGGTCGGACTCTTCCCGCAGGGCGGCCATGTCATAGGAAACCCCGAGATTGCCGCCACAGGTTGGACAAACAAACAGACCGGGATTTGCGGGGTGACTCTTGCCGCAGGTGTAGCAAAGCAGTCCGGTCATGTGCATCAGAGGTCCTCCAGATCGGCATCACGATGAATATGGGTGCCGGCTTCGCCGTCGACGGCCAACTCAATATCCTCGGGGCGGGTAATGATAACATGCTTGCCCCCCGCCTCGATAAATTCAATGGCGGCTTGAATTTTGGGACCCATGCTTCCGGCCGGGAACTGGCCGGCGGCCAGGTGCGCTTTCGCCTCCGACAGGGTCATCGAGGTGACCGGTCGTTCCTGCGGTGTGCCATAATCCAGCATGACATGATGCACCCCGGTTGAAATCAATAATTGATCGGCCCGAAGCTGGCGGGCCAGCAGGCTGGAAGCCTGATCCTTGTCAATCACGGCGGAAATGCCGCTGAGGGTTCCGTCCTCCTCGCGCACCACCGGAATTCCTCCGCCCCCGAGGGCAATGACCACGACATCGCGGGCCAGCAAATCACGGATCACCTTTTCTTCGATGATTTCAACCGCCCGGGGCGATGGAACCACCCGCCGCCAGCCCCGCCCGGCATCTTCTTTCAGCGTCCAGCCATCCCCATCGCGATGCCGGACCGCCTCCGCTTCCGTGTAAAATGGCCCGATCGGTTTGGCCGGGTCCGAGAAGGCAGGATCATCCCGATCGACCAGGGATTGGGTGATCACCGAGGCAATTTCCACCTCGACCTGTAGTTTGCGGCAGGCATTGCCGAGCGCCTGGGCAATCTGGTAGCCGATCGCGCCCTGGGTATCCGCGACACAGCTTTCGAGAGGGACTTGATGTAACTGTCCCTTGGCCAGCTCGGAACGGAGCAGGATGAAGCCAACCTGGGGGCCATTGCCATGGGTGATCACAATTCTGTAGCCGCGGCACACCAGCGGTGCGATATGGGCACAGGTCTCGCCCGCCGCCCGGTATTGATCAAGAACCGACATGTGGTGGGCATCCTTGATCAGCGAATTGCCCCCAATGGCAATCACCACCAGCGGGCGCGATGGCTGCAGCGTTGGCATGGCGTTACCCTATGTCGGCATAGCGAGAGGATCTGCCGATCAATTTTTCCAGCAACGCGGCGGGATCGGGAAACCGCTGCAACAGCATCATCGCGGCAATGACAAACGGCTTGCCGCCTGCTTCGTGATAGGTGCGGAGACGGTAACGCTCAAAGACCGAGGCTGCGACCTCACCCTGCTTACAGGACACGCCGGAAATATCCGCCGGCAAGCAATGCATATACAGGGCCTGGCCGTCCCGGGTCTGCTTCATGCGCGCCTCGGTGCACTCCCAGTCCACATATTCCGCATTCCGTTTGAGGGCGACCTGTTCCAGGTCCTGAAGTCCGGCACGGTCCCCCGCCCGCAGCAGCGGTGTCCGTTTCTGCATGACCTCGTATGGAGCCCACGACTTGGGATAGACCACATCCGCGTCGGCAAAGGCATCCTCCATGGAATGGCTGTGGGTAAACGTACCGCCGGTTTCCCTGGCCTGCCGGGCGGAAAGTTCCACCACTTCAGGAATCAAATCATATCCCTCGGGATGGGCCAGATGTACATGCATGCCAAACCGGGACATCAAGCCGATGATCCCCTGGGGCACTGACAAGGGTTTTCCATAACTGGGCGAATAGGCCCAGGTCATGGCGATCTTTTTCCCCTTGAGATTATCGAGCGAGCCAAACGTCTGTTTCAGCCAAAGCAGATCGGCCAGGGACTGGGTCGGGTGATCCACATCACTCTGCAGATTCACAATCGCCGGCCGTTGACCCAAAACGCCCTCGGCATGACTCTCATCCAGCGCCGCCGCCACCTCCCGCATGTACGCTTCCCCTTCCCCCAGGTACATGTCATCTCGGATACCCAGCACTTCGGTGCAGAAGGAGATCATGGTTGCGGTTTCGCGCACCGTCTCGCCATGGGCAATCTGAGACTTGCCCTCGTCCAGATCCTGAACCGCCAAACCGAGCATGTTCGCAGCGGAGCCAAAGGAAAACCGGGTCCGGGTTGAATTGTCCCGAAACAGGGAGACCGCGAGGCCGGAGTGAAAACAGCGCAGGTCACGGCCCGCCAGATACAGGCTTTGCAGAATTTCCGCGGTGGTCAACAGCGCCCTGAGTTCGTCTCCGGTTTTTTCCCAGGTGCAAAACAAATCCTTCTGGGGATAGGCTAGATCGAGTGTTTCCAGGCTCTTCAGCGCAGCCTCCGCGCTTAACTCATTCGATGGCTTCATCATAGTACCTTTCTTTTTTCATCACCGCCCCCCCTCAGTACACCGTCCAGCATGTCAGGTTTTTTCCCCCTGTCCATGCCGATTCAAGGCATGCTCGGGAATGGATTCCCGGGTGAGGCGCTGGCGGAACACATAATAGCTCCAGCCCTGATAGCCGAGAATGATGGGCACAAACAGCAAGGCAACCCCCAGCATCACCTTGAGGGTCAGGGGGCTGGAGGATGCATTGTAAATGGTCAGATGCCAGGCCGGGTCCAGACTCGAGAGCAGCACCCGCGGGAACAGCCCCTCAAAGACCACCACCGCGCCAAACAGGATGGTGAGGGAGGTGGCAATAAAGGCCCAGCCATCCCGCTCCATCCGCAAAAACACCAGGATCGCAATATAGCTGCAGATCGCCAGCAAAGGCATGGTGCCCGGGACAACGCCCATCTGTTGATGAAAGTCGGTGGCGACATATCCGTAGGCCGCGAAGGCAATCAGAATCACCGCCGCCGGACCCCACAACCGCGCGGCGATCCCATGCGCACGTTCGCGCACCTCCCCCTCCGTGCGCAAACAGAGAAATACCGCGCCGTGCAAAGTAAAAACCGACAAAGAGGTCAGCCCCCCCAGCAGGGCATACGGATTGAGCAGATTCCAGAAACCGCCCGCGTAGTTCATATCCGCCCCAATCGGCACCCCACGGACAAAATTGGCAAACGCCACCCCCCACAAGAAGGCGGGAATAAAGCTGCCCCAGAACAGAAACTGATCACACATCCGCCGCCAGCGGGGGGCCTCGATCTTGCTGCGAAATTCAAACCCAACCGCCCGCAGAATCAGCGCGATCAGGATCAGGAACAGGGGAAGGTAAAATCCGCTGAACAGGGTGGCATACCAGTGCGGAAAGGCCGCAAAGATTGCGCCTCCGGCGGTGATCAGCCACACCTCATTGCCGTCCCAGAAGGGGCCGACGGAGTTGATGACCACTCTTCGGTCCGTGTCATCGCGACTCACAAAGGGCAAAAGAATGCCGACCCCGAAATCAAAACCTTCGAGGAAGAAATAGCCGATAAACAAAATGCTGATCAGAATAAACCAGATCGTATTGAGGTCCATGATTCGCTCCGTGAAAAAGGGTTAGTAAGCGTGGGTTCCGTCGAGATGGGCCATGGTACGGGGAGGTTCCCCCGCCCTCGCCGGCCGGGCAAATTTGTACACCAAAGAGAACCCGAGGGCGGCCAGCAGACCATAAATGACCGTGAACCCGGCCATGGAAATCCAGAGGGTGCCGGGTCCCACCACCGGAGAAACCCCATCGACGGTTTTCAGCAGACCGTAAACCATCCATGGCTGGCGCCCCAGCTCCGACACCATCCAACCCGCCGTGTTTGCCGCAAACGGCAAAAACAGCGCAAGGGACGCGACCCGCAAATACCCGGTCCGGGTTTCCAGCTTTCCCGCCCACCAGTTCCAGAGTCCACGCAAGGAAAGGAGGATGAAGAACACACCAAGGCCAACCATCAGCCGGAAACTCCAGTAGACGATGGCCACCGGTGGCACATAATCCCCCGGGCCATGCGCCGCCTCCATCTCCGCCTGAAGCTCCTTCATGCCCTTGACCTCACCGGTCAGATTATTGTGGGCCAGAATACTCAGGACATACGGCATTCGGAATTCCCGTATGCTGGACATGTTTTCCCGGTCGTGCAGGGCGAACAGGGACATGCTGGCCGGGCCTTCGGTTTCCCACAAACCCTCCATCGCCGCGAGTTTCATCGGCTGGGTTGCCACGGTTTCCTGGGCCTGGGTGTGGCCGGTGGTGGCCACGGCAAGGCTGGCCACCGCCGTGAACACCAGGGCAATCTGTGCGGACCGGGCAAACAGATCCGCCCGGTGCTTGTGGAGCAGATTCCAGGCACTGATCCCCAGCACAAACAAACCGCCGGTCACAAACCCGGCCAGAATGGTGTGGGGTATCTGTACCAACGCCCGCTCGTTCAACAGAATGGCGACCAGATCCTGCAATTCCGCCCGGCCATTGCGCAGGACATACCCCACCGGCACCTGCATCCAGGCATTGGCGAGAAGGATCCATACCGAGGACAGGCTGGACGCCAGGGCAACTAACCAGATGCAGGCCAGATGCACCGCCTTGGGAAGACGTGTCCACCCAAACAACCACAGCCCCAGAAATGTCGATTCGACAAAAAACGCGGTCAGGGCCTCGATGGCCAGTGGAATGCCAAAAATATCCCCGACAAACCGTGAATAGCCAGACCAGTTCATGCCGAATTGAAACTCCTGAACAATACCGGTCACCACCCCAAGGGTGAACAGGATCACAAATAACTTGCCCCAGAACAGGGTCATCTCCTTGTACAGGTCCTTCCCCGTCCGGTAGTAAAAGGACTGCATGATCGCCACCAGCATCGAAAGCCCCAGGGTCAGGGGGACAAAAATGAAATGGTAAACCGTGGTGATCCCAAACTGCCATCGCGCCAAACTAAGTGCATCCATCATTGCTTCTTCTCTCTTCGGTCCATTGTTGAAGGGATACCCTACAACAGATGGTCCGGTTTGGCGATGTGGAGAAATGCCCGGCGCTCCACTTTTTTTTACCGGGACTTCCCCGATAAACTCCTCATCCAGCCCCGGTGGATTTGCCCCCACAGAATTTTAACTTTTCCCGCAATGTAAACGGGTTATGCTATGGGCGTGTACACGGATAGGTTTGGCTTACATTCCGGGGCAAGCCGGAGGCGAGGGCGCGGGTCGGTCGGTCGTGATCGACAGGACGGGCCCCCGTCATGATTCGTTCGTTTGTATTCAGCCAGGGGAAACTGGTCGGGGAGAATCTCGGCCTGGACTTTATCAAGACCATGCTGTTCGACGACGACGCCCAGATCTGGGTGGACCTCGAAAACCCCACCGACGCAGAAGCGACCAACCTGCTCGACCAGATCTTCAATTTCCACCCCCTCGCCATTGAGGACTGCCTGCTGGTTTCCGAGCAACCCAAGATCGATGAGTATGACCGATACCTGTTCATGATCCTGCATGCCCCGAATTTTGAAATCAAAGAACGGCAATTTTCTCCGGTCGAACTGGATCTGTTCATCGGGAAAAACTTTCTGGTGTCCTTCCACCGAGCGCCCATGCAGTGCATCGCCAACACCATTGACCGGATCCGTAAAAATGCCGCCGCCGTGGCCCGGGCGCCTGACCGGCTCAGCTACACCCTGATTGACTTTCTGCTCGACAACTTTGAGCCCGCAGTGGACCAGATCTCCGCCGAGATCACGGACATGGAGCAAAACATCCTCAGCATCAAGGCCACCCACATTCTCGAGGATGTCATTGAACTCAAAAACGAGGTCCGGAGTGTGCGCCAGATCGCCAATCCGCAACGGGAGGTCATCGGGCGCATTGCCCGGGGCGAATTCAAGCTGGTGCGCCCCCATCTGCTCCCCTACTACCGGGATCTGCTGGACCGGCTCAAGCGGACAACCGACCTCACCGACATGTACCGGGAATCCCTGAACAACCTGCTCCAGGTCCATCTCAACCTCCAGCAAATGCAGGTCAACCAGGTGATCAAAGTGCTCACCGTGCTTGCCACCCTGAGCCTTCCCCTGGTCGCGGTCACCAGTTTCTATGGGATGAACTTTGCCATGCCGGAACTGAAATGGCACTACCCGCACCTCTGGGTCCTCGCAATCACCCTGTTTTTCACCGGGATGATTTACCTTTTCCTGAAACAAAAAAAATGGCTCTAACCCTGACAAGGATTCTGCCTGCATGAAGAAAACCTACATCCTCGACACCAACATCCTTCTGCACGACCCCGGCGCGATCTTTCACTTCGAGGACAACAATGTGGTCATCCCCCTCAAGGTCATCGAGGAAATCGACAAATTCAAGCGCGACCAGTCCGAACTCGGACGCAACGCCCGCGAAGTCTCCCGGGCCCTTGACCGCATCCGCGAACAGGGCAACCTGTCCCGGGGGGTCCCCCTCCCCGGGGGCGGTGTACTGCGCATCGGGTTTCCCGGAAGCAGCACGCACATTCTGGACCATGCCAAGACCGCCGATGATCAGATCCTGAAACTCTCCGTCGAACTCAATGAGCACGAGGAGGAAAAGCCGATCATTGTGGTCAGCAAGGATATCAACCTACGCCTCAAGGCCGATGCGCTCGGACTCTCCGCCGAGGACTATGAGACCGACCAGGTCAATGTCGATGAACTGTTTCAGGGCCATACCGAATGGGTGATCACCCCCGGCCAAATGGAAATCTTCCGCACCCAGGGCCAGCTCGGAGTCGAAGACACCACCTTTTCCGCCAATCAATATGTCATGATCATCGACGAGGGAGATGTCACCCATACCATTCTTACCCGGTACGATAAGGCCTTGAATTGCGTGGTCCCCCTGGTGCCGGTGCCCGATGAAATCAAGAATATCCAGCCCCGGAACCGGGAACAGCACTATGCCATGGATGCCCTGCTCAATGACGACATCAAGCTGGTCACCGTGATTGGCAAGGCCGGCACCGGCAAAACCCTCCTCGCGGTCGCCGCCGCCCTCCACAAAACAATCGATCAGAAATCGTTTCGGAAGATGCTGATCTGCCGCCCCACCATTCCGATGGGCAAAGACATCGGGTTCCTTCCCGGAACCCTCGAGGAAAAATTGACCCCGTGGATGCAACCGATCTATGACGCGATGGATCTGATCTCCAATGGCAAGCGAACCAGCCGGTTCGGCAAGGACAACATGGAGGAAAACGACAAGGTCGGCATCGAACCCCTGACCTACATCCGGGGACGATCCATTCCCAATCAGTTCATTGTGGTCGACGAAGCCCAGAACCTCAGTCCGCTCGAAGCCAAAACCGTCCTCACCCGGGTTGGCCCCGGCACCAAGATTGTCCTCACCGGGGACATCTACCAGATCGACAATCCCTACGTGGACAGCATGTCCAACGGTCTCACCGCCATCGTGGAAAAATTCCGCAGCGAAGCCATCGCCGCCCATATCGTCCTCAACCGCGGCGTCCGCTCCGAGGTTGCCGACCTTGCCGCCAATCTTCTTTAGGAACGGGATTTTTCAGACGGGGACTCGCGGCGGGGGGGGGCGGACACACGCCAGCGTTTATGGGAAAGGTTGCAAAAATGACGGGAGACGAAACCCGGATCAACGCCCCCGAAAAGTTCTCCCCGAAGGTTTCGGTGATCGTTCCCGTGTATCGGGGCGAGGAGACCCTGCAAAGATGCCTGGACAGCTTGCTGGGTCAGTCGCTGGATCAAATCGAAGTGATCGTGGTCGATGATGGTTCGCCGGGAAAACTTGACCAGCTCATGGCCGGGTATCTGGCCGCTGACCACCGGGTGCGCGTCATTCGGCATGAAGATAATCGGGGTGTCTATGCCGCCCGCATTACGGGATCCAGACAGGCCCGCGGAGAATACCTGGTACACATGGATTGCGATGACTACGCGGAGCCGGACATGATGCTGGAAATGCACCGCCATGCCCGTGCGGGAAATTTTGATATCGTGGAATGCAACGCGAAAGAAATCCCTCTGCAAGGAGGGGATTTTCAACTGTGCGATCACTACGAGCATCAACAGCTGTATGCGCCGCAACTGCAGGACGCCTTCTTCACCGGCAAGATTCAGCCCACCCTGTGGAATAAGCTCATCCGGAAATCCCTGTGGGACGAAAGCGCAGGGTCACGGCAGGTGGACCGACGCCTCTGCAATCGAGAGGACCTGTTGATAACCGCGGATGTATTCAAGCAGGCATCCAGCTATATGTACCTTCCCCAAGTTCACTATATCCATCCCCGGAGATCCGGATCACTTAGCCACTGTTCCGCTGAAAAAGGAAGCCACAACCCGGTGGGCGACATCCTGTATGTCCTGAAAACCATGCTCCAGGATGATGCGATGGGCATACGAGAAATCCCCGAGCGACTCGATCACGTCCTGTCTGTCGCTGCCCTCGACATCGAATGGTGCGCCCGTCATTTGCCCCAGTTGCAGGATTGGCCCACCGAAAGGATGGATTCTCTGGAGGATCAGGATCTCCTGACTGAAATCATCCGGCGCCAGGTACTGCAAAAACCAAAGGTCGCCCACGACCTGCTTGCCCAGCTGACTGCCACGGAGCACAGCTTACACACCATCCGCTCCAGCCGAATCTGGAGAAGCACAGCCCCACTTCGCAGTCTTTTGGATCGATGGTGGACCTAAACCCGGCATCGGGGATGAAGAAGAGCCGACCCGCAGCCCCGTAGCCGTCAAAACAAGGGCGGAGCAGATTCTATACAGTGTGTCCATAGCCCCCTCTGAATGGAGTTTTCTGCCTTGCGAGTTTACAGCATTCCACGCTTCGGGTAGTTTCGGCTTGCCCGGGGTGATGCGAGCGAGAAAGGAAGTCGGCAAAAACTCATGATCCATCCAGCCCTTCGCAGCAGCCTGCTGTGCGCGTTGCTCGCCACCTGTGTCCTTCCCGCCCTCCATTCCCGAGCCGATGATCCCGCCAATAGCATCCGGATGGTCGGCGAGTTGGCGTTCCCCCCCGTATTGGAAGGACAAAACTGGCTCCAGAACCTGATTCTTCACAACGACGGGACCGGCCCGGTAACGGTCACCAACTTTGCCTGGCCCACCGGCTTTTCGGGCGGATGGACAGGGACGATCAGCAGCAGTGAGTCGCGGATCGTTCCGGTTACATTCGCCCCGTCGACCACCGGCGACTTCGGAGGAACCCTGCTTGTACAGTACGACGCCACCACCTCAACCACGAGCCGCACGGTATCGGGAACGGGGACGCCAAGGCCCACCTTCTCCATCACCAATCCCGCCGCCCCCCTGTCGGTCGGCTTCTTCACCACCAGCCTGGTGATCGAGGGCACCGCATCCACCTCTCTGGTCGGCCGGATTCGCTGGACTAATGACCTGACCGGAACCTCGGGCGACACCCCCGCTCAGTCCGCCTGGCAAACCACGGTTCCCCTTGGCATCGGGACCAACCACATCACCGCCATCGCCACCAACCTGCCCGACTTCGACTACATCGCCTCCGACAAGGCCACCGACGCAGTCTACGCCGATGGATGGCAGTCGGGCGACAATGGCGGAAGCGGATTTGATGAATGGATGCTGATCAGCAACGGCGTCAACGCCGGACACACCATCGTGAGCAACACCTTCTTCAACAACCTCGACAGCGTCCAGAAAGCCTGGACCCTGTGGGCACATTCCGGAAGCGAGGCCAATGCCTATCGGGCCTTCCCCCGCCCACTTCGGTCCGGCGATACCGTGCAGGTGATGTTCGAGAACTCCTGGATTGATACCGGCGGGGCGGTGGGCGTCGCCCTCGAAAACCCGGACGGCGAATCCCTGCTGGAATTCTATTTCCAGGCCGGTAGCTTGAACTACACCATCCGTGATGCCACCGGAATCCGCGACTCCGGGATCGAAGGCACGGGAAGCGGATTCCCCCTCTCCATGACCCGTACGGACGGCAATGGCTATGAACTCGAAGCTCGTGGGACGACGATCACCGGTTCCCTGATAGCCCGAACCGATATGTCTGCAGTCCGGTTCCGGGCCTGGAATCACAGCGCCGGATTGGGGGACAACTACCAATTCTACTTGAGCAACCTTTCAGTGACCCAATCGCCTCCGGTGTATGCCACCTCCGACACCGTCACCGTCATCCGCGACCTGGGGATCCCGCCCATCATCACCCTCCAACCCGACGGGTTTGCGGGCAACTATGCCAGGACCGGCAGTCTCGAACTGACCGTCACCGGCGCGCCCCCCTTCAGCTACCAGTGGCGAAAGGATGGTGTGCCACTGGCCGGAGCAACCAATGCGACGCTGGACTTTTCCTATCTGCTTCTGTCTGATGCCGGTTCCTACGATGCGGTCATCACCAATATCTACGGCGGGGTGACCAGTTTGACCGCATCCGTGACCGTGGACCGGACCGAGCCGATCATCCTGTGGACCAATCCCGCCCCAATCAGCTACGGCACACCGCTGGGCGCCACCCAGTTGAATGCCGAAGCGGAAACCGGCGGTTACTACGAGTATATTCCGGAAGCAGGGGTGATCCTCAATGCGGGTACCTACCCGCTCACCGCTCAGTTTGTTCCCAACGACACCGGGAATTGGGTCACCATCTATGTCGGGGCAACCCTCGTGGTTGAGCGGGCATCACAGACTATTGACTTTCCGAATCCGGGGCCGCAACTGGTCGATAGCATCATCACCCTCTCCGTAACCGCCGATTCGGGCCTTCCGGTGGTGATCGAAGTCTTGTCCGGACCCGCCGAGTACGACGAGCCCAACCTGATCTGCACCAGCCCGGGAGAGGTTATCGTGAGCGCCAGCCAGGCCGGAAACAGCAACTGGCTACAGGCTGCGACGGTACAACATGCCTTCCTTGTGCAGACCTACATCGACAGCAATACCAACGGTCTGCCCGATGACTATGAAACCAACACCTTTGGATCCCTCGAAGTCTCGACCGGAATATCCGACAACGATGGCGATCGCGCCACCGACTTTGAAGAATACATCGCCGGCACCGATCCCACCGACGAAGCGGAGTATCTATTCATCGCACAGAAATCACCCGGCGATCCGGTTCGGTTGTTCATGCTGGAATGGCCCAGCACAGAAGGCCGGCTCTACAGTGTGTACCGGGCCACCAATCCATCGGGTCCCTACTTGCCGGTAGAGGAAGACCTGGAGGCCGACCCGCCATTCAATCTATTCTGGGACAATGCCCCCACGCCACCCACCGACGTATTCTACCAGATACGGGTGCGCATCGCGCCGTGATATGCAACAGAGCCCCCACCTCGCAACAGGGTACAAAACGCCCTGCACCAGGCATGTCGCGCGATCTTCCAACCCTTGGTGCCACCGACAAAAGGTCGTGGAGTCATAACGCATTGAAAGGCATGGGATTGGGTAAGATTTCGCCTTGACTTTAATGTGGGCATCATGTGCCCTAAGCGCATGATAACGAACAGGATACATGCGTGGTGAGGCACAAGTTTGACCCAACATAAACATGAAAAAGTCCTTCCGAAGAGAGGCTTTCAGGTGCTTTCGAGGGTGGTTTCACGTCGATCAAGGCTACCACGACCTGGTTGATCCGGTGGTCCGGGTGGACACTGAACAGAGACAGCCCTCTGTCGCGTTGAGTTTGTGCTGAAACGTACCCCCGCTTTTTGCCCGGTGCCTTTTTGTCGGTGGCACCAAGGATTGGAATTTTTCGGGTCCCGTTCACCCCTGGAGAAAGTTGAAAATTCTCCGGACCTGTAAACCTAAATGTTACAGGTCCGATGCTACGATGGGCGGCATGAAGAAGTACCGCCCGCGCCGATATCCGCTCCTGCCGCGCCGCCAACCCTTGCCCGCCACCGGCCCCGTACTCCCCCTGCACGGTTCCTGGCCCGACTGGCCAACCTTCTGGCGCGACACCTCCGCCGCCCTCCAGCAGCGCGGCTATGCCCGCTCCACCCTCCTCTACTACCGCCAAATCCTCCGCGCCTTCTCCCAACAAGCCGCCAAACCGCTTTCTGCCCGCAGTATCGAACGACGCATCCGGGAACTCGCCACCGCCACCGGAATCGAACGTCCCGTCACTGCCATGACCCTGCGCCACACCTTCGCCGTGGTTTCCCTCCGCAACGGCATGTCCCTCCCCGAACTCCAGCAACGACTCGGCCACAAAACCCTCGAAACCACCGCCCGTTACCTGCGCTGCCTCCTCCCCCACGACGCAACCAGACCCTCGATATTGTCACATCACCCCATCCCTTCCCAACGGTCCCTCAATCTGAAATCTTCATTCACCAATCTCCAATTCCCCAAAGCCCCCTCGATGCTCTCGCCAATCACCGCCCAACCAGGGCCCAAACGGTTCTAGACGTGATTGAGGAATCAATCGCCACCCCCAATCTGAAATCTCCAATCACCAATCTCCAATTCCTCAAGGCCCGCCTGAAATCCGGCTTCCTGCGCCTCGCCTCATGCCTTCTTGGCACCTGAGCGCTACCCCTGCGTCCACGCCATGGCACAATCAAGAAATTGCAATATTTAACTGGCTCTTCACCCCGATTTCTGCCACCCTGCCGCCATGAGAGCGTGCGTGGGCATGACCAGGGAAACCAAGCCACCCGGAGATCGTCGCAAGACATGGCACAAAGACCATGCTTTACCCGCCCACCGCTATAAGCGACACCTTGTCCGGGAATAAAACGGTTCTGCTAGGGTGGTTATGATTTTTTGGGATCGGAAACGTCTTGCCAGCCTCAGGACAAGGACTAGAATCGCCCCGGAAGCGTAAGCCGCCGGGGGCGGCAAGTCCCGCTTTGCGGGATTTGACAGCCCACAAGGCTGTCCGCGCTTCCGACTGCGATCTTGCTCCCACCTTCGCAGCAGAACGGGGTTGCTGCCGACGAAGGCGGGATGCGCTTTAAAGGTCCTGAGGCCGGCATGACGAAGAGGTGGCAAGAGGTTTTGGATAGTTTGAAATCACAGGACCAAAAGGGCAGAACAGCGCATCCGATGACACATGGACAAGTCCATGATCATCAATGCTGACGTTCGACGAAAAGATGAATGTGACTAACCCCATCCATCCAATGCGGCGGTTCCAGATCGACACGAAGTTTCACGCGAAGTGCGAGGCCATCCGCGCAAAGATGCCACCTCCGCGTGCAGGTGCTCATTCAGGTCAGCCTGCTGTATATGTCGCGGCACACGATGTAGTCGTCACACCTGACATGGCACAATCGTTCAAAGACGTCCAGGGCTCGCTCTACATGCATATGAAGACACTTCAGGAGATGGGCTCCTTTGTTCGCTTCTGGGATTACTCGCGCCAAATATTCTCCTTCGAGCGTCCCCTCGCCGAAGCCTTATCACACACAGAGGTATCCGATGTTCCGTGGGAGGCGCTCAAGCTCCCTTACGAATCATTCTACATACACTTCGGCCCATGTCTTCACGAAACAGTTACCTTTGAAAACCGAAGCTACAAGATTGATGGAGCCTACGTGAATCACATCGTCGGCTCCGCCGTACCTGAGCTTGCCAAAGGTGATGTTCTTGAGATCTGCTTCACAGCCGTTCTGTTAAACATGTCCTATGATGCCGCTAGATCGGCAATGCCCTATTGGATGTCCCTTTCGGATCCACAATACGAATGCATTATGCTTGGAGGCCCAGGCATTACCATCGGGGAAGCTATCGCGCAAGGTCGCAACGCAAGCTTGTCCTATTACGACCGCATGGATGATGGCATCCATGAGAACGCATTTGTCGTCGCAAACGAAATGAACATCATGCCGGACGGAACCAAAATAGCCGGTTTTCGCGACAAGTATCTGAGAGGAGAGAGATTGATGTCAGAAGCGCTTCCGCTTCTGTTTAATTGCATTTTCTATCTTAGCTACTCTTCTCTAGATATTGCTCCTGAATATCCACCTGATGCTCCGAAGTCACTTGTTGAGAAGATAGCCAAGACGCCTAGCACAAACCGAAAGCGTATTCTGACCGAAAAAATGGAGAGACTTGGCTACACTAAAATTCGATTTGTCTCCCATGCAGGACTCACTTCAGAGACCAATGCGCCCGAAACGGACCGCACAATCCGTAGTCATTGGCGCCGCGGTCACTGGCGACTCCAGCGTCATGGCCCTCAACTTCAGTTCTTTAAGCTACTTTGGATCAAACCCACAGTTGTCAACCCGGCGAATGATCCGCCCAAAGTGGGACGTCAATATAACGTAAATAAAAAGCACGTCGAATCGGGTCCCCGTGACTGACTGAGGAAAACCTCAGCCAGCCACGAGTCCCACACCACCCGGCATGCGGGTCCGCACCGGGCGGTTCCGACTAGACTCGGGCATTCGGCCCGTAGTGGAGTTTGATCCACAGCGTTCGCAGATCGGGTACACCTTGTTCATGCAGCCGTTGGTTGGTCAACGCCCGTTGGAGGATGCTGTTGGAACTCATCCGCCAGTATCCCTTCCTGCTCCGCGTAGCCATATGCACCTCTCCGGGCGGGATGCCCAGAGCGAGCAGGTGGCGGCGGCGGGTCCGTGGTTGCTTCCATTGCTTCCAGAAGTACAGCCGCACTCTTCGCCGAGTCCATTCTGCCAGTTCCTCCACCACCGTGTAGGTGTGGCTGATATGGAAGTAGTTGATCCAGCCCGTGACATACCGGCGCAGTTCGTCGATGACGTCCTGCACTCGGTGGCCCCGGTTACGCCGGGTGATTTCTTTCACCCGGCTCTTGAAGCGTGCGAGGGCCTTGGTTGACCACACCACTTTACCTCCGTGCCCGATCTGGAATCCCAGGAAGGCACATTGTTTGAGTGGCGCGGCTTTGCTTTTGGCCCGATTGACCGTCAACTTGAGGCGGCCTTCTACGAACTGCGTGAGACTGCTCATCACCCGTTCGGCTGCCTTCGCGCTTTTCACCAGCACAAGGAAGTCATCCGCATAGCGGGCAAAATGATGCCCCCGGCGTTCGAGTTCCTTGTCGAGTGGATCAAGCACGATGTTCGCCAACAGGGGCGAGAGTGGCCCACCCTGAGGGACGCCTTGAGGGGTTGCCTCTCGGGTTCCGTCCGGCAATACCACTCCGGCCACGAGGTACCGGTGGATCAGCTTCAGGACCTTGCGGTCCCTGATCTTCTCCCGCAGTTGCCCCATCAGCCGTTGATGGTCCACGGTGTCGAAGAAGGCTTTCAGGTCACAATCCACTGCGTGGCGGCGACCTTCCTTCCAACCGGCTTCCACCGACTGCACCGCCTGATGGGCGTTGCGGCCTTCGCGGAAGCCGTAGCTGTGCTCACTGAAACCGCTCTCGAAGAGCGGGGTCAGGACCTGTGCCGTTGCTTGCTGGATGACGCGATCCAACACCGTCGGCACCCCCAACGGGCGTTGCGACCCGTCAGGCTTGGGAATGAACACCCGGCGCACCGGCGCCGGGCGGTAGGTTCCCTCGATCAGCATCGAACGAATCCGGGGCCAGTGAGATCGGCAGAACGCCGGGAAGGCATCGACGGTCATCCCGTCGATACCCGGTGCCCCAGCGTTGGACCTGACGCGTTGCCAGGCCCGTTGCATGTTCTCACTGTCGAGTATCTGTTCGATCATGGTTCTATTCTCGAAGGCTCCCATGCTTCCCATCGGTTCGGCTCTCGTGGTTCCCTCGCCATCCGGCGTGTTCGGGCCTCACGTCCAATCCGTGGTCGGAACCTTCCTTGTCGGTTCAGCCCTTCCCGACATCGAGTCTTCCGGTTACGTAGTTTAAGCGGGCTTCTTTCATCCCCCGGCTCGCTGCTCGGTACTATGGCCTCTGCTGACTTCCCTCCCGGTTATACCCGGAAGGGATCTCCCCAGGTAAGAGCGCGTTGCTTCCCGGCACGACCGCCGCATTTACCTCCGTGGTTGGACCCGCGACTTCGTTGTGTTGTGCCAACTCATCGCGCCACGAACGGCCTTGCTATGCGATTCTTGTCCATCGGCCCACCGGTTTCCGCTATCCTTCCTCCCACCGGTCGGTTACCCTTCCGGCGTTGGATTCGCGTGGTAGTTGTTACACATATACATGTGCTGGTCCTTTCTACAGGGGACTTGCACCCCATTTACAACGCGCCCATGCTGGGCGCACACAAGAGCCTCCAAGGGACTCGGTACCCGCTGCGCGGCCACCGAGCTCCTGAGGCTGGTCGTTCGCCCAATAGGAGAGATGTGCAGATGAATATGCGCGAGGCAATCGAGGCCGCTGTGAAAAACATCGCCTCACACGGCGACACCGACATCTTTCCCTTCCCGTTTGAGTGTCACATCTTCCACGATGAACCCAATCGTTGCGTGGAACTTCTTGAGGCGATCCACGCGAATTTCGACGAATATATGTCAACGAACGCTCCGGATATGATCGAGACACTGAGCCAGGTTGGATATTGTCATCGGGCACTCAAAATCCCTACCTGATGGGCACTTGAAAATCCCTACCGAATAGGGAGGGTTGGCCAGTTTACGCTACTTCGAAAAAGGAGGTGGCGTTGAGATGGCGAACCAGAAGCAAGTGTCTGTAATTAATTCGATCATAGCATTTTATGAAGCGGGGTGGCCCAAGACGAAGATCGCTGGGCAACTGGGCATCGATGTAAAAACGGTGCGCCGGTACATTCGGCAGGCCGAGGCGGCGTCAAACTCCCTGAAAGTGCCCACCGGGTCGGAGGGGTCTGGAGATTCAAAATCCCCACAAGTGCCCGCCGGGTCGGAGCGCTCTCGAAGCCGGTGCGAGTTGCACCGGGCTTTGATCACCCAAAGCCTGGAGGCTGGGCTGAGTGCCCAGCGGATCTATCAGGATCTGGTCATCGAGGAGGCTTTCGAGGGCGGCTATGACGCAGTCAAGAGGTTCTGCCGGAAGCTCAAGGCCGCCGACCCCAAACGGATCTGGCGGATGGAGTGCCTGCCGGGCGAGGAGGCCCAGGTCGACTTTGGAACCGGCTACTACCTTCAGGAGAACGGAAAGAAACGCAAGGCTCACCTGCTGCGGGTTGTGCCCTCGCACTCCCGCAAAGCCTACACCGAAGCGGTCAGTCGCCAGACGGCCGAGAACTTCATTCGATGCCTGGAGAATGCCTTTCGACACTTCGGCGGGGTACCCCGCACAGTCCTGATCGATAACCTGCGGGCCGCGGTGAAACAGGCGGACTGGTACGAGCCGGAGCTCACGCCCAAAATCGAATCGTTCTGTCGGCATTACGGCGCGGCGATCCTGCCCTGCCGGAGCTACACGCCCGAGCACAAGGGCAAGGAGAAAAAGGAGAAAAAGGGGACAGGTAATTAGTGGGGCGAAAGACTAAACCCTGCTCGATGCTGTCATGAGACTCGTTGATCCAGCGATATTCGTCTGATTTCCCGGGTCATCGCCGCCGCATTGGGGCTGATTTCGGCGTCCACTTGAGTGTAGAGGTTGCTTTATACTTCAAAATTCTGCTTCGAAGGCAGACCCCTGCACTCCTCGGATCTTGCCGAGGTGGAATTTCTTGAATTGGCCGGTGGGGTTCCGGGACTAACCGGCGACCGATTCCCTGACTCGACGCCAGGCGCAGAGGTCGCCGTCAGCGGTTTCGCTCGCCATGGCGATGCGATGGCGGGCCATGGTCGCTGCGGGCTTGTAGCTGGCCATGACCTCACTCAGGAATAGGCGGGAACCGATGACGAGGCCGTCGGTCCAGTGGCGAACCCGGCGGCCAACGTCCGTAGTGAAGCCGGAGGGCTCCGCTCCAGCACCGGATTTCTCCAGCAACACCGTATCCATCTGCGCCTTGAGTTCGGCGAGGTTTTTGAAGCTGAACAGGTGAGCGAGCATGGGCAGGGCATGTTGCGTGACCCTGTCAGCGAAGGGGTGACGTCCGGACTGGCACCACATTCCGTGGGAGCAGAAGCGGTAGTCGGCGACGCGGCGGACCATGCCTGCTCGCACCGGGTTGTTTTCGATATAGGCCCAGCACCGCCACACCGCGAGGCCGGACTCGAGCAGAGTATGTTTGAAGCGTCCGGCCCACAAGGCACCTCGCCGCCGAACGTTCCGGGTTCGATTGAACCAGCAGGTGAAGAGCTGCTGGAGATGCCGCATGAACCAACTGATGTCCCTGCACCGTGCCTGCCATTGACGACAGGCCTTGCTGCCTGGCTTCAGGGTTCGCTTGCCGCCATGGAAGTTATTGTAGCGGCGGCAGACCTCATCGGGGGAGGGCGATTCAGAGGGGACATGAACGACCAGATGATAGTGATTGGACATCACCTGATAGGCGATCACGTCGACCGTATACAGCACACAGACCCGGTGGAGGATTCGGACAAATTGTTCCTTCTCGACCGAACCAAAGGGCCGGTCGTTGCTGGTCCCCGCAGTCCGGTTGTAGCAATGATACCAGGCTGGCTGTCCTTCGAGCTTGATTCGTGGTTGTCTCATCAGCGGTTCCTTTCATAGGGCCCCATGCCCTATATCCATAAGGAAACGAGAGGTGCTTTTTTTCGGATAAAAGTTTCGCATGAATACCACTCCTGGTCGCTACTCCTTATCGGTTAATTGGTTATGGGGTTGAAAAAATTACCTGTCCCTTTCATCCGCATATAATTCGTCGGCCCGCACCATCTATTGCAATGTCTGGGTCAATGCATACATCAGAAACGCGGGTCAAAGACCCACGCTACGGTGTGGGAGCGTGCACCTCCGGTGCCTATAACAGAGCAACAGAACAGCCGGACAGAACAGCCGGATCAGCTTGACTTTTTCACGAAGGCATGACTCACTGCGGCGGGGTGATTGTGAGGAGGCAATTACCCGAACTCAGTGTTATTCAACGCAAGGAGTGTGCCATGTCCCGATCGATTGTACTACTCGTTCTCTGCATGCTTTCGCATTATTCATGTCTGTTCGCTCATGCTTCGGAAACCAATGCGAACTCATCCGGCAAGGATAAGGTCGAACCAGCGACACAATCACTGCAACTGGATGGACTGGAAACCAATCGGATCATGCGGGTTGCCCCCTCCATTGCGGATGATTTATTTGCGGCAATCGAGGGGGCTGAGAACGATCCAGCGAGAATCTGGAGTTTGGTTTGCAACCTGCGCATGGCCACGAATTCCACAGAAACGTTAGACCTTTTCGATGGTTTGGACGAGCAGGCATTCGTGATTCTTTCGGTTGTAAAAGGCACAAATTCTTCCCATTTGTCTTATGCATCCATCGCTTTGCCTGTTCGACGCGACCTCTTCATATATCGTCACACGACCCAGTGGTTTCCCTGGGGACACTGGGGTACCCGCGTCGTATTTATCCACCCCACAACCCTCGACGGGCACCGCATCGAGTATGCGGCAAGACAGCCGACCGGAAAGCCTGACGAGATGGTCACCTCGAACAGTCTGCTGTTCTCCGTCAACGGAAAGTATCAATTCAAACAGATAAAACACGATCACACGGAAGTCGCGACGGCAATCATCGGTGCCGGCCTGACCATAGGGCTGAAAGATCTCTTCGATGTAGCCTCCACAGCAAATTTAGAAACGGAACCGGAGACATTCGCGAAGAATCTCCAGGTTGTTATGACAGACGGATCGGTCCAAGCCAGCGAGGCCGTGCCAGTGGTCAATCGCCTAATCGCTCGACACAACGAATCTCTCGGCCCCGCCGGGCAACTGGAACCTGTGGCCAACCTTGCCGAGATCGAAGAACTCATCAAACAACTACAGCCTTACTTGGAAATACAAGCGGCGCTGACCCCAACACCCGATTACACGGTGGCCGTCCTCGACTATACCAATCGCGTCCAGAATCCCTATGGGCATAGTCAGGTCGAACTCACCTTATCGCCATCGTTGAAGGGTTCCAACGCCATTAGCGAGTACCTTGATGCGCAACTCCGGCAGAAAGAGGATATGGCCAGAATTAAGGCGCGAATAGCCGATTTGGAAGCCACCTATCTAACCACAACCACGGATCTGCCTCGAATCAAGGCGGATCTCGATACCGCGAAGGAGCAAAGTGCCTTTACCGAGGCATATTACAAGACGCGACTGGAAAAGCTACGGAGTCCGAACCCGGTACGCTATGACAAACTTCAGGCCGGGGGGGACCGGTGGTCCTTTTCACTGGCGTACGCGATCCGGGATGCCGATGAAGTGGGCTACACAGTGGACAATGGTGTGATCAGTATCGATGAAGACAGCCAAAAGAAGACCCCGGCATTTCTGACCGCCAACTATCACCTGGTGCCGGTCCCCAACATGGATGACTACACATTTTGGCAACGGCTGACGCTTGTTCAGCCCTATGCGTTTCTCGGATTTCGGACCGAAATCACGGAGTTCGAGCCGGTTGGCGGCCTGGGCATTACCCTCCGCCTGTTCAAGTCATTTCAACTGCAAGGCTGGGCGGGATGGGTCTATTCAAGCCAGACGTCGCTGCAAGGCGCTGAACTGGGCGATGCGGTAACCGAAAACAATCTCTCAACCGATGAGGACTTTGAATTCGTCGCCGGCGTTGCAATCGGTTGGACTCCGAAAAAATAAGCGATGGCCACCGCCAACAGGCAGGTGACGAATAGGGACAGTCACTACGCCCCCTTCACGAAAGCACGGCGCGGCTTGGCCGGGGGAGAGGCTGAACCACATCCGGGACTCCGCCATGCTGCGTGAAACCGGGTGAAATCAACCTTGACGCCAACGCTCAAACAACCCACGGTCCATCGAACACCATATCGATTCCAAGCGAATCGATTTCAACTGGCGGCTGCAGGATGCGGCAAAGGAGGACGCCATGAGAAGACACAACCTAGTGATCATATGGATCGCCATGCTCACGGCGGTGGCAGGGGCAACGGCAACCACCATCGATGACTTTGAGGGCTATTCCGATACTGCGGCTCTGCAGGGGGCATGGACTCTGACCGTAGGCACCGGGGGGCGCAGTCTGGAAACCACGGTGGTCGACGCCGGATCCAAGAGCATGCGGTTAGAACCAACGTTCAACGCCTTAATCATTGCCGTCTACCGCTTCGATCTTCCCGCCCCGGAGGACTGGTCTGCCGCAACCAGCGTCTCCCTGCGGTATCGGGGACAGTCGGGTAATACCGCCCACGACCTGACCTTTCAGATCATCGGTGGCGACGGCCCGGTCATTACAGAAACCACTGCGACCAACGCGACCCTGGCGACAACGTGGCAAACCCTGACCCTGCCGCTCTCTGGCCAGTCGGGGTTGACAAATGCCGCCTTTTTGCAGTTGGTCATGTTTTCGTTTGACCAGCTCGCGACGCCAGTCCTCTATATCGATGAAATCACCCGGAATGAACCCACCCCCAGCGCGGATCTGTCTCTATCCGCAGGGACCGGCTTATCGGTGTCGGAAGATGGGGCCACCGACAGCATCTCAGTTTCCCTTGCATCCCAGCCGACCCACGACGTAACCATTTCCCCGGTCTATGCAGGAACCGAGCTCTTGATCTCCCCCGCTTTTCGAACCATCACCCCGGCGGGTTGGCAGACCTCTGCGACCTTCACCGTGTCAGCCATCAATGACAATGACATTGAGGGCGATCATAGCGCAGCGGTCAGCTTTCAGTCCGCCAGCACCGACGCTGCCTACAACAACCTGATTACCACCAACCTCACGGTGAACATTACCGACAACGACGTACTCGTTCAGCCTGAATTCACCAGCATCATCTACAACGATGCACTTGGGGCATGGTTAAGCCCGGTCATGACCTACGACAATCAGCAGTACTGGCTGGAGGGAGCTTCTGACCCAGAATTGACCAATTGGACTGTGTATGCCGGGCCCTTTCCGGGCTTCAACGGAAATGCAAATTTATACATCTCGCAATCACCCGCATGGTTGAGCCTACGAATCCGTACCGGACCTTTACCCTGAAGGCCTAAACAGTCTCTGTTGAGCACCGCAGACAGGTTGCATGACGTGATACCGATTGCGATGTCCTCAATCAGGCCCGGGTTCAAAACTCATTTGAACCAGAGCCAGAAAGATACAGGGTGGATACAGGGGCCAGGCAGTTCGTGGTCCGTGGTGGAAAGGAATTCACCGGGCTTTCAGCCCGCTGAGTCTCCTCGACCTTGAGAGCATATCATTTTTCGGCCCTCACCATCTATCGCAACGTCTGGGTCAATGCACACATCAGAAACGCGGGTCAGAGACCCACGCTACGGTGTGAAGGCGCGTACCTTTGGTGGGTGTGTGCTTGTTTTCGACCCTGCGGCCCGTTATTCGGGAGGACGAGGGGTGGTTTCGCCATCGATCCATCAAACCAGGTGCAATTTCCCTATCGCAAGAGGGCCCCATCTCCCGGTATATAGTTTCCGGGTGTATTCATGTTCAAAAAGCTGATCATCTTCGTTCGTGATGTTCTTGATGCCTTGTGGGCGATCGGGGGGGGGCTCTTTGCCACTGCGTGGTGGATCGGACTTTTGTTCAAGGATCGCTATCCACTCACCCAGCTCTTGTTCTTCATCCCCCCGCTGGTGATGATCGTTTTCGGTTTTTTCTGGCTGTATCTCACCCTGCCCAAGCGGTTTCGGCTGCTCCAACTGTTCCTGTTTCTGACCGTCTTCGCCGCGTTTGGGAAAATGTTGCTGATCGACTTCCGGTGGACAAAAGCGCGGGAGGTGGATCGCCCGGTGATCCGGGTGGTGCACTGGAACACCGCTGATGGCATTCTCGGCACGGAGTCCATCGTCTCTACGCTGACCCGCGACCAACCTCACATCATACTGATCTCGGAGCCACCCCGGGCGAAGGAGCTGCCCGCGATGGCCCACTATGCCCTCGGCATGGAGCACCTGCTGATGCGGGGAACCATGACCCTCGCCTCCCACTTTCCGCTGGAAAACGAACGGGCCATTCCCATGGTGAACGGGCAAGCCTGGGCGGCGGATGCCTACACCTTACAGGGTCCCCTCACCATCGTATGTGTGGACCTGATTTCCCATCCCAACCTGAATCGCAAAGACTCCATGAACAATCTGGCGGACTGGCTGGAGAAGAATGACCGATACCCCACAATCATTCTTGGCGACTTCAACACCCCGCGCGATTCCATTGCTTTTCGACCCATTCGCAAAACCTTCCACCATGCCTACGAAGCGGCCGGGCGTGGATGGCCTTATACCTGGCCAATCCCCCTCCCCCTCTACGCCATTGATCATGCCTGGGTCTCTTCCGAGATCGAAACCGTCGCGTATCACCTGATGCCCACCCGGTACAGCGATCACAAGCGGCAGGTGATGGACATCGACCTGTTACCCATAACCCAAACCGAGACTTCACCCAAACCATGACCGGCCTGGGTCCCATCAATATCGCCATCCTGATCGCTTACGTTCTGGGCATGGTGGGCATCGGAGTCTACCTGGCCCGGAAACAGAAAACCAAGGACGACTATTTTCTGGGGGGGCGTACCATGCCCTGGCTCGCCGTGGCCATGAGCCTGTATGCGTCGGTCACCAGTGCGATGACCTACATGGGCCTTCCCGGTTTGGGTTATCGAGGGAACCTGTCGCTCCTGCTGGTTGCGGTGATGAGTCCATTGGCGGCGCCAGTGCTGATCTTTGGCATTTATCCGGTCTACCGTCGCCTTGGCATTACCACCTCCTACGAGTATATCGAAATCCGGTTCAATGCCACCGCCCGGAAATCCGCCGCCACCCTGTTCATGCTCGCCCGGCTCGGGTGGCTCGGAACGGTGATCTATGCGCCCTCCCTTGCCCTGCATGTGGCCACCGGCTTCCCCCTCGCCTATGCCGTCATGGTCATTGGCGCGCTCGCCACCCTCTACTGCACGATGGGCGGTTTGCGGGCGGTGATCTGGACCGATGTTCCCCAATTCATCATCATGATCGGCGGGGCCATCTGGATTCTGGCAACCCTTCACCAGGCGGATACCGGGGGGATCACCGAAATTCTCCGCCAGGCCGGGCTGACCCAGGGCGGGTTCGGGCTCGACTGGCGTTTCGACCTCACCCGGATGACCGCGACCTCGGTGGCCATCGCGTATTTCTTCATCCTCATTCATGATTATGGGGTGGATCAGATTTCGGTTCAGCGCCTGATGGCGATTCGCACCAACCGCGGGGTCAGCCGGGCCCTTGCCTTCAATGCCGCCACCGACTTCGTCATCATCGGCCTCCTGCTGCTGATCGGGGTCGGGCTCTCCCTCTATTACACCCAGCATCCCGGCCAGCTTCCCGAAACAATCACCGGCGAAAAGGTTTTGCCCTACTTTATCACCCATGTGCTACCCGATGGGTTGTCGGGACTGCTGATCGCCGCCTTGTTTGCCGCCGCCATGTCCAGCGTGGACTCCGGTATCAACGCCATGTCCGCAGTCTTGCTCACCGATCTGTTTCCCGGCCGCGAGCACCCGACCCATCCCATCCGCCAGGCCCGCATTTTGACTGCAGTGCTGGGCTTCGGTGCCACCGGGTTCGCCCTGTTCATCTACCAGCAGATCCAGAGTATCGTCGATTCCTTCTACACCTTCATGGGCCTGTTCAGCGCCCCGGTACTGGGACTGTTCGCCCTTGGCATGATGACCCGGCGCGCCACCTTTACCGGGTGGTTGGCAGGGGCAATCAGCAGTGTACTCTTTTGTTTCATCGCGGGGGCCAGAGGCTGGATGGCAGAGATCTATTTCTTTCCGGTTGGGACCATCCTCACCCTATCCATCGGTTATGGCATGAGCCTGATACTGCCCCCGGCCCGGAATCGTGATGAGCGCGGGGGCGATCCCGGATAGGGTCCGACCTCCCTGGCCGGGCAGGCCGACTTGACTACCAACGTGTGGTGAGATTGAGCGTTTGTAGTAGGTCCGCCCTGGCCGGTTCGACGCACCTTGCCCCGCGCATCGCGGGGCTTGCCTGCCCGGCCAGGGCGTCGCTACTACAAACGCCTGGTGAAACACCTTCCGTCGGCTACCGGTTGCCCCCCACCCCAAAAAGTGATACATACCCGAATCCATGGGATCAATTCTGCACCAACTACGCACATTCTACCGGGAGCGGATCGGTATCACCCCGGACGAAAAGCGCGCCCTGGCCGGCCTGGTTGTCCTGATGCTCATTGGCTTGATCACCTGGGTGCTTCGGTGAAGCACGCACCCTGGAAGATCGAGGCGTCGAGCAGTATCCTGGATACCCCGTGGCTCAAAGTCCGGGCGGATGCCTGTACCACCCCGTCCGGCGAGCGTATCGATCCCTACTATGTGGTGGAAAGCGAAGACTGGGTTCACACCGCAGTGTTTGACGAGCAGCGGCGCATTCTTTTGATTCGCCTCTATCGGCATGGGAACCAAGCCGTCAACCTGGAAATTCCCGGCGGGAATATGGATCCCGGTGATCCGAATCCGGAAACTGCAGCACGCCGTGAACTGCTGGAGGAAACCGGCTACACTGCGGATCAGTTTATCCCGCTCGGCGATCTGACCCCCAACTCCGCCCGCAACACCAACAGCCTCCATGGCTTTGCCGTGCTCGGCCCCCGCAAGGTGGCGGAACCGGCGACCGACGCCGCCGAGGAAATCAGTTGTGAATGGGTGGAGCTACCGGAATTGATGCGCCGGATCGCCGCCGGTGAATTTCGCCAGGCCCTCCACCTCGCGGTGATTTTTCTCGCGCTGCAAAAGCTCGGATGGTTAGACTTGGATACCGCTCAGGGCAGGACTTCCACCGTATAGATCTGGATATTGGATACACTGGCGTGAGCCACCACCGCTGTAGTGGCAATCCACTACCATTGACCGCGAGTCCTTTTTGGGGCATGATAGAGTGCTGGGATTGAACAAAATCCCCGGACGGGTTTCCAAGCGTATCGAGCGTTATGAAAAAAATCCATTTTCAAGAAGCAGTCGAGCTGATGGCAGAGGCCAATCCGGCCTATAGCCCTCATTGCTATTACTTTATGCGGGAAGCCCTCGACTTTACCATCAAGATGCTGGAGAAGCCGACTTCGGGCAAGGCCCGGCATGTCAGCGGTGGAGAATTGCTGGAGGGCGTGCGGAAATTTGCCCTTCAGGAGTATGGCCCCCTGACCAAGCGGGTGTTGAATACCTGGGGCATTCAACGCTGTGAGGATTTTGGCCGGATTGTCTTCATCATGGTGGAGAATGGGGTGCTCGGGAAAACCGAGGAAGACCGGATCGAGGACTTTACCGGCGGCTATGAATTTGAAGCTGCCTTTCTGCAACCTTTCCGGCCCGCCAAGCGGGCCGACCAGCCTGTTCCTGCAGACCAACCCCGGGGAGCCTGATGAGAGCGCCGCGCGTTTGGAGGTGCTGCATGGCCTCGCTGTTGCTTTCCACCCTGGCCGCATGGCCGGAGACTTCCTTTATGCAAATCCTCAAGCAATCCAATGATGGTCTCCAGCGCACAGTGCTGGACAATGGCTTGGTCTGCCTGGTCAAGGAAGATCACAGCGCCCCGGTTGTAGCCGTGCAGATCTGGGTCGGTTCAGGCGCCATTCACGAGGGGCGCTTTCTCGGCTCCGGTCTCGCCCATTACATGGAACACATGATCTTCAAGGGGACACCCACCCTCGGACCTGCGGATATCAGCCGCACCATCGATGAGGCCGGGGGGAATATCAATGCCTATACCGCACATGACCGCACCGTCTTCTACTGTGACCTGCCCTCCAAAAACTGGAAGGTCGGGGTGGACATTCTTTCCGATGCGGTGATGAACGCCACCCTGCCCGAGGACGAGTGGGAGCGGGAAAAGAAGGTCATTCTCCGCGAGTTTGCCATGGGGTATGACAGCCCCGAACGGGTGCTCAGCAAACTGTTGTGGAGCACCGCATTCCGGACCCACCCCTACCGTCACCCGGTGATCGGCTACGAGGATGTGTTTCGCAAACGCACCCGCGAGGACCTGCTGGCCTTTTTTCATGAAAACTATGTTCCGGACAACATGACCGCAGTGGTCATCGGCGACATCAATGCCAACGAGGTCCAGGAGCACCTGGCCACCGTGTTCAAGGACTTCGAGCGAAGGAACCGCCCCCCGGTAGTCCTCCCGTCCGAACCCCCGCAGTTATCCGAGCGGTTCGCCCGCAAAACCGGGCCGTATGAAGTGACCCGGATGGTCATGGCCTTTCATACAACCCCACTCAGCCACCCGGATACCCCGGCGCTGGATGTGCTCTCCGAAATTGTCGGCGATGGCCGCAGCTCCCGCCTTTACCGGAAGCTGCGGGATGAACTCCAGCTTGTGCACAGCATTGACGCCTGGTCCCATACCCCCCTTTCCGCCGGACTGTTTGGCATCACCGCCACGTTTCAGCCGGACCAGGAGAAAGAAGTCCTCCGGGTTCTGCATGACGAGATCGCGTCCTGGCAAACCACCCCCTTCACCGAGGCGGAAATCGAGAAGGCTCGCAGGCGGCAATTGGTCCGGGAGCTGGGTAGTCTCCAAACCATGAGCGGGCAGGCCAGCAGCTACGGCTCGGGCGAGTACTATGCGGGAAGTCCCCGGTATTCCGAAACCTATCTCGCCCAATTGGAAAGCGTAACCGCCGAGGACCTGACACGGGTGGTGCAAACCTATCTGACCCAGCCCAATCAAACCACGGTCCTGTTGTCACCGGAGGCCGACCCCGCAGTCACCACCAACAAGACCGCCCCCAGCCCTTCCGCCACAGACCTCCGGGACTCGATCAGCAAGGTGATGCTGCCCAATGGCACCCCGGTCATCATTCGCGAGGACCACCGGCTCCCATTCGTCCATATTGCCGCAGTCCTGGGCGGGGGCTTGCTTTCGGAGAGCGAGGACACCGCAGGCATTACCCAGCTCACCGCTGACATGCTGACCCGGGGAACCCAGCATCGCACCGGCATGGATATTGCGGAATGGCTGGATCAGCGCGGGGCCTCCCTGAATGCCTTCTCCGGCCGGAACAGTTTTGGCCTGCTCGCCACCGGCTTGTCCGATGACGCCGATGAGGTGATGAAAACCCTGGCCGAGTGCCTGCTCCAGCCCGCGTTTCCAGAACGGGAGCTCACCAAGCAGCGCACCGTACAGCTTGCGGCCATTCGACGCCAGCAGGAGCAGCCCATGCCGGTAGCTCAGGACCGTCTGCGCGAAGCCCTGTATCCCCACCACCCCTACCGATGGATTCCCGCCGGCCTGGAAGCCTCGGTCGCAAACCTGGATCGCGAAGCCCTGGTGGCCTATCACCGGGATCACCTGAAGGCCGGGAACCTGGTGATTTCCGTGTTTGGCGATATCACCGCCGAACAGGCGGAGACCCTCGCCCGCCAAGCGTTTTCCGGACTACCAGCCGGATCCCTGGACCGGACCGTCCCTCAACCCCAACCCCCAACCGGCCCCGAACACATCGCGGAAACCCATACCGGAGAGCAGGCCGTGTTACTCGTCGGCTATCCCGGGGTGGATGTCTTTGACCCAAGAGTGGACAGCCTCAGCATTCTGGACCGGGTACTCTCCGGCCTTTCCTCAGATCTGGCCATTGAAGTTCGCGACAAGCGCGGCCTGGTCTATTACATCGGAGCATCCAGCCTGGTCGGCCTCGCTCCCGGCTTTGTGGCCCTCTATGCGGGAACCACCGGCGATGCGATCTCCGAGGTGGAAACTTTGATGCAATCCGAAGTGGACCGGCTGACATCCCAGGGGCCTCGCCCCGAAGAGTTCGAGCGCGCGCGCGAACAAATTCTTGCCGCCAATGACATGAGCCTTCAAAGCAATCTCGACCTCGCCCAAACCTGCGCATTGCATGAACTGTACGGGCTTGGGTATGACTACCCGCTGACCCTTGAACAGCGCATGCAGGCTCTGAATCGGGAACAGGTGCAGAAGGCCGCAGCCTCCCTGTTTGATCCGGCTCACAAAGTGGTGGTGGCAGTCACCCCGGAACACGAGTAAGCCCTCGGGGTGGCGGTCCCTGCCCCCACGCGCCTTGCCCCGCAGTTGCGGCGCCTGCGGCGCTACTACAAACAGCAGGAAGGGGGTTCGTAGTAGGTTCGCAGACGCGAAGCGTCAAGAACCGTTACGAGCAAGAATATGACCGCACGTCCGCCACGTGCGACTTCACCCCGGCTTCGACACTGCCAGCGCTTCCGCAATTCCGAATCGTCCATTGACGCAGGATGTAGTCTTCGGACACTATGAGCGGTCATGGATGGTCTTTCCAATCAACTGCTGGCGGTGATCCTCGGTATTCTGGAGGGTTTGACCGAGTTTCTACCCATCTCCTCGACCGGGCACCTGATCCTGGCCGGGGAGTGGCTGGGGTTCAGCGACAACCCGCTTTCCGGAACCTTTGAAGTGGTGATTCAGCTGGGTGCGATCATGGCGGTGGTCGTGATGTTTCGCGGGCGATTCGTGGAACTGGCCTCCTTTCGAAAGGTGCCGGGGTTTCATGGGCGACGTGGGGTCGGCCTGCTGTTTCTGACCACCCTGCCCGCGCTGGTCTTCGGGCTGCTGGCCCATGACCTGATCAAAGAACACCTGTTTGCCCCCTCCATGGTGGGGGTCGGATTGGCGATCGGCGCGATCTGGATTCTGGTCACCGAGCACAGTTACCGCCAGACCGACCCTCAACCGCTGGACGCCCTGAACTGGAAAACCGCATTGGGTATCGGCCTGTTCCAATGCCTTGCCATGTGGCCGGGCATGTCCCGTTCCGCCAGTACCATCCTCGGGGGTATGCTGCTTGGACTCGACCGCAAATCCGCCACGGAATACTCCTTTTTTGCCGCTGTACCGGTGATGGTCGCGGCCACCGCCTATGATCTCTACAAGGGCTGGGGAGCCCTGAACCAAGAGTCCGTCATATTGCTGGTGATCGGCTTGGTCACGGCCTTTTTCTCCGCATGGTTTGCGGTCAAGGCCTTGATTGTCTTTGTCGGAAAACACTCGCTCAGTGCCTTTGCCTGGTATCGCCTCGCCCTCGCCGCCCTCGTGTTTTGGATTTTTTAGCCGTGATGGTGTGGACAAGGAAATGCTTTAACCTATGAAAAATTGCCTGGCCCATTCCACCCTTCGGGCTGAAGGCCCGCCATTCGACAGCCTGGGGCAAGCGCAGCGCAGCAGCCCCAGGGAAACAGAATGAAAAAAGGCCCGGAGCGCGAATGGAGCGAGACCCGAACAACAGAACCAAGATCTCGCCCCGACGCGCTCAACGGTGAGGTCTCGCACCCACAACCCAGGGCCGCGCTTCGCTTGCCCTGGGCTATCGAGTTTGCGGGCCTTCAGCCCGCTGATTCAATCCATCACACCGTTCAACTGCTCTTTCTAGGTTCAATCGCAGCCCCGGATTAATCAGGTTCGTGAATAATCCGGGTCAGCGGGCCTTCCACCGATGCCCACAGGCCTCGCAGGTCCATTGATGCTTGACCCATAGCAAGGGAATGCCGAGCAGGGCAAGCGACAGGAAAGCAAAGCGGCGGGACACATTCTCGTAGTGGGTTTGATCCGAACCGCAGGCCGGACAGGCGGTTATCCCCGAAGCCACCGCCGGTGGGGATTCCTCACCGAGCAGGGCTCGCGCCCGATCCAGATCTGCCTCGTCCACCTGAACCCGGATGCCGCCAATCGCGGTCGCATACAGGGGATTCATGATCACCGTTCCCTGATCGGGAATAAAGGAACGAATTCCCTCCGATTCAAGACGCGCACACACCAGATCCGCCTCGGTGATCCATTGAACGGTAGTAAGGGTGACCCACATGGCGGAACGATACAGCAAAAAGCCCGCCTGCGCGAGCGTAGATGCCGGGGGCGGGAAACCGAGCCCGGTAAAAAGACCTTGGCGAGCGAGGCCAGGATAGGCTACCGTCCCGGTTCTTTTATGGCCCTGCCCATCGCGTCGGGGCATAAAATCGGGAACCAGTCAGAGGACAAAACCATGTACAGTGCATCAGATTTACGCAAGGGATTGAAAATTGAGTGGGAGGGAACCCCCTTCGAAATTACCGAGTTCCAATTTGTGAAGCCGGGCAAGGGCCAGGCGATGTACAAGACCCGGATTCGCAATTTGCTCACCGGCACCACCCAGGAGCGAACCTTCCGCGAGGTCGAAAAAATCGGTAAGCCGGATCTGATTGAGCGGGATCTCCAATTTTCCTATGCCCATGGAGACGATTTTGTATTCAGCGACCCTGAGACCTATGAAGAATACACGATTACCGCCGAGCAACTCGGGAACAACCGCTGGTTCATCGTCGAAGACATGATCGTCGCGGTGCTGTTCTTCAACGGCAAGCCGATCGACATTACCCTGCCCTACTTTATTGAGAAGGAAATCACCGAAACCGAACCCGGGGTGCGCGGGGATACCGCGACCAACGTGACCAAGCCCGCATTTATCGACAACGGATATGAAATCGCGGTGCCGCTGTTCATCAGTCAGGGCGACGTCGTCCGCATCGATACCCGAACCGGCAAGTATGCCGACCGGGTCAGCACCGGGCGCAAGTAGAACTCCCCACGCCGGGGCCCGTTCGACCGGGAGGAGCGGTGCCGGGAGCGCCCAGCCCACCACCTGGGGGAATCTGCGGAAGCGGGGCAGCGATGCAAAACCGTAATCTCAAGCGTACGGCCAGGCTGAACGCCCTGAAGCCGCGCCTCGAAGCCAGGCACCAATGCCTGAAAGCGATCCGGGCCTGGTTTGATCAGCAGGGATTCCTCGAAGTGGAAACGCCCATCCGGATTCCCAGCCCGGCCTTGGAGCAGTATATCGATGCCGAACCCAGCGGACAGGGGTTTCTGCGCACCTCCCCGGAGTTCCACTTAAAGCGCATGCTCGCGGCCGGCTATGACCGGCTCTATCAAATCGGCCCCTGTTTTCGGCAGGGAGAACGGGGGGCAATCCACCATCCCGAATTTTCGATGCTTGAATGGTATCGGACCGGAGCGACCTATCGGGAGATTCTTGACGATACCACCCAACTGATTCGCGCCTGTGCCCGGGCCCTGCATGGGTCGCTCCGATGGGAGACCCATCGCGGCATGATCGATGTCGGTCAGGACTGGCAGCGCCTCACCGTGGCCGATGCCTTTCAACAATACGCGGGTTGGGATCCGGTTGCCCGATGGGATGCCGAACGGTTCGATGTGGACCTGGTCGAAAAAGTGGAACCCGGCCTGCCCCACGATCGCCCGGTCATCTTGATGGACTATCCGCTGCCAGCCGCCGCCTTTTCACGGAGAAGCAGGCTGAACCCTGGGGTTGCAGAACGATGGGAACTCTATCTGGCCGGGATGGAAATCGCCAACGCCTACAGCGAACTGACCGACCCTGACGAGCAGGCAATGCGCTATGAACAGGATGCGGCGGACCGGAGACGGCGCGGCAAGCCGGTTTATCCAAGGGATGAAGCCTTCTTACAAGCCTTGCACGAAGGTCTGCCGGAATGTGCAGGCATCGCTCTAGGGGTGGACCGGCTGGTGATGGCCCTGACCGGTGCCGAAACCCTGGATGAGGTTGTGGCTTTCCGGGAGATCATCCCGGACTGAGCGCTACTGGTCGAGGGTTTCGATGCCGGATACGGCCCCGTCCACAAACTCGACCCGCACCCGTTCATACTCCGTTTTCTGCTCGACATCCACCCACACATCCTCGCGGGAACTTCTCATCCGCCCGGAGTCATCCCGGTACCGAACGGTAACATCGGCCCGTTGGCGATCCATCCGGGTTTGGGTTGCGGTGTAGGACCAAACCTCTGAGGTGCCCTTCTCGGTGGTCCGGCGGTATTCACGATTCGGTTTGCCGAGGGCGAGATAAACCGCATCCTTGGGAAAGCCGATGGCAATCTTGCCGGTCATGACCGAGGCCTGCACATCGGGCGCGAGGGCGTCAAACAATTCCGGATTCTTCTTGATACGAGACTCCGGGGTGGCACACCCCATGACAAGGGCAACCCACAGCAAACCGAGGACTGTTCTTATGTTCATGTTTCCACGTTACCTCCGGGAGCTGATCGATGCAAACGCGAAGCGTTGACGGGTTCCGGCCAATTCTCTACAACCAATCGGCATGACCCGAAAACCGCGCATCCTGATGTTGACCGGATATGGCTTGAATTGTGAAGACGAATCAAGCCGGGCCTGGGAGCTGGCCGGGGCCGAGGTGATCCGTCAGCACCTGCAGGATGCCATGGAGGATCCCTCGGGGTTGCGCGATGTCCAGGGGTTGATGTTCATCGGCGGTTTTTCCTTTGGCGACCACATGACCTCCGGCCACGTGTTTGCTCACCGCGTCCGGCATCATCTCGGCGATGAACTGCGGACCTTCCGGGACCGGGGCGGCATTGTCCTCGGGGTCTGCAACGGATTTCAAATCCTGACCAAGCTTGGCTTATTGCCGGGGTTCGAGCCGGAACTGAAGCCCGCCATCAGCCTGATGCAAAACGACTGCGGACGGTTCCAAAACTATTGGGTGACCCTCGGGTTCGATCCGAAGTCCCCCTGTATCTTTACCCGTGGATTGGATCGCCTGGACCTGCCGATCCGGCATGGCGAGGGCAAGGTTTTCACGCCTGACAAGGCCCTGTTTGAGCGCATTCGCCAACAGGGCTGCATTCCCTGTCGCTATCTGGATGACCGGGGCCAGTCAGCCCGCAAGCCCCCAGCCAATCCCAATGGCTCCCTTGATGCCGCCGCAGGTTTATGCGATCCCAGCGGGCGGGTATTCGGGCTGATGCCTCACCCCGAAGCCTACTTGTTTCCTGAGAACCACCCGCAATGGGACCGCCAGAAAACACAGGGCACACTGCCTGAAACCGGCGGTGGGCTGGCCCTGTTCAAGAACGCCGTGGACTATCTCCGCGCGGCTTGAGCGGATGGTTCTACCAGGGCAGGGCCGACGAACGGCCCGCAGGCTCATCCCCCAAGCCCCGGATTTCGGTACCGACCCCGGTTGAAAACCGGGAGCCATAGGCCCCTCCCGCGCCTGCATTGATATCGCGGTTCAACAGCGAGGAGGACGCCCCGGCCCCACGATCCAGGGAGGAGCCCCCATAGGCATTGTCCGGCGATGACCGCCAGGAAGAACCAAGGCCGGCGCCCACTGCGGAGGACCCGATTCGACTTCCCCCGTCATACATGCTGCGACCGGGATCCGTTGATCCAGCAACGCCCCCACCCCATGCGGACAGCCCGCCCGGCTCATACCCGGGCCCGAAAGGACCAGATCCGGAGGCTCCGCCCAGCGCATTGTACTCGAACAGAGAACCGCCGCCGGGATCATCCCCCAGATCTTCCAGTCGCGACGCACCACCCGACGAAAAGTCCTCCCGCTCCCCCCAATTCAGGGCCTCCAACCGGTCCTCAAGATAACGGCTTTCCTGATAGGTTTCGGCGGCGGCGCCATAGGGACTCGCCGGATCCGACGGGAGCCCCCGGACCGATCCAACCTCCGGGGCTGCCGATTCAAATTCACCCGAAGTGGTCTCTCCCTCCGGTGAATCCACCGCTGGGTCGTTCCCGGCCGCGCTGCGATCAATTTCGACACTGAGGAACAAGCCGTCATTGCGGCGAAGGGTGGAATCGATGCCAAACGGGCTCTCCGATGAACGTATGCGCGAGGCGACCTCTGCGTGCTCCCCTTCCCCCGGAGAAGGTTCGTCAAACAGCAGTTCTTCCATTTCCTCATCCGTCAACCCGGTGGTTTCATCGCGATCCGTTTCTTCCTGGTCCTTGCGAGCGCTCAGCACTTCCTTGGCCAGCCACCCCCAACCACTCTCGGGATCTTCTTCCCCGTCATCGCGAACCGCCGGGCTCACCACCCGACCCGGCTTCTGCATCACGGAGTCGGAAAGAACGGGCGGAGCATCCACTTCGAGTCCGCCTTGATCGGCGGCCCGGTAATCGGGCAAGCGATCAAAATCCAACCCCGCAGCCTCGCGATCCTCCTGCAGATCGGTCAGCGAAAATTCATGCACCCTGACCCGGCCCCGGTACTCACGATTCTGGCGGGAACCCGTCTCGGTGTCGGATGCGAACAGATCAAACATTTCCCCCCGCGCCGGATCGCCCGCCATCAGGACCGCCAGCAAAGCAGAAAAACAGATTCGCACAGACATAGACATGGTGTGTAGTCTACGCCCATCCCCCACCTCCGTCAAAGAGATGCCAACCGGAATTCCCCCCGTTTCGCGACAAAAAAAGCCCCGGTCCGCGATGGCCGACCGGGGCTTGCCATTGAGGGAGCGCTGAAGCTTACTCCACCAAATCGATGAGGTTTTTTACCGCGCTATCCGCATTGGATGGGGATCCCCCAGCCGCTCCGGACTCGGAATTTTCCGCCGGACGGTTGTCGCGGTTCTCGCCTCGCCGGCCCTGGTCTGGAGAGCCATTGCGACGCCCGCCACTGCGGCGGCGACGATTTCGGGGTGGCCGGGAAGCCCCCCCGCTGCCGCCGGAAGCGCCATGGCTGCGTCCACCGCCGCCATCGCCCGACGCGAGCTCAAGACCCCGCCGCAAGGTGGTTGCCCTCATCAGCGAAGCACTGCCGGAAGCCAGTTGCGCTTCCAGGGCCGGACTTCCGGTCACCACCACGGATTTCCGCCCAAACCGGCGGGCCAGCATGGCCAACTGATCGTCGGAAGCCTTTGCATTCTCGGCGTAAAAGACCTGTACCCCGGCGTATTCGCCCTGGTGATCGACCTCCCGCAACGGGCGGCCTCCGAGAACCACCTTGACCGTGAGTTGCTCACGGCTGGCGAATTTCCCCAGCTTTTGAAGCAGTTGAACCCGCTCCACCGGACCGGACCGGTCTCCCCCGTCCAGCAATCGCTCGCCGTCGACAATCATGACCGAACACACACGGGACGAAGCCCCACCGCCGGTCAATAAGGATAAAAGTTTACCAATCAATCGCAGACACTCCTTTCTTGTTTATGTCTCTGCACTTCTCTACAGCCTGACCTGCAATCAACCGGAAAAAAACCGCGAAGTGCGGTCAAGAATCAAACGGGGACTGGGATCGGCTTCTTGCCCTGCCGGGCTCTCAATAGCCCGAACCCCGATACCCTACACGGGCTGGGAAATTGTTCAAGACTGTTTCGCCTACCGGTCAGACCCCATTTTCCGGAGGAATCGTGACCCGGGTGGTATTGGATTTCAGGGCCTGCTCATGGTCCAGGATCCGGCCCAGCAAGCTGTCCATGGCCTTGCGGCAGGAAGCCTCGCCCATCACCGCCTCATAGACCGGAACAGACTCGGTGAGCATCAGGTAGGACGCCAGATAACTCTTCTGGGTGGGGAGGAAAAAGGTTTTCCGGCATTGAGGGCAGTTGCCCCGCTTGCCGGCATCGTGATCCCGGACCCAAAGTTTCTGCCCGCAGTAGGCACAACTGATCTTGAATTCAGTCTCTCCCGGCTCACGAAGAATCAGCATCGACTTGGGCAGAAAGGGCTCGGCGTGAACGATCCGATAAGCCTCCCGGACCTGATCCATGGAGGCACGGTCCAGAAACCGAACCAGCATCAGGATGGCATGGGCCCGGCGCAAGACGGGCTGAATACCCTCGGGATTATTGTCATACAGGCGGAAGAGCTCCACCCGGGACTGGAGCACATCGTGGGAAAAGGCCCCCTCATCCGCCCCGCCAATCCCGATCGATTCCAGAAATTTTTCCCCGATGCCCTCGGAAAAAGACAGGACCGGGATGTAGGGTTCCGTGGTGGTTTTCGCATGCGTGCCCATGCCTCCATGCATACCCCAAATGGAGGATTTCGACAAGCCGACCCGGCCGATTTTGGATAAAAAGCCGCCCGGCATGCGCACTTGGCATGTCGGGCGGCCATCGAACCGAAGGGCAGATCAGGGCGAAGGGGGAGGCAGAGCCACCCCGGTCCGATAAAAGCGGCAAGCCTGCAGGTTGGTCACCGGAAGGAGCATTTCCCCGCCGGTTCCGGGCTGATCCCGGCCCTCGGCATTCCACTGACCCGCCTCGAGATTGGTACTCCAGAAGACATCATAGAGCCGCTGGGTTGAGGTCGGGGCGCCAACCCGCAACCACAACACCCCGGCACCCTGGGCATGTTCGATCCGGCTGGGATACACCGAAGCCGGATTGGTAGGATTCGTGTCCTCCATGAATTCCTCATAATTGCTCCGGCCATCGTTATCCAGATCATCGAGGGCGTTCAGGGCGGTCGGACCATTGCCATGACGGGACTCCCACTCGTCGGAAATGCCATCCCCATCCGAATCAACCCAGCCCCCGGCGGCGCGGGTGATGGTAATGGTATCATTGGTTGCCTGCGAGACCACCCCTCCCGCCGACATCACCGAGAGATGATTGAAGAAAAAGTCACGGTTGGAATTGTTCCCGTCGTCGGTCCCATTGTTGTAGGACCAGGCCCGGAACTGCGCAACCGGGCCGGCCAGGGTGCCGCTGTATTCACTCGCCGAACCACCCTCCGGGGTGATGGCAACCGTGTAGTTGGTGGCCCCGGTCAAGGTGAAGGCCACATCCAATCCGGCATCGGTCCACGCGATGTCGGTCATGCCGGCTGACGTATCATAGTTGGTGAGCCCGCCATTGAAATACAACTCCCACAACGTAGTTCCGCTGCCGTCCCGCAAGGCGATCCCGACCGAGCCGCCACTCTCCCAGATCCAGCCGTTTTTGATGCGGACCTTCAGGGTCTGGCCCACGGCCAGCGGTGCCGCAAGCGGACGCACGGCCTCGGCCAGATTGTCACCCTCCTGCGACCACAGGCCCCAACCATTGGTGCTGGTGAAGGTGCCTGCCGCAGTGGCGCCACCGAGCGTCCATGCCTCAAAACCGCTTCCGCCATTGTCGGCATCGGCCCAGCCATCCGCATAGGCAGCATCGGAGGCGGAATCCTCCGCAACCGTGACCGGCCCATTGGTGGTGTTGATCGAACCGCTCACCCTGATCAGATTGTCGCCCACGGCAACCGGAATCGCCGGGATCAGCCAGGGGGAGGCGACAGGCTGACTGCCTACCTGGCCGGTCAGAGCATTGGACCAGACCAGCGACCCGGTGCAACCTTCAGCGATCCCTCTCAAGGCAACCGTGGCATCGGGGGTCAGGATATTGGCCACTGGGTTGGTGATGGCAAATCCAGCCAGAGGAGGCACCGGCCCATCGCAATCACTGACCGCCACCATCCAGTCGCTGCCGCCATGGTTATCCCAGGTACCGCCGCCATCATGGAATACACAATTGATTTCATAGGTGCCTTCCACCGGATCATAGCTGTAGGTCCAGGAATCACCGGCCTGGGTCATCGCAGGCGGGGGATCCAGGACCCCGGCCCAACCATTGTAGCCCACATGGATATACACCTGGGTCGCGGTCGCCAACGGACCGCCATTGGGGGTGTAGGTGATGGTGACCGGACCACAGCCGGTCGGAGCCGCCGGATCAAACGAGGCGGAGGCGCTGGTATCCGATACGCTGCAAATCGAGTAATTGGCCCCCGCATTGTCGTTGGTCACGGTTTCCGAAGCATCGGACGCGGTAATCATGAACGCCACACAAGTCCCCGCATCAAACACCCCGAGATTCTTATGCCAGGCGCCCGCTCCATTCGCGGCATTCGCCTGCATCGCCGTAGACTGCCAGGCACCACCGCCCACCGAGTAGTGAAGGGTCACCGCATTCGGGGTGGTTCCCGCAGTGTAGGCATCAATCCAGAGATCCTCCTCCGGATTCAATTGATCATTGTCATGGTTCGGCCCCGGATACGTGGTCACGGTGGTGATCGCCAGCCGGTCGTCGGGCGGGTTGATCTGCTGATCACCGACAAACACATGAATGATGTCGCTCCGGGACACATTGCCGACGGTGTCGATGGCCTCGATGTAATAGTCGATCAGCACATTGTTCTGCCCGGTGATATCGCCGGAATACATCTGGGCCCGGGCCACCGGATCGGGGGAGACATTGATCTTGTTCACCGGATCCCAGGCCCCGGTCATCGGGACGGAGTTCCAGCCATTGACCTCATCACCACCGGCATAGGTTTCATTCTGAATGGAAGACAGGGGATTGAAGCCATCTTTGTCGGTGCGCCACTTGAGGATCACACTCTGGAGACCACTTACGTCATCGACAAACGACCACACGGTGAAATCCGATGGATCGGGATCCGCCGGGTCCCACATGTAGGATCCGGGATTATAGTAGTTGCGCTGGGGCGGGAAAATGCTGGGGCCCTTACTGTCCTGGCCGGGGTGGGCGTTGATGATATTCATCGCATAGGCGACCGCCTGGTTCGCCGCGCGGGTGGGATGGCCATCCCATGGCTCACCCGAGTAGTCCCAGTACCAGTGGCAGGATGTTTCCGCGGCCAGATACCAGTGCCAGGCCTTGGCGGTGTCATTCCCGATCCCCCACTCCACGTCATTCATGGAATAATTGGAATCGAGGGTATCCGCGAGAATCACCCGGTTCTGGGCGGCAACCAGCACCGACCAGGACCAACGGTCGGGGTTCACCCCGTCCCGGTATTCATGGGTCAGCCACTTCTCATAGTAGGGGGTACCGCCATCGATCCCGATCCAGGTGCCGGGTTCGATGTGCACCACATCATTGGCCGAAGGGGGGAACATTTGGAGGTAGTCCTGCACCGAGGTGTACTCAAAGCTGGCATTGTTTTGCACCATGTCCAGAAACAGGTTCTGCTGACCATTCCAGGCATCGGCATTCTTCATGCCATAGTTGTCACCATCGCTGTGCAGCAGGATCAGCATCGGCTTCTGGGCGTCGGTATTGGCCCCCCCATTCTGTCCCCAGACATTTTCCGGCTTGAAAGCCCCATAGCCGCCGCGGCCATTTTCATTGCCCTCATAACGGGCACCGGGTACCGCGATGATCCGCTGAATCGCCCCCGAGTCCGGATTGACATATTGCACGTGGTGGGGCTGATACGACCAGGGCGCAAGAACCGGGGTGGGAGCCCATACATTCTGCAACTGCACCCACTGGCTGTTGAGATTGGTGGAGGAACCGTTGATCAGGTCAGCCTGATTCGGCTTGCAGGAACTCGCCGAGCTCCAGGGAAAATCCGATGCGGTACGGAACAGGTGGCCATTGTCCACAATCACCCACTCCAAACCTTCCGCCACCAGCGCCGGGATCATATTCACATCGAATGCACACTCCGGCGGCCAGAATCCCTTGGAATATTCCGTGGTATTCCACCGGTCAAAATACTGCTCCTTGTGCAGCTTGATCTGCATCCGCATCGACTCTTTCGAGGTCAGGGGCATCAGGCTGTGGTGGTAGGCGATCCCCACAATATCCAACCGCGGATTACCGAGGCTCGTTCGCTTGTTGTTCCGGGCATCCCGGTAGTCACCGGTATCGTTGTTGAAGCCGACAATATTGTTCATGTTCTCGGCAAGCGAACCGGAGTAGCTGACCTGGGAACCCGCGTGGGGCATCCCCCGGTCATGGGCATACCGAACGGCATTCGGGGGCCAGTAGCGATACGAACTCATCCGGTCGCCATCAAACACACTGGACTGAATATTGTAAGGAAGGCGGTTGTTGTTGTCGGTGTCCTGAACCGATTCATAGGGCCAGTAGATCGGTTGATGCATGTGCCACAGATGCGTGACATGAAACGGAACCTGACCGAAAGCAGCCGATGTAAGCAGTGACCAGGAAAAAAGAGAAGCAACACAACCCCTCGACAACACCTTGCAGCATGATTTTGTCATTATCTTGTCCTTTTGAGGCTGTTTCAATCCGCGTGGATCGCTTTACCTCTTTGTAAACCGCTTCTACAAATAACCGGCGGGTAAAGTGCTGTAAAGAGAAAAATCCCCCCGAGGATGCGCAACTCGGTGGAAAGGCCCAAACTCGCTGAACCGGGTGAAAGGATGGTTTTCAACCGATACACCAAACTGTTCTTGCCATTTTCAACCGGTTCAGTAGAAAAGTACTTGTCCCTCACACGGAGATTCCCCCATGCCAGTAGCCAGACACGTCCCCCTCGCGGATTCACGCGCGACCCTGACCCTTGACCGGGCACGTTTCACCTTGTTGACCGATCAATTGATCCGCATGGAGTGGTCAGAAGATTCAAGCTTCGAAGACCGGGCTACCTTGGCGGTCTGCAACCGTCGTTTTCCGGTACCGGAGTTTTCCCATCGGCAGGTGGGGAACCAGCTTGTGATCAACACCCGGGCCCTCACCCTGACCTGGAAGAATAACGGGAAGCCGTTTTCACCCTCCAATCTTTCGGTGGTCTTTCGACACCGCCCCGGAAAAAGGGGGCAATGGAAACCCGGTCGATCCGAAAAAGGTAATCTTGGCGGTACCTTTCGCACCCTCGACGGGGCCGATGGCAATAGGTTTGCCTGGTGGCAAAACCCCGATGGGCACTGGATTCCCGACCAGCATGTCCCGGTGGATCTGGGCAAGGGGGTGGTCTCCCGGGATGGTTGGGCACTCCATGACGACTCCGGCCGGATTGTCCTCGACCCGGCCGCCGGCCAGGGCACGCCCTGGGTGACCCCGCCTCGCGAAGGTGCTCACCAGGACTGGTACCTCTTTGCCCACGGGCTCGATTTCAAGGCCGCCCTGCGCGATGCCGCCGGTTTGTTCGGCGCCCAACCGCTGCCCCCCCGCTATGTTTTCGGCTATTGGTACTCCCGCTACTGGGCCTATACCGACCGGGAACTGGAAGCCTTGGCCGATAAGATGGACGAAATGAACCTGCCATTGGATGTGATGGTCATCGACATGGATTGGCATCTGCCGGGCTGGACCGGCTATACTTGGGACAAACGGTATTTTCCTGATCCCGCCCGGTTGCTGGCCCGACTCCACAAGCGGGGTCTTCAACTCACCCTGAATCTGCATCCCGCCGATGGCGTAGGGCGGCACGAAGAAGCCTTCACCGCGATCTGCCGAGAACTCGACCTCGATCCCCAGGCGACCACCCACATTCCGTTCGATGCCACCGACCCGGCCTTCATCAAGGCCTACTTCGAGCAGCTCCACCATCCGCATGAAGATATTGGCGTGGACTTTTGGTGGCTGGACTGGCAGCAGGGCCAGAAGACCCGGCTGCCCGGGCTCGACCCCCTGCCCTGGCTGAATCATTTGCACTGGACCGACCTGGCCGAGCGGCGCCCGAACCGGCGGCCTCTGTGCTTCAGCCGTTATGGCGGCCCCGGAGCGGGCCGGTATCCCATCGGGTTTTCCGGCGACACCTACTCCACCTGGAAATCCCTCGCGTACCAACCCCACTTTACCGCCACCGCCGCGAATATTCTCTACGGCTACTGGAGTCATGATATTGGCGGGCATCAACCGGGTCCGGTCGAACCGGAACTCTATACACGCTGGGTTCAATTCGGGGTCTTCTCCCCGATTCTTCGCACCCATTCGGGGAAAAACATGGCCTCCGACCGACGCGTCTGGCGATTTCCGGATCCCTATTCCGACATCATGATGGACGCGATTCGGCGCCGCTACCAGATGGTGCCCTACATTTATACGGAGTGCCGCAAGGCGACCCGGACCGGCACCTCCCTGATCCGCGCTATGTACATCGAGCATCCGGAAGAACCCCAGGCTTACCAGGCCCCGGGGCAATACTATTTCGGGGATGAATTGATCGCCGCGCCGATTGCCTCACCAGTCAATGCTTCAGGTCTGGCCGCCCAGAAGGTCTGGCTTCCTGAAGGACGTTGGTATGATCAGGCGACCGGACACCTTCTGTCCGGCGGACCGGTCCGCCTTCAGCGGTCTTATCTACTCGACGAAATCCCTGTCTTCATGCGGGCGGGTACCCCCATCCCCGGCCAAAGGAATGTCCTGCGACTGAACGATGGAAGCTGCAAACATCTCGAAATAACCCTGCCGCCGGGGGATTCGGGTACCTACACCCTCTATGAGGATGATGGCTATACAACCGGGTACGAGAAAGAAGCCTGCACCTGGATTACCCTTGAGCATACAAGGAAGGCCCGTACCCGCTCCTTTTCATGGCACCCCCCTCAGGGTTCCTTCAAGGGCTTCAGGAGCCGTCGAAGCCTCACCCTGCGGTTCGAGGCCATGCCGCCCCCGGCCAAGGTCGTGCGAGGCAACAAACCCCTTGCCCGCAAAGAGCCCGGTACTGGCGGCGACGGATGGTTCTATCAGGGGGAAACGGGAACGGTCGTTGTCGAGCTCATGAACATCCATCTGGCCCAACCGGAAACCCTGTCGGTGAGCGCCGCGCCGCGCCTTGTCCTGCCCAACGGATGGAAAGGTCTCATGGCACGCCTCGGAAAAATCGGGGAACTTGCCAATCTTGTTTCGCCCGCCCACCCCCTGCATCCGGATGAACGACTTGCCATTCAGGTCGCCCAGACCGGCAATCGAATTTCCATGAACCCGGACTCGTTCGCCCAGGAAATTCGGGCCCTGAAAACCGACCTGAAACGTCTGCCGCGCGCACTCAAGGAATTTCAGGCGGTCTATGCAGGCCATGGCCATGACCAGGAACAAGTCGCCATTCTTCAGAAGGCGAGAGACATGCTGAAGGCAACACTGACCGCTTTTCCCTTGTAGGCAGTTGGAATGGCCTGAGCTGGAGCGGATTCGGACTCAATAAGATGTTGGTTTGGAGTGAATTGTGAGATGGTCCTGAACATCCTCCTGAACTTCTCATGCTCTACGCATGAAAAAAACTGTTTACTCAACCGAATGAACACAAACAGGCTTTTCTGTCCCCGGGTTCGCAGCCAGGGCCCTGAAGGGGCCGCACCCGAAAGCCCATGGCAAAGCCATGGGACTCAGATCCACCGCAATATGCCTTCGTGCTGAAGGCACGACAGTCGCAACCGGTCCACTCGACCCTTCAAACCGGGCTCGCAACGCCCACACCCATGTCCCGCGTAGCGCCCATCTCTGAATGGGCGTTGGTGGTTGTAGAACCGGGGGCAGGTAATTCTCTATAACAGGTATAACCGGGGCCAGGCAATTCTCGGCTCTCGTAATAAATTGGCTGCGAAGCGATTACGATCACGATTAAGATTAAGATTAGGAATTGGGATGACCATTGCCCAAATCATTCATCCATGTCCCAACCAAGCCCTTCCTCTCGTTCACTCGAGCAAACCCTGCACAAACAGGCTTCGTGAATACGCGCAGCCCCCCCTTATTCCCTTCAGAGGACAGATGACACCCGACACAAAAAGGGCTATCGTATGACTTGGATACTGTGTGATTCACAAGGCAGGTGACCCCGATGTCAGGGAAGCATCCGGAACTCAGAATCGAAAAACGAGAGGGCTATCTGGAAGCCGTCTGTCCGCGCTATTGCTGTCAGGAGGCCTGCGCAAACTGCATCCACCGCATGTTCGACGCACTGCAGAGCGGAAATTGTTCCCGCCTGCTCATTGACTATACCGCAACCACCGACCGAATCCCAGTCCTCGACCTCTATCAGCTTGGCTGTGAAGTTGCACGGTTGAACAAGCAAAAGCCGTCCAAGGTCGCGGTGGTGGCTGCCCGGGAGGCGACCTATCCGGATCGATTTTTTGAAACCGTGGTCAACAATCGGTCCGTCCATCTTCGGGTGTTTGTGGATGATTTTGACGGGGCGAGAACCTGGCTATTGGAAGGGTAACCCAGGTTCGAGATTGGCGAGGCGAGCAGGCTCAGGTATGGTTTGGCCATGAACGCCCTCGCCGCTTACCTGCAACAGAGTTCCCGGGAGGTCGAGACCTTGCTCGACAGCCTGCTTCCGTCGGAGCAAACCCGGCCGGCGATCCTGCATCAGGCGATGCGCTACAGCCTGTTTGCCGGCGGCAAGCGGCTGCGGCCAGCGCTGTGTTTTGCCGCCTGTGAAGCGTGCGGTGGTACCCGTGACCAGGCCGTCCGGCCTGCGGCGGCCCTGGAGGTGCTCCACACCTACACCTTGATCCATGACGATCTGCCGGCCATGGACAACGACGACTTGCGGCGCGGCAAACCGACCTGCCACAAAATCTATGGCGAAGCGAATGCCATTCTCGCCGGAGATGCCCTGCTGACCCTGGCCTTTGAGTTGCTGGCCGGTTCGGACCTGGAGCCAGCCCGCATGGTCATGGAACTGGCAAAGGCCGCCGGTAGCACCGGCGTGATTGCCGGCCAGGTAGAGGATATCGCCAACGAAGGCCAAGCCCTCGACGAAGACACCCTGCGGTTCATTCACCGCCACAAAACCGGTGATCTCATCCGGGCCGCCGTCCGGCTCGGGGTGATCGCCTCCGGAACCGATCAGGCCCTGGAACCGCTCACCCGCTATGCCGAGCATGTCGGCCTCGCCTTTCAAATCGCCGATGATGTGCTGAACGCAACCTCCGATTCAGACACGCTGGGCAAAGCGGTGGGCTCGGATGCCCAACGGGGCAAGCAAACTTTTGTGGCCTTTCTGGGACTGGAAAAGGCCCGGCGCGAAGCGGAGCGCCTGGTCCATGAAGCCGTGGCCTTGCTGGGCGATCTACCCGGCCCGACGGCCCCCCTGAACGACCTCGCATGGCATGTCATCCGACGGGACCGGTAAGCAGAATCTGACAAAAAAAGCGCCGGTCTTTCCACCGGCGCTTTGCGCAAAACCACGTGAAGGAATGGTTTACCAGGCGGTATCGAGTTCGACTTCATCCACCTGGAGAGCGCCATCCGAGCCAGCGCCCGACACATTGATGACCACCCGCACATACGCGGTTCCCTCAGGCGCCAGGGCCTCGACGGTTTTCTGGGTCCACACCTCCGAAACATCGGAAAGGCTCACCACTTCGGAACCAAGCTGGGTGGTCCGATCTTCATTGAAGAACTCGATCTTCAGTTCCTGCTGATTGGCGGTCCAGGAACCATCGGCATAGAACCAGGCGGTCAGGATATAGGTCGTACCGGCGGTACCGGGCACTTCCTGCCAAAACCCACCATAGTCATCCATCCCCGACCAGGTGCCTTGAATCACGCCCTGCCAGGAGCCTTCATGCGCCCGCCAGTCCTTGCGCACCGCGCTGCCCCAGGCATCGCCATGTTCATCGGGCTCATTCATTTTCCACTGGCTGGCAATTTCATCCGACGAGCCCATCTCTTCGAAGCTCCCGTTTTTCAGCAGGTTCGCCTGAACCAACTGGGCGGCAAAAAAGCTGGCACAAATCATTAGCAGGGATTTCTTCATGGTTTTCCTCGGGGGGTTAGAGTTTGTCGTTAAAAGAGAGGGCAATTAACTGATTGCCGGAGTCGCTGGGATGCAAGCCATCGCCCTGGAGAAAGCTGCGCTCATTACCAAATTCCTTGTTCACATCGACCACCCGAACCCCCTCTTCCTTACAGACCTGCTTGATCGCAGCATTGTATTCAGGGACTTTGTCGGCGGCAAAGGCATGACTGTCATACATGGGAAGGACCGTGCCCACCAGCGGAACCGTATTGTTGGCCTTGGCGGCCTGGATCATGACCCGGATGTGATAGGTCAAGGTACCGGAGGTGTGGCCATAGATGGCGTCATTGGCACCGTAATTGATCAGGACATAACCAGGCTTGGTCCGGCTCAGAACGCCGGCAATCCGGGAAGCTCCTCCGGCACTGCGCTCACCGCAGCGTCCCTCATTGATCACGCCCTTGCCGGACAACCCGGCAAGTCGGCTCGGCCACGGAGCCCCCGCAGGCACACACTGCCCCTCGGTGATACTGTCGCCCATGGCCACCACCAGGCCAGGGTCATTGTCGCCAAAATCCTTCGGGGTGCTTCCACTGTCACCGCCACTGTCGTTACAGGCGGACACCAGAGCCAGACCGCCGACGAGAGCCATCACCCAACCAAGCTGCTTGAACCAGTTTTTCATCATCTTCCTCCGTTGCAAACCGATGCAAACAAGTACGGGATAACCTGCCATCTGTAAAGGTGCATTTCCTCAGGAAAAGGCCCGCCCCCCCGCCACCGGGGCGGGAGGTACGGGCTGGTGCATGAGGGTCATCCTTACCAAAATCAGGGAACCATAACCCCGGTGCGGTAGAACCGCATCGGAACCGGATTGGTTACCGTCATCATCACCGGACTCTGATCCGGATTTCCGGCCCGGTTCAGGCCCGAAGCCACCCAGTTGGACCCGAGCAGATCGTTCGACCAGAATACGTCATACTCCCGGGCCGCCGAGGTCGGGGGGCCAGCCTGCAGGCTCATTTCTCCCGCCCCGCTGGCAAATACGATCCGGTCGGTATAAACCGAAGCCCCATTGGTCGGGATGGTGTCCGCAATAAACTCATCGAGATTGCTGGCGCCATCGAGATCCAGATCCGCCGAGGCCACCAGACAGGTCGAACAACCGCCATGCAAGATCTCATAGTCATCGGAAATCCCATCGCCATCGGCGTCACCCCCAGTGCCGCTCCGGGTAATCACCACGGTATCGCTGGTGGAGATGCCAGAACCACTGCCCGGTTCGGTGATGGCCAGGTTGTCGAAGTAGAAGTTCCGGTTGGAATTCTGTCCGTCCGCGGTTCCGTTGTTGTAGGACCAGGCCCGAAACTCCGTGACTGACCCTGCGACGGTTCCCGTATATTGACGCATGGAGCCACCCACCGGCGTCACCGCAACCGTGTAGTTCGTGGTTCCGGTCAAGGTGAAGGCAATATCCAGTCCGGCATCCGTCCAGCCAATATCCGTCTGCCCATCACTGGTGTCATACAGGCTGTTCCCGCCATTGAAATAGATTTCCCACAGCGTTGCCCCCCCGGAATCACGAAGCGCCATCCCGATCGAGCCCCCGGATTCCCAAATCCAGCCGTTCTTGATCCTGACCCGGAACGTCTCCCCGACGGCGAGAGGCGCGCTGAAGGGGCGCATGGCCTCGGCAAGGAAGTTGGTTTCATGGGACCACAAGCCAAACCCGGAGGCATCAATGAAGTATCCAGCCTGGGCATCCCCGTTCACTATCCATGGCCCAAAACCCACGCCTTCGTTGGAATCATTGGTCCAGGTTGTCTGGGTATAGTTCGAGGCCATATCTGAGGCATTGGTCACAGCAGCGCCGGAACTTGCATTGGTCCCGCTGACCGTGATGGTGTTGACCCCGACGCCAAGCGGAATACCAGCGATGGTATAAGGCGAGGCTACCGGTAGGGTTCCAGCGTCCCCGGTTAGGACATTGGTCCAGGTCAGATCGCCGATCACATTGTCGGCCACCCCTTGCAAGTCAAAGGTCGTCACGCCATTGCCCACCACAGTATCCGCCGGGGGATTGGTAATGACAAAGCCGGTCACCACCGGGTTGCTGTTGGTGCAGTCGGTCACACTGAAGTGCCAGTCGTTCCCGCTGTTGTTATCCCAGGTCGTGCCGTCATTGAACACCGCATCAATCTGGTAGGTGTTGTCGGGCACGATATAGGTATACTCCCACCAGGTCCCGGTGCTCTGGGTCATTGCGGGGTCCGGGGACAGGGTATTCTGCCACCCGTTGCGCCCGATATGGATGTTGATATTGGTCGCGTTCTTGAGCACGCCCTCGTTCGGGAAGTATCGGATCACCACCGGGTCACAACCGCTCGGACTCGCGGGCACCGTGCTTGCGGTCGATGGACCGACCGGGGCATCACAATCCCGGATCGAGGTGCTCCAGTTGTTGCCATTGTTATTATCACTGACCGTGTTTCCGGTGTTCTGGAACCACAGGATCACACTCGGGGCATTGTCGGGCACGGTATTGGTCGTCACCCAAAGATTCCCACCCAAACTGCTCATCTGGGTCATCACCCAGTTGCTGCCATTGTCATAACTCGCCTGTTGGAATATCGGGCTGACCCCCTCCAACGGACCATTGGTCGCGCTGTAGGTCACGATCAGCGGCGAACAGTCGTTGGGGTCTGCGGAAAAGGTCACGAACGAACTGGGGCCGGTGCCCTGCCCATCATCCTCCACCCATACCTGCTGGATGTCGGTCTTGCGCACGTTGCCGCGGCTATCCACGGCTTCAATGTAGTAATCCAGCAACTTCCCACGAAAACCCGGCAAGGTGTTGTCGGTAATCTTGGCAAAGTAATAATCCGCCACCGCACCGGCTTCGATGAAGTAGTTGATTTCCCCGGGGTTGTTCGCGGCGGCATTCAACGCTGCCGTGGTCTTGGGGTTGGCCCGCATGGTCATGGGAATTGAGACCCAGGGGCCGACATCCCCGCCACCGGCATAGGTTTCGTTCTGGTTGTTGGCCATGGTATTGACCCCATCGCCATCCATTCGAACCTTGAGGGTCGCGGACTGTACACCATTCAGGTCGTAGATGTGCGACCAGACATAAAATTCGGAAGGCATTTCCTTCAAGAACCGCTCGTCACCCCCGGGGATCCGGTTGAACCAGCCGAAGGTATAGGCCCCCGGATTGTAAGGGAACCGCTGGGGCTTGAGAATGGTCGGCCCGGTGGCGTCGGCCTGCAGCCGGGTCGCGTTCATCCAGGGGTTGAGAAGATCATAAGCGCGACGGGTGGCCAGCGACTGCTTCACCTCATCGTCGTTACCCAGCCCACCGTAATAGTTGAACCCGGAATCGAGGCCGCCAAGGTAGACATGCCATGCCCGCTCGACCACATTGGGCGAGGTGTAACCGCCATTCCAATCATAGGGATCCTGAATTTTCCAGGAATCCACCGTGCCACCTTCGCCAATAAGAATCTGTTCGGCAGTTTCACACCAGTTGGCGCCCGCAATCACCGGGGCCCAGCTCCAGAACTTCAAGGCAAACCCGGGGGTTTCCAGATTGGCGATGGTTCCCGGATAGTTGCCGGGATCGCTCGCGGAACTGAGCGGAGGCTCGATCCACTTGAGGAAATAGGGGGAACCATAATCATCCACCGGGAAAATCCACGCCCCATCCTCGATATGCACCGTGTCGGCATACTGGCCATACGCATTCACAAAATCCTGCGGCGCGGTGATCTTGTGGCTCGACTGGGCGGCCCCGAAAAAGCCCGGTGTGGAGACCATCCACGAATCATAGCCACCGCCCCAGGCATTGTCCCCATCGGTGGCTGGCATCACGATGACCGGACGGTTGGCATCATTGGCGTGGGGCGCGATGTTCGCATCCACCACCCCGATCTGCGCACCACTGTACCCGGCCTGGTAACTCAGGGTATCGTCGGATGGAACCAGGATGATCTCGCTCTCCGCCCCGGTCTCGGGGTTCACATACTTGGCCTTGTGGAGTTGGTAGGCAAAAGGGGAAACATTCCACGAAGCCTGGCCGGGGTTCGGCTCGTTAAACCACCACCCGGAATTCGGTGACGGCCCGAGGATATCCGCTTTGTTCGGAGGACTGGACTTGATATTGAACGTACCTTCCGGATCCGCCGGATAGGTGGGGCAGGTCCGGCTCAGGTGATGGCTGGCCACGATCGACCACTCAAATCCCTCCTCAACCAAGACATCAATGATCGACTGGGAAAATGCCATTTCGGTGGGAAAGAATCCCTTGGATTGAGCACTCGAAGGCTTGTTCAGTACCTTCCACCAGACATCCTTGAAGGTCTGCAGTTCTTTACGAAGAACCGCCTTGGGAAGCAACGGAGCCAGCGAGTGATGGTAGGTGAAGCCAACCACATCGAGACGGGGACTCCCCGAGGGGGTGGTCCAACCACTCGCCTCACGCATGCCATCCCACCAGCCACCACCATAGCCAAGCTGGTTATTCTGGCCGAGGCTCCGCACATTCGCCATCAGCGAACCGGAATAACTCATGGCAAACCCGCCCGCACCATTGATCGCAGCCAGGGAATCGCGAGGGCGGCCCTGATAGGCCGCCTGGCGGTCGGCCAGGCCAAAGATCCCATTCAAATCATTTTCCGGGTGATTCTTGCCCGAGCCATAATCCTGTGAGTCTTTGAGGACAATGGAATCCCAGGCATACTGAATCCGTTCGGTCTCCGAGCCGTTACCATTCCATTCCGGCCAATAAATCGGTTGATGGTTGTGCCAGAATCGGGAAATATAGACATTATCGTTGGCCTGCACATCCATCGTGCCCACAACCACGGCTCCCGAGGCAATCAACCCCATCATCCATCCACTCAAATGCCGAAACGCTTTCATTCGCTCTCTCCGTATCTCTATGTAATGCCCTTTACCAACTTGTTAAACCGATACACTGGACTGGGGGGAATGTGAAGAAAAAAGTGAAAAAGACAGGACTAATTGCCCACCCCCGAACCTGTAGCGTGCGCGACTGGTCCACCATTTTCTCTTCAACATGTTCTGGCCAAGTGACTTGCAATAACCATACACATATCCAGTGCAGGTGATGCGTATCAGGAGGATAACTTCTGCATGATTTCTGATTCCTCACAGACCCAAGGTATCGAATAAATGTTCGGTGCAGTCAGTTGGATGACCATGGAGTAAACGAAGGGATGGCAGGTCCTATCGAGGGAAGGGAGACAGCCGTATAAGGCTTCCAGCAAGGGCGTCGATGCTTACGGAATGACTCGAGAGCGAAACTCACCGCACCGGCCAACCGCACAGCCAAGTACGGAAAACGGAGCGGTCAGCTCCCCTCTCATGACCGGCTTTGGTTCACCCATTACCGATGGTCTGCGTTGACGAAACCACGGTGATGGTCGATCATTTACGGATGACTCGATTCACCGGATTTCCGTCCGTGGTTTGCCGCGTGCTCCTGTTCGCCCTTTATACAGGATGTGCGGTCTATGGAGAAAAGACGTCCCCCCCGGGCCTTGAGCCTGTAGTCAAGGGAACGCCCATCTCGATTTCTTCGACCGAAAATCTGTTTCCCGCAGTTGCTGGGCGGCTGCTCGACCTGTATGCCGACAAGCGCCGGATCGAGCCGCCAACCCACGAAATTCGGGCTTGTCTGGCGCAGCGGTCAACTCCCGAGGGACGCAATCGATGGGCAAAGGCCATGCGCATATACGCGATGGCCCCATTCAGTCTGAAGATGGAGGATGAGATGGTAACCCGCAGTGGCCGGACGGAAGCGGTCAACCTGGTTCGCTGGTGGATGGTCTGTCGCTCGTTGTACGACAACTATGGAGGCAGGGTGGTGATGGTCGAAGGCGTGGCCCTGCCGGTCGATGCCCTTCGCGACTTTATTAACGATTGTCTCGCCTCGAGGGACCTGACCTTTCCGACCCGGGAGTACAAGGAGCTCTTTCTGGCCGCAGTCGATCGCCTTCCCGATGAACCAACGGTTCCTGAAGAGGAAACCTTCACCCGCATGCACACCCCCTGGTGGGCTTCCTGGCTGGATGATAACGAAACGGTAATCATGGTGGTGGACGAGGCCATTACCGCCGAAGAAGCCGAGGCCACCGACGAACCGGACGCATGGGAGGACCAAGACGAAGAGCGCCGGCAACAGGAAGAGATCGAAGAGAAAGAAGCTGAGGAGGCCCGCCTCGATGAAGAAAGGATGCAGGCGGAGGAAGCGTTCAGGGCGGAGGAGGAGGCCCAGCTTCAGGATGAAATGATGCAGGCAGAGGAAGCCTACAACAGCGACGAAGACATGGCCGAAGACTTTTAAGTGCGCCAGAGGCCAAGGAGAAGGTTTCCCGACAAGGCAGTTTTGGACTTGCCTGGTGCAAAGCATTGCCCCGGCATGATCAACGGTCACCCGGTGGCAGAGAATCCGTACACGGTGACACTGCGAAACGTCTGCCCGGGTCGTAAAATTGCGTCGGGGAATCCGGGCTGGTTGGGGCTGTCGGGAAAGCGTTGGGTCTCGAGGCAGAACCCGGCATGCCTTCCATATCGGCACCCGCCCTTCCCTGTGAGGTTTCCATCAAACTGATTACCGGTATAAAGTTGCACCCCCGGCTCAGTGGTGAGGACAGTCATTGCTCGTCCACTGAACGGATCGAAAACGTGCGCGGCCCGGCGGAGGGAACCTGTATCCGGAGGGCGCAGGCAGAAGGTGTGGTCGTAGCCTCCGGCGCGCCGGAGTTGCGGATGGTCACAACGGATGGATGTACCAAGCGGCCGTGGCTGGCAGAAATCAAAGGGCGTTCCCACTACCGGTGCTTTTTCACCGGTAGGAATCAGGCTTTCATCCACTGGAAGGTAGGCATCGGCATCAAGGGTGAGAAGGTGGTCCAGGCAGTCGCCCGCGTCGTGGCCCCGGAGATTAAAGTAGGCGTGGTTCGTTACGCTGAAAGGTGTCGCGGCGGTGGTCCAGGCCTCATACTCAATGCGTAGCTCGTTCTGGCTGGTCAACTCGTACACCACCTTCACCTCGACCTTGCCGGGAAATCCCTGATCGCCATCGGGGCTGGTATGCCGGAGGACCAATCTCCCATTGCGGCTGGTTGGTCCTTCGCGCCACCGAGCGCAGTCAAACCCCTCAGGGCCTCCATGCAGGGTGTGGAGACCGTCATTGGTGAGGAGGTGGAAGGTGCGGCCGTCGAGGGTGAAGGTTCCGCCGCGGATACGGTTGGCATAGCGCCCCACTACCGGGCCAAAGAATGCCGATTTCCGGCTGTATTCGGCGGCCGCGTCGTGCCCAAGCACCACATCGGCCAGATGACCGTGGACATCGGGAACATGCAGCGAAAGGATGGTCGCACCGTGATTCATCACCGAAAGCGACATGCCGTGGAGGTTGGTCAGGGTATAGCGCACGACCGGCTCGCCCCGGGTATTGGTTCCGAATTTGGTCCTGATCATGGACTAGTCGCTCTCCTCCGGCCCGACCATCTTCACCTCGCTCGCGCCCTCCGACGCCCTGCAGACATAGGCCGCGGGATTCAAGCCGGTTTCGTCGCGGTATGCGGATACGACCCCCTTGACAAAGTCGCCAGCCTGAACGGACTCGATCAGAGCGACCGCACATCCGCCGAATCCAGCCCCGGTCATGCGTGCGCCTAGACATCCACGGGTGGCCCGTGAGAGGTCAACGATGACATTGAGTTCGTGGTTGGTGACCTCGAAGTGGTCACGCAGGCTGTCGTGGCTGAGGTTCATGAGTTCGCCGAGGCACAGGGCATCGTTCCGTTTCATCGCTTCGGCGGCCATGCGGGTGCGGGCGTTTTCGGTGATCACATGCCGGGCCCGCCGGCGTGTCACTTCATCCAGTTGCTTACCCCGGGCGTCGAACTGCTCGAGGGTGACATCACGAAGAAACCGGACCCCAAAATACCGCGAGGCTTCCTCGCACTGGCGGCGACGCTCATTGTAGGCGGAATCGACAAGGCCGCGGCGGGTGGCGGTGTCGAGGATGACGACCGAAGTGCCCTCTGGCAGTGGCAGGGAGGTTGTTTCGAGTGTTCGACAGTCAATCAGCACCGCGTGATCCTGTTCGCCCACTGCGGAAATCATCTGATCCATGATCCCGCAGTTGACCCCGACCCATTGATTTTCCGCCTGCTGGGATATCAGGGCCATCTTGGGCGCATCCCAGGAAAACCCGGACACACCGGCGAACGCCCGGGCGACCGCCAGCTCGTAGGAGGCCGAGGACGACAATCCGGCGCCGAGCGGCACATCGCAAATCGTCGTACCCTCCCATCCGGTCAGCGCATACCCCTTCTCGCGGAGTGCCCACGCCACCCCCTTGGGGTATTCCTGCCACCCCTTTCCGCGTTCGAGGGCGTCGAGTTGAAACTCAGTGGTCTCGTCGTGGTCCATCGAGTGCAGTCGCACGGTTTGGTCGCTCCGCGGCCGCACGGCGATCCAAGTGGCGCGGTCGATCGCCATGGGCATGACAAATCCCTCGTTGTAATCGGTGTGCTCGCCGATCAGATTCACCCGGCCGGGAGCACGCACCACCACGGAGGGCGGGGCCCCGAACTGTCGTTCAAACTCCGTGACCACCTGTTGTTGCAGAGACATCACCACCTCACCGGTCCGCATAGCCGTTCGGATGGGCCTGGTGCCAGCGCCAGGCACTGGTCATGATGTCGCGCAGGGCGGGATACCGGGGCTGCCATCCAAGCTCGCGCCGAATCTTGTCGCTGCCCCCGACAAGGGTTGCGGGGTCACCGGCACGACGGGGTGCGACTTCGGCCGGAATGGAATGTCCGGTAATCTCGCGCGCGGTTTCGATCACCTGTTTCACCGAATACCCGGCCCCGTTGCCGAGATTGTAGGTACAGTTGCCCTTATCGAGAGCGCCCAGGGCAAGAATGTGAGCCTGGGCAAGGTCCACGATATGGATGTAATCGCGAACGCATGTGCCGTCGATGGTATCGTAATCGTCGCCGAACATCTTCACCTTGTCCCGCTGGCCCAGCGCCACCTGAAGCACGATGGGGATCAGGTGAAGCTCCGGATCATGGTCCTCGCCGCGCTCTTCAGAGGCACCGGCGGCATTGAAATACCGCAGGCAGGCGTAGCGCATGCCGTAGATCGTCGAGAACCAGTGCAGCATGCGCTCGATGAAGTATTTTGACTCTCCATAGGGACTTCCGGGGATGATTCGCTCATCCTCGGTGATGGGAATCCGCTCGGGCCGGTCAAACAGGTTGGCGGTGGATGAAAGGATGAACTTGCCGATGCCGCGTTCGGCCATGGCCCGGAGCAGGTTCAGGCCGTTGGCAACGTTGTCCCCGAGATACAGGCATGGGTCCTGCATGGATTCGCCGACGAGGGACTTGGCGGCGAAGTGCATCACCGCATCGGGCTTGTGTTCGTCGAGCACCTGCCCGATGAACGTCTGGTCCGCGAGATCGCCGACCTCGAGTTGGGCATCCGGATGTACAGCGGCCCGGTGGCCCAATGACAGGTTGTCGAGCACCACCACGGAAGCCCCGGTCTTGATCAGTTCCTCCACGGCCACGCTGCCGATGTAGCCGGCGCCTCCGGTGACGAGAATTTTCATGCGGTCATCCCCTCTCTTTGTAGTGAATATCGGACACCCCGCGCAGGCGTTCGGCGGCCTGTTCCGCAGTCAGATCGCGTTGGGCCTCCGCCAGCATTTCGTAGCCGACCATGAACTTCTTCACCGTGGCCGAGCGGAGCAGCGGCGGAAAGGCGTGGGCGTGCAGTTGCCAGTGTTGCGCGTCGGCATCGGCGGTTCCCCCGGTGGGCGCGCCATGCCAGCCCATCGAGTAGGGAAACGAGCATTCGAACAGGTTGTCGTACCGGGTCAGAAGACGCTTCAGGATGTCCGCCTGAGCGTTTCGCTCATCGTTAGTCAGGTCGGGCAATCGCAGCACATGCCGCCGGGGCAGGAGCAGGGTCTCGAAGGGCCAAACCGCCCAGAAGGGGACCAGCGCGACCCAGTGTTCGTTCTGCTCGACGATTCGTTCTTTCCGCTCCAGCTCCATGGCGAGGTAATCCAGCAGCAGCACCGACCCGTGCGCGTCATGATAGGCCTTCTGCGCGGCCTCTTCCTTGGCCGGTTCATTAGGCAGGGAGTCGGTGGCCCAGATCTGCCCGTGCGGATGCGGGTTCGAGCACCCCATGACCGATCCCTTGTTCTCAAACACCTGCACCCACCGGTGGGTTTTGCCCAGCTCCGTGGTTTCCTCCGCCCATACATCGATGACGGCCCGGATGGAATCGACCGGCATTTCCGGCAAGGTCAGGTTGTGCTTGGGGGAAAAGCAGATCACCCGGCACGTGCCCTTCACGCCTTCCGCCCGAAACAGGTCGTTGCCCTCGAATCCAAGCGCACTCCCGTCGGGCAAAACCGCGGCGTAATCGTTGGTGAAGACAAACGGGGCGGTATAGTCGGGATTGGAAGCCCCGCCCGCCCGGGTATTACCCGGACACAGGTAGCACCCAGGATCGTATTCCGGGCGTTCGTCACCCGCGCTTTTTTCCTGCTGCCCCTGCCATGGGCGCTGGGTCCGGTGGGGCGACACAAGGATCCAGTCGCCGGTCAGGGCGTTGTACCGGCGGTGGGGTTGATTCAGGTTCTGTGTATTCATTCCCATCCTTCCTAACAGGTTACTTTCCCACCGTCCATGCGGTATCCCAGAGGGGTTCGGCATTCGCAGCCTGCCATTCAGCAATGCTTTGCTTCATCGCTTGTACACGTTCAGGATACTGCTCGCTCAGGTCGTGCATTTCTGAAATGTCATCCTTCAGGTTGAAAAGCATGGCCTTGGAGGGCGTCTGTAGGAGTTTCCAGTCCCCATCGATCGCTGCGAAGTCCCGGAACCGATTCCAGAACAGCTTCTGATGGGGCGCGCCTTCCTGCTCTCCCTTCACATACGGTATGAGGTTGGCGCCGTTGCACTCCTGGTTCGCGGGCAACTCCGCCCCGGCAACCGCAACCGCGGTCGGCATGATGTCGAGGCTGATGACCGGCTTGTCATACACCGCGCCCTCGGGAAGCACGCCTTTGTATTGCATCATGAAGGCCACCCGGTCTCCGCCTTCAAACTCCGTCCCCTTGGCCCCGCGCAGCGGCCAGTTGTTGGACCCATTCTGTGCCGTTGGCCCGCCGTTGTCGTTGAGGAAAATAACCAGGGTGTTCTTTTCGAGGCCGGTTTCCCGCAGCATGTCGAGGATACGTCCGACTTCCCGGTCAAGGCTCAGCATCATCCCCGCCAATTTCCGGCGTTTCTCCCCCTTGATCTCAGGAAATTGCGCCTCGTCTTCAGGTTTTGGCTCCATCGGAGCGTGGGGGGCGGTGTATGAAAGGTACAAAAAGAAGGGCTTGTCGCTCTCCTCCGTCATGAAACGAAGGGCTTCTTCGGTCAGGAATTCCGTGAGGTATCCGCTAGCCTCGATGTAGTCGGCATTGCGCATCATCCGCTGGGCCTCATTTCGCACCGGACTATCCAGGAAATACGAGCGGGCACCCCCGAGCATGCCGCAGAAATAGTCGAACCCCCGTTGATTCGGGTGAAACTGGCGGGCCTCGCCCAGATGCCATTTACCGATGACCGCAGTTCGATAGCCCGCATTCCTGAGCTGGTCGGCGATGGTGCGTTGATGAATCTCCAACCCCATACGGTCCGGATCGTTGCTTGGCACCGCCCCCATTTCGGGAATATTCCTTTGGTGGCCGAACCGCTGCTGATACCGCCCGGTGAGCAGGCCGGCCCGGGAGGGACTGCACACCGACGCCGATACGTAGCCCTGCGTGAAGCGAACACCATTCTCGGCAAGCCGGTCAATGTTTGGGGTCTTCAGTCCCCGATCGCTGTAGCAGGAGAAGTCTGCATACCCGGCGTCATCGCTGAGAATCAGCAGGATATTCGGTTGGGTGGTTTCGCCTCCCGCCACCCAAGGGGCGAGGAGCCAGAGGATTCCCATCAGTATTCGTTTCATCGCTTTCTCCTTCGGGTTTTCTGCCCGGTACGTGTCATGCATCCTGCCGGGCCAGGCCTATCATGCCTTCCATTTTCTTTCTCAGTTCATCCTTCACATCATCAAACCGGGGCTCGGTGGCCAGGTTGGTCCACTCATTCGGGTCGGTATCGTGGTCGTAGAGTTCCTCGCTGCCGTTGTTGTAACGGATGTACCGCCATCGTGCGGTGCGGAGCGACCAGTGATGATCAGCAGGATCGCTGCCGGGTCCGCCGCTGACCACCGACAACGCTCCCTCCGGCCCATCCCAGGTCCCCTGTTCGGGATCTGCGAGAAACGGACGCAGGCTGTAGCCGTCCAGAGGCGCACCCTGACCGTTGATCCAGGTGTCGCTCTCAAGTCCGCACAGGTCCACCAGGGTGGGATAAAGGTCGATGAGCGAGACCGGGTGGGCAACGGTGGTTCCGGGTTTTGAGACCCCGGGGGCAGGGATGATCAGGGGTACACGTGTGCTTTCCTCCCACAGGGTATTCTTGAAGAGCCAGTCCTTCTCGCCCATGTTCCACCCGTGATCACTGGTCACCACGACAATCGTGTTGTCCCGGAACGGGCTGCGATCCACCGCATCGATGACCCGGCCGATGCAGTCATCGACCGCGGCGATGCATGCGAGATAGGCCTGGGTGAAGGCCTTCAGTCCATCCTCGATCGTCGGATAGGATTCCCCGAGCAAGCGGTAATAACGCAGCCCCTTGGTCTCCACGGGGTCGGATACATCTTTCAGATGGGTGTCTTCCGCATCGTTCGCCATGCGTACCGGAAGCGACAAGGTCTCCAGTGGGAAGCGGTCGAAATAGGTCTTCGGTGCGTGGAGGGGGGTATGGGGACGGATAAATCCGACCGCGAGCAAGAACGGCTGCCGGTCGCCGGATTGTTCCATGGTCTTCAGAACGTGTTCGGCCCATGCGGCATTCTGTTCGTCGGGGGTCTGTGAGCGTTCGGTCTCCGAGGTGTAGTGAAACGGCTTGGGTGACTGTCCCTTGGGGACCCATCCACCGTACACCCAGCCAGCCAGGGGCACGCCGCTGTCATGGTACGGAATATCGGAAAGGGGTCCAAACGAGCCATCGACCCGGCCAATGCCGGCAAACGGCATGGGCACCGAGGGGTGGGCGGTCTGTTGCTTCCCGTCGTAGGCGAACGGCCCGTAATCGGCGCCACGGGCAAAGCTGGTCCATGCCCTGGATTTCCGCGCCGCGGGCAGCTCGTGATGCATGAGCTTTCCGCTGCCAAAGGTGCGGTATCCGTTTTCCTTGAAATATTCCATTAGGGACTTGCAGTTCCGCAGCACCGGTTGCTCGTACCATTTTGTCCAGCCGTAGTTACCCGAGGTACGGGGATGAATGCCGGTCAGGAAACTCGCACGGGAGGGCGCACACACTGGAATACTGCAATACGCCCCTTCAAAGGATACCGCGGTTGCGGCGAGGCGTTTCAGGTGAGGGGTCTGTGCCTGCGGATGCCCCCCCAGCCCGGTCACGAAATCATTGAGGTCATCGCAGACCAGGAGCACCACGTTGGGCCGGGAGGCTGGCGATTCAGCCTTCGCAACCGGGCAGAAAGCCAGGCAGGCACCCAGAATAAGCGCAAGGATCGCTCCGCCCGATACCCTTTCCGACCAGCTTTTTGTCGACAACATGCCCTGTTTTTCCTTCTTCGCTCCACGCTACCGGCCCGGTCGGGTGAAGCCGGATCCCGGATTTGCTTCCTGGACGCCGGGGTCTGTGCCGCCCCTACACCCGAACACTGAGGGCGATTGTTGGAAAAATAATTCTTGCATGCAAGTATAATTTTTTGTGTATTATCGCGTATCGTTTGACGGGTGGTCCGCCGGGCGATGCGGCGGGGATGCCCACGCGGCAGAGAGGAATGAGCATGGCGATGAAATCGATGATGCGCGCGGTGTTGGCCACTTGGTTTGGACTGCAGCTTTCCGTGGTGGCCGGGGAAAAACCCAACATCGTGGTCATCTACGCCGATGACATTGGCTACGGGGATTTCGGCTGTTATGGTGGCACGGGTGCAGCAACCCCGCAGGTGGACCGGCTGGCGGAGGCGGGCCGCCGGTTTCTTTCCGCGTATGCGACCACCGCGACCTGCACCCCGTCGCGATACTCGTTGCTGACCGGCTCCTACGCATTCCGGGAACGCGATGTGGAGATTCTTCCCGGCAATGCACCGTTGATCATCGATCCATCCCGGCCCACCCTCGCGTCGTTTCTTCGCGATCAGGGGTACGCCACCGCCCTCGTGGGCAAGTGGCATCTCGGCCTCGGAAAAGCAGGCACCCCGCTGGACTGGAACCAAGAGATCGCCCCCGGCCCGCGGGAGTTGGGTTTCGACTATGCTTTCCACATGGCCGCCACCGCCGACCGGGTTCCATCCGTTTACATAGAGAATGGCCGGGTGGTGGGTCTCAATCCCGACGATCCCCTTCGGGTCAGCTACGAGGAACCGTTCGGGAACGAGCCAACCGGGATTTCCCACCCCGAATTGCTGCGCTGGCCCGCAGATGAACAGCATGCTGGAACGATCATCAATGGAATCAGCCGGATCGGCTTCATGAGCGGTGGGCATGCCGCGCGGTTCCGGGATGAAGATATGCTGGATACCTACATCGGGAAAGCCGTTGCATTTATCGAGCAGAACCAGGAACGCCCCTTTTTCCTGTACCTGGCACTGAGCGAAAATCACGTGCCGCGGGCAGTGCATGAGCGATTTCAGGGGACATCCGGTCTGGGCCCCCGCGGAGATGCCTTGGTCGCTTTCGACTGGGCCGTAGGACACATGGTCGAGGTCCTGAAAGCGCAGGGGGTTTACGAAGACACCCTCCTGATTGTCAGCTCCGACAACGGTCCGGTGCTGTTTGACGGGTATCTCGACGAGGCCATTACACGGAACGGAGACCATAAGCCAGCCGGCCCCTATCGCGGTGGCAAATACAGCCGATGGGAGGGTGGAACAAGGGTGCCATTCATCGTCTCGTGGCCGGGACGGGTCCGTTCCGGGGTGTCCGAAGCCACGGTCAGCCAGGTAGACCTGTTCGCATCGTTCGCGGCCCTGATCGGAGTCCCCCTACCACCCGGCGCGGCCCCCGACAGCCGCGACCTTCTGCCTGCTCTGTTGGGCGAATCGGACCACGGACGTGAGTATGTGATCGAGGAAGCTTGGAAGCAGATCGCTATCCGCAAGGGAGACTGGAAGTACCTGCCTCCCGGCACGGTATCGGATCGCGGCGGCATAGGTGAATGGCATTACACCAAAATCGAAGAACCTGGGTTTCTGTTCAATCTCGAAGAGGATCCCGGGGAGACGGTCAATGTAGCAGCACAACACCCGGAGATGGTGGCCGAGCTTCGGGCCGCCCTAGAACAGGAACGTGCCGCCACCCCCACACCGCAATCCCAGGATGAGGCCGCCATGACCGTAGACAAATGGCTGGCGCCGGTACGCGCCATCTCCGACATCACCTGCACCCCACCAAAGGACATTCAATTTTCCCGCATCGATCAGGATGTGTTCCGGTTAACCGGCGCCATGCCAAACCGCCAGACCACGGTGATCCTCCGGCCGAAGGTCGGGGCCTGGGATCTCTCGGATGTCAGCTATCTGCGGGTGGATCTCGTCAACCAGGGTCCCGGGCTGGTGTGGATTCGCGGCCGGCTCGACAATCCCGGTGCGCAGGACTGGTGGAACAGTACCGCGTCCGAGGCATTTCTCCTTCCGGGTGAAACCGGAACCCTTGGGTTCGCCTATGCCCGCGCACCCAACCTCAACGATGCCCCATCCATCTTCGACCGCCAGAGCGCCAAGCCAAACGGCCATCGCACCCACTGGAAAGCCTTCGACCCCGCCCATGTGGTCGCCTGCCGGTTGGTTATCCAGTCCACCTCGCCGGAGCTGTCGCTGGACCGGATCGCCATCCGGGCCGGGCAACCCTATGGCGCGGAGGCGAACAAAGAACTGCTCGAGTTGCCCTATCTCGACCGGTTCGGACAGGTTCGCAAGCTCGACTGGCCGGGCAAACTGCACGAAGAAGGGGAGTTGCGACGGCGCGACGACCAGGAGCGGGCGGCGGAAGCAAACGACCTTGGACCCCGGTCCTTCAACCGGTACGGCGGGTGGGCGGACGGACCCCGGTTGGAAGCGACCGGTTTTTTCCGCACCGAGAAGGTGGACGGCAAATGGTGGTTGGTCGATCCCGAGGGCCGGTTGTTCTTCTCCCACGGTATGAACAGCATCGGCTTCGACCAGAGCACGCCGGTGGAGGGCCGCGAGGCTCTTTTTGCATGGCTGCCCCAATCGGATGACCCGCTGTATTCTGATGTACTCCGGAAAGGCCGGGCCTTTTTTCTCGCCGGGAACCTTGCCAGGACCTTCGGCGCGGATTGGCAGGCCCCTGCCCGGGACCGAGTACACCGGCGTTTGCGCGAGTGGGGCATGAATAGCCTCGGTGCATGGTCGGACAAGGGCCTGGTCACCGATAAGCGCACGCCTTACACGGCCATCCTACACGCCGGAGGCGACTGGTCCCCCCTCGGTCACGGCATTTCGGATCCCTTCGAGCAAAACTTCAAGCAAAGGCTGGTCGAGGGTCTCGGCAAAATCATGCCCGAGGGTTCCGACCGATGGTGCGTAGGCGTGTTCATCGACAACGAGATCGACTGGACCGAGAAATTCGTCCACACCACGTTCACCCGTCCTGCCAACCAACCCGCGCGGCTCGCCTGCCTCGACTGGTTGAAGGACCGATACGGGGCCGTCGAGAAATTGAATACCGCGTGGAAGACGACATTTGATGCCTGGGAGTCGATCGGTGCGCTTCCCGACGATGAAACCGAGGCGATGGCAAAGGACATAACCGACCTCAAGCGGTTGATATCCGGCACCTATTACCGGACCTGCCGGGAGGCCATGCGGGAAGCCCTGCCCGGACAACTGTACCTCGGGTCGCGCATGCACAAGGCGCCCCGCGAGGTCATGGAGGAAGCCGCGAAGTATGTGGATGTGCTGAGCCTCAACAGCTACGAACCTCTCTCAGGAACCAAGATGCCGGGCGGATTGGATGTCCCGTGCATGGACACCGAATTTCATTTTGCCGCTCCCGACCGGGGCGTTCCCGGCACCGGCATGTGGCCGATCGGCAACCAGAAGCAGCGGGCCCGCGCCTATGTGGCCTATGTAATGTCCGGCGTGCTGCATCCCAACGTAGTAGGCACCCACTGGTTTGCGTTTGCCGACCAGTCCGCTGCGGGCCGTCCGGGCGAAAATCACCAGATCGGTTTCGTCGATGTCACCGACACCCCCTACCCCGAGATCACCCGCGCCTCCCGCCTTCTCGCGGAACGAATGTACACAATCGGGACTGACGCCTCCGCGACCCTCCTGGGCACCCTCGAGGCACTCTGGCGCAACGAGAAGGAGACGGTACACGATATGACCCTGCCCTATCGCATCGAAACCAGCCATGGAGTCGAAGTCACCGAAGCGGACGGACGGCATACCGCAACAGGACGGGGCCCATTTCACCTCGTGCTGGCACCGCCAGACGGCGGAATCTGGGACATGAGCGGGATCAGCGTGCTCGGCGTGACGCTCAAGAATACCGGCGAATCCGAGCTTGTCCTCGAGTTAATGGCGCGCAACGAAGGGGCCACCGACTGGTCTGACTCCGCACCCGGCAGGACCATCGTCAAACCGGGCGAGGAACTTCCCCTTGGGGTCGCACTGTATCGCCGGTCCGATTATCAGAAAACCGACCCCGCCTACCTCCGCATGTCCGGTTTACCCAACGGCTCATTCCGGCACTGGCACACCTTCGATCCCGCCCGGGTCAAGGACCTGGTCATCTCCTGCGGCGCAGGTGGCGAACACGCCTTCGAGCTGGGGCGGATGTATCCCCTCCAGGAGATGAACGAGTCGCTTCTCGGGGTCATGCCCTTCATCGACACCTATGGGCAGTACAAGCTCAGGGACTGGCCGGACAAGGTGCGATCCGACGCCGACATCCGAGCCGGCATCGAAGCAGAGTCCGTCCTGGCGGAGTCCTTCGCTCCTGCCGGAGACCGGAACCGGTTCGGAGGGTGGGCTAACGGTCCCCGGTTGGAGGCCACCGGCTTCTTTCGCACAGAACGGGTGGACGGCCGATGGTGGTTTGTGGATCCGGAAGGGCGCCTTTTCTGGTCGTTCGGGGTGAATTGCATCGGCCTCGATCACGCCGGACAAACACCGGTCCAACGCGATCCGGCGGTGTTTGACCACCTTCCCAGCAAAAACGACCCCGCGTTCGGGCGCTTCCATGTGAAGCTCGAGGTGGAGGAAAACTACCTCCCCCGCCCGAATGTACCCCATTACGACTTCACCCGCTCCAATCTCTTCCGGAAGTACGGAGACGATTGGGAGGCGCGGCAGATCGAACAGGACCTCCGGCGTCTTGCCTACTGCGACATCAACACCATCGGCGCGTGGTCGGACCCCGACATCGTGCTCCACCGGAAGGTTCCTTATGTCGCCATGATCCACTACGGCTATCCCGCCGCCGCCACCAAACTGCCCGACCCGTTCGACCCCAAGACCCGCGAGAGCCTGCGTGCATCCCTGCAAGCCTATCCCATCCCCTTCGCCGATGACCCCTGGTGCCTGGGCGCGTTCATCAACAATGAACTGCACTGGAAAAACGACGCCAGGGATCTGGTTGCGGGGATTCTCGGAACCGGCAGGATGGGCAGCGAGGCACGGAAAGCATTCCGCGACCGACTGGTCGAGAAATATCCATCCATCGAGGCCTTCAATGCCGCTTGGCAGACCACCCTGGGTTCATGGAACGAGCTTCTGACCGGAACCGATCCATCGGTGTACACCCAGGCCGACCGCGACGACTGCGCCGCCCTCGCCACCTTGTTTGCCGACACCTTTTTTCGGATGGTCCGGGAAGAACTTTCCGCGCATGCGCCCCATATCCTGTATCTCGGATGCCGTATGAATGCCGCTCCCCCGGAAGTGATCGAGGCCCTGGCCAGACATGCCGATGTCATGAGTATCAACCTGTATGCCTACCGCCCGAATCCGGGCCGATACGGCGCGACCGACAAGCCGGTGCTGATCTCCGAGTTCCACTTCGCCAACGTGAGCGGCAACAATCTTGGCAGCGGGCTCCGAAGCGCCCAGGATGCGGAGCAGCAGGGGCGCCTGTTTCGGGCCTACCTTGAGGAAGCCCTCCGCGACCCCCGGATTGTTGGTGCCCACTGGTATCAATGGCGTGATCAGAGCGTCGGAGGACGGTTCGACGGCGAGAATTACGATATTGGGCTGTTCGATGTGGCGGACCAGCCAAATCCGAAATTAATCCGCGCCGTCGCCGCCGTCGGTTCCACCCTTTACTCCGAAACATCCAAACCGAAAGGCACGCCATGAATGAGAGCAACCGCACACCTCCTTCCGCCAAACTAAGCGCGCGGGAGAAGTTTTCCGTCGGCACCGGCGGCCTGACCGTCTCCCTCGGCAACCAAAGCGTTCGCACCACCGGCCAGGGCGTGTTGAACATGATCCTCGGGATCAACGCCTTCTGGGTCGGCATCGTGCTGGCCATTCCTCTCCTGTGGGACGCCATCACCGACCCGATCATGGGCAATATCTCCGACAATTTTAAATCCCGCTTTGGTCGGCGACGGCCCTTCATTTTGGTGGGGGCGGTGCTGATGGGCATTACGTTTGCATCGATCTGGCTGATCCCCATGGGGTGGAGCGACACCGGAAAACTTGCGTGGTTTCTGGTAACGAGCCTGCTCTTCTACACCTCCTACACGATCTTTTCCGTGCCTTTCATCGCCTTGACTTACGAAATGACCCCGGACTACGACGAACGCACCTCGGTGCAGGGGTATGTCACCTTCTGGAACCGGCTTGGGGAGATGACCTACATGGGCCTGATTCCGCTCTCCCTCACCTACATCGCATGGAAGTACGGCTATAGCGACACCACCGGTTTGACCATGAACGAGAAAATGGAGGGCATCCGGATCTCCGCCGCGATCTACGGTGGACTCGGCATGACCCTGTTCGGCATGCTGCCCGCATTCTTCGGGCGGGAACGCAACTATGACCTCAATGTCAAAGAGCACCAGGGAAGAAAAGACCGGTTCTGGGAGTCGGCCCGTCTCTCCCTCCAAAACCGGGCCTTTGCCATCCTCTGCACCCTCGCGGTGTTCACCATCATCGCCGGCATGTTTGCCAGCAACATGGACTGGTATCTACTGATTTATTATTTGTCGGACGGCGACGTGTCGGTAGGCACCCAGTGGAAACTTATGGTTACCATCGGCTATGCCGTGGTCGGCGTACTCGGCATTCCGCTGATCGTATGGATCACCGGAAAAATGACCAAGATCCACGGGTTCATGTTCATCTATGGCATGATGGTGATCAATGCGGTGATCCGTTGGCTCGTGTACCGTCCCGGCCGGTTTGATACCGCGTTGAGCTGGGGAAGTCTTGAGGCCGCCGGAGCCTCACTGACTGCGGTCGCGTCCTCGCTGATCTGGCTTGACCCTCTGACCGGCGGCCTGTTCTGGATCGGGGTGGGCGTCCTCGGACAGTCCCTGATCGCGGATGTCTGCGATGACGATGAAATCCGAAACGGCCACCGCCGTGAGGGCATGTTCGGAGCAATCTACGGGTGGTCCATGAAGGCGTCCTTCGCGATCAGCTTCGTGATGATCGGAGTGTTCCTGAACGCCATCGGCTTTGACCCCGGCGCGGCCAGTCAGACTCCCCATACCTACCTGAACATGCGTCTGGCCATGTGTTACGGGGCGGCCTGCCCTGCCGTCCTATGCTTTATCCTTCTCCAGTTCTATCCCCTGACCCGTGAGAAGGCCGAAGAAAACCGTCGGAAACTCGAAGCGATGCGGGGAGCGGCAAACCTGCCATGAAGAAATTCATACTCTCCGGCCTCTATTTCGGCGGCGATTACACCCCGGAGCATTTCCCCCGGGCGGTGATGGACGAGGACATGCGCCTGATGAAACAGGCCGGGGTCAACCTCGCCACTGTCAATGTATTCAGTTGGGTCCAGCTACAGCCCAATGAGGAAGCCTGGACGTTCGACTGGCTGGACGAGGTCATGAACACCCTCGCCGAAAACGGGGTCGGCGCCGACCTCGGCACCGCCACCGCCTCCACCCCGGCCTGGATGGCGAAGACGTATCCCGAGATCCTGCCAATCGACGATAAGGGCCTCCCCTACCATCACGGCTCGCGCCAGACCTTCAACCCGAACAGCCCGGTGTACCGGGAGAAGAGCGCGATTCTGGTTCGGAAGCTCGCGGAGCGTTACCGGAACCACCCCGCCCTCTGCATGTGGCATGTCAACAACGAGCTGTCCCAGTTGCTCAACTACGACTACAGCGACATCACCATCCGCAAGTTCCGGGCCTGGTGCCAGGCTCGGTTCGGCACCTGCGAAGCCATGAACAGAACCTGGGGACTTCACTTCTGGGGGAACAACATTCACGACTGGGATGAGCTGATGCCGCCCATGCGCACCGCCCACCAGGTCAACACCAGCCTGCTCCTGGATTGGAAACGATTCACCAACGAGTGCTACATGGAAGTGGCGCGGGCCGAGATTGAGATCCTCCGCGAGGTAACTCCGAACGTCCCGGTCACCACCAACTTCCTGTACGAGTTCAAGAACCTCGACTACTTCGCGTGGGCGGACATGTTGGATTTCATCTCGGTGAGCTCGTTCCCCGACCCCAAGGTCACCAATCACCCGGGCGAAGCCGCGCTGAGCCACGACATGATGCGCGGACTGAAGGACCAGCCATTCGTCCTGCTGGAGCAGGCCCCCAGCCAGGTCAACTGGAGGCTCGCCAACGTCAACAAGAAGCCAGGAGTCATGCGCCTGTGGAGCCACCAGGGCATGGCCCATGGATCCGACGGTTTCCTGTTCTTCCAGTGGCGGGCCTCGGTGCACGGATCGGAGAAATTTCATTCTGCGATGGTCCCCCATATCGGCGAGGACTCGCGCGTGTTCCGGGAGATGACCGCGTTCGGGCGGGAGCTGCCACACCTCCGGGAAATCGTCGGCAGCGATGTCCGGGCCGACATCGCGATGGTGCTCGACTACAACACGTGGTGGACGGTCGAGTTCACCCCCGGCCCCACCGCCCTGTTGAGCTACCTCGATAATCTCAAAGCCTACCACTACGCGTTGTTCGAACAGAATCTCACCGTCGATGTCGTGCCGGTTGACCGTGACCTGAGCCGGTACAAGGTGGTGATCGCCCCTCTGCTCTACATGATCAAACCGGGGTTCAAGGAATCGATTGAGCGGTTCACAGCTTCGGGCGGTGTCTTCGTCACCACGTTTTTCAGCGGGGTGGTCAACGAGTTCGACGAGGTGTTCCATGGCGGCTATCCGGGACCGCTGAGCGAGTTGCTTGGGGTCAAGGTGGAAGAGTTTGAGGCAATGAAGCCCTATGTGCAGAATCGGGTAGTCGTTGGTGACGATCTGCCCGGCCTCTCGGGCGATTATGACGCCACCCTGTGGTGCGACATCCTCCAACTGCATGGAGCAACCCCGCTGGCCACGTTCGGCGAGGACTACTTCAAAGGTTCGCCCGCGGTCACCATGAACGAATTCGGCAAGGGCCGGGCCTACTACATCGCCACGCTGCCAACCAAGGACTTCCTGAAGCCGTTTTTGAAACAGCTCTGCGCGGAGCAGGGCGTTCGGCCAGTGCTGGAAACCCCGGAAGGCGTGGAGGCGGTGGTCCGATCACGGGACGGCACCGACTACCTCTTTGTGTTGAATCACAACTACGAACCGGTCGAAGTAACCCTGCCACCTGGATGGCACTTCGACCTGTTGACCCAGATCCGGGTGGAGGGTGTTGTCGCCCTCGGACCCGTTCAAACCCTCATTCTCAAGGAGAACCCCACATGAGCAACGAAATCAAAGTACGGAAATATGGATTTACTCTGCCCGCACAGGCCGGCATGGATGACGTGGTTCTGGATCTGGCCAGGCGCTGGGGCGCGGATGCGTTCCGGGACTCGGATGGTACCGTGCTGTCCGATTCCATTACCAGTCTCGGCTACGACATCTATTCGACCCTCTGCCTGATCCGGGCGGATCAGGAATGGAACCGAGCGCATCCCGAGGACAACCAACAGAAGTATCTCTATTCCACGCCCCAGACCGCGCGCGACGTCGTCATGGAGATTGACATCCTTGCCCGATACTCCCCCGAACAGTACCGGATCGACGAAACCCACGCGTATAAGAAATACTGGGAGGTCATCAACCGTACCACCGGCGAGGTGGTGCCCGTTTCAGACTGGGACTACGCCGACGGCATTGTCACGGTGCGCAACTGCACCCGGTGGCACGTGTACAGCGTGAATTTCCTTGTCTACCAGATCTGGGAAACCACCTCGATGTACAACCACCTCACCAACAACTGGGGCGACAAACCCCACCAGTCGGGGGTGGATCCGCGCAAGCAGGCGACCCGCGAACATCTCGCGATGTTCCTCGACAAGTGGCTGGCCACCCATCCCGACACCGACTTCGTTCGGTTCACGTCGATGGCCTACCAGTTCCCCATCATCACCAACCCGAAGCACGAGACCCTCTACCAGGACTGGTACGGGTATCTGGACTGCATGTCCACCCAGGCGCTCGACGAATTCGAGGCGAAGAAGGGCTACCGCCTCCGCCCCAACGATCTCGTGGACGACGGCTACTTCAACTCCACCGACCGGGTGCCGAAAAAGGCCTACCTCGACTGGATCGAGTTTATCCACGACTTTATGGTGGAGTGGGCAAGCCAATGCGTGAATCAGGTTCATGCTGCGGGCAAGAAGGCGATCCTCTTCTATTGCGATCACTGGATCGGCACCGAGCCCTACAAGCCGCGGTTCCAGGAAATCGGTTACGACGGAATCATCGGGCCATGTATCAATGGACGCGAAGTCCGCCGGATCGCCGATGTCCCCGGTGACCTGGTCAAGGAGCTGCGGCTGTACCCGTATTTCTTCCCGGTGGATCTCCTCGACAAGCCCACCTTCCAGGCGGGCGGCGACCCGGTTGCCGATTGCCGAAAGTACTGGATGTGGATCCGGCGTGCCATGCTCCGCAAGATGGTTCACCGCATTGGCTACGGTGGCTACCTCGACCTCGCGGTGAAGTTCCCCGATTTCATCGACTACCTGGAATACCAGACAAAGGAATTCTACGGGATGTGCGAACACACTGACTTCACCCCGGTGGAAAATGCCCCGTTCAAGGTGGCCATCCTCAACGCGTGGGGCAAGGACCGCTCCTGGGGGTTCGACCAGTCGTGGCCGGAGGGCGGCATCACCGAGTCCTTGTCCGGGCAGCCGTTTGACCTGATGTGGATCAACTTCGACGACCTGCGCAATGGGTTGCCGGACGATGTCGGGGTGATCATCAACCTCGGCCTTGCCAGGACATCGTGGAGCGGCGGGGAGAATTGGAAAGACCCGAACGTGGTCGCGGCGATTCGCGACTTCGTAGATGCCGGCGGCGGTTTCCTCGGGATACTCGACCCCTCGGCCTGCGAGCATGGAGGAGCCTTCTATCAACTCTGGGATATCCTCGGCGTGCAGAAGGAGGTCGGCCTGTCGAACGACTGCAAGAAGGTGATTCCTACCGACGTGACCGAGGGTCATTTCATTGCCGAGGACTTCAACGGCCTTGCCCCTGCACTCGGCAAGCATGTGCAGCGTATCTACCCCGGTCTTGAATCCACCACGATCATTGCCAAGGACAGCGAAGGCAGCGTTACCATCGCCGCCAATCCCTTTGGTAGGGGACGTGGGGTCTATCTCGCCGGGTTCCAGCTTGGGGCGGAACAGAACCGCCTTCTGCAGCGGGCGATCTGGTACGCAGCGGGGAAGGAAGACCAGATGCCCAGGCGATGGTTCTCCGCCAACCTCCACACCGAGATCGCCGCCTACCCGGAAACCGGAAAGTATATCGTGATTAATAACGCCAACGAGCCCCAGACCACGGTGATCACCGACGGGAATGGCATGGAACACACCGTCCGCCTCGAATCCAATGCATCACGCTGGTTCGATTTCGCGGGGAATGAACTAGCTTGATCTCCAACGCGGGACGAGGCTTCAGTCATTGACCAAGCCCATCCCTTTCACAGGTGTAGACAAGGAAAGGCTGAACACGATGAAAATCCAACTGTCGTCGCTGCTCGGGCTGGGACTGCTCATCAGCATCCAGAACGCACCGTTTGTCCAGGCTGGAAACGAAACCCTGGAAGATTCAACACCTCCCGAGCAGCAGGAAGAAATTGCGGTCGGGCCCGCAGCGGGAACCGAGAACAGCGGGGCAACCGTGGAGGCTAATGAACCCTCACGGGACCACGAGCTCGCCGCTCTGGATGCACGGATCGCGCGTCTCGAAAGGGACGCTAAGGAACTCGCGGAAAAGAAGGACCAGGCACGGCTCTTCCAGGATATGGCACAATCCCGCGATCAAACCGTCAACGCCAGGGAGGCTGGCGAACTCTACGAACGCTTGCACCGAGAGTGGGTGGCACTCCGCTCAGAGATTCAACAAATCCGGGTGGAACGCGACAGACTGCTTGCCCAAAGGGAGATGGAGCCGGAGGAGATCGAACCTTCGCCTCCGGCCCCTCAACACGATGACCTCCCGGCAGGCGAATAGAGCCGCGCCGAAGAAACACACGGCCATGTCGGGGATGATCCGCAGCGTTTTTGTAATCTCCCTGATCATGCTATCGGCGCCGGCATTCGCCGAACCGGATGTACCAGCGACCCGGAACATCCCGGTGAAGAACCCCGGCTTCGAGTCCGGGAACCTCCAGGGATGGAATGAACGGAGTTGGCTGACCCGCCGGGCGCGGGTTGTCCGGAACCCGCACGAGGGCGACTATGCCCTCGCACTCGGGCCCGAAACGGGCCGGGCGGCCCAGCTCGTACCGATTCAACCCGGCGGGATCTACCGCTTGTCCGCCGTGGTCAAGACCGATGCCGGGTCGGAAGAGGTCCAGCTCATCGCCAGCGAGTACGGCGGAGTCAAGGCGTCGGTCTCCAGCGCCCTCACTCAGTTCACGAAGGTATCACTCGAGTTCGAGTCGGCCCGTGCGGCGGACCATGTCCTGATCACCGTTGCACACCCCGCGGGTCCAGGCCGAGGTTATGTCGACGAGATCGTGCTGACAAAGATCGGGGATACCCCCCCTCCCCGCATCGAGGACATGGCCCTGCCGAGGTCCCGCCATATTCTTGAAGAAGGCGGCGTTGCCCAGCAGCCCGACGAGGTGATGCAGTGGTTCCTTGACGCCAAATTCGGGATGTTCATCCACTGGGGCGTCTATGCGGCCATGGACGAGGGTGCGGAATGGGTGATGCACGACAAGGCGTATTCTCCCAAGGCCTACCGCGAACGGGCCGAGAATCCGGAAAGCGGATTTACCGCATCCAGTTATGATCCCGACGAATGGGCCGCGCTCGCCAAGGCCGCCGGCATGAAGTACGTCGTGCTTACCGCGCGCCACCATGACGGCTATGCGTTGTTCGACAGCCACCACGAGAACAGTTGGACCAGCGTGCAGCACCTTGGACGGGACTTCATTCGTGAATACGTCGAAGCGGTCCGCCGTGCGGGGCTGCAGGTAGGTCTGTACTACTCGCCCATGAGCTGGCGCTACCCCGGCTACTACAACGTCACCGGCCGTGACATGAAACCCAACGTCTGGAACTACCGGCCTGAGCCGTGGCACAAGGAAAACGCCCGCGTCATGAAGGAAGAAGCCTACGAGCAGGTTACCCGGCTTCTTTCCGATTATGGCCCGCGCGCGTATATGTTCTGGGACGGCGCCTGGCTTGGTCAGACCATCGATCCCGAACTTGAGGACCGGTTCTGGGATACCGGCCGTTATCAGAATCCCGACAAAGAATGGCCGATCGGCGAATCCTGCGTGGTTCGGGAGGACGGCACCGGGAAGGCCCTCGGCATCATGGGGCTGGTGCGGAAATTTCAACCGCGCATGATTGTCAATGAACGGTTCAGTTGGATCGGCGATGTTCACGCCGAAGAGGGCGTTTCCGCATCGTCCGGACCGATCCGCGACCGCCAGGTCATGGAAAAGTGCTTGCCACTGATGAAGGGCGGTTGGGGTTTCCGTCCGGACCGGCCGGTATTCAGTTTTGAGGAAGTCGCGGTTTATCTTTCCGACTGCGCCATCCGCAACATCAACCTGCTCCTGAATGTTTCACCGGACCGGCACGGACGCATTCCGGACAACCAGCGTGGGGTTCTGCTTGAGATGGGAAACTGGCTCGGTCGTGTCGGTGATGCGTTCTTCGGAACGCGCGGCGGACCCTGGCAGCCCCTCTTTGGCGAATATGGATTCACCTGGCGGGAGGACAAGATCTACTGCCATATCCTGCCCGGGTACGAAGGCATTGCATCCGCCTCCTTCACGACACAATCCCTCGGCGGCCGGGACGTGACCGGGGTGCGCGACTTGTCGAGCAACCAGCCTCTTGACTGGATCGAAAATGAAAACGGAACCCTGACGGTGTCGGGTATCGGTTATTCGACCGACCCTCCCGTGACGATTCTCGAACTCACCCTGGCCGAAAGCCTCTAGCATACAATGAAACGGGTATGGAAATACATGCTGTTCCCCGTCACCGTGCTCACGATGATCGTGACGGAAGCCGCAGAGCGACCGCATGTCCTTGTCATCGTGCTGGATGATTTTGGAACCGGTCAGTTTGCGCCAATGGCCCGCCAACTGGAATTGGATCAGATCGATCCCGGCCTGCTGGCGTATACCGATGAACTGGATGAGCCGTATGACCGGCAGGCCGCTTTGGCTGCAGCCCGGCATGCCATGCCGTTCATGGACACCTTGGCCGGGCATGGTGTGTTGTTCAGCCGGGCCTTCGCCGCCAACAGCCTGTGCGCCCCCAGCCGGCAGGCGATTCTGACCGGGTCCAATCCGCTCCGCTGGGGTGCGTATCGCAACATCGACGTCGAGGCCTGCGGCCTGCAGGAACGGAGCCTCGCCGGACGGTTTCGCGATGTCGGGTACCGCACCGCCTTCATCGGCAAGTGGCATGTTGGACCGTGGGACACCAATCTCCTCGCGGAAGTCGAGGCCCGGGGCGGTACCTATGCGGACGCACTCGATGCAGGCTACGAGGGCTCCGTCCGCGAAGCGGACCACCCCCTCAACAACGGTTTCGACTATGCCTTCTTCTACAACCGCTGGGAATGCCCCTACTATGGCTCCCGGTTGCTCTGGGAGGACCGGACCTTCACCGGCGTTCAACCGGAGTACAACACCGACCTGTTCACCCGGAAAGCAGCTGCATTTCTTGCGAAGGCGCTGGATGAGGAACGTCCTTTCTTTCTCCAATTGGCCTTTCATACCGCCCACCTGCCGCTGGATGTCGATGCCCCCGAGGCTTATTCCGGCCGGTTCGATACCGGGCACCCGGCCATCAATCGTTTCTATACCCATCTCTTCGCAGTCGACAGTGCGGTGAAGCGTTTGGTCGACATGCTCCGGGCCCGTGGCGTGTGGGAAAACACAATCCTGTTCTTTACCTCCGATAACGGCGCGACCTGCAAGGTCGGCAACGGCGACCTGAGCCTGATTCCGGGCAATGGCATTCACCGTGGCCACAAGGGGCAATACTTTCTCGGCGGCATCCGGGTTCCGCTTCTGATGACCTGGCCCGCCGGAATCCGGGAACCGGCGCGGATCGATGCCGCGGTTTCACTGATGGACATCCTGCCCACCGCTCTGGCCGCGGCCGGGGCCGCCATCCCCGAAGGAATCGACGGCAGGAGTCTGCTCCCCCTGATCGCGGGCGAAACGCCTTCCGTTCACGAACGTTTGTACTTCGCCGGCATTCATGCCGCGGCCTGGGGTTATTCCGGGGCCTACGTCTATGGCGATGCCCAGGCAAGGCGGGATCTCTGGCCCGGAGCCTGGGCCGTGGTCGAAGGCGATTACATCCTGCGGTTCGTGGGCCGGCTCGACCGGGGCCTCGAACAGGCGTGGCCGGAGGGGCGCCCCTCCCACCTTGCCCTCTATGACCTTGCCGACGATCCGATCGAGCAGCATGACCTGTCGAAGAGGGACCCCGAACGGGTCGAGCGGATGAAGCGGGACTTCCAATCGTTCGCGAAAGAGCTTCCCCCGCCCCACCGATGGGACCGTCGCCGCTGGGAGGAATTGATTGCGCAAGGAGATGCACAAATGAACACCGACCGGAGGCCCTTACAATGAAATTCCTGCTCCCACCTATCGCGGCGACTCTGTTTCTGGCTTGCACCGTGGGTGCATCGACAGTGACAAAACCCAACCTGGTCATCATCCTGACCGATGATCAGGGCTATGCAGATGTTGGATTCAATGGGTGCACCGACATCCCCACCCCGCATATCGACTCCATCGCGGATCTCGGCGGGCGTTTCTCGAATGGCTATGTCACCCACCCAGTGTGCGGACCCAGCCGGGCCGCCCTGTTGACGGGCCGCTATCAAGGGCGGTTCGGATTCAACACCAATCCCAGCGTGGATCCGGACAACCCGGACGTCGGGATCCCCCATGACCAGAAAAACATCGCCGAGGTGCTGTCCAAGGTGGGCTACACCAGCGCGGTCATCGGCAAGTGGCACATGGGCAGCCATCCCGACCACCATCCACTGAGTCGCGGGTTTGACTACTTCTTCGGGTTTCTGACCGGTGGACACCGCTATCTCCCCGGCGAACTGACCCTGAACGACTTGTCTGAGGTGAAGCAGGACTGGGAATGGTACAAGACCCGGATCATGGAGAACCGCGAACGGGTGGATATCGACGACTACCTGACCGACGCACTGACCGATGCGGGGGTGAGGTTTATCCGCAGGGCGGCTCAAAGCGACAAGCCGTTCATGCTCTACCTCGCCTACAACGCGCCCCACACCCCGCTCCAGGCCACGGAGAAATACCTGTCGCGGTTTCGGGACATCCGGGACGAGAACCGCCGTATCTATGCGGCAATGGTGAGCGCGGTGGACGACGGGGTGGGCCGCGTTCTGGAGACTCTCCGGGATCTCGGCCTCGAAGACAACACCATCGTCGCCTTCCTCTCGGACAACGGCGGGGCGCGGAACAACGCCTCCCGGAATACCCCGCTTCGCGGCTTCAAGAGCGACTTTTTCGACGGCGGGTTGCGGGTGCCCTTCGCCATGATGTGGCCGGGCGTGATCCCCCCCGGCCTCCAGTATGACAAGCCGGTGATCTCGCTCGATCTTCTCGGCACCATCGCCGGCGTCACCGGTGCGGGGATCGACCCGGAACGACCGCTCGATGGGGTCAACCTTATCCCCTACCTCACCGGGGAACAAGACGGCGCGCCGCACCAGGCACTCTACTGGCGGGCCCCCGGTCCCAACCAGATGGCCACACGCAAGGGTGAACTGAAACTGGTGGCCAATCGCGACCGCCTTAAGGACACCTACCAGCTTTTCGATCTCGGGGAGGACATCGCCGAGCAAAACGACCTGCAGCCTGAACGCCAGGACGCGAAAACCGAGCTTCTGGAGGCATGGGAGGCCTGGAATTCGGAACTCAAGCCGCAACCCTTCCCCGCCCTCGGCGATGTGTGGTGGCGATGATGGTACGTTGCCTGTCCATGGCTGGTAAGGCCGTCGGAGCAATCCTGCTCATGGTTGGCGGAATGGCGGCGGCCGAAACCAACCCGCTCCAAGTCGTGGTCTGCGCGGGCCAGAGCAACATGCAGGGCGACGGCCAGGTGAGCGAACTGCCAGCGTACCTTGCCGCACCTCAACCCGACGTCCTCTTCTTCGATGGCCGGGAATGGAGTCCCCTCGCCCCCGGCAAGACGGCTCCCAGTCCCGCGAATTTCGGCCCGGAACTTTCGTTCGGGAAACGGTTCCAGGCCCTGGTCGGTGAAAACATCGGCCTGATCAAGCACAGCAAGGGCACGACCAACCTCGCGGTTGATCGGAATCCCGATCTCCCGGCTTCCCTGTATCAGCAGCTTCTGGCCAAGGTGCGGACGGCACGGCAAACAAGGCCATTGGAGATCGTCGGGATGATCTGGATGCAGGGCGAGCGGGATACGACACGCGAAGACTGGGCCGAGGCCTACCGCGACAACCTGGAGGCGTTGATCGCGCGGGCCCGCAAGGACTTCCAAAGCCCCGGCATGTTCTTTGTCGCGGGCCGCGTCAACCCGCCCAACCGCGAATGGGCTCCGCTCGTCCGCGCTGCTCAGGAACATTGTTCTGCCCCCAGATACGCCTGGATCGACTGCGACGATCTGGCTGGAGCCGAGAACATGCATTACGGGTCATGGGGCTACATCACCATGGGAAACAAGTTCGCCGACGCGTTGTGGAAGGGCATGGGTGAGGGGGCCGATCCGCCCTCCGGGGATTAACGTACTCCGTCTGTCCCGGCCGGACCATCCGTCCGGAACCCTGCCACCGGAAGGCCGTTGGCGTCTGCGAGGGTGGCTATCGGATAGGCAGACCAAGCATAGCGAACCGCCATCGGCTCGATCACGGTGTCATTCCATACCGCCACCCGGTTTCCGTCGATTACCCGGGCCTGCGCGGTGAGGAACTTCCCGTCGCATCCGGCAATGACAAACCCTTCGACGGGTTGCGCGTCGGCAAGACCCTGCTCCGCATCGCGGAAGGAAATCACCGCCCGCCCGTTTGCGAACTCGGCTTTTTCAAATCGCGGGCTTCGGGCGTGGTGGTCCAGGCGGTACAGATCCTCCAGCGCGATACGGGCAAGGCGATGCCCCACGGATTGTTTGTCGGGGTAGTGGACGTCGCCGGGAATGCCAAGATCGTGGGTAACCGCCATGCCGGTGTCGGGCTCGGTCAGCGCCAGCATCTGGGCTTCCCGCAGCAGGGGCCAACCTCCCTTGGATTGAAACCATACAGGGGCATCGCCTTGCGTTGCGATCTGCGCGAAGTAGAAGGGACGTTCACCGAAGCCGGACCGCCACTCCCGGATCAAGGCAAGAAAAAGCGCCCGGTACTGCTCCGGTCGACCGGCATTTCCCTCGCCCTGGTACCAGAGAATCCCTCGCAAGGTGAACGGGAAGAGCGGCGCCAGCATCGAACGGTAGCAGGAGGACGGCAACCAGTGCGCCTGCTTCCATTCCCGGTCGAGACTGGCGGCGAATACCGGATCCGACTCGAGAACCTGACGGCTCATCCATGCCTCGATCGGGGTGCCGCTCCAGTTTACGTTCAGAAACGATTGGGGACGGCCGGTTTTCCGGAACAGTTCCCGAACAAAGAAGTAGGCCACGCCGCTGGCTTCGCCCACCGTATCCGGGGAGCACACCACCCAGCGACCCGCAGTCATCTTCGGTGGTGTGTCGTGAAGGATGCGCCGGGCCATGAAGATGCGGATCTCCGGATGATTCGCCGCCCCGATTTCCCGGGCTGCATGAAGACAGCTCTTCACCGGATACGCCATATTGGACTGACCGCCCGCCAGCCAGACATCGCCCACCAACACATTCTTGATACGGGTGACCTGGTTGCTGTCCGAGCCATGGATGACCAATGTCCTTGGGGATGAGGATGCCGGCATCGGATCGAGAACCACATGCCAGGCGCCGTCGGCACCCGCCCGGGACTCCCGGATTTGGCCTCGATGGAAAACGGTGACAGGTTCGCCCGGAGCCGCCCAGCCCCAGATGCGAACGCTTCGGTCGGCCTGAAGCATCATGCCGTCGGAAATCACGTCCGGCAAGGTGACATCCGCACATACCGGCAGGAGAAGGCCGGCAACAAGATGGATGAGGGCAAATCTCTTCGGGTTCATGGCTGTTCTCCCCGTTTCGGTAGACAAACTGGTTGCATTTGTGTATACATTATATTGATTAATCACGCAATGACAAGCGAGGCAAACAAGGACGTAGAGTACAGGATGAACCGACAGGATTCACAGACATGATAAAGCATACCATGATCGTTTCCGTGATAGCTGGCGTGTTGCTGACCGCCCAAGCAGGCGCCTACGAGATCTACTCGGCCAAAAAAGGCGTGGGGCAAACAAGCGGCGGAAACGGGATGTCCCCGCGGATTCAAAAGAACCGGATCGAAACCTTGCGGTGCAGTTGGTATTACACATGGGGCATCAACACGCGAAACGCCATCGTGGACCCCATGGTCGAGTTTGTTCCCATGAAATGGGGGGGCAACTCACTCCCGGGCAGCAACACGATGACCGAAGATTTGGCTGCGCTTTTTACCCCGGAATGGGCTGGCTTTACCCCGGTCACTCACTTCTTGGGATTCAATGAGCCCGAGCATGTCGAACAGTCCAACGTATCGGTTGCCCATGCCTTGAGCGTCTGGCCGCTTCTGGAGGCGGCGGCGGCCTCGAACGGAATTTCTTCGATCGGAAGTCCAGGCTGCACGGGCGCGGACGGACAAGATGGTCAATGGGTGACGAATTTCATGACCCAGGCCGGCACGCAGGGGCTGCAGGTTGACTTCATGTCTTTCCACTCGTATCCGGAGCCGACCAGCTCGACCATGCTATCCGAAGCCGCGACGTACTATAGCCGTTACGGCCGGGATGTATGGCTCACGGAGTTCAATGCGGCGGATTGGACGGCGCCCAATAATTACACCCACGAGCAATCGTATACGTGGATGGCGGAAATGCTTCACCGCCTGGAGAGCACACCCTATATCAAGCGCTATGCGATCTTCCCATGGGATGCCACCTATGGCACACAAGCATCAGCATCGCACATCTTTGAGATTGATGTACCCAGCCCCGGGGTGACGAATCGCACCGCAATTCCCACCCCGCTCGGAAAACTGTATGCCGTTTATCGGTCGTCCGACATCGACGGACCCTATCCCGGGGTCACCTACTACCTCCACAACAAGGGCAACCACCGACGCCTCTGGCATGACGGAGTGACCCCGTCAACCGCTGATGTTTATACGGAAGGCGCCTCCGTGGATTTCAGGCTCGTCGATGCCGGCAGCGGCCGTTTCTACATCGTGAACACCGACGGCGCGAACCAGCGACTGGGCTACGACGGGACCAACCTCTTTTGGAGCAGCAACAACACCGGCGGCTCCGACCTGTGGAGTCTTATCGACAACGCCAACGGATGGAAGTATATCCGCCATGCCGGCACCGGGAGGCGGCTTGGCACGGCGGGCGGATCCGCCCTGACGACGGGCTCCCCCACCGCCACAGCGGACACCTACAACTGGGCATTCATACGCTCGAATACCGGGGAATTCCCGTGGACCCCGCTGGTCAGCGACGACTTCGAGTCCGGGGGCTGGGGCAACTGGGTGGATGGCGGAATCGACGCGTCCCTGGGCGGCATTTACTCCGCCAACGGCTCGCCCTGCATCAAGCTGCAGGACAACAGCGGCGTGGATTCGTCCACATGGCTGGCGAGCTCTCTGGATCTGACCGGGTACTCCGTGGTCACGATAGACTTCTCCTACATCGCGGTCGGCATGGAAAGCGGGGAGAATTTCCTGCTGCAATTCAGTGCCGATGGCGGCTCGACATGGACCACCATCACCAACTACGTCAGCGGCACGGATTTCGACAACGCAATCCACATGCACCCCACTGTGACTATCGGCACCAACGACGTCCCCTTCACGACCAACGCGAACATCCGCTTTCAATGCGATGCCAGCGCCGACGACGACGCCGTCTTCATCGACGACATCGGTATCTACGGTTACGCCGATGTGGTGACCACCTATGAACCATTTTTCTGGGCGAGCCCGATGGCCGCCGAAGATGCCTTGATCGATTCGACCTACAATCGTTCTATCGTCGGCGCCGCCGCCGATCTCGACAACGATACGTTGTCTTATGAGAAAACAGCAGGTCCGGCCTGGCTGACGATCGCGACCAATGGTGTGCTTTCGGGCACCCCGACCGCCGGAGATATCGGTCTCAACACCTTCACCGTCGAAGTCTCCGACGTAGACGGCGGCCGAGCCTCGGCGACTCTGGACATCCTGGTCAAGTCCGGCGCCATGCTGGTCGGCGACGCAACATGCAACGGCAACTTCAACGCCAACCCCGGCGTCGCAGTGGACTTTGCCAGCACCCCGTCATGGTACAATCTCGGCGGCGCGCAGACCGTGGAATGCACACGCAGCAACCTGCCCTATGACGCATCCCAGAATGCAGTGTTGACCAGCGATAAGATCTTCGCGGTGGATACGGAACATACACTCACTATGGGCGAGCGCTTCGACCTACGCTATGTATGGCGGGATGCATCGGGCTGGCTCGACGGCGTTGACCAACTGAGCGTCTCCCTCTTCGTCACCGATGACGACACCCTGTTTGGCGTGCGGTCGAATCTGGTGCAGGATTGGTCCGGCCTCTCCACCGTGGACAGCGCCTACGAATCCGTCGAACGCACCGGGGTGTACACCGCGACGGCATCCGTCGCAGGCAAGCGGTTGTTTGCCGCCATCGAGGCCCCGTCTGCCTCCGGCTTCGCCCGGTTGGACAATTTCGAACTGATTCTCGTGGGGGAGAATCCCCCGTATTTCTGGTCGGACCCGATGACGGTTGCGGATGCGGTGGTCGATACGTCCTTCAACCATTCGATCGCCGGCAGCGCCGCCGATATCAACGAGGATCCGCTGACCTACGCGAAGGTGGGCGGTCCGGACTGGCTGAATCTTGCCGGAAATGGCGTCCTGTCCGGCACGCCGACCTGGCGGGATGTCGGAACGAATGCCTTTACCGTGCAGGTTGGCGACGGCAAGGGCGGTTTCAGCACAGCGACCCTGATGATCCGGGTCAAGTTCACCGAGGTTCTGGTGGGCGGACCCACCAGGAACGGGGACTTCAATGCCAACCCAGGCGTCGCCGTGGATTTTGCCGGTACCGCGGCATGGTACAACCTCGGCAGTTCACAGACCGTGGAGTGCACCAAGAGCAACCTGCCCTATGATGATAACTCCCAGAATGCCGTCTTGACCGGGGGCAGAAATTTCGGGGTGGACACAGAGCATGCTATCGCCGCAGGAGACTCCTTTGACCTCCGCTATGTGTGGCGGGATGCCTTCAACTGGGTGGATGAAGCCGACCAGATCACGGTTTCGCTCTTCATCACGGACGACGACACCCTCACAGGCATGCGTTCGAACCTGGTGCAGACTCTTTCCGGCCTTTCATCGATGGACAACACGTACGAGTCGGTGGAACGCGGCGGGATCTACACCGCAACCGCCGCGATTGCCGGCAAGCGTCTTTTCGCTGCCATCGAGACAGACGCTTCCGGATTCGCCCGTCTGGATAATTTTGAACTGATCGTTTCGCCAGAAATCGCGCCGGGATACGATGCCTGGGGAATGAGCCACGGCATGACCGGGATTCTGGCGCTGGCGACCAATGACTACGATGCCGACACCTGGAATAATCTGCTGGAGTACAGCCTGGCCGGCAACCCCACCAATCCACTGGTCACCGGTATGGAGCCCATCTTGGCGGGTCTTGGCCAGAGCGGAGGAACGAGTGGGGTTGTCTATGTCCACCTGCAGCGAACCAACCCGATCCCTGGACTCACCTACACGCTCCTGCAGACGAAAAACCTCCTGAACCAGCCATGGAGCAACTGCGTGGACACGGTGGTCACGGGTACGGGTCCGGCGCCGGACAGCGACTTCATCACGGTCACCAACTGGATCCCCACCAACGGAAAGACCGTGGAATTCATCGGATTGCAGATCGGACCGTGACCGCCCTCTTGGTGCGGACCGTTATCACTGGCGAACATCACCACCGTATTGCTCTCGATGCCCAGCTCATCCAGGAGCACAAGGACCTCGCCCACCCCGTTGTCGAGACGCTCCATCATCGCGGGAAACGCTGCAATGGGATTCCGCACCCTGGAGCCGGAATAGGTCGAAACCACATCATCGAACTGGCGATAAAGCCTGCGGTACTTGTCATAAAGTTCCCGGGGAGCCTGCATGGCGGCGTGCGGGATGGTGACCGGAAGGTAACAAAATAATGTCCGGGCGCGATTCGCACGGATGAAGTCCAAAGCAGCCTTGATGATCAGGTCATGGGCGTAGGTGTACCCGTCGAGCCCAACCTTCACCCGGTTATGCCAGAGGTGATCCGGGTAGTCGTTGTGGGTGAACCGCATGCCCTTGGCGGCCAATCGGTCAATGGATCCCGGTTGTCGAAGTTCATCGCCTGCCCGATTTGTGCTGCGTGCGCACGGAAATGCCCCGGGCAGATACTCAGAGAACTGGTGCACACACCCGCATGAAAAAGAGGAAGCGACGGGGGCGTCGTGCGCCCTCCGCCGCTCTCTCCCATGCGTAGGTCAATAATTATCCGCGCTTGCGAATGACCGCGAGAACGACGAGGCCCAGGCTGAACAGCGCCAGGGTACCCGGTTCCGGTACCACGGCGACCACGATGTTATCCACCCGGGCAAAATCGCCGCTGCCCAAGCCGCCATTGATCCCATAGGTTTGGATAAACAGCGTGCGGCCCGCCGCCGACGCCGAGACCGCCGCAGTCTGCCCAGAAACAGACTCCCAGGTCGCTGCGGTCGTCACCTTATCCAGAACCCACTCCCGCCAGATTTCCGTGCCGGTCACCGCGTTGTCGTTGTCATAAGCAGCCACCGCGACACGAACCTGGTCGTTGGCCTCCCAACCCGCAGCGTCACGCCAGTCGTAGCTGATGTTGAAATAGTCACCAAGCTGAAGCGTGTAACCGGTATTGACGGAATGAACGACTGCGCCGCCCAGTCCGTTGTCCGAAATCACCGCGTTCCAGCCGGACGCGGGGGCAGCCGACAATGTGTCGTTCACGGCGGTCGCGGTTTGGTTGCCGGTTCCGATGTTGTACCAATTTGGCGTCTGGTCGAAGGTTCGGGCCCCCGACCCCGTCGCACTGGTGTCGAAGGCTCCGTTCAAGTTTGTGGCATCCATGATGATGTCGGCGCGAATGGCGGCCGCCGACATACATACCAGTGCCGTTACAATTGCTCTCTTCATGCCTCGTCCTTTCTGTTTCTCTTGTGCTCAATCATATACCTGTGTGGGCGCCGGTCCCGTCCTCTGCGCAGCCAGCCGGTCATTTCGGCGAATCCACCACCCGGAGAGCGTACGAAGGTCCGGCACCTGGTGCTCCGAAGACCATGACATTGGTGCCATCGGCGAAGCTGTTTGTGATCAAAGTCACCGGAATCCACACTTGTGGTTCGGCCAAGAGATCCGTGGTGTATTCAACTGCAGGCTCATGCGTAGAGACGCCGGTGGCGTGCAGGGTGAACGACGGACCCAAGGTGAACGTGGTCACGGAAACCATGTGCGCAAGGGCTGTGCCCGGATTGGCCAGTAATTGCACGTCATCGACCGGCGCGAAATCGTCGCCGTCGCCGTTTCCGTCCTGCACATCGATGAGCATAAACAACCGCTTGCCAATAAATGCCCCGGTGGCAGCGGGTGAATCCGCCTCCATCATCTCAAAGGTGTTGCTCAGCGTGGAGGCCCCCGACAGCAGGGACGCAAGCACGGTCTGGGTTCCCCCGATCTTGTCGTTGTCGGTCACGAACATTCGGACCTCGACCTGATCGGCAGGATCCCAGCCATTGCCGTCCTTCCACACCAGACTGACCCGGAAAACGTCGCCTGAACCGATGGTGTACACCGGATTGATGGACAGGATACGATTGGAACTCGAAGCGGCTACCCCGAAGCGGGTGCCGTCGAATGGATCATTGGTGCGGGTGCACTCTGCGGTCTGGCCCTGTGCACCCAGATTCCACCAACTGGGAGTCTGCTCAAACGTGCGGCTGATTGCGTCGGACGTGTCTTCATTGAAGTCACCGTTGTTCACCCCGGGACCGACAAGTACTTCATCGGCCGGAGGATTGACGACCAGTTCGAGGTTGTCGAACCGGACGAAATCGTTGGCATCACCGTTGGCATCGTCGATGTACAAGCCGGCAAAGAGTTTCTTGCCCGCCCAGGCGGGGTCCGCAGGGGTGGATACGCCGGATTCCTCCTGATATTGATTGTCGTTATTCGACAGCAGGGAGACCATGCTGGCGACTACGGTCTGGTTGCCAAGGATTCCGTCGTTATCGGTGACAAACAGCCTGATTTCCACCCGATCCTGAGCATCATCAAACCCGCTCGCATCCCGCCAATCGTAGCGAACCCGGAACACATCACCCGGACGCACGACATAATCCGTGCTCTGAGCGGGCACCCGGGATCCGGACGAATTCAGCACCGCATTCCGGGTATTGTCCACCGGAAGGTTGGTGCGCGTACACTCGAGCGACTGGTCGATGCCGGTTCCAATATTGTACCAACCTGGGGTGACGTCAAAATTCCGTGAATCGGTCGTCGACACATCGTCATTGAAGTCGCCGTTCCGCACCCCTGGTCCAATCAGGGTCTCACTGACCGGATCAGGATTCACCGTCAGTTCAAAGTTGTCCAACTGCGCAAAATCATTGGTGTCTCCGTTCCCATCCATGATGTACAGGCCCACAAACAGCGTTTTTCCGACTGCGGCAGGTGCGACCACGGGGGTGATTGCGGTTTCGGCCTGGTAGGCGTTCGAGCTGGCGGATGCTTCCGATAACAGGCTCGCCACCATAGTCTGGGTGCCGCCGATCAAGTCGGTATCCGTCACAAAGAGTCGGACCTCTACCCGGTCAGCGGGGTTCCACTGGAACCCATCGCGCCACTCGTATCGCACCTGGAAAAAGTCACCGATCTGGTTGGTGTATCCGGTGTTTTGTGCGTGCACCCGGTTCCCGTCGGACGACAAGACAGCGTGGCGCGACCCATCAACCGGTAGATTGGTCCGGGTGCATTCTACACTCTGGTCCGAGCCGCTCCCGATATTGAACCAGTTGGGGGTCACATCGAAGTTCCGCGAATCGGTTGAAGATACATCCGCATTAAAGTCCCCATTGCGTACCCCCGCGCCAATTAGGACCGTTTCCGCAGCAACATGACACGAAAACCCGATCGTCGCGACCAGTACGACTGCCCACCTTTTGATTACTCCCGTCTGCCTGTTCACCCATGCTCCTGTCATCATCATACCCTCCCGGTACCAACCGCGATCGGGCCGGCACCGCCACCCCGACACATCGATACCATTTTATTTATTCGATCACACACATCCGTCATGTTCCGACTTACCCTGCCTCCAACCTAGCCCTCACAGGTCCGCCAGCGGTACGCTGCGGTCGCTGCGAATGGTTCGATTGTACGCCTTAAGCATCGCGGCAATACGGTCGGCTTGGTCAGGCTCCTTGACGAGGTCCTTCCTTTCGCCCGGATCCTCGGCCAAGTTGAATAGATTCCGGGGAGCATGATCCTTGGTGACCACCAGTTTCCAGGAACCCACCCGAAATGCCCGCGTCGAGCTCTGCCCCCATTCCGGTTCGTTGTTCGACTGAATGAGCAATTCGTCTCGCTGGTGGCCGGCCTCCCGGTTCTGTAAGACACCGAGAAACGAGAAACTATCCAGTGCCTCGTTGCGGGCCAGCGCGTGTCCGGTCAGTTCGGCCAGAGTGGCGTAGAGGTCTTGCAGGCCAATCAGTGCATCCGATCGGACGCCCGGCGGGACAGGCGAGGCGTCGGTGCCGTCACCCCACCTGACGATCAGCGGAACCCGGTGGCCGCCCTCCCAGACCTGGCCCTTGCCGCCTTTCAAGTTGCCGCTGGAGTTGTGGCTGGTATCGCCTTCCTGACGCTGGGACCAGCAGAGTCCGCCGTTGTCGCTGGTAAAGATGATCAGGGTGTTGTCCAGCTCGCCGGCCGCCCGGATCCGGTCCATGAGCAAGCCAAGGGTCACATTGCCTTCAAAAATAATGTCCAGGTGTGGGGAATGACCGCTGGCGCCATCGATCTTGACCCCGCCCAGTTCTTCCGGCGGCGTATGCGGCGTGTGGCAACTCTGACTGCTGTAATACAAGAGGAAGGGCTTGCGGGAACCGCCCGCCGATTGGGCGGCATAGTGTCGGTCGAGAAATTCGAGGGCGTGGTGAGTCAGGTTGGGTCCCACGGCGGAACTATCCCAGTCCGGCATGCCCCAGCCAGTCGCCTTGACGGCCGAGCGGCCATAGGTTCCCTTTTCCCAGGTAATTATTTCGGCGGGATTTCCGAGCAGACGCCCATTTTCAAAGTAGGCATAAGGGGGGCCCTGGATTCCCTGCGGCAGTGAATATACGTAATCGAATCCCTTGGTCTGTAACCCTTCCGGCATCGGTTGCGAGAAGTCCACCTCGTCCGGAGTGTATTTCCACTTTTGAAACACCTTCCCGGTCGCAGCTTCGATCAGACCGCCTCCGAGATGCTCCTTGCCGAAAAACGCCGTGTCATAGCCTTGTCGGCCAAGCATGTCCGCCAAGGTTTTCTGGCCGGGTCGGATCTGGGAGGGGCGCTGCACTGTCCAAGTACCGTTGGGCTCGCGTCCCCGCCAGGGAAAATTCCCGGTGAGAATGCTATACCGGGTCGGGGCACAAACCGCAGCGGGCGAATGCGCATCCGTAAACACCATGCCCTCCCTGGCCAGTTGCTCGACATGGGGCAACTCGACTTTGCAGTGTTCGTCATAGACCCGCGTATCGCCGATGCCCATGTCATCCATCAGGAATATCAGCACGTTGGGCGGAGACACAATCGTCTCCGCTTCTGCCCGACACACAGGCCACCCAACCGCACACCCCGACAGGATTCCCAGTAGCATCGCACTGCGTATCGATTCTCTCATGGCTGCTTGTCCTTATTCACCGTGTGTACCCTTCCGTCACCGCTCCAACAAGATTGCGTATTTGTATTGGAATAATTGCACTATAGTGCGGAGCTAACTGTTTGTAAACCTTCTTTTCATTTTTTCTCACCCCCCCGCGTGGCGGCACCAAGTCATATCAATCCGACCGCCAAAGCGAGGCGGGAAGGGCAACTTCACCCGGATGGCATCCGGGATTTTACACCAGGCAACACTTGCATTATGTTCTCCTTTACAGTGCACCAATACGCGATGACCTGCGGGCAGGCCCAGCGGGATCAAGGACCGAACAAGAAGTGGACCCGGAAATCTGTATCGTGTGAACGGAAGTGAGACCCATGAAGCAACTCCGCCTGCTTGTTATTGTGCTGCTGCCTCGGATTCTCCATGCCGCCCCCATCACCCAAGGGGATGTGACTCTTGCGCTCGGTCCCGACTTTCTTCTGGATGATGCGGCAACCGGGGGCGGAGATACCAACCTCGTCACCGCAGAATTTGACCGGGACCTCACCGGTCTGTGGATCGGCACGGCAGGCTGCGATGCATCGATTTCCGGTATCGGGTGGGCCTCCCCCGCAGGCGGTACCACCGCCACCCTCGCAACAGTCACCATCACCTACCTCGGGGCGGACGGGGCCGAGGGCGGCGGGGACGATGTCGGTTTCGGCTCGGTTACCGACACCCTGAACTTCACGGGAGTGGGCGAATATTTCTGGCAGTTCGACACCCCCCTCACCAATCGGATTGACGGCTCCAACACCACCTTTCGCATTCGCATCGAGGCCAACGACCACATCCGCTACAAGGTTGACGCCGGCGGAGCCAAGATCAGCGTGGCGGGAACCTCCGCCGCCCTCGGCGACCCGATAGAGCTGCTGGCCGATGGCGGGTTCGAAAACCTGACCGTGACCGAACCGGACGCCGCCACCTCCCCGTGGGTCTCGGACAACCAATGGGACAACTTTGACGTGGTGCGCGAAACCAACGTGGTGCGGAGCGGCGCTCAATCTCTCCGACTCGGCTACGACGGGCACAACGATGCGCGGGTGCTCCAGATATCCGGAACCGCCAACGCCTCCCTGAACTACGCCCTGACCTTCTGGGCACATTCGTCGAACTCCAACGACCCTGCAGTGCGGGCTGAATTCCGGACCGACAATGGCGGAGGGTATGACTTCATCGCAACCGGAACCACCTTCAAAACCGAATCCCAATGGACCCCGCACGTCCTCTACGTGCCAGCCTCCGCGCTGGCCGGCCGGAGCGGTGAGCTGATCCAGGTACGTCTCCGACGCAACGACACCAAGGGCACGGTGTTCCTGGATGACCTCAGCCTCCAGATCGTGCCCTCCATCGGCATCCCCCTCACCGGCATCCAGGGTCTCCCGCCGCACTTCCAGCATCCGAATGGCGGCTACCTGCCGCCCATGTTCCCGTTTGTCGACCGGTTCGGGCAATACAAGCATGCCACGTGGCGGGAAAAGGTTGCCGACGAGAGTGGTCTCGCGGCCTCCGCCGCAGCGGAGGCGGCGGACCTCGCGGCCAACCCCGGCTCCCCGGAATGGAACCTGTACGGCGGGTGGGACAACGGCCCCACGCGTACTGCCACCGGCTATTTCCGGGTCGAAAAGGTCAACGGGCGGTGGTGGTTCATCGATCCCCTCGGCAAGCTGTTCTTTTCCCACGGGATCACCGCCGTGAATACGGATTCAGCGGGAACCTCGGTCACCGGACGGGAGGACTATTTCGAGGGCCTGCCGGAACCGGGCGATCCCGACGAGGCCTTTCTCACCATCGGCCTGATGTATCATGAGGAGGCCAATGCATTCCGAAAATACGGGACCAATTGGGTGGAAACCCTTGCCGACCTCGCCCATCGCCGACTCCGGAGCTGGGGCATGAATACCATCGGCTCTTGGTCGGATTCCGCCATCTACCTGGAGCGGCGGACCCCCTATAGCCAGGTCCTCTATGCAGCACCCGGAAGCAGCCTTGCCCCCGGCATCCCCGACTACTTCAACAGCGCCTTCGGCCCGAATGTGGCGGCCGCCCTGAACAACGCCCTCGCCCAGGGTATCGGGGAGGATCCCTGGTGCCTTGGTTTGTACTTCCACAACGAGCTGGAGTGGGCGCGACCCAACATGGTCGCAGTCAACGACATCGCCAAAGCCGCCATCCGCAAGGGCGCCTCGCAGCCGGGAAAGATCGCGTTCCGGGACATGCTCCAGAACACCTACAACGACAACATCGCCGCCCTGAACACGGCGTGGGGAACCAGCTACGCCAACTGGAATAGCTTCCTGACCTCGACCAACCTCCCCAACGAAATCCTCGCCTCCCCGGATTACCGGGATTTCTATTTTCTGTATGCCAGCACCTATTACGCCACCATCAAGGCCCAGTTCACCGCCCACGCCCCCAACACACTCTATCTCGGCAGCCGTTTCACCAGCAATCCGCATGCACTGGCCGCCGAGGCCAGCGCGCTGTACGCGGACGTCAGCACGTATCATCCCTACCAGGTCACCCCAAATGTACCCCCGGCCTTCCTCGATGCCGATGTCCCGGTCCTGATCAGCGAGTGGCATTTCACCGCGCGGGATACCGGTCTGTATGGCGACGGTCTGCAAACGGCGATCGATCAGGCCGACCGGGCGCAGAAGTACCTCGGCTATGCAGGATTCGCGGTCGATCACCCCAATCTCGTGGGCATCCACTGGTTTATGTATTACGACCGCCATACCACCGGGGACTCCACCGGCCAGAACCTCGGGGCGAACTACCAGACCGGGTTCCTCACCATATGCGACGTTCCCTACATCCAGACCATCCAGGCCTCACGTCAGATCGGCACCGAGATGTATGGGCGCCGGTATCAAAGTTTCCCGCCCGAAATTGGATTTTCCCTGACCAGTTACCCCGACATTGAGGACTCGATACCCTATCAGGCTCCATTCAGCCTCAGCGACGACAGCTCCCCGCCCGAGAACCTCTCGGTATCAGCCTGGTCCGCCAATACCAACTTCATTCCGGATTCCGCCATTGTAATCACCGGGACCGGGTCCAACCGCACCTTGTCCGTCACCCCGACAACTGCCGACCATTCCGGTGGGTTCATTACCGTGCGCGCGATCGATGCGTCGGGTGTACGAGCGGAAACCCCGGTGTTCTTCCTGCAGGGTCGGCCGGAGATGGCCCTGGACGTTCCCAGCTCCGGTCAACCCACGCTTTCCTGGATATCGATCTCGAACATTAGCTATCAGGCCGAAGCGACCCTTACCTTCGAGGAATGGACCAGCACCGGCGTTCCATTACCCGGAACCGACGGCACACTGGAGACGGGCATACACCCGGGAAATCCGGGGGGCGCCTATCGCCTGAAGCTGATCCTGCCCTAGCCCACCGGGAGCCAACGAGCGACAACCAACACCGCATGACACATTGCACAATAGTATAACTATCATGTAGCCCACCCCCCCAGCCTTGTGCTACATATCCCTTTTCGTCAGGTAAACTTGTAAGGAAATTTCATGTATAAACGGGTTTTGTTTTCCACCAAATGGTACGAGATGCGGGTCCATCAGGGGGTCTTGGACTACGCGCAACGACACGGATGGGACGTTATCTCCTCCCATCACATGCCCGAATCTGCATTCAACATCCCCGCGCTCGACGGACAGATCGTGGAAATCGGCCCGAATGACCGTCGGCGCCGCCAGCTCACCGAGGCCTTCCCGGGTCCGGTGGTCGGGCTGGAAGATTTTGGCGCGGGGCTTGAGGTCCCCCGGGTGCATACCGACAACTATGCGGTGGGATGCCTCGCCGCGGAACATTTTCTCGAGCGTGGCTTCCGCCGGTTTGCCACCCTTTGCCGCGCCGACTATGCCTATGTGCGGGACCGCCTTCGCGGGTTTCACGACACAATCGGCGGCATGAACGGGGGCCTGCCCTGCCTGGATATCAAGCTCAAGACCTTCTGGAGCGATACCAATCACGTTGGCAAGGAGTACCGGGCCTCGAGCCTGCAGAAACTTCTGGCCATTGATCGGCCGGCTGGCGTGTTCTGCGTGGATGACGATGACGCGGCAGGCCTGATTCGAAGTCTGATCAAACGGAACGTTTCGATCCCCGAGGAAATTGCCGTTGTCGGAGTCAACAACGACCCCTTGACCTGCCCCTATGGCCTCGTGCCCATCACCAGCATCGACCCCGGTTTCGAGAATATTGGCTACCGGGCAGCAGAACTTCTCGACCGGATGATGCAAGGAAAGCACATCCCCCCGAAAACCCACCTTGTTCCGCCACGGGGTCTCGTGGTGCGGCGAAGCTCTGATATCCGAGCGGTGGAGGACTTACAAGTCGCCCGCGCCCTGCGCTTCATCTGGGATCACCCCGAAAACCGGAAAGCCGTCGCAGACATCGCGGCCCACGTAAAATTACCGATCCGCACCCTGCAGTGGCGGTTCAACAAGGCCATGGGCTACTCCCTTCAGGACGAGGTCACCAAACTGCGGATCGAACGTATTAAGGAACGGCTGATCCAATCCGACAAATCCATCCGCCAGATCGCGGATGAAATGGATTTTTCCTCCGTTCAGTACCTGATCCGTCTCTTCCGAAAAGAGACCGGCGTGTCTCCGCTAAAATTCCGACGGCAGCATAAACCGAACCCGCCCGCCGTAGCATAAACGGCCCTCGCCTCAGACAACCGGCGAACGGTGGCGGAGCCGCCAAACCCCACACCCGACCAGCCCGCTGACCAACACCACCAGGGCCACCACACCGAATGCCGGGATCATGACCAGGTTCGGGTTCACCACCAGGGTGAAATTGTCTAAGCGGGCGAAGTCGTTGGCGTCACCATTGGGATCGTAAATATGGATGCGGACAAACAGGTTTTCACCGTCAAAGGCTGCGCTGGCCGGGTCGGTGGTCCCGGACGCAAGTTGCCAGGCAGCGTTCTGGGTCGATAACCCCGACCGGAAACTGGCCAATTCGGTTGGCGTACCCCCGATCAAGCCATTGTCGGTGATATACAAAGTCACCTCGACCTCGTCCTGAGCGTCGTCGAAATCCTGACCATCCCGCCAGGCATAGTTGATCATGAACGTGTCGTATTGCTGGATCTCATACCCTGGATTGAGGGCATGAATGCGATCTGGACTGCTGAACAAAACCGCGTTGCGGGTACCATCATATGTGCTGTCGTTGCGGGTTGCTTCAGCATCCTGATCATATCCGGTTCCAATATTCTGCCAGGAAGGTGTCAAACCGAATGACCGGCTGTTATCCCCCGAGGTATCCTCGTTGAAATCTCCATTGTACACCCCCGGGCCGATCAGGGTGCCCGCGATCGTCTGGTTTGCCAAAACAATCAGATTATCGAACCGGGCAAAGTCATTGCCATCGCCGTTGCCGTCATCGATCTCTACCGCCACGAACAGTCGCTTTCCAACAAACTCGCCCGCCACCGGTTTGGAATAAAACCCGGAGAACACCTCGTACGTACTGTCGGCAGTTGAATAACCGGAATAAAAGTTTTCCATTGTTGTCTGTGTCCCCCCGATGAGGTTGTTATCCGTGACAAACAACCGAACATTGATCCGGTCCTGATCGTCATCGAAGTTAAACGCATCCCGCCAAACATAGCTTACGCTGAAGATGTCGCCCTGAGCGATATCGTGCCCGGTGTTGAGCGCGTGGCGACGACTCGGGTTGCTGTAGATCACCGCATTACGGGTTCCGTCATAATCTTGATTGCTGCGGGTGGCCTCTTCGGTCTGTGCGCCTGTCCCCAGGTTCCACCAGGACGGCGTCACCGAGAAATTCCGACTGTCGGTGGCGGAGACATCGTCGTTGAAATCCCCGTTGTTGATTCCCGGCCCCACGACGATGGAGGCTGCTCCGGCGGGCAGCCCAACCACCCCCCAGACACCTGCGAATATCGCGGCAATCCACCGGGTGGCGACTTGATGCATGATTCGATTCGACATGACCTTCTCCTTCCGCGCGCAACGCCCATGAACCGGCGCCACTTACTGCGTAATAATTACCTAAATATTGCTATATTACGCATGCGTAGTAAAGCTTTTTTCAATGTTTCCCTCTATGTCGCGATCGCCCTCCCCCGGGCGATGGACCGTGGACAACAACGGGGTAAAAGGAGAGGGATGCTGCATTATTTTGTTATTTTTATTGCATTTTCATGCATATTATGCCAACCTTACACCCTAGCACTGAGGTCGTGCGGCGACCCGGACGCCCGGCGTCGGGACAAGGGAACGCCCCCGAACCACACTCAAGAAGGAGAAAAAAATGAAAGCCGTACTGTTCGCGCTGGCCGCTCTGGTATTCAGCACCACCCTCGTAAGGGCTCAGGAAGAGGAAGAGGGCTGGACCAAGGAAAAATACATAAAGACCATGCTTGAGTGGTCCAAGAAGGATCCAAAGTGGAACCCGACACGGGAATCCCTGGAAGCCAACTTCAACGAGCGGGATGTCGACGGCGATGGCCGCCTGACCACGACGGAACGCAAGGCCAAGGTGAAAAGCCAGTACATCAGACAGCAAATGCAATGGGCGGCGAAGGATCCAAGTTGGAATCCTACCGAAGAGAGCTTGTCCGCCAAGTTCGATGAACTCGACACCAACCACGACGGTTTGCTGTCCGAGGAAGAACAGGCCTCGGGTAAGAAGAAATAAGGCCGGGTCTAGCACAGGCTGCCGCAGGCGCATGCTGCGGCAGCCCCCCCCAATCAGTTTCCGGAGTTTCGGGGGAGGCTCCGATCGGCAGCAACCCGATGTCGGAACAAAAACAACATGGGAAAGACGGGCATCCGCCGATAGCGGACAACTTTCTTCTCCAACTCCTGCGCCGTACCCCCGACAACATCTATTTCAAGGACGCTGCGGGACGATTTCTACTCATCAGCGACGCGATGGCCCGGTATTGCCATTACGCAGATCCCGCAGACGCTCGCGGTAAGACGGACTTCGATATTTTTTCCGAGGAACATGCACAACAGGCCTACGAAGATGAACAGTCAATCCTGAAAACGGGAACCCCCATCATCGGCAAGGAGGAAAAAGAAACCTGGCCGGATGGTCATGAAACCTGGGTGAGTACATCCAAGGAGCCGTTGTTCGATGACGAAGGCAGCATCATCGGCACCTTTGGCATCTCCCGTGACATCACTGCACGCAAGGAGGCCGAGGCCCGGGCCACCCGCTATGCGGAACGATTGAAAGCGGCCAACGACGGGATGCTCGCGGACCTCGCGCTGGCGGGCGACCTCCAAACCGCCTTGCTACCGGGAGAATATCCGGTGTTCCCACCCGGAACGAATCCAGAACACAGCACCCTGCGTTTTGCCCATGTCTATGAGCCGTCCCAGACGGTCAGCGGAGACTTGTTTTCAGTGCACCCTCAATCGGACACCGAAGCCTTTATTTTTATCAGTGACGGCATCGGCCACGGAGTTCGGGCCGCCTTGTTGGCGTCCATGTTGTCTGCCTTGCTTCGCGATCGGATCCGGGCTGACCACAGTCCGGCCGAATGCCTTGCCCGGCTCGATCGCAGCCTGCGGGCGATTCTCAAAGCCCAGGAGGACGTCCTCTTCGCCACTGCGTTTTGCCTCACGGTGAACGCCGGGAACGGGGAGGTGACCTACGCGAACGCGGGACACCTTTCCCCGTTGATCCTCCGAGGCGGATCCGGCACGGTCGAACCACTGGAGACAGGCGACAAATCCAGCGGACCCGCACTCGGGCTCATGGAGAACGCCACCTTCCGGTCCGGAACCGCCCGGCTATATCCCGGCGACCGGATGATTCTGTTCACCGATGGCCTCATCGAAGCGGTGGATGCCCGGTCGGAACCGTTCGGCGAACAACGCCTCGCATCATGCCTGAAGCAATACGCCGACCACTCGCCTGCGGAGATGCTGGCGCATGCGCTGGAGACCGCCAGAGCGTTTGGCGGCGGACGATACTTTGAGGATGATGTCTGCGCGGTATGTGTAGAGCGGAACTGATGGACCTTACCCGGCGGGCAGGACCGCCTGTGCCTGTACCAGCCGGTTGAGCAGCTCCCTCACCCGCCGCTTTGCATAATCCGCTTGCCGGGAGTCCGGGTGTTCGGTGAGAAAAGTCCGGAAAGCGGTCAGCCGGGTATTCACAGAGAACCGATCTCGGTCATAGAATTGCGCACATTGAAAGGCGAGGGCGTGAATCCGGCGGATGGTTTCCTCGAGCATGCGTTCTGCGGTACCCCGGTAACACCCGCTGGAGCCATGAGCCAGATAAGCCTCCAACACCCTTCGCGCCGACCGCGCCCGGTCCAGACCCTCGCGATTGGACCGGGCGTCCCAGTACAGGATCCGCGCTTCCCCAAAAAATGCACGGTCATGCCATTCCCCCTCCGATTCCGCTGCCGCAGCATAGCGGTAATAAACGGTGGCGACTTCGGGTTGGCCGGCCTGCTCGTAATACAGGCCGAGATGGTACTGCACCCGGGCGGCACGGGGAGCCTGGGGATCGTTGAGATACACCTTCTCCAGCATGTCCTTCACGAGGGCGTGCGATCGGCGCCCGGGCTCCTGCCCGTCGGGGCTTTCCGGGGACATTAACCGGATACAAAGGTCGAGTTGCCGGTCATTGGCTCGACTGCGGAATCCCGGGTACTCATCGGCCACCCGCTGGTACAGACGGAATGCCTGCCGATCCCGGCCCTCCCGCTCGAGCAGCTCGGCAAGCTGGAGCCGCGCTTCCGCACATTCGCTCCGGCCGCGGTACCGGGAAGCAATGCGCACGAGGATTTGGCGCGCTTGAGCGTACTCGTCCTGCCGGATTCGTTTTGCAGCTTCCTCAAACAGGACAGACGCATCCGGATCATCCGCCCTGGCACACGACAGCACTGGTGCGAACAGGGGAAGCAAGGCCACTGCCCACCCCGCCAGCCACAGGGCGGTCGGCCTCATGGCGCCTCCATGTACCGGTAGGCCCGGACCTTGCCGGGAGGAAGCTCCAACGGAGAGGGGCGCCCGCTTGCCGGATCGCCGGCATCGTACCAGAGAACATTTGCACTCGCGGCGGTGACCGCGCCTGCCGACCGCCAGCCCGGATCCTGCGGCGTGTCCTGCCAATCGATGGTATAGATCTTCCCTGGCTCCGTATCAAGGCATAGCTCGATCGCGGGTGGCTCTCCGGGCTCGATCGACAAGCGCATCCGGGTGATCAACAACGGCGCGGCCCCGAAACCGGTCACCCCGCCAGGAGTGGTGGCAGTCAGCTCGAAGTTGTCCAGGCGCGCAAAGCCGTTCGGGTTTCCGTTCCCGTCCCACCCGTTGATCTCCACAAACAACTTTTTTCCGGCCGCTCCGGCACCTGCGGTATAGAACCCGGAATGCTCGAAGGACTCGTAGGCGGAATTGACGGTGGAGGCCCGCGAAGTCGAGGTCGCGAGCACGGTCCGGGTTCCAGAGATCGTGTCGGAGTCAGTCACAAACAGGGTTACCACGATCCGGTCCGCCCCGTCGTTCCAGTTGAATGCGTCGCGCCAGACATAGCTCACATCGAACAGATCGCCGAGGGAGATCTGGTATCCAGTATCCATGCCGGCGATCACGGTGTCGGTGTCGGTAACCACCAGGTTGCGGGTGCCGTCAAAGTCGAGATTGAGCCGGGTGGCCTCCAGGGTCTGATCAGGTGCCGTCAGGCCGGTGTTTTGCCAGAACGGGGTAACCGCGTAGTTACGGCTGTCCACCGCGCTGGTATCCGCGTTAAAGTTGCCATTCCGAATGTCGCCCCCGATGATTGCGGTAACGGATGGTCCACCCACCGCAGCAGCGGTGAACAGGTTGGATATCGACACTTCCGGCAGTTCGTCGGTCCAAAGCGCGACCTCATCGAGGCCGCCGGGGTGGTTGGCCCCGTCATCGCGACGCCATGGGGAGAATCCGCCAGCGCTGCCGTTGCCGAGAATCCATCGGGAGCCGTCGCCGATTACTGCGGTATCATCAAGGTCGAGAACCCCCTCGGACAAGGTTCCGCCGACCGGGCTCAGCCACCAGTGCACTTCGCCCGCGTCCCGCGTGTCATCCCACGACAGGACGAGCAGGTACCATCGCGAGACTGGAAGTACCCCGGGATGAATCAGTGCATCGGCATCCCCAACCTTGAGGCGTAATCCGGTGAAGTCCACATGTACCACATTCAGTGCGTTGCCGGATCCCGTGTCGGTCCCCTGAGCAAGTAGATGCGCAAACAGCAGGGGCGCATCCGGGGTACGGAACAGAATTGACAGGGTTCCCCGGGCGCCGATGAGGTCATCCTGGTCGAGCGAGGCGTTGAAGGTGTTCATCCGGACCGACGACCCGGCCATGCCATAGGCATCATCACCAAACGTTGTTCCGGCGGCGACAAAATCCGCAACCGGCAGCGCACCCGCGTTGGTGTAGTTGCCATCGAATCGGAACCAGTAGTCGGGATCGAGTGCGGTGAGGGTTTCCTCCAGATTCGGAGGCGGCGGGATCACCGACAGGATCGCGGCCGCCGACGTAACCGATCCAAAATCGTCGAAGACCACTGCCCGGTATTGGTCGTTGCTCATCCCGGTGGTGACGGCCGGAATAGTCAGGGTGGCATTGGTCGCGCCCGCATAAACCACTCCGTTGGATAACCATTGATAGGTGAGCGGCCCGATCCCGTCAGCGGCGACGGTAAACGAAGCCGGATCGCCGGATGCCACCGTAAGATCTGCGGGCGGTGCGGTGACCGTGGGTCCTGCATAGAAAGTCGTATGGGACTGGAACTGGAGCTTGACCTCATCCTCGGTCAATTCCCGGAGCCAGAACGCGATTTCATCCACCGTTCCCGATTCGGTCCCCACCCGCAGCGCGTTATCCCACTCAACGCCGTTGCGGTGCCCCACATAGACCGGACCATCGTCCCCGAACACATCTGTATTACCGACATCGACCACCCCGGAGTCGAGCGGACCGTCCAGTGGCCCGAGGTACCAGATCGCCTCCCCGGGGTCGCGATCGAGATCCCAGGTCAGGGCGAAGTAATACCAGGTGTCCTGGAGAGGTTGACCGCTGATGAGGGTTGTGGTCACAGATCCGAGCAGCAGGGTCAGGCTGGCTGGGGAGAACCGCATGCTGAACGCATTACCGGAGGCCGGTGAACCGCCCTGGGCGAATACATGGCGGTTTGCACCGTCGAACGGCAGAGCCGGGGTGCGGAACAGAAGGGAAAATGCACCACGGTCGGAAACCATGTCGGCGGCTTGCGCGACATGATCGAACCCGCCGACAAGGTCAAAGGCATTGGAGGCATTGCCGAGGTTATCCGTGCCCCGGGGAAGGCGGTTTTTCACGTAGTTCCCCTCTGAGGTCAGATCGGCAGCGGGCTGGGCTCCGAAGTTCGCGAGCGTGTCATCGAGCGGAAACCAGTAGTCGGGTTGCTGACTCAGCACCGCTTTCTGGTAGACCCGGACCGGGGTTACCGTAACCGTGGCAGGCTGGGAGGTAACGGTGCCGATGGCATTGGAGACAAACACGGTGAGTTGGGCTCCGTCATCCGCCAGGGTGACCCCGAGGCTGAGGTCGGTATTGGTGGCCCCAGGGATCGGCGCGCCATCGATCCGCCATTGATAGTGGATCGGCCCCTCGCCAATGGCCTGCACCGTAAATCGGCCAGTTGCCCCGTCTGGGATCGTCTGGGAAACCGGATGGGTAACGATGGCCACCGCTCCCGATGGCGCGGTCAGGGCCCCGAATTGGGTGGCCAGATCGAGCGGGGTCAGTTCCCGGTGCCAGATCGCAACCTCGTCCAATGCCCCCGGCCGCCCATCCTCATACCAGCTTTCCCACTGCCGGAAATCCCGGTTGGCGAGAATGAATGGCCGGTCATCATTGCCCGCATTCGAGGTATCGCTTACGCTTCGGGTGCCGGTGCTGAGCGAGCCGCCGAGTGGACCGTATGCCCAGTGGACCGTTCCTGAAGAAATATTCCAGCTCGCGCCGAAGTAATACCAAGTGTCGATTGCTGGCGGGGCGTTGTCGAGGGTGATCGTCGCGTTGCCAATCCGGAACGTAGCGGACGGCGAGGTAAAATAGAGGTAAAAGGCGTTCGGTGACCCGGTGCCTTGGGAAAAAATGACCCGGTTTTTGTCAATCGCCAGGGGTCTGGCCGGCGTCTTGAGCAGCAGGGAAATTGCCCCGACATTCTCGATGATGTCGTTGGTCTGGTACACCATGTCCTGCCCGCTGTCGGTGTAGTACGCGAGCTTTTCAAAGGTCTCGAAATCCGCATCAAATCGGCCCCCATGACCGAAGTCACCGCCATCGAACAGCAGAGGGGAACCACCGAGCGTGCCAGAGTCGGTTGTGTTTCCGTCCATGCGATACCAGACCGGGGGAACCTGGCTGGCGAGAATGCCCTGGTAGTTGCCGTTGCCAGTACGGAGTACCGCGACCTCACTGGTCACCGCGCCGACCGCGTTGAATGCCACCACCCGGTATTCATCCCCATTTTCAACGACTGTGCTGACGGTGTGGGTGTAGCTGGTGCCGATGGCGCCGGGGATGTTGACTCCGTTTCGTTGCCACTGAAACGACGGGGATGGCGCTCCCACCGCAGCGGTCCGGAACGTGACGGTTTGCCCGGGCAATGCCTGCTGGCTGAATGGCTGCTCGAAAATGTTGGGAAGCGACGGAGTGTTGACCATGAACCCAGAGCTGTAATGGGTCCCGTTGAGCAGCATGGCGGTATTGCCCGCCTTGTCCCGCAACAACATGTTGTACACAACCCACTGGCCAGCGGGGGCGGTGGGCGAGAGGATCGTCGTTCCCCGGTACGTGTCCGGCGCGATCTCTGTCCACGTGTTGACCTGGCTTTGTCCGATCCCTGATTCGTGGGTCAGGTTCACGTACATGTTCGTGGGCTCCAGCCCGCTCACATCATCGGTCACCACCACGGTCACGGTGGCAGGCGCATTGAGCGTTGCGGGGTTCGGAGTCACCGTCACGCTGTGCATGACCGGCGGCGCCCCGTCGGGGGTTGGACTGACGACTTGAAAGTTGACCCAGAAGTGGGTTCCGTAAAGGTAAAATGCGCCATTACGGTTCCGGTCGTAGACCAGCAGGGAATGAACCTTCCAGGTACCGGCCACGGCGTTTGGTCCGATCTGTCCACGCCCCTCGTACCAATCCCCGCCCAGCGACCGCCAGTCGTCCACCGTGATCTGCCCACCACCCTGAGGATTCAGCAAAATACCATAGATCCAGTTGGTATTCACCCCAACCCCCGTATCGGATATTCGTGCGGTTAGGGTCACATACTGGCCCGCCTCCACCGGCGAGGATGCCGACAGGCTGATCAGCGAGGGTGGCGTTGTGTCCGACCAAGCGACCCCGGCCATGCAAGCCGCCATCAGCACCAGCGGCAGCACCAGCCTCCCCCCCAAGCGACCTGACCTTGGCTTCATCTCTGTGCACCCCGCATGAGCCATCCTGCCTTCATTCCCGGATCAATACCCCGGATCCATGAGATCTACCGAACCCTCCTCCGGCGGACGGTCCTCCATGAGAACGTCGGACTGGTTCGCTGATTGTTGCATATCCGAGGCCAGAGGCGCGAGATCCTCCAGTGACGCTTGTTCAGCCTCTGCCTGGGCTTCCTCTTCGGCCTCCATGTCCTGGCGACGGATATCCGCGAGGGTTCCAGGCACCGTGGTAACCACGGGAATCAGGCCCTGGGCAACCTCTTCCTGCACTGCAGGAGGCAGCGCGTCTGCGGTCACCGGCTGGGCGACGGGCTCGGACGCGGACTCAGGGCTGAACTTTTTTTTTACCGGCTGCACATAGTCGGAGGTGTCACCAGCACCGCCGTTCAGTTCAGCGTATTTGAACTTGGAAAACTCACTGATGTAGTTGTCGGTCAATTCGTCGAGGATCGCAAGCTGGCCCGCGAGGTTTTCGTACGCATACACGCTCTTCGGGTCCCGCACATAATCCGACACATACTCACGGAACGTTTTGTACATGTTGACCATCTTGTTCATGAACTCGATCCGGTATGCGGCAATGAATCGATTGACCTGGGCAGCCTCGATCTCGTCGTTGTGGTAAATCAACTCATTGAGGCGCCACGTGGCCTGCACAAAGTAGTTTTCCCGCCATCCCGTGCCGTCGTCCAGAGGCATGCTCACCGGAGACCTGTACTCGTAAAAGCGCTGTCGGTTGTAGGCGTCATTGTCACCCGTCTGGACATAACTGTCCAACGGATCGCCGGAAATGCGGATCGACGAATTGTCCGAGCTGTTCCATGTCCGGATGTCACGTGTGGTTTCCTGAGAGAGCCGCTCAAACCGATCTTCCGTAACCTCGTTATAGCCGAAACGCACCTGCAGGTTGGGCAACAGGGTGGCCAGGCGCATCCGGCGGTCCCAGTCCTGCAACTCACCGAGCGACTTGGGAAGCGCACCCAGGGCATTTTCCAGCACCAACCTTACCGGCGGCAAGGTATCCGGGGTCAGGTAGCTCAGGTCTTCGGCCGGCGATTCTGCCAGAGCGGGCACAGACACCAGATTGGCCGACAATAATAAACAAACAACCCGTGCAATCGATTTCTTCATGTTTGATGCCCTCATGGTCTGATTTCCACGGGTCCACGCAACGAATCCCGCGACTGATGTTTATCCTACATTGCTTATTATGATAAGTTCAATGATATTTTCACGCAATTCTTTCCCTTTTCTCATCGTCGGGTCCATCATGCCGCATCCGACGCGGAAAGGAAAGCGCGGGCCTTACGCCTGCGAAGCCACACCGCCAAGGCACCGACAATGAACAGCCCGGCTGTTCCCGGTTCGGGTACATTGTCTCCCGGTTCCCAATTCCGAATTCCAAACACGACATCATCGACAAAAATACGATGGCTGGTGTTGGTGTTCGATTTGACCAAGCGGATCTGGATGTATTCCCCCTCCGCTGCCGGAATGTCGGCACCATCAATATTGGCATTGATTTGCGTCCAATCCTCGCCAGGGTTCGGCCAATAGATTCCGTACCGCCACGTGTAGGTTCCTCCCAGCGTCGGACTTGTCAGCAGGATCAGGCTTAGGTCCGGACTGTTCTCATGAGCCACATTCCCACTCGGATCATCGTACATGGTCCACGCGGATAATGCATAATCGCGGGACGTCGACCATCGGGCGTTGAGGTTTTGCAGGACGATCGCGTCATCGTAGTAATATGAAAATACGAGGGCATCGTTACCGCTGCGAATGTTTTGCGTCACCGGCGCACTGGTCACACTGCGCACCGAGAAATCATTATCCTCTCCGTTGGTCAGCCATGGGCTGGAATCCGAATCGGGCTCGGTACCCGAAAGGTTCTCAAATCCCGGATCCTCCACCAGATTGAGGATGGCCGCGTTCACCGGTGCCTCCTCAAAGACGAACCCCGCGCCTGCCAGAACCAATATTCCAACAGCCCTTACGGTGCTCCGATACCACGCCATTTCACCCCGGCAACCACCGCCCTTTATTGCGTTATAGTGCACAATTTATTGTCATATTAAACATCAACCTTCTTGTCAACGTAGAAATGAATCACCAGCCTCCAGGCGAAACCATGACATCCATGGAATGGATCGTGGCCACCTGTTCTAGGACCTGACACACACAGTCACCGAGATGCCTGGATTCCAGCTGCTGGTCCAAGTAAACCCACATCCCCTGCGCGGAAGCACACAAGGCTCTGGGCTTGTGCCCGATCCTCGCGCTGATGGTAGACCGGGCTAACCCCAGAGTGGACACTCCCACCCGGAAAGTAGCCTCAGCTTCGGTAAGCGGGCTTAACCCGTGTCAATATTGGCAGGACCCTGTTCAGTTCGGTTGGTGCGCAGCAAGGTACGTCAGGCATGACCTTGGACACCTGGAGTGAAACGATCGCCGCAAGGTGGAGGTTCACCCAAAACACCGGAATCACCGAGGAATTCCGACCCTGCGAACAGCTCGTTACCTTCAACACGACTCGTTCTCTGTCCCTTTGGATCTCTATGCGCAAATTCCTCAAGACGTTGAAGAAGCCTCTCCTCATTCAGGTGTGGAGGAGTGGTTAAGCCAGAAGTCGCTTTTTCGCAAATGCTTTCCCGGAGTGCGATTTCAGGTAGGCTTCAAAGTCTAGGGCTGTTTTCTTGTTCAGAAAGGCCGAGTAAAAGAGGAGCTTCCATGGCGTGTGCTTGGCGGTGTGAGGTGACTTGCCGCTGTTGTGGCAAGTGAGTCTCGTCTTTAGATCGGCTGAATAGCCGACGTAGCGGTGAGAGGGATATGACTCGCTTTGTATGATGTCGACGTAATGCAGCATGGGTACTTTCTGTGATTGTGCCGTGCCAGCCCCGCTTCCTGCTTCACCCTGCGGGCTTCGCAGGACACTGTCGCTCTTTGTAAATCAGAATAAGTGGCTGCGCCAGCCCCGCTTCGCTCTTCGAGCTACGCAGGGCATGCTTCACCTTTCGCGATGATCGGCTCTTGGGATGGCTGCGCCATGCGTAGCCTTGAGCGTAGCGAAAGGTGAAGCATGGTGGCCAGACTCGGAATCGAACCGAGGACACAAGGATTTTCAGTCCTTTGCTCTACCAACTGAGCTATCTGGCCCCATAGAGGAGAATGGGGATAGTACGGAGATCGGCCGGGTTGTCAATCGCTTTGCGGATGGGTGTCCGGGGTCTTCTCCGGGGGCACTTCGGGGGTGTCGGGTTGGGCGGCATCGGCGAGGCCGAGCAATTCGCGAACTTCCTGTTGAACGGTGGAGAGGTCATCGAGCCGGAGATCGGGATCGACGAGGGCAAACATTTCTCCGGTCCTGCGGTGCTCATAGATCCGCAGCCGAGTTCCGTCCTCCCGTTCCTGGACATCGCGTTCGATCAGTTCGCGTTTGCGCTCCAGCATGACCGCGAGAATAAACATCACCGCGACTTTGGCATCATCCTCGCGGGAGATAAACTGACGCAGCAGGGTTTCCGCAGTTTCCTTTTTCAAGGGTTCGGCGGTCGGGGGCGGCGGCGCGTGATACACGGATTTCCAGGTGCTGAGGGCCTGGTTGTGCAGCTCCTCATTCCATGCGGATTCCGCAACATCGGTGCGCTCGTACCCTTCCGGTCCCAGCTTCAGGGAGGTATAGATCACCTGACCATCTTCAAAGGGCTGACCCGTGACGGTACAGACCCGGCTTCGCGATTTGATATCCCAATCCTGAGCCATGATTATCCTTCTGAACCGGTCGATTCCGGGGTGGTTTGTTCGGCTGGAGGGGCGGCATCCCCGGGCGGTTGCTCCTGCGCACGGGGGTGATCAGGATAGCGCTCCTGAAGCTCCTGGAGGGCATGGCGCCGATCCTGCTCGCGGCCCAGTTTGGCAAAGGCCTCTGAGGCCTGATACAGTGCTTCGGGGGATTGCTCGGGGTCATCGAACAGCACCGCCACGCTCATGAAGAATCGTGCCGCCTCTTCCGGGTTGTCGCGATCGCGATAGAGGGCGCCGAGATCAAAATAGGCGCTGGCCTTGATATCGAGATTCGCGTCGTCTCCGGCCCACTCGGCGGCTTGGCGGTAGGCCTGCTCGGCTTGATCGAGATCTCCCTCGGCCTGGTGAGCCTGACCCAACAGGAGGGCAGCCTCTGCCCGCTCCCGCCCTGCGACATCGGCGGCGACCGCTTTTTCAAGCGCAACAATGGCATCGCCGGTCAGCCCATCCCGAAACCGGGCCACCCCGGCCATAAACCAACCGAGCTGTTGCCAGCGCAGATCCTTGGAGGTGTCGGACAAATACACGGCAGCCTGGGCCGCATCGGCATAGCGCTCCTGCTCCAGATTCCAACGGGCGAGCCATTCCACCAGAGGCTCGGGGATGTCGGGGGTTTGCTCGGCGGTCAGAATGGCCTTGAGCATCTCGGCCGCATCCGCCCCCCGGCCCAGCCGCTGCAGCACAGCAATGCGGCGGAACCGGAGCCGGGACAACAGCGGTTCTCCGGGATTGAGGCGCAGGGCGCTCTGGTATTGGTAGTCGGCAGCTTCGTATTGTTCTTCCTGTTCCATCAGTTGTCCGCGCTGATAGAGGGCATCTGCGGCATACTCGCCATCGGGAAAGTCGCGGATCAGATCGTCCAGCACGGTTCGGGCGGCATCGTATTCCTCCATCTCGATCAAGGTGCTGGCCAGGCGGTAGCTCACCGACTCCCGATTCTCGTAGTCGGGATAGGTTTTGAGCAAGGTTTCCCAGAGTATTCTGGCCCGGCCATTCTGGCCGAGGCGGCGGGTGGCGGTGCCTGCATAGTCAAAAGCGGCGGCCGCGAGCGGGTTGGTTTTGTAGTCGCGGGCAAATTGTTCATAGCGAACCGCCATATCCTCCCAGCGTTCATCACGCTGGGCAACCCGGGCCAATTCAAACAGGACGGAGGCGCGGCGCGACGCCTCATCCTTGTCGTCAAGCAACGCATGGAGCAACCGTTCCGCTTCCTTGAGCCGCCCGGTTTCGCTGTAGGCGAGCGCAAGCATCCACCTGCGGTCCCCGGCCCGGGCTCCCTGTTCGTCGAGCGGACTCAACAGGGTAAGAACCGCAGCATATTCTCCCCGCTCGATCTGGAGGGCGGCCAATTCGATCGCCGCAGAACGCCGGGTGTCGCCCTCGGCCTGACGCAAGACATCGCGATAGACCTCCATCGCCTGGTCCGCCTGCCCGGTCAATCGCAGGGCATTGGCCTGGATATAGAGCCAGTTACTCTGCTCGTCCCCCGAGGCCTGGGCCAGCCCCTGCCCTGCGAGTTCGAGGGCCAGCTCGGGGCGGCCAGCATAGAGCGACGCGAGGGCCGCCCGCGAAGCGGCGGAGCGCGCGCGGGAGTCACCGGGATAGGTGTTCACCAGTTGATCGTACAGGGCAAGCACTTTGCTGTAGTCAGCCTCGCCCCACTCCAGATCCATCCACCGGGCCAGCGCTTCAGCGCCCTGGGCAGCGGTTTCCGGCCGGTCGGCAACCTGTCGATAGAGCGAGCGGATCTTGTTTGCCGGGGCCTGTTGCTTTACGAGCAATTCCGCCAGCGACATGGCTGCGTAGGAAGCAAACGGGGATCGTTTGAAGTTCTTGATCACCATGCGGAAGCTGCTTTCCGCGTCCTGGTCGAGTCCGCGCCGGAGATAGGCCAGCCCCTTGTAGTAATGTGCGGAGGCGGCGATATCCGCAGGGGGATTTGCCGCCAACAGATCATCAAACCACCCCCCGGCGGTTTCGTAGTCTTCCTGCTGAAACGCAAGCTCGGCCCGGCGGAAGGCGGCCCGATGGGCAAACAGGCTGTCTGGATACTCCGCCAACAGGCGGGCATAAGCGGCCAGGGCTTTCGTTGACTGCCCGAGGAACCGGTAACTTTCCCCCATTCGAAACAAGGCAACATCGGCAATTTCCGCCTTCACCGCGGCATCAAGCAGCCCCTCATATTCGCGGACGGCCAGGTCATACATGCCCCGTTTATAGAGGCCGTCGGCAAACTGAAGCCGTTCTGCGGCGCCGGCAATGACCGCGTGGCTCTGGAGAGCAGGCAGCAAGATGAAGGCGGCGAGGAGGAGCAGCAGGGCGAGTCCGGTAAATGGTTTCCGGCGCCGATAACGTGGCCCGTTCGGGCTCGCATAGCTCGCCCCTCCAATGGACTCGATCAGCCCTTCAGGTTGAGGACCCGTTCCACCAGCCAACATAGACCGACCGACAATTGCCCATGGTGTCCAATGCTTCATCCTGTCAATTCTCCGGCAGGGTGGTGGCAAAGGAGATATTCCAGATATCGGCTTTGCGGCAGAGATCGAGCACCTCGATGATTCGCTCGTAGGGAGTCAGGCGGTCGGCGCGAATGATCACCGGCTGACCGGGAAACATCCGGGCAAGCTGGGCCAGCATCTCTCCAAGGTCAGATCGGGCAAGATCGCGGCCATTGATGATGGTCTGCCCGGTATCGGTGATATTGATGATCAATTCGCCGGGAAGCCGCTGGGGGATTTCGCCGGTCTGAGCGGTGGGAAGGGCAATATTGATCTCCGCTTCCCATTGGGCAAACAACTGGCTGGTGACAAAAAAGCACAGCAGCAGGAAAACCACATCGATCATCGGAGTCATTTGAAACCCCGGACTTTCGGCCTTGGCGGTTTGCCGGAAGTTCATTCGCCCTTTTCCTGAATCATCCGCGAAGCGAGGTTGGCGGCGGTGGTTTCCAGGTCGGCAATCAACTTGGAGGTATGCCCCCGGAAGTAGGCGTAGGCGATCATCGCCGGGATGGCCACAATCAGGCCGGCGACCGTGGTGACGAGAGCCTGGGAAACGCCGCCCGCCAACTCGATGGGGCGGGCCTTGGCGATGTCGAGGGCGACCGAATTAAACGCCTTGAGCATCCCCATCACGGTGCCGAGCAGCCCGACCATGGGGGCAATGACCGCAATATCGAGCAGGTACTGGGTGCGGGTCAGAATCTGGTTGGCCTGGCGCCCCCCCTCGCCCTCGATGATCTCCCGGAGCAGGGCAGGATTCGGGGCGTCGGTGCGGCGGATGTATCCGATCGCGGCATCGACGATGGCGGCAAGCGGATTGGGGTTGGCGCGACAGGCGGTTTGCACGCCTTCATGGTCATGCCGATTCAGCAGTCCCTCCACATCCCGCACCCATGCGGTGGGCAAAATCTGTTCCCGGCGGAGACTGAGAAAGAAATAGACCACCAGCGCCAGCCCGATCATGGACATGGCAAAGAGGACATAGATCAGAAAACCGCCCGCCTCGATAATTTGGCTGAGGGAAAGCCCGGAGGCGGCTTCGGCGGGTGTGGCTTCCGGTTGGGCGAAGACCGCACACGGCAGCCACCAGATGCCCCCAAGGGCGATGGCAAGGGCGTGGCGAGCGAATACAGAGCGTGTTGTTCTATTCATGAAGTCAGATCCCGGTGTTGTTGAAAATACAGGAAGCCGGAGGCCACGGTGATCAGGGCCACGCCGATCGCCACCCCCCGGGCGATGATCACCAGCCCAAAATCAAAGTCGGCAATGGTTTTGGCATCGGCATGCCGGAGGAAATCATACCGATAGGAGAGCGCAAGCAGGATGACGACGATGGAGACAATCTGCCAGACCGTCTTGTGTTTCCCCCACTTGCCGGCGGCGATCACCACCCCCCGGTTGGTGGCCAGCAACCGTAAGCCGGTGACCAGAAACTCCCGGGAGATGATCACCACGACAATCCAGGCAGGAATCAGGGGCACCCATCGTCCCTGGTACATAAACTGCATTTCCACAAACGACACATAGAGCGCGCACACCATGACCTTGTCGGTCAGGGGATCCATCAGCTTCCCAAAGGAGGAGACAATATTCATCTTCCGGGCAAAATAGCCATCGAGATAATCGGTGATGCCGGCAATCACAAACAGCACGAGGGAGATGGTCTTGGCAAAGGGAATGCTGGAGGTCAGCAGAACCATGATCACAAAGGCAAATCCGAGGCGGCTGAGGGTCAGGATATTGGGCAGGTTCATGGTGATTTGGATTCCGGGTTTCCCGAGGGAAGGTAGGGTGGCGGGGGCTCCGCCAGCAGGGAGGACGATTGTAACAGACGGCGGGGATCCTCGGGGCTGTTGCGCTTTTCCGCGGAAGAACCGAGACAACGATTGAGCCCGGTCACGAGGAACAGCAGGATCAGGATGGCACCGCCGGCGCGTACAAGATGGGGGGTCCAGGCCTTGAGCGTCTTGGGGTGCAGCCACCCTCCCCCGGCGGTCAGGGGGGCGGCCGGCGTGTCGACCGGTTCATCCCCGGTCACCGGTTCCGGTTGCGGTTGCGAGGGGGGGACCACGGCCGCAGATGCCTGCCGGGGCTTGCCCTCAAGATGAACCTCCTGATACTCCGCCAGCAGCGGAGCCGGATCCAAATCCAGCAGCTCGGCATACAGTTTGATGAATCCCTTCGCATAGGCCGGGGCGGGCATCTTGCTGAAGTCGTCGACCTCCATGCCCTCGATCAATTGGATCTTGATGCGGGATATCGCCGCCGCACGGGAAAGCGTGAGCTTCTTCCGTTCGCGGGCCTCCCGAAATCGTTGTCCCATGGTTTTCATCAGTGGTTCCGGTTTTTTCTACACATCCGAGGAGTTGGTCGGCACATCCCCATCCAGGTCGATCAGGATTTCCCGGGGCTCTGCGCCCTGAGCCGGACCGACAATTCCCTTTTGCTCGAGGATGTCCATCACCCGGGCGGCCCTTGTATACCCGATCCGAAGCCGTCTTTGCAACGAAGAGGTCGAAGCCCGTTTGGTTTGACGGATGATTTCCACCGCCTGTTCAAGCAGGTCATCATTCTCCTCCATGTCGGGAATATCCGCCGCCTGATTTTCGATCTTTTCCTTCACCTCATTTTCATAATCCGGGGTGCCCTGGTCCTTGATGAATTGGACAACGTTGTTGATGTCGTTATCGGTGGTGTAGGTTCCCTGGGCGCGAATGAGCTTGGGGCTTCCCGGGGGCAGGAAGAGGAGGTCGCCCTTGCCGAGGAGTTTTTCCGCGCCCGGGGCATCGAGAATGGTCCGGCTGTCCACCTTCTGGGCGACCTGAAAGGAGATGCGGGCAGGGAAATTGGCCTTGATGGTTCCGGTGATCACATTGACGGACGGGCGCTGGGTGGCAAGGATCATATGGATCCCCACGGCCCGGGAGAGCTGGGCCAGCCGGGCAATCGAATTTTCAATTTCCGCCTGGGCCACCAGCATGAGGTCGGCCAGTTCATCCACCACGATGACAATATAGGGTACCCGCTCGGGCAGACCATCGCCGGGCGGGGTTTCCTCACCCTCTCCGGTTTCAAACAAGGATTCCTGTTGAACAATGGGCCGGCTGTTATACCCCTTGATATTGCGGACCCCGGCCTTGGCAAAAAGCTTGTAGCGCTTTTCCATTTCATTGATCGCCCACCGCAGGCCATGCATGACCTTCTTGGCCTCGGTGATCACCGGGACCACAAGATGGGGCAGGTGGTTGTAGGACGCGAACTCGACAATTTTGGGGTCGACCAGCATCAGCTTCATTTCATCCGGAGTCCGGGAGGCAAGCAGGCCGGTGAGGATGGAATTCATGCAGACCGTCTTGCCCGAACCGGTCGCCCCGGCGATCAGCATGTGGGGCATGTCCGCGAGGTCGGCGACCAGCACATGTCCCCCGACGTCTTTTCCGAGGGCGAGAGGCAGGGCGGCCTTGCCACTGGTCCAGGGGGCACTTTCCAGAACTTCGCGGAGATAGACCGTGGTGGTGGACGAGTTGGGAATTTCGATACCGACCACGCCCTTGCCGGGGATCGGGGCCTGGACCCGAATGCTCTCGGCTTTCATGGAGAGGGCGATGTTGTTGCTAAGGCCGGAAATGCGTTCGACCTTCACCCCGGGGGCGGGCAACAATTCAAACCGGGTGACCACCGGGCCCTGCTCAACCGCGGTGACCTCCACCTCCACCCCGAAATCGGCGAGGGTTTCCTTCAGGAGCGCGCCCATGCTGTTGAGGTCGGCGGAGGGAATCGGGGAGGTATCGTAATGGATTGGTTCGAGCAATTCCAGCGGCGGCAACTTGAACCGGCTCTGGCTATGGGCGGTCAGGACCGGTTCGGGTTGGGGCGGCGGCGGGGTGGGTTTGGCTGCGGTCTTTCGGGGGGTGGGTTCCGGGACCACCACTACCGAAGGCGGCGGGGGCTCAACCTCCGGCTCCGGGATGGCCTTGGGTTCCGGCGCCGGGCGCTTCTTGGGCTCCACCGGCTCCTTCTTCATCGCTCGCTCAAGCCGCTGACGGCGCTTGGCCAATTCCTGCTCCTCGTCTTCAATCTGACCGATTCGATCCCTTCGAGCCACCCGCCAGGCATCCCATTTTTCCAGCAACCCGCGGGTCCACGTCCCCGCGCTTCGGGCCAGAATCGCGGGGTGCACGTCAATCATCATGATCAATCCGGCCAGCAGCAGGGCCGAGCCGAGAATACCCGCGCCGATGGGGCCGATCACCGGTTCGAGCAGGCGGTGGGCGAGAATTTCTCCGAGAGCCCCCCCCGAGCTGGTCAGATTCAGCTTGGCGCGGAGCGCGACAAATCCATCCGGCTGCAAATCGAACAACAGGGTCAGCGCCATCAAGACCGCGAGGGTCCAGGCCACCCGGGGCCACAGTTTGCCCTCGCGCTGGAAAAGGCAAAGCAGCCCAATGAACGCCATCGCCACCGGCACCAGGTAGGCCGCCACCCCGAAGGCCATGAACAGGATGAAACTATACCAGGCCCCGGCGGGACCAATAAAATTCCCGGGCGGCTGGACCGGGGGCGAGACAAAAACAGGAATGTCTCTCCACGAATAGGAAATCAGGCTCAGGAAGCTCAACAGGCAGCCGGCCAGCAGCAATACGCCGGCGACCTCCTGCCACCCGGTTTTGATTGTTTCTTTCTTTACCACCATTCCGCTCATGTAATCACGGGACTACCCCGTGCGCAAGACAAGGATGGAGCGGCTTTTCATGGACAACCTGGCGTCACCTCCCTACACTCGGTTGTGCAATGAACCTGTGCTTTGGATTCAGCCATGATTAAATCCATACTGACCTGTACGGATGGATCCGCCTACAGCGAGACGGCGGCGCACTACGCGGTTGACCTGGCGTCCAGCCTGCGGGCACGACTGGCGGGGTTGCATGTTCTGGACTCCCGGCTGCTCGAGGGGCCCTTCCTTGCCAATGTATCAGGGTGGATCGGGGCCCAGCCCTGTGCGGACAGCCTCGGACAGTTCAGGGCCTTGATGCAGGAAAACGGCAAGGCCATGCTGGCGGCCTGGCGGATCAAGCCAGCCGGAAGGACATTGACCTGGAGCCCTCGAGGACTGGGGACACCGGCACGCATCATTCTGCAACAGGAAATCCACACCGAACTGGTCGTGCTGGGGTTGCGCGGTGAGCATGCCGACCTGAACCCGGAATTGGTGGGTCGACGACCGACCGGGTGGTGCGCCACAGCACCCAGCCCTGTCTGCTCACCCCGGCGAGCCATCGCCCGATTCGACGATTGATGGCGGCCTATGACGACAGCGCCTACTCTGCGAGGGCGCTTCAGGTCGCGATCGACCTCGCCCTCTCCCTGCAGGCCCCTGTTGGTGATTCTCTCCGTGGTGGAAAATGGAGACCATGAACTGGCCATGGATCACGCAGACGCGGCAATGAAACTGGCCCGGGCGCACGAATGTGCGGCAGCCTATATGGTGGCGGAGGGCAATGTTCACGAAGTGATTCTCGAGCAGGCCGAGGCGCTGAACTGTGACCTGATCATCGCGGGCGCTCACGGACACGCGCGCATACGCGAACTGATTCTCGGCAGCACCGCGACCTATCTGATGAACCATACCGAGCGGCCCCTGCTGCTGGCCCGGTGAGCCAGCAGGAAGTCATTCTCGTGGTTGGCCTGGCCCTGCTGGGGGTGGTGGTCCTGTCTTTTACCCTTCGGGCCGGACTCAACAGTATTCGCCGCAGCACGCTGGAACAGCTTCTTCTGCTCCAGAACCAGCTTCTGGCCGGGAACCAGCAAGCGACACAACAGATCGAGTCCTTCCGGCAAACCCTGCAGACGGTGACCGGGCAAATCAACCAGACCGTCGAGGTCGGGCGACGGGCCATCGACAACCGGCTTGGGAATGCCCAGGAAGCCATTCTCCGGGTCAGTTCCCAGCTTGGGAAACTCGATGCCTCCACCCAGCGCATGGTGGAAATCGGGGAGGATGTGCAGAGTTTGCAAAACATACTGCGCTCTCCCAAACTGCAGGGCAACCTCGGGGAACTGTTCTGGCCGACCTACTCGCCCAGATCCTGCCGCCCCGGCATTTCCAATTGCAGTACACGTTCAAGGGAAACCGTGGACGCGGTAGTCCTGCTCAAGGCCGGATGGTTCCGGTGGATGCCAAATTCCCGCTCGAAAACTTTCAACGCCTGAGCCAAGCTCCTGACGCCGCCCGCCGAGCCCTGAGACGGGAATTTCTGCGCGATGTGAAAAGCATGTCGATGCGATCGCCGACAAATACATCCGGCCCGATGAAAACACTTTCCCGTTTGCCCTGATGTATATCCCCGCAGAAAATGTCTACTACGAGGCCATTTTGCGGGAAGAGGAGGACGAAAGCGGCCCGTCCCTGTTTGCCTATACCCTGAGCCGCCGGGTCATCCCGGTCTCCCCCAACAGTTTTTTTGCCTACCTGCAGACCATCCTCCTTGGGCTCAAGGGCCTGAAAATCGAGGAGAGCGCGCGGGAGATTTTGAACCATCTCGATCGGCTCAAGCAGGAAACCGAGAAATTTTCCGAACATTTCCGTCTGGTGGGCGCACATCTGGACAATGCCCGGAAGAAATACGACGATGCCGACAAACAACTGGGCCGGGTGGACGAAAAACTGGATGTACTGCTTGGCCTGGTGAAGTACGAAGACAGAACCGGGCAACCGGAGCAGAACTCAACCGAGCAGGATTGATCGATCTATGAAGACACATGTGATTGCGGTGGCGAATCAAAAGGGCGGGGTCGGCAAGACCACCACCACGGTCAACCTGTCCGCCTGCCTGGCCGAGCGGGGACGGCGGGTCTTGCTCATCGACATGGATGCCCAGGCTAACGCCACCAGCGGGCTGGGAATCGACAAGCAGGAGGGCCGCAGCCTGTATCCGGTGCTGCTGGGGGAGGCTGATCCCCGCGAGTTTGTCTTGTCCACAGCCCATAAGCGGCTCGACCTGATTCCCGCCGAGGTCAATCTCGCCGGGGCAGAAATCGAGGTGGCCCGGCTCGACCGTTATCTGCACCGGCTTTCCGAGGCCCTCCAACCTCTGCTCGCCGAGGCTGGGTATGACTACATCCTGATCGACTGCCCGCCCTCGCTCGGTATCCTCACCATGAACGCCCTCACTGCCGCTGACGCCCTGCTCATGCCGATCCAGTGCGAGTACTATGCGCTGGAGGGATTATCGGTCATGTCGAAGCTGATCCAACAATTGCGGGACAGCGGGGCAAACCCCGGACTCGGCATTGAAGGCATTGTCATGACCATGTACGACATGCGCACCAATCTGTCGCAACAGGTGGTCCAACAGGTTCTCCAGCACTTCGGTGAAAGCGTCTACGAAACCCTGATCCCCCGCGGGGTCCGGATCAGCGAGGCCCCCAGCCATGGCCAACCGATCATCACCTATGACCCCCACTGCACTGGAGCCACCGCCTACCGCGAACTCGCCAGGGAATTTCTGGCCCGGCGAAACGGGGGCAAACAGGAACAACCGCCGGACACCGCAGAATCCTGAGCCCCAGAGTTCCGTTGCCACCCGTGCCCTGTGTTTCCTCTGGTTTGCCAATAGCTCAGTGGGTTGCGTTGGTCTGAATGCCCACGGATCTTGCGGATCGCACGGATGAGGATTAGATTGGATAAAATAGGGGTCGGGCAATGAGTCATCGATGTCGCGCGTAGCGCCCATCTCCGAATGGGCGTTGGCTGTTTCGGCGAGCGGGGCAAGTCGCCGATATGGAAATCGGCGCTACACTCCGGGGGGGAGCGGAAAAGGGGGACAAGTAGATTTTTAATCACGCGAACAATTTGGAGCCATGGTCTCCTTCCGCCAGGAACAGAGCTGGAGAGCTGCCAACAATAATGGCAGAACAAATATCACGGCCAGATGAATGTGGGTCACCAGGCGGTCGGCATTCGCGCCGCCGAACTGTGCCGCTAACACCAAGCCAGTGTTGATGCCAGCCATAATTGATCCAGAGATGATGCCGGTCACGATGCTATGCTTCCCGCGAACTTTTATGATAATGCATCCGGCAATAAACAATACGCTGTTCTGAATTCCCATCCAAAGGCCATGAGCAAATACATTGCGCCAGAAGATCACCATCTTACTCGTCGAAGGGTAGCTCGTGTCGTCCCATAACCTGGCCCAATTTCCACTAAGAGCAAGAGTCACGAGCGCAAGAAGGCATGCTGTCACCACAGCGGAGAGGACTGCCCTCACGTACGGATTGGTTAGTCGTTTCTTTTGCATATCATGCATTGAACGCTGCCGTTCACCAGTCGTTGGCAGATGCGTCCGTATGGCTGTCAACGGCATGGTGGGAGGGCTTGTTCGGACTGTCTTCTCGATTGTGTTTTGACCTGGACCACAGAAACAGGAATGGAACTGTGATGATCAGCATCCAGAAGGAGACGTGGGCGGCAAAGCGCAGCCGCTCGGGAACGGTGTCGAATGCGAGGGAAAGCGAAACAGGAGAGACCGCGGGGAGAGTTGCCGCACAGCATCCGAGGGCGTAGAGCAACAGGAACGCGACAGCGTAGATCACGACTGCTGCGATGCCGAATCGTTTCCATTCTGCTCTCATCATCTCATCGTCCGAACGTCAGTGATTACCGGGTTCCGAGCCCGCAGCGGGTGAGGAATTCGATGGATCGCGTTAGCACATCCGATTATAGATACTGTTTCATGGAAGGACCATTCGGTAGCGAAGTGCCTTGGCATTAAGAATGCTGCCCGACGAGACAACCCAGCGGTTGCTGACAAGGTCGGGAATTAGGTGGGTGTTCTCCCAAGAACTATCCGTAAGGTTGATCGTCTGCTGGAGAATTCCGCGTGGACCACTACCGTCCCATCCGACAGAAATCGCATCAGCAGTCACGGTAAACGCTGATATCGGAACAATGGGCATGACCCTGAATCCCTTGAACATATACGTCGTGCCGCTTGCGTAACTCAGACTTGAAACATCAATCACACCCCGCACACAAGCCGCGATGGCATTGGTCGGAGATATCAAGGAGTACAACCGTGAAAACATGTGTGCATCGACCGGTGATACATGTTCACCTTCATCATGCGCAATAACGATGCCGTTTGTGTCCAGCCAATGAATTTCAACCCATGCCTCCGAGGTCCACGGGTTATCTGAATAGATAACGCCATAGGCCACGTACATCGAGCCGGGAGATACAGGAAAGCATTGATAAATTGCGGGGTATACATTCGTCTCTTCCGCCATATGAGTATATCGTGCAACATGGTTGTACTCTTCCCAGAGGTAGGATCTACTCCACTGAGTGCCGATAGTGCTCCACCCCTCGAGGTCATCAACTGCAAAATCCGGATTCGCCAGCAAGCCTTGCGGGTTCTGTTCAAACGAGAATTGGTCAAACCCGTAGGTGTCTGTATCGGATGGCGACGAAAACGAGCGATCGACGACGGCCGCTACCCGTACAGTCACCGCTTCATTCGGTGCCACCAGCGACAAGGCTTGTTGCGACGGCTGATAATCTTGGTTCGAGTTTATTGAGGTCGTCCTCTGTGAATAGATGGTACTTCCATCGTTCCTTTTCCATTCGATCTCCAGCCAGCATTCAGAGGATGAAATATTGTCTGCCAGGACAAACATATGTGCAGAATAGTATGCCCCCTGTGTGACCGGCACGTCCTGATATAGTAGGATCTCGCTGCCCCAATTGGATATATCCGACTGAAATATCGCGCCATTCGCGTCGTCGCTATTACTCACTCCCTGCCCGATGCTCCATCCTGTGCCGACGGTGGTCCAACCAGAAAAATCCCCTGATTCAAACTGTCGATTGGTTAGCAAATCGGCATGAGAATATGGAACGAAGCAGACTAGTGCGGACAGTACGCTTCGTTGACATAGCCATCGCGGCGCGAAACGATTGAGTGGCAGCCTGTGTGTTGTCTTCATTATATTGTGCGATTAGGATGACGGTTCGTCTGGAGACGCGCTCGGCGCGGCTCCAGGCGATACCTGTCGACTCTTTGGTTCGGATTCCCTTTCCTTAATGTATCCCAAGAGCAACAGTATCCCTGCCACATTGAGAATCAATGCGATGGGGTACAGCCCCGTCGCCACAAGGTATGCGACGGCATAGAGCTTGCCCGGGTACACAGCTTGGACGGCCTGCTCGCCGATTCCCGCGAGCAAGTTGTTAAGGCACATCAGGATGACGATTGGGGAGGAACAGGCGAAGCAGACAAGGAACCTGCGGCGGCCGAAACGTCTCACGCCCCAGAGAAGTGCACCGAAGATAACGAGGTTGCCGAGCAGAGCCGCTGCGTTTGCTGTGTGATGAAAGGCGTCAATCATATCTCTTAATCCGAACGACTCGAATCACGGTTTTTCAGAAGAGGCGCCGCTAAGCGCGGCTTCTGAAAATACCTGTGAATTCGTTAGTTGAGCCTCTTCTGTTTCGACCCAAAGTCCTTTCTGTTTGAGAAGCGCTTCGGCTTCCTTGTGACGTACAGGTGTCTCCAGAGCCAGTATCACCTTCCTGTCGGGCAAGTACCTTGTGACCTTGCTGAGACGAAATTCACCGGATGCACTGTTCGGGCCGGATGGCACCATTATGCTCCAGGATCTCATTCCTGCCATTTTGACGAACACAAAACAGACAGGATCCCAATCGTGCTCCGCATGTGTTCGCCCTTCGGCGATCCATTCTTCTGTCGTACGAATCAGCTCATCCCCAACTCCGTAAGCACGACACTCCATCGCGCGTGGTGAACGAGAGACGTGCAACGCATCTGCCCTCGGTTCCCAATGCAAACCAGCCATGTTCGGGCCAACGAGTGAGCACCATAGTGAGTGATGTCCGCCAAGCCAGCCGGTGAATGGTGCACTCTCAAATCCCTCTGCCCCGCGTCGCTTCATCTCCTCCTCGTGAAGTCGGAAATCGGCGATGAGACGGTCCATGTGAACGTCGAGTTGGGGGATGGAGTTCACTTTGATGATCTGCGTTGGTGTTGAATCAACTGTGATGGCCTCGGGCAGAGCCCCGTCACTTGCTTCACGAATGGCAGCATTTACCATGGCAACGACGTTGGTCATCGGTTCCATTTCAAACTGGAGATCCGGTCGCACGTACGAATCCCACTTGTAGGGGAGTTGATGTGCTATCGGGTGCAACCAGCGGTATACCACAGGGGTGAGCAGTAGGCCACCGAGCAGAAGCACCGAAACCAACGCAGCAATCAGGCATCCTCGTTTTATCTTCATGGGCACAACACCTAGCTGAGGGGCGATGTGCCGCGCAGCGGTACATCGTCCCTCTCCAGGTCTTTGTGTGCGCCCAGCATGGGCGCGTTGTAAATGGGGTGCAAGTCCCCTGTAGAAAGGACCAGCACATGTATATGTGTAACAACTACCACGCGAATCCAACGCCGGAAGGGTAACCGACCGGTGGGAGGAAGGATAGCGGAAACCGGTGGGCCGATGGACAAGAATCGCATAGCAAGGCCGTTCGTGGCGCGATGAGTTGGCACAACACAACGAAGTCGCGGGTCCAACCACGGAGGTAAATGCGGCGGTCGTGCCGGGAAGCAACGCGCTCTTACCTGGGGAGATCCCTTCCGGGTATAACCGGGAGGAAGTCAGCAGAGGCCATAGTACCGAGCAGCGAGCCGGGGGATGAAAGAAGCCCGCTTAAACTACGTAACCGGAAGACTCGATGTCGGGAAGGGCTGAACCGACAAGGAAGGTTCCGACCACGGATTGGACGTGAGGCCCGAACACGCCGGGATGGCGAGGGAACCACGAGAGCCGAACCGATGGGAAGCATGGGAGCCTTCGAGAATAGAACCATGATCGAACAGATACTCGACAGTGAGAACATGCAACGGGCCTGGCAACGCGTCAGGTCCAACGCTGGGGCACCGGGTATCGACAGGATGACCGTCGATGCCTTCCCGGCGTTCTGCCGATCTCACTGGCCCCGGATTCGTTCGATGCTGATCGAGGGAACCTACCGCCCGGCGCCGGTGCGCCGGGTGTTCATTCCCAAGCCTGACGGGTCGCAACGCCCGTTGGGGGTGCCGACGGTGTTGGATCGCGTCATCCAGCAAGCAACAGCACAGGTCCTGACCCCGCTCTTCGAGAGCGGTTTCAGTGAGCACAGCTACGGCTTCCGCGAAGGCCGCAACGCCCATCAGGCGGTGCAGTCGGTGGAAGCCGGTTGGAAGGAAGGTCGCCGCCACGCAGTGGATTGTGACCTGAAAGCCTTCTTCGACACCGTGGACCATCAACGGCTGATGGGGCAACTGCGGGAGAAGATCAGGGACCGCAAGGTCCTGAAGCTGATCCACCGGTACCTCGTGGCCGGAGTGGTATTGCCGGACGGAACCCGAGAGGCAACCCCTCAAGGCGTCCCTCAGGGTGGGCCACTCTCGCCCCTGTTGGCGAACATCGTGCTTGATCCACTCGACAAGGAACTCGAACGCCGAGGGCATCATTTTGCCCGCTATGCGGATGATTTTCTTGTATTAGTGAAAAGCCCGAAGGCTGCCGAACGGGTGATGAGCAGTCTTACACGATTCGTTGAGGGTCGCCTCAAGCTGACAGTCAACCGGGCCAAAAGCAAAGCCGCGCCGCTCAAACAATGTGCCTTTCTGGGATTCCAGATCGGGCGCGGAGGTAAAGTGGTGTGGTCAACCAAGGCCCTCGCACGCTTCAAGAGCCGGGTGAAAGAAATCACCCGGCGAAACCGGGGCCACCGGGTGCAGGACGTCATTGACGAATTGCGCCGGTATGTCACGGGCTGGATCAACTACTTCCATATCAGCCACACCTACACGGCGGTGGAGGAACTGGCAGAATGGATTCGGCGAAGAGTGCGGCTGTACTTCTGGAAGCAATGGAAGCAACCACGGACCCGCCGCCGCCATCTGCTCGCTCTGGGCATCCCGCCCGGAGAGGTGCATATGGCTACACGGAGCCGGAAAGGATACTGGCGGATGAGTTCCAACAGCATCCTCCAACGGGCACTGACCAACCAACGGCTGCATGAGCAAGGCGTCCCAGATCTGCGCACGCTATGGATCAAACTCCACTATGGGCCAAACGCCCGAGTCTAGTCGGAACCGCCCGGTGCGGACCCGCATGCCGGGTGGTGTGGGACTCGTGACTGGCTGAGGTTCCCCTCAGTCAGTCACGGGGACCCGATTGGCATTATCATTCTCTTGTCTGTACTCGTTCACCGCTTGAGCGAATCGCTTCTCGAAGTTCTCCAGTTCTGAACAGTTTGATTTCGAGTGTAATATGAATAGTGCCCGGTCGCCATTCTTCTTGCGGATGATTGTCCAGTCGAATTGTCTGAGTCGCCATGCTCCAGCGATCAGCGCCCAGACTCCTGGCACGGCAAGAAATGGAGCAAGTAGCGGAATCTGCTTGTTGAACTCTGAGAAGTAAACACATGCAGAACCGGCGAGGAATATCATGGCTTTTCGCAGAAGGGTACGGCTCCCGTGTCCGAATTCCGTTTGGTGATCGAGTTGCGGCGACAGGTCTGCGAGAGGATAACGCTGACTGCCTCTGCTCGTGTTCGCAGGTGTTGTCCACTCTCTTGTTAGAGCTTCAGTCGTCAACGTGAAAGTGTAGTGCCATGGCCACGAGGCTGAGTGAACGGTGCAAAGCGTTGTCTCTGTCTTCTTCATTTCGTATTCTGCCAACGTCACGCCTCAGCAGACCCGGAGGGCGCGTCCGCGCGCCCTTCGGGGTATGCTGGAGGCGATGGTTCGGTGTTCTCCTGTTCTTGATTCGATTGAAGCTTCCGCCTCTTGATCAGGAACAGGATGGCTCCAAGGGGAAATGAGACCGTGAGAATCCATGGCGCATAGAGCCCCATCTTTGCCATTCCCGCTCCGGGAATCTGCAATGCGATGGGCTGGAAGCCCATCTGTCCTGTTGTCCAGTTCAGGTTGAGCTTTGCGATCCCGACAAGAATGAAGATGATCCACAACCACTTCTTCCGGATCTTGGTGCGGACGCAAAGAACAAACGTCCAGATAATGAAGATGGGGACAGCGACGGCAAGGGCAAGTAGCACATAGTGCTGGATGCCTTTACCCGACAGGGTGAAGGCATTCAGCTCTCCAAGAGATTTCGGGATTGGGTTCACGTTCAAACCGAACACCTTTTTGTTCCCGTCTACGGTGTCGATCGTGATTGCGGCAAGAACCCAGGCATTGGTGAACTGGTATTGGTAGGTAAGGTGTGAGCGTTTCTTGTCCGGTGTTGTGAAGACATTACAGCCGACGAGTTCCAAGGACAATGGGTCGCCGTGGTCGAGCATGGCGGCAACCTGGGTCAGATTGGACTCGATCCCGGGCTTGACGAACTGAGGATCAAGCTGCTCCGTCACAATCTTGAAATCCCCTGCAAGCAGGGCAGAAAGGCATTGTTTCGCAAGGGCCTCGTCATCATCTGGGGCCATTCGGTTCATCATGTTGCTCAAGTAATCATTGGGATTGCATCCGCATAGCGCTGTCATGAGAATGGCCACGATGACGAGCCTGAATTTCATCTGGATTCCTTTCATCTCTCACCGAACGTTGAATTCAGCGGCGCGGTATTCCGCGTACGCTGGAATTTGGTGTTCGGATTTAGAATACTGCATGACTCACATACAGGATTATCCGGTTGTCTTCCTTGGTCAATACGGCCCTGAAGTAGTCATTGTCTGGTTGGTGGCACTGCCTGTCGATTAGGATCGACTCCTTCGGGGGAGGCCACCAATCCACCTTTTCCCCGGGACCTCCTGAAATGTTGATGTCTTCGTTCTGAATGGCCTCGATTTGCTTAAGCACGCTATCACTGGCTGCCTCTGGGATTTCCACCCTTGCGACGAATGAGGGGTCAATCGGAGGGCTGTATCGGAAGTTGAGACCGCGAGTTCCTTGCGGCAGCTTCAGACCACTGTCGTCATTAATCATTTGCATTGCCTCAGGGTCAAAGGTATCTGGGCCTAGCTCAAACTCCCGGAACCAGCGAGAGTCGCTGCATCCAGCAAGAAGTACGGCGGCAAGGACGCAAAGTATTGCATTTTTCATTTTATTATCCGAACGTCAGCATTGATGATCATGGACTTGTCCATGTGTCATCGGATGCGCTGTTCTGCCCTTTTGGTCCTGTGATTTCAAACTATCCAAAACCTCTTGCCACCTCTTCGTCATGCCGGCCTCAGGACCTTTAAAGCGCATCCCGCCTTCGTCGGCAGCAACCCCGTTCTGCTGCGAAGGTGGGAGCAAGATCGCAGTCGGAAGCGCGGACAGCCTTGTGGGCTGTCAAATCCCGCAAAGCGGGACTTGCCGCCCCCGGCGGCTTACGCTTCCGGGGCGATTCTAGTCCTTGTCCTGAGGCTGGCAAGACGTTTCCGATCCCAAAAAATCATAACCACCCTAGCAGAACAGGTTTATTCCCGGACACCATGTCGCTTATAGCGGTAGGTGGATAAACCGAGCCGCTGGGCGCAAATCTTGCGGGGGTGTCCGGAGGGTTTGATTGCTTTGGACATGGGTGCGCGCCACCTCATGGCCTTATGCTGGCGATTTGGCGGGGGATAATCCAGCCCGAAATCGCAAAATGTCGATTCTGAGTAGTCTCGGGCAAAATCGGGCAATGAGTCATCGATGTCGCGCGTAGCGCCGATCTCCGAATGGGCGTTGGCTGTTTCGGCGAGCGGGGTAAGTCCCCGATATGGAAATCGGCGCTACACTCCGGGGGAACGACGCTTGGTCCCTCTGGTTTGTCGACTGCCTCCGGGTCAATGGGTCGATCAAGGGCGGGGGTTCGCGAGCGAGGCGTATTGCCAGGCAGTTGAGCATACCGAGGGCATTGTGCCAGTTTTCCAACGCTTGGAAAAAGAGGCGAAAAAAGTTCCAAAGGCTGGAACTTTTCGGCTGGTCTATTCCAAGGGTTGGAAGATTGCGGGGCGAACCTGGTGCGCGGTGGCCTGTGCCTTTTGCTGCGGAAGCAACGTTGGTGTCAACCCGCCGCCAGTTCCGCCTCAGTTTCCGCCTTCAGGCGCTTGAGGCGGTTGCGGATGGAGATTTTCTTGGCCGGGCTCATGCGATCGATGAACAGCACGCCATTGAGATGATCGACTTCATGTTGGACCACCCGGGCGATGAAGTCATGGACCTCGGTGACATGCTCCGTGCCTTCGAGATCCTGGTAGGTCAGGCGGATGGATACCGGGCGCACGATATTCCCGCGTAAATCCGGAAAGCTCAGGCAGCCTTCCTCGTGGGAGTCGGTGCGGCGCGAGGGCTCGGAGATGACCGGGTTGATCAGCACCCACGGCATCGGAATCTCCGGATTGAACCGGGTGCCATCTTCGTCCTGATCATACTCCTCCGGAACCTCGATCACACAGATGGCCCGGGTCTCCCCAATCTGCTGGGCGGCCAGCCCCACCCCCCGGCTCGCCCGCATGGTTTCGATCATGTCCCCGGCCAATGACTTGAGCTCATCATCAAACGCGGTTATTTTTTTGAACGATTCCCGCAAAACGGGATCTCCATAGAAGTGTATGGTCCGTATCACAAGCGGCCTTTCATTTCTGCATCCATGGCGACAAGATAAAGGGAAAAACTTCAGGAATCAATCATCCACGGCTTGCGAACCACATCCAAACCCTTCATGATCCAGGCGATCCAACTATGAACGACACCCTGATTGTCATCCCGACCTATAATGAAATCGACAACATCCGTCTGATTGCCCAGGCGGTGCATCGTTCGGCGCCCTGGGCGGATATCCTGTTTGTCGACGACAGCTCGCCGGATGGCACGGGGGACGTGGCAGACGAGATGGGGCAGCAGGATTCGAGAATCCATGTGCTGCACCGGGAAGCCAAGCAGGGGCTTGGCCGGGCCTATCTCGCGGGTTTCTCGTGGGCGCTGGAACGGGGATACGAGTTCATCTTTGAGATGGACGCGGACTTTTCCCACGATCCGGGAGCCATCCCCAGCTTCCGGGAAGCCGCCAAGCAGGCCGACCTGTGCCTGGGCACCCGCTACAAGGGGGGGATCCGGGTCATTAACTGGCCCCTGTCCCGCCTGGCCCTGAGCAAAGGCGCGGCCGCGTATGTACAACTGGTCACCGGGATGCCCTTCACCGACCCGACCGGCGGTTACAAATGCTTTCGACGCTCCGTGCTGGAGGCTCTCAACCTCGATGCCGTCAGCTCCAACGGCTATTCATTCCAGATCGAATTGACCCACAAAGCCTGGATGATGGGGTTTGAGATCGTGGAGGTTCCCATCACATTCGAAGAGCGGCGCTCGGGAGCCTCCAAGATGAGCGCAGCCATCGTCCGGGAGGCCCTCCGGGTGGTGTGGAAGCTCTATATCGGGTGCGGATGCCGACGCAGGCCGGTGGCGGGTCGCCACCCGGACAGCATTGTAAACCAGCCAGAGCAGGCATGAAAATCCTTCCCCTGATCCAGGCCCTTCGGCCCAAGCAGTGGACCAAAAATGCCGTGGTTCTGGCGGCCTTTGTGTTTGCCCTTGGCGATCCCGGCCAGAGCATGGAGCCGGTTCAGGCCCTACGGACCGCGCTGGAAGCGATGTTCCTGTTTTGTCTGGTATCGAGTGCGGTCTATTTGCTCAACGATTTGCGCGACAGGGCCTTGGACCGCCAGCATCCGGTCAAGAAAAACCGACCCATCGCCTCGGGGCAGGTCCGGCCCATCACTGCCCTGGTCACCGCAGGCATCCTGTTGACCGTTGGCCTGACCGGGGCCTATTGGATCGAACCCAACTTCTTCCTGATTCTCAGCGCCTACCTGGTGCTGCAAATCGCCTACACCCTGAAACTCAAGCAGATCGCCCTGCTGGATATTTTCATCATTGCTTCGGGCTTTGTGCTGCGGGCCATGGGCGGGGGCTTTGCCATTGGGGTCGCGGTCTCCCCCTGGCTGCTGCTCTGCACCCTGCTGCTGGCCCTGTTTCTCGCCCTTTGCAAACGCAGACAGGAGCGCATTCATCACGAAACCGGCGACTCCCGCTCCAGACCCTCCCTTCAAGACTACGATGAACAGCTCCTGGATCAACTCGTCTCCATGACCGGAGCCGCAACCATGGTCAGCTATGCCCTCTACACCCTGGCCCCGGAAACCGTAGCCAAATTCGGTTCCTACAAGCTTGGATTTACCATTCCCTTCGTCATTTTTGGGATTTTCCGCTACCTCGATCTGGTCTACCGCCACAAGAAGGGCGAGCGCCCCGAGCAGGTCCTCCTCACCGATGGGCCTCTGCTCGTGACGGTGGGCCTGTATGGCCTGACCGCCCTCGGCCTGCTGCTCTGGCTATAGTCATCCCGCAAGCCCGCCCCCCCCCGTTGCCTCGACCCTTGGACGCCAGGTGGCCTCTCTATGCGAGCGGCACGAACTTTTCCCTACGTGTAAATTGAGCATACTTCCGGCCAGAAGGTCTGACCAATGCGGTTCTTGACGGGATAAACCCCGGCACCCTACCCTATGCGCTTTCATGTCAGGGGCCTGAAGGCAAAACCGGAGACAAAAAAATGGCTGTCCAAGACGATCAAAATCGAGCGGGGGATGTTCAGGAGCAGGTGACGCTCGAAGCAACCAACGAATTTTTCAACCGGCAACAGGGTCCCTTTTTCCGCCGCATCGACTGGATGGCCTTTTTCATCTGTTTCATCATTTCCTTCGGGGTCTATTTCTACACCATGGCCCCCACCGTGACCCTGGAGGATTCCGGAGAGCTGGCGGTCGCCTCCGACTATCTGGGCGTGCCTCACCCTCCGGGTTACCCGATCTGGACGCTGCTGACCTGGTTTTCCCAGTGGATCTTCCACTGGGTGAAATACTTCGGGGTTCCGGATGGAAACCTGACCCTGTTGTTCAAATCCTTCGGCGCCCTGTTCACGCCCGGGGTACAAGGCTACCCGAATCCAGCCTGGGGGGTTACCCTGGGGGGATCGGTTTTCGCCGGGGCTCTCGCCTGTGGTTTTCTCGCTCTGCTGACCAGCCGCTCCGGTGCGGACATCATGCGGGGTTACCGCCGGGCCATGGACGTGATTGGCATCCAGTCCGAAAACTGGTTCTGCCTGACCTGTGGGGTGACCGCGGGGCTGCTGTTCGCCTTCAGCCCGGTTCTTTGGTCCCAATCCACCATTGTCGAAGTGTACAGCCTGAACGCCCTGTTCATGGTGCTGACCATGCTGTTGACCTACCGGTGGATGTGCCGGCCGGAAGAGGATGCAACCCTCTATATCACCGCCTTCATCTTTGGTCTCGGCCTGACCAACCACCAAAGCCTGGTCTTTCTCGCCCCCGCCCTGATCATCGGCATCGCCCTGCGCCGGATTGAATTGTTCCGCGATTGCATGGCCATTCTGATGTGGATGGCCTCGGGCCTGATGTTCTACAAAGCCAGCCAGATCACCGGGACCCCCAGCCCGGAGATGCTTCAGACCAAGCAAACCCAGATCACCCTCGGCATTCTTCTGCTCATTGCCCCGGGGGCGCTTTTCCTGATCAAGCGACGCCTTCTCACCACCTGGAAACAATATGTTCCCATGGTCCTGCTGGCTGTGCTGGGCATCTCCTTTTACGCCTACCTCCCGGTTTCCTCGGAACAGAATCCCCCCATGAACTGGGGTTATCCGCGCACACCCGAGGGGTTCTGGCATGCCCTCAGCCGCGGGCAGTACGAGAAAATTGATCCCGTGGATAACTTTAAGGATGCCGTCGCCAACCCTGCCTATTTCTTCAACCTGGTCGACAAGGTGATCTTTGACTTTCGCGATGCCACCTCGGTGGTTGCTCAATACAAGTGGTACCTTGCCCTGTTCATTCTGGTTCCACTGTTTTTCCTCCATCGCATCAAGAAGCCCATGCTGGGATGGTTGCTCACCACCTTTGTCGCCTTCTTTTTTCTGACCTTTGTCTTTCTGATCTTCCAGTACCCCAAACCGGATGTGCAGACCCTGTTCATCGGGCGGGTTCAATACATTCAAGCCCACGCCATCTTTGCGCTGTGGATCGGCTATGGCATGATCTTTACCCTGACCCTGCTCGAGCTGCTCCTCAAGGGCAACCGCCTGGTCGCGTTGATCGGGATTCCCCTGGTTCTCAGCACCGTGATGATTCCCATCAACCGTAATCAAAATGACGAGGAGTTCATTCGGGAAGTCGGCGGTTGCGAACAAAATGGCCACGATTTCGGGTGGCAATTCGGTCACTGGCAACTGGAAGGGGTCAGGGCCTTGGAAAAAGAATTGTCCGAGGAGGAGTGGGCGAGCTTCCCCACCCCGGATTATCCGCCTCCGATGACCACCAATGCCATCTTTTATGGCGGCACCGACCCCGGCCGGTTTGTCCCCACCTACATGATCTATTCCGCCCATGTCCGGGAGGATGTGTACCTGATCACCCAGAACGCCCTCGCCGACAATACCTACATGAACGTCATGCGCGACTTGTATGGCGACCGGATCTGGATCCCCTCCCAGCAGGACAGCAACCTCGCCTTCCAGGAGTATGTGCAGGATGTGCAGTCCGGAAAAATCCAGGCCGGGGCCGATGTGAACATCGAGAACGGCCGGGTCAGCGTCCAGGGGGTTCAGGGAGTCATGACCATCAATGGCATCCTCGCCCGCAAGATTTTCGATGCCAACAAACACATCCACGACTTTTATGTTGAGGAAAGCTATGTCATCCCCTGGATGTATCCCTTCCTGGAGCCGCACGGGTTGATCATGAAGCTGAACCGGGAGGAACTCCCGCGCCTCTCCGAGGAGGTGGTCGACAATGACCGCAAGTTCTGGGACTGGTACGTAGACCGTCTGGTTGGCAATGAAAAATTCCACCGGGATGTTGTCGCGCGCAAAACCTTCTCCAAGCTGCGCAGCGCGATTGCCGGCCTGTACGCGGCCCGCCGCATGTTCCCGGAAAGTGAATATGCCTTCCAACAGGCGATTGACCTGTATCCCTTGAGCCCCGAAGCGAATTTCCGTCTCGCCGACATCTATATCCAGCAACTCCGGTTCAAGGAGGCGCGGGACGTCATCGAGACCTTTCTGGTCGAAGATCCAGGCAATGACCGGGTCGGAGAATTTTTGGAACAGATCAAGCAGTTGGAAACCCGGGATACCCGGCGCCGGGAGCTGGAGGAATCTCTGCGCGAGGGCGGGGATGTCAATCTTGCTCTCGAGCTGGCGGAGATTTATCGCAGCATGAACATGGGGCCGATGTTCGAGAACCTGACCCAACGGATTTTACAGCAGGCGAACATGCCCCCCGAGGTCATCCTGCGCATCGCCCAGATGTATGCCGGATCCGGACGGGCCGACCTGTTTGCCAATGCCCTCCAACAGTACTTGCAGAGAGATCCCAACAATGCCCGGGTGTGGGTGGATCTTGCTGCGGCACAGTTCTCGATGCAGCGCACCGGCGATGGCTTGCAGTCGCTCCGGCGGGCGGTTTCCATCGGGGGGCGTGCGATTCAGGATCAGGTCCGGCAGGATCCGCGGTTTGAACCCATCCGCAATGCCCCGGAGTTCCAGGCGATCATCCCCACGGTTCAGGCCCAGCCCCAGATTCCGTCTAATTTCCGGCTACCGGGATTCTGAGGCACAGCAGGGATGGTGAGTGGTAAGTTGGGATCGGAACAAGCTCCAGAGCGATAAACCTGAAGCCATGCTCTAGAGCCGCTTAAGGTAAACTGTAGCCGTTCGGTTTGTCACGGGCAGGCCCGGTGAACCCTGTATGGCTGCGGCATTACTTAAACGGCTCTAAAGACAAAGGGCTCGCATAGCTCGCCCCTCCATCCATGATTTGGAGGGCTGAGCTATGCGAAGCCGATGCCCCAACCTCAAATGGAGGGCTGAGCTATGCGAAGCCGATCCCCCAGCCCCAAATGGATGGCTGAGCTATGCGAAGCCGATGCCCCAACCCAAATTGGAGGGCTGAGCTATGCGAAGCCGATGTCCCAGCCCAAATGGAGGGCTGAGCTATGCGAAGCCGGAATGCAGGATGCCGACAAATCACGCCACTTGAACAGCGCTATGGGGTGGAATTCACCGAAGGCGCTGCCTCAGGAAGAATCTCCTCCACCTTGTTGGAGGGCGCATCCTGCCCGGTCCGGTTGTTGACGATAAACCGGATATCCTTGAAGGTCAGGGTCAGGAACAGGGCGAGCAGCATCACCGTGCCGACATTCCACACTGCGGTCACCACCTTGGGGCTGACCGGCTTGCGGGTAATGCCCTCGATCACCGACAATACAATATGCCCGCCATCCAGAACCGGCAGGGGCAGGAGATTCAGCACCGCAAGGTTCACATTCAACAGGCAGGCAAAACTCAGAATCGCCATCAACCCCACCGCGGAGACCCGCAGCAGCATATCGATAATCAACACCGGACCCCCAATCCCTTCGGCGGCAGCCTTGGCCTCGCTCGGGGTCACCAGGGCTTTCAGAATCCGAAAGATCAGGGTCGCATGCGAGACCACCTGATCCATCGGTTTCTTCACCTCGTTCACATAAAACTCAATCCCGATCAACGCCCGTCCCAGTTCTTCATCAAATTCCGGAGCGATCGAAAGTTCGAAGGTCGTCCCATCCCGTTCCACGGTCATCGGCACTTCCTCCCCCTGGACCTTGTTGACCTCCTCGATCATCTGGGCCCGGCTGTAGAGGGAAACCCCATTGAAGGTGAGAATGCGGTCACCCGAGGCAAGCCCGGCCCGCTTGGCCGGGGAGTCCGGCCTCACCCCCAAGACAAAACAAGCACTCATGGGATAGATCCCATCCAGCATCCTCACCCCGGAAAACTTTTTCGTCGGCAGGGTGACCTCGCGGGATTCTCCTGCTGCGGACTGTACCGAGAGCACCACCTCGTCATTCAGGGCCGCCACCACCATCAGTTCTTCCCAATTCGAGACCGCTTCCCCGTTCACGGCGGAAACCACATCGCCCACCGCCAGACCTGAGGCCGCGGCAGCGCTGCCGTCTTCGAGATAGCCGATGGTGGCGTTGGAAAATCCCGGATCGAAGGCCCGACCCTCCAGATACACCGCCCACGCGAGCAGGTAGGCGAGGATCATGTTGCAGGTGACCCCGGCGACGGAAACGAGAATTTTCTTGCCGGGACTGATCCGGGGGAGCTTCCGGGCCTGTTCTTCATTGCTGTCCCCCACGCCCACCCCGCCGCTGCCGGTAGGATCCAGTTGGGGCAGCGCGACATAGCCGCCCAGGGGCAGGATGCCGATTTTATACAGCACCCCATGGATCCTCTTTTTCCAGATCGCAGGGCCGAATCCAACCGAAAAGGCATCCACCTGAAGCCCGCACCACCGGGCGACCAGAAAATGTCCCAATTCATGCACAAAGATCGTGATCCCAAACACAAGGAGGGCCACCACAATTGACCAGGCTAAGGATAGAATGGATTCCATGATGCCTACTATACCGCCTCAGGGAATGATGTCCATGAACAGACGTGTATAGATGTAGAGAATGGGTGCGGTGAACAGCAGGCTGTCCAGCACATCGAGGAATCCGCCCATACCCTGGATCCAGGAGCCAGAATCCTTGACCCCGGCCGAGCGCTTGAGCAGGGATTCGGCGAGATCGCCGATAATCCCGAAAACCGAAAGCAGAGGCGCAAGCAGTATGATGTCATACAGCCCGATATCGAGGCTGCCCCACTTCTGATAGAAGAACATGTAGACAAGGACCGCCCCGATCAACCCGGACGCCACCCCGCCCGCGCAGCCTTCCCAGGTTTTGGCCGGGGAGACCTTGGGGATCAGCTTGGTGCGGCCAAATCCGCATCCCACCACGTAGGCCCCGATGTCGGTCATCTTCACCACCACAATCAGCAAAAAGACCAGGAATCGTCCTTCGGAATCGCCAAAGGTGAACAAAAGTTTGGTGAAGTAATTGAGCAGGAAGCCGATATACATCACCCCGAGAAAGGTGCTGGCCATGGCATCCCAGGGCCGCTGGTTCTTCCTGGTGAACATCTGACGGAGCAGAATTGCCGCCACCACCAGGAACAGCAGCACGCCGCTGACATCATACCGGACTGCATTTTCCGGGGGTAGTTGAAGCCCCAGCCAGGTTCCAAACATCAGGAACAGGCCCAGACTGACCCCGAGCTTCTTGAAGTGGGGAATGCCCACCGAATCCAACAGGGCATAAAACTCCAGCATCGCCAGGGCTCCCGCCGCCATCAGAACCACCATGGCGATCGGTCCGGGCAGTAGAAACAAACTGCCCAGGAAAAAAACCGCCAGCAAAACACCGCTCCGCACCCGATCCATATTCATTTACTGAATCCCCCCAAACCTCCGGTGACGCCCCTGATAATTGACGAGGGCGGCCTCGAATTCCGCCTCCCGGAAATCCGGCCACAGGACCGGTGTTACATACAGTTCCGAATAAGAGCATTGCCAGAGCAAAAAGTTGCTGATCCGGTACTCGCCACTGGTTCGGATCAGCAGGTCCGGATCGGGCACATCCGGGGCATAGAGGTGGCCCGCCACCGTTTGTTCGGTGATGGTATCGGGGGCGAGCTCGCCGCAGCGCACCTTTTCGGCAATGGCCCGGACCGCATCGGTGATTTCCACCCGGCTTCCATAGCTCAAGGCCAGCAAGAGTGTTCCCTTTTGGTAGTGCGCGGTTTCCTCGATGACCCGGTCCAGCTCGGCACGCACTGCGTCCGGCAGGTCTTCCTTGTGGCCGATGACCCGGAGCCGAACTTCATTATCGTGAAGCTCGAAGGCCTGCTCCCGGAGAAATTTTCGCAGCAGGGTCATGAGGCCGCGAATTTCCGCCTTGGGGCGTACCCAGTTTTCGCTGCTGAAGGCGTACAGGGTCAGGTAATCCACACCAAATTTGCGGCAAGCCTTGAGGACCGCCCGCACCGAATCCGCCCCGACCTGGTGGCCGCGAATCCGGGGCATGCCCCGCTGCTTGGCCCAGCGGCCATTACCATCCATGATAATGGCTACGTGCCGGGGAATTTTCTCTGGGTCAAGGGCCATGGCGCCTGATCCTATCCAACCGGGGACTCCAGTACCAGTGTGCTTTCCCGGGCCGGGCCAAACGAAAGGATCTCCACCGGGACTCCGGTCAGTTCGGTCAGCCGCAGGATGTAGGCCTGGGCATTGGCGGGCAGCGAATCGAACGACTTGGTTTCCCGGGTGGAACAACCCCATCCGGGCATCTCCTCATAAATCGGCTGGCATTTTTCCAGTACCCGGACATTGGCGGGCACCTGGTCCACCCGCTGCCCATCCACCTCGTAGGCGACACCAATCCGGATCGTTTCCAGCTCATCCAGCACATCGAGCTTGGTGATTGCCCAGACATCGATGCCATTGATCATCGCCGAGTACCGGGCCACCACGGCATCAAACCAGCCGCAGCGGCGCGGCCGCCCGGTGGTCGCGCCGAACTCGGCCCCCGCCGTGCGAATGCGTTCCCCCATGGCATCGGTCAGCTCGGTGGGGAATGGACCCTCCCCGACCCGGGTCGAGTAGGCCTTGACCACCCCAATCACCCGGTCGATCCGGTGAGGTGGAACCCCGCTTCCGGTACAGGCCCCGCCGGCAGTGGCGCTCGAGGAGGTGACAAAGGGATAGGTTCCGTAATCGATATCCAGCATGGTGCCCTGGGCACCTTCGAACAGGATGGGCTCTCCAGCACGGACCGCCTGATTCAACAATGGGATCGTGTCGGCAATAAACGGCTTCAGGTAGTCGGCCGCCCGCTGGTAGGTGCTGAGAATCTCTTCGGCATCGACCGGCTTGGCTCCGAGGGCGGTCAGGATTTTGTTGTTAATCTCCACCCGCTTGCGGAGCAGATCCGGAAACTCCGGATCCAGCAAATCCCCCATGCGCAGTCCGGTCCGCGAGGCCTTGTCGCCATACGCCGGACCGATCCCCCGCTTGGTGGTGCCGATGGTATTGCCGCTCGAAGCCTTCTTTTCCCGGTATTCATCAATCGTACGGTGGTAGGGCATCACGAGATGCGCCCGGTCACTGATAAAAAAGCGGCCGGCAATGGAAATACCCCGTTGGGTCACCCCCTCCAGCTCCTCGACCAGGGCCATCGGATCGACCACCACCCCATGGCCGATCACGCAGCGTTTTTCGTCATGGAGAATCCCCGACGGAACCAGATGAAGCACATACTTCTCAGTACCGATTTCCACGGTATGGCCGGCGTTGTTACCCCCCTGGTAACGAACCACCCAATCGACTTTTTCCGTCATCACATCAATGATCTTGCCCTTACCCTCATCTCCCCACTGAGCCCCAATCAACACTGTATTTGCCATTGTCATCAATCCTCGGGTTGAACATGGTGAGCCATCACAGCCCCCAACCACCGCGAGCAGGCTAGGAGATCACTTCACCCATGGTCAACCAAAGACTGCCAAAGACTGTCAGACAAGGAATCAACCCCGGAGACCAATCCCCAGTCTTCAATCACCAATCACCAATCTCCAATCTGAAATCTGAAATCTGAAATCTCAACTCTCAAATCGCCAATCCCCCATCACCGATACCGCTTGACGAATACCCGTGACATGGAATGATCCCGGCATGTCCACCACCCCCGCGACAGCGCCCGCCAAGGGCAACAGCAAGGCCAAGCAATGGATTGGCCTGATCCTCAGCCTCGGGATCAGCGGAGCGATCCTGGGGTATCTGATCACCCATCTCGACTGGGCTCTGGTCTCGACCTACCTTGGTGAAGTCAACCTGTGGTACCTGCCGGTGGCGATTGTCCTGCTGCTTGGCCTTGGCTGGATGCGGGCGATGCGGTGGAAATATCTCCTTCCCAACCGGGAACAACTCTCGGTCTGGCGGCTCTTTGAGGCGACCATGATCGGGTTTTTCGCGAACTTTGTCCTGCCGTTGCGCGCGGGGGAATTCGTGCGCCCATGGATCTTGAGCCGCTGGCAACCGGTATCTTTTTCCGCCGCCCTGGCCAGTATTCTGACCGAACGCCTGTCCGATGCCATCTGTCTGCTCACCTTCCTGGTGCTTTGCCTGAACCAGATGGCGTCCGTTCCCCCGGTCATTCTTGCCGGGGCCCAGGCCCTGGGGGTGTTATCGGTGGTCCTGATCGGCATTGTGATCGCCTCCTACCTGTTGCCGGGCAAGGTGGAGCGACTGTTTCACCAACTCGTCAGCGCGACCATTGGCCGGATCGCCCCCGCCCTCGCGACCCGCATCAACGGCATGATCATTGAGTATTTTGTCGGTGTCCGCAGTATCCAGTCCTTCCGGGACCTCTTCATGGTCATGTTCTGGTCCTTCGCCATGTGGGGCCTGATGGCCGGGTGGTATCAGATCCTGTTACTTGCGTTTGGAGAGCATCCCAGCCTCTGGGTCGGTATGGTGTTGAATGTGTTTGTAGCCCTCGCGGTGGCCGCCCCCAGCGCCCCCGGCTTTCTCGGCACCTTCCAGGCCGGCTGCATCATTGCCCTGTCTACCCTCTATGGTTACCCCAAGGAGTTTGCCATGGCCTACTCGGTGATTGGCCACGCCATGCAGTTCATCTTCAACATCACCATCGGCCTGCTCATTCTCCATGCCCACGGCATGAAGCTGGGACAACTGAAGGAGCAGAAGGGGGCAGGCGTTAAAGAGGTGTCCCTGGCCGGTCAGGCGGGTGTCAGTGTTCCCTGGCCGGGCAGGCAGGTTTCAGGAACTGAAACCTCACTAGAAGGTGACACCTGAAACCAGACACCTGACACCTGAAACCAGACACCTGCCTGCCCGGCCAGGGACACCTCATCGCAACACCGCGGCTATTTCCTCAAAAATGTCCTCCAGCGTCTTGCTGATGTCCCATCCGGGTAATTGCTCCCGGGTCTTGGTGAGATCCGAGATATAGCAGATGTGATCGCCTTCGCGATTCTTGTCCACATACTCGTAGGTCATGGTCTTGCCGGTTACCGCCTCCGCCTTGGCAATCGCCTCGAGGATCGAGACGCTATTCCCCCGGCCACCGCCGAGATTATAGACCTCGCCCGGGCGAGGATTTTCATAAAAAGCCTCAAGCGCCCGACTGACATCCAGCGAGTGGATGTTATCCCGCACCTGCTTGCCCTTGTACCCAAAAATCCGGTAGGGACGACCGATGTAGCAACACTTGATCAAGTAGGATAAAAATCCGTGAAGTTCCGCTCCGGAATGGGCGGGTCCGGTCAGGCAGCCACCGCGAAAGCAGGCGGTCTTCATGCCAAAGTAACGTCCGTATTCCTGCACCATGACATCCGCGGCGACCTTGCTGGCCCCAAACAGACTGTGCTTGCACTGGTCAATGCTCATGGTTTCACGGATGCCCCCGAAATCTTCCTCATCGGCATATTCCCACCGGGTGTCCAACTCCTTCAGGGGAAGAAAATTCGGGGCATCCCCGTAGACCTTGTTGGTGCTCATATGGCAAAACACCGCCTCCGGGGCAAACCGCCGGGTCGCCTCCAGCAGGTTCATCGTCCCCACCGCATTGACATCAAAGTCATCGAAGGGCCGCGAGGCCGCGAGGTCATGGCTGGGCTGGGCCGCGCAATGAATCACAAACTCCGGCTTCAGCGTTTCCAACAGCGACAGCACCGTCGCCCGATCCCGAATATCCACCACATGATGGGTAAAATGGCTGGTCTGAGCCTTCACCCGTTCCAGATTCCAGGTGGTGTCTCCATCCGGACCAAAAAAGTCCCGGCGCATATTGTTGTCCACCCCGTGGACCTCCCACCCGCGCCCATCAAAATAGGTCACACTCTCCGACCCAATCAACCCGCTGCTGCCTGTTACCATCAATTTTTTCATGCTGAACTTTCCATGCCAAAAGAGAGAACTTGTGTATACCGGAACCTGCACGAAAAGGCAAATTGGGAAAGCGATCACAGTCGCCCCAATGCGGCCAACCAGATGCATCGAACTCGGATTGCCATGACTTCAATTCCAATGGTATGGTTCGGGGCAGACAGAAATTCCGGCCAGGTTGCCTCGATGTGCCTCCTGGACTCATCCCAAGACGGAGAACCATTCTTGATCAAAGAAGATAAGGTGATTGTTGTCATGCCGGCCTACAATGCCGAGGCAACGCTGGAGAAAACCGTCCATGGCATCGACCGGGAGGTTGTTGATGAGATCATTGTCGTAGATGATCATAGCCATGATCGTACCGTTGAGGTGGCCCATCGCCTTCAGCTTACCGTTCATCAGCATGATCAGAACCGCGGATATGGCGGAAACCAGAAGACTTGCTATCACCTTGCCATCGAACATGGGGCAACGATCATCGTCATGGTTCATCCTGACTATCAATATGATCCCCGTCTCGTCCCCGTGATGGCCCACATGATTGCTTCGGGCCTTTATGATGCAGTTCTCGCTTCACGTATTCTTGGTGGCAGTGCCCTTAAAGGGGGAATGCCCCTGTATAAATACATCGGCAACCGTTGCTTAACAGGTATCGAAAATCTACTGACCGGGGCCAAACTGTCGGAATATCACACCGGATATCGGAGCTTTCGGGCATCGGTCTTGCAGTCCATTCCATTCGACCAGAATTCCGATAACTTTATTTTCGATAACCAAATCCTTTGCCAACTACTTGCCGCAGGATACAGGCTTGGGGAAGTTTCCTGCCCGACCAAATATTTTCCGGAGGCTTCCTCGATCAGTCTGATACCTTCAATACGATATGGCTTCGGCGTACTTGGCACAGCTCTTTTACTGGCACTTCATCGCGCAGGCTTGTGGAAAAGCCCCTTATTTCGCGGGTGCGACCCGGAAAAAATCACCGCGATCGACCGCCAGCAAAACGAGTAGTGGCACCCACGGGAGATGATGCCTGTCCCCTCCCTCAAAAACCACGTAGACAAACGCATTTGACAAAATCAGGATTCCTGCCAGCAGTTCGAACGGCCCTAACGGCGCCCTCGCCCTCCATGCACCCCAGGAACGTCTTGTCCACAGAATGACCACGCCTGCCCATCCGGCAAGGAATAGAAAACTAAATCCATTCTCCAGATTCGCATGGTAGGCTCCCCGCCAATTGATGAGTTCAGCAAAGGTTGCTTCTGATCCCCAAGTGTGTAGAAACTTTCGCCAAGCCAGATTGAGGTATTGCAGTGGGTACTCGCGAATAAACATCTTGGCCTGACTGGAACACCAATGCGAATAGGCCAGCATTTCCTGTGGGGTTTCCAGGTCAACGGTATCCGGCATCCCACTGTACAGCCCGTTGGAATCAGGGTTGTTGGCGCTGTATAAGACCAGCCCCCCCGAAGTGCACACCGGCACCACGGCATCAAACACCCGGGCATTGCGAACCATCCAAGGAGCCAGAGTCGCCCCCAGCCCCAAGACAAAAATCAGAAACCCCGCCCCTAGACGAATCCATGAGAATTTTGTTCCCGTCGCCCATCCAGCCCTGATCAGCCCCAAGACCATCAGCCAGGTCACCACCTGCACGGGAGCAATCAACTGCACCGCCTTCGTCAGAGCCCCCAACCCAGCCGCCATCCCAGCAAGCAGAAGCCATAGCCATGGATTGGTCCGAAGCGAACCCCTGAAGCCTGCCTGCCCGGCCAGGGAACCCTGCCTGCCCGGCCAGGGAAATCCGCCCCCAGCATCCAATCCCCGCACACCAACGACCAGCGCCCACACCATCAACAACGTCAGTAATGTATACAGGTAGTGATAGTAGGGCGTGGTCAGGACATAGGCCAAAAAGGAGGGATACCAGGCCACCAGCATTGCGGCTATGCATGCAGGACCGGGAGACCGTAAAACGGTCTGGCCAAGATGCTTGGTTGTCCAAACAACCCCGATGCTCAGAGGGACATGCGAGAGCTGGGCAACAAGGGTTGAGGGGCCAAACAGGAGGAACCACCCCGCATACCACCAAGTCTGAGCCGGGGGATAATAGGTCATGGGATCCATGACACCGGTTCTGGCCAGAAGCTCTGCATGCTGGAAAACGAAGTATCCATCCGTGGCGGGCTCTGGCCGAATCACCAGAATCAGAACGACTTGCACGCAAGCTGGAAGAAGATAGAGCCAGAAAGCAGTTAGCCAGCGACTCCAGGAATCCACAGCCCTGATCAGTGAAACATGGAATCGGCTCACCCATACTCCAGCCACCGCTCCCAACAATAAAGGCACATACCCGATCCACAACCCTTTGTAGGCAGGGAAGATCAACAGGCAGAAGAGAACCAGCAGGGGGAAGGTCATCCGGATCAGTGCTTCACAGAATCCCTGAACCCAAATGGAGATGGCCCTCATGCCGCCGCCTCTGCATCGCCAAGATGGATATACACCTCAAGATGGTCTGCCACGCACCGGGTCAAGGAAAAGGAAGCGTCTATCTGGATTCGCCCGTTCCGGCCCATTTCGCTCGCAAGGCCGGGATCTTCTGCCAATCGGGTCATTGCACTTGCCAGCGCCCCCGAGTCTTGGGAAGGCACCAGCAAACCGGTCACACCATCGGTTACCAGATCCGGAACGCCTCCCACCCGAGTCCCAATGACCGGCCGAGCCCACGCCATCGCCTCCAGGATACTGTAGGGGAGATTCTCTATCGTGGAACAAAGGACATAGACATCAACTTGCCTCATAAAGGCACCGACCTCCATGTAACCGCGTAGAGTCATTCGATCTGAAAGACCGATGTCCTGAATCGCCTGCTCAATCGCATTCTGTAAATGTCCCTGACCAGCAATGACGAACTTCACCTCAGGGAAGCGGAGAGCAATTCCTGCCGCCGCCTTAATGAACATCCCATGATTCTTTTCCTCGCTGAATCGGCCGAGCATGCCAAAGGTCATGATCGAGCCCTCTCCTGAAGGCTTGCGAACAAGCTGAGATGCTTGAGGCACGTGACGCAGGCCTGAGGCAATCCGATGAAGGCGGGGGCGCGGGACACCTTTGGCCAGAAGTAGCTCTTCGTAATGGGAAGACAGGCAGATCACGCCATCGCACCGCTTGAGACACCAGAGATCGATCAGGTCGAACATTCGCTCTTTGAGATCATTCCTGAACAGCCAACCATGCACAGTCGCTACCACCGGGTGAATCCCGCTTAGCCAAGCATGCAGGTTCGCCTTGGAACCGATCACATGCAACACCTCGCCGCCGAGCTCCTCAAACTTCTGCCTCACCTGACGAGCCAGAGACCGGGAGAACCGTCCGGCGATTGTGAACCGATGTAACAGAAACCCATCCTCCTCCACGGCCTCGCGCAGCCCCCCAGTTCTGTCACTCAGGCGCAGTTCCTCAATCAGAAAAAAGACAGGACAATGACCAGCCACCCTGAGGCCATGGGCTAAATCCAAAGTCGCCCGCTCCGCTCCAAACACCGCCCCGGTATCCTGCATGAAAAAGACAATCCGCATAGCCAAGGATTCTACAGAAGGAAGCGAAGGAAACGAAGAAGGAAGATGTAGAGGCAGAGCAGTAAACGATAAATGATAGCCGAAAGCGCGGTTCAGCGAGCCTGCCCGCCCAGGGACGCTGAACCCTACCTTATTGCTGGGAATTCATGTGCGAGGTAGGGTTCGCCGTCCCTGGCGAACCGTGATTGTGTGGCCACGGCCTAAACTGCTCAAGGAAGTGGGAAGGAGACTCTCGAGAAGACATATTCCATGCGATCAGCAAGTCGTCTTGGCCCTTTTTCCATACCCCGCTCCATGAAGAATAAGCTAGCCATCTGCAGAGAAACATTCAATCACAAGCCATGCTCACTTTTCTGAAAATTGTTCTTCGTTTCCTTCGGCTCCTTCGGTTCAATATCGGCATGCGGACCTCTATCATCGTGGTGGCTTTCAATGAGGCCGCAGCCCTTCCCCGGATGAAGCAGGCTGTGGACGGACTCCATCTTCCGGCGGGCATGACACTGGAAACTATTCTGATTGATGGGGGAAGCCGGGATGGCACCGTGGCCCTGGCCCATCAGTTGAAATTCACCCGAGTGGTGGAGCTTCCGCAAGCCAATATCCCGGTCTGCCGGAATGCCGGGCTGAAGGTCGCTCAGGGGGATTGGATCGCGTTTATCGACGCAGACTGTGTACTCGCTCCAGGCTGGCTGAACCATGCCGCAACCTTGTTGCAGGAACACAAGCAGTTGATTCTCGGTTGGCCAGCGTCTCCCCCTTCGCCGGGAACCTGGGTTCAGGAAGCATGGCATATCCACTGGATGAACAAGAATCCCGCCCTCGATTCGGACCACGGGGAACGCGTGGTTAAGCAGGGCGGCTTCCGAATGATCACCACCCGCAACCTAATCATGCATCGGGCCGTGGCGGATGCGGTGGGCGGTTTTGATGAATCCCTTGCCACCGGGGAAGATACCGACTTTGTCTTTCGAGCCTCCACCCAGGGCATTCCAGCCTGGGGTTTGCCCTCCTTATCTTCCGTGCATCTCGGCGAACCCTCCACCCTCCGACAGTTCTACCGGCAGCAGGTCTGGCATGCCAACCGACGCGCCTATAAAACCATTGTCGCCCGGAGCGGCATGAAGGAGGGGGGGAATGCCCCCCTGTTCACCGCAATGTTCATCGCCACTGCCCTCGTTTCCCTGTCAGGCCTTATAGCTGGATGGTTCAACCCGCTATTGGGGGTTGCCATCTTCGCCCTACCCGCACTGCTCCTGCTCCTTGCAACCCGTACTTGCCTCCGGGCCAAACGCCCCGCCTGGATTGGTCCCCTCGCCATCCTCTACGGAGCCTACGGTCTCGCCCGCTCCCTCGACCTCATCGGCCTATCCCCCCACAAGCCCAGCTGGAAAGCTGGACGGAAAAGCTAAACCAGGCGAGACCGTTTCTCGACCATCATCTTTCGTCTTCGTTTCCTTCGTTTCCTTCTGTTAAATTGTAGGCCTTGAAACCGACAATTCTCACCAACATGGCCTTCTGGCAAAGTCCCGAGTGGATGGAACGGGTCGAATCAATCTACAAGCTCAACCCATCTCTGGGAGACCCGCAGTTTCTTCCATGGTGGCAAGAAGCCTGGACATTGTTCCGGCGCAAGCGCGGATACGATATCATTCACACCATGGGCATTCGTGAGTCGTTTGCCTATGCTTTCCTCTGTTGGATCACTGGAAGTGCCTCCAGGCAGATCATGACCGAGGTTTTTATCGACACCCCTAAACACACCAATCCCATTTGGTGGGCCAAGACCAAATTCTATCGAATACTCGCCCGGCAATGCTTGGGAGTCATCACCAACAGCTCAGGAGAAATCGCGACCAACGCACGACGATTCAACCTCCCCATCGATCGCTTCCGTTATGTGCCTCTGTGTACCACCATCGCCCAACCGGAATTCCTGTCGCGGCCAGCGGGTGGTCTCTTCTGCGCCGGTCGGACCCTGCGGGATTATCAAACCTTGCGCAAAATCATCGACGCCACCGAGCTCCCCTGGATCGTGGTCGGGGGACAAGGCGACCTGGATGATTGGGACCTTCCAGATCGAGTCACGATCTACCGGGAAATCCAGCGGGAAGCCTACTTGCAACTCCTCCGAGATGCCCGCGTGGTCATCCTACCCCTGTTACCAACCGAGCGGGCCACCGGGCAGGTGGTTCTACTCGAAGCCATGTCCTACGGGAAACCAGTGATCACCACCCGTGCTCCCGGAACCATCGACCTCGTGCGCCATGGCAAAAACGGATTTCTGACAGAACCCGGCGATGCCCCCGGAATACAAAAAATCCTCGGCGATCTCTTGCGAGAACCCGAGGCATGCGAACGTATCGGCAGACAAGCCGTCCAGGATGTTCTAACCAATCACTCCGTTGCCGAACATACCCGGAAGCGGCTGGATGCCATCGAGGAACTATTCCAAGGCATCATGGAACCGGGGTAATGCCAGTCATCACCAGGCTTTCCGTCAGTGGGATTTGAATGGACTCCCGGTTCTCCGTCTCAATTCCTCTGCGCCTTAGCGTCTCAGCGGGACACTCTTGCAACGCGAGCCCTACGAGGCTTTACGCTTCGTTTCCTTCGTCGCGTCCCGCCGTAGCCGTGCGAAGGCGGATTCCTTTTGTTAATCCTGTTTGCAGGACTTCCCGATAGAGCGCCTCGAACCGATCCCCTACTTCGCTGGGTTGATTCTCCTTCAGCACCCGCTCCCGGTTGAAAGCCCCCATAGCCCGGCACTGCATCGGCTTGCGCAACAGATCCACGATTGCCTCCGCCACCGCGTAGGCATCTCCGATCGGCACCACCATTCCCCCATGCCCGGTTACGACCAACTCTGCATTTCCCCCGCAATCCGTGGCCACCACAGGCAAACCCGCAGCCATGTATTCCAGGATCGTATTCGACAGACCCTCGTTGCGGGATGGGGTCAACAGCCCGATTTGGCACTCGCTGAGCAGCGCCGGCGTATCCGTAATCTCCCCCAGAAAAACGACGGATGAACTTAATCCACGGAGTCGCACCATCTGCTCCAGGCGCATGCGCTCAACGCCATCCCCAGCGATCACAAAAGAGACCGTTGGATGCCGTTTTACGACCAATGCCGCCGCCTCGATCACCGTCCCGACATCCTTCTCCGGATCGAGACGGGCCACCATCACGACCCGCTCACCGTCTGGTAATGAGGCGGTATTGGAAAATGGCTTCGCTTTCAGTAGATCGAACTCCGCCGCATCGAGAATATTGGGAATTACCCGGAATTTTCCCCGTTCCGCTCCCCGTCGAGCCAATGCATCCACAATGGCTGGAGCATTTGCCACTACCACCCTCGCCCGGCGATCCGCCCGCATCATCATCCATACCTTATGGGGAGGATAAATCTGCCCCAGATCCCGACGGCTGGTAATCAGAGAAACTCCAGCCCATTTCGCAGCCAACTGTCCAAAAATAGCCGCATCGGCATCCCACGCATGAAGGATATCCACCTTGTCCTCCCTCAACCTTCGGGCCAGCCGCCTTAGCGCCGACAAGGTCTCCAACTTGGCCATCCCCCGAATACCCGCCTCTTCCACTGGGCCGCAAACGTCCTCCACCGCCTCCAGAAAGAACCCCTCGCGGCGAAACACCACCACCCGATGCCAATCCCCCCGCCGAGCCAGCTCCATTGCCACCCGGGCACACTGACCCTCAGTCCCCCCACGAATCAGATTCCAGACTAGATGAACAACCCTCATGACTCTATGAATACTCCATTCCCGCTCGGCATGCAACGCGACCGAATCAGCACTTTCTTCCTTGATCATTCACCCACCCAAGGAGACCGATTTCGATTATCTGTTGCTTCGCTTCCTTCGTCCTGTCACGCAGTAGCCATGGCGAAGGCGGATTCCTTCTGTTCAAACCTCTTCGTCTTGACGGCACAGATTCACCAGCTAGGCTTGCCCCATGTCAGTACCTGCCACCCTCTTCTGGCTTTGTATTGCCGGAGTCTTTTATATCTACATAGGTTATCCCCTACTCATCGGGCTTCTTGCCCACTGGTTTCCCCGCCCTGTGCTCAAGTCCCCCAATACGCTGACCGCCACCGTGATTATTGCCGGCTACAACGAAGCTCCTCGACTTGCCGGAAAGATCGAAAATATTCTCTCTGTCCATGGGGCCGACCGGATTCAACAAATTCTAATCGGTTCCGACGGTAGCACCGACCAACCGGAAGCAGCGCTTGCCAGCATCCAGGATTCCCGCGTCAAGCTGGTTACCTTCCCCGAGCGACGCGGAAAACCCTCCGTCCTCAACGACCTTATTCCTCAGGCGACTGCGGATATCCTCATCCTGATGGATGTCCGACAGCGGCTTCACCCCAAGGCCCTCCAGGCTCTTCTCGACAACTTTTCTGATCCAACCGTAGGAGTAGTTTCCGGAGAATTGGTCTTTGAACAGTCAGAGTCCCACACCTCAGCCGCCCAGGGAATTGATGCCTACTGGCGATATGAAAAGTGGATACGCGAACGGGAAAGTCGGTTTGACTCCGTTCCCGGAGCGACCGGAGCCCTTTACGCAATTCGGCGGGAACTGGCAAAACCAATTCCCGCCGAATCCGCCCTCGATGATGTCCTCATTCCCATGCAGGCAATCACCCAGGGCTATCGTTGCCTGCTAGAGCCCAATGCGCTTATCTTTGACCAACCTTCCCAAGATGCTGCACAGGAAGCAATCCGCAAGCGGCGCACTCTCGCTGGTTGCGTCCAGTTGCTCCGCTTTCACCCCGCCTGGTGTATACCCGGTGGCCACCCCATCTCGTGGCAATTCTCCTCCCACAAGATCGCCCGACTTTTTTCACCTGTGCTGCTTCTGGTAGCTTTGGCGTTTTCGATCCTGCTCACCCTGAATCATTTCATCTATGGGCTTCTCCTTGCAGGGCAATTCCTTGGGTATGGATTGGGGTTGTGGGGTATATTTATCCCTTCCTCCCAACCACAAGGTCGCGGTCGATCTAAGTGGTATCTTGTTCCCCGGATTTGCGGTCTGTTTTGCGTCATGCAGATCACCCTGCTCACCGCGTGGACAGACGGATTGAAAGGAACGAATCTCGCCTTGTGGCGAAAAACATCAAAATGATCAATCGGTAGCCACAAATCATGAAACCCGTGCCACCGCGGCTAGTGGGGTATATCCACCATGCATATCCCAGCGGCGCAATCGCCATGGGTCGGCATCGACACCATTGGCCCCTTCCCGTGTAGTCAGGGCAGCAGATAGCCCCAACGAGGTCATGGCCGCTCTAGCGGCTTCCAAGTCCGCTGCCTCATGGCCATAGGGATAGGCAATTCCCCATGGCTTCTGTCCAAGGCTACTGACAAAGTCAACCGAGGCTTGCATCTCCTTTTTCACCCGCTCCGGGGACTCCCCGGCGAACGATGCATGCGTGTCTCCATGGCATTGAAGATCAAATCCCATCGCGATCAATCTATTACATTCGTCGCGGTTCATCAGGGGATAGAAACAGTCCCCGCCTCTTTCCACACCCAGTTTTGCTAACTCAAGATCCCTGACTGACTCCTTCATCGGCCTTAACTTCGCTTCCAGATCGATGGCCCTTGCCGTTGCTTCATTAGGGGGTTGCCCACTCCGGGCTAGCCACCGGCGCAGGTCATACCACCAGGGAGTAACCCGTCCATCGACAAACCCTGCGGTAACAAAAAAAGTCGCAGGGACACCGATGCGCTTTAGGATCGGGGCAGCAAATAAAAGGTTGTTTTGGTATCCGTCATCAAAGGTGATGGCTAGGGCTCGATCCGGCCAGATCCCCTTTGCAAGGAACCCGCGCACCGCATCACCGAGATCGACAATGGAAAATTCCCTAGCCAGTGCCTCCACCTGGCAGGTAAAAAGATCGGGGTATGTTTGCAGGCGGTCATAATTTATTACTGGGTGTGTCCGATCATCCACTCCATGATAGGTCACAACCCTAAATTTTGAACGGCTTAAGCTCCGGCGCAGCTCCAAGTAACCGGACCATGAAGCCATGCGCAATACAACTGATTTCAGGCTGGGCTTCACGCTGGTCGATCCGTCGCAACCGGGATCAACAACCTACGGGAACGGAATACCGTTCGTGCCCAGCCAGATGACTCGGTAGATGCGCTGGTTGAATTGGGTGGACTGTAGATCCACATAAGGTATATCCCCTCCAATGGTCAGATTAGTTACCGGCCCAAGATCAAACCATTCGTGTAAGCTAGAACTAGCAACGAAATTGGAGGCATATTGAACCTGATAATTTTCATCCCATGCACCGCGCCAGATGAATTGCACCCGATTACTTGAAAGGTAGCTGATATCGGAAATTTCGTGCTCGCCAAAGAAGGTCTGAATCGGCGCGTCATTGGAGTCGATATAATTCGTATAGGCCACACCTTCACCGACAATGCGCCAACGGGCATTAAAACTATTATAGGTTGGGGAGTTGGTCCAAAGGATATATTCCTGATAGGAAGGAACGCCGGTCTCAACGTTGATCCACTCACTTCCCCCATCTCCAGAATACTGGATGGTCACTGTCTCCAGCCCCCCGGGCAGGTTCAACATATACCAGATCAGTGGGTATGGGTTCTCTGCTTCATTAATCGGTAGCAATCCATTGCCGGTGCGGGCAAACACAATTTCATTGGTTCGACCAATGCTGGCATAAGCAGTATTGCCAAAAGCGCCGATGTTTACGCGCCCACCATTTTCAATGGGTTCTGCATCATATGCGGTATAGGGATTTCCCATATCAATCGCCCAGGAAGATTCCACATCGACAACAAAACTTGTGGTTGCCGGATCATAGCGCCCGGCAGCACTTTGTAGATGAAAATCTCCGGCAGCCACGTCATGAAGTAGCGGATTGGTGATCGCGCTGCGGAAATCCTTGTACTGCAACCGTTGCCACGGAAGCAGGGTGTTGTATGTTCCGTAGATGTAGGCATTTCCTATTGATGACGGGCCAAAATAGTAGACATTATAATCGATGAAGGCATTCAACACCGAACCGGTTGCCCCGGTGATTGCATACTGTTTATTTGATGTCGCAATATCATGATAGAAGATATTGTTCTGGATGGTAACATCCGACACATCACTGCGGATATTCAACGCATCAAACACATTATTGGCAAAGGTGATATTTTCCACTGTGATATCGCTGGACCCTTCTCGAACCAGAACACCTTCAGACTGATTGGACCAAATCACACTGGAGCGAACACGATGGCTCTGGCCCCGCTCAATATCAATCCCGATATCGGTGCCGCGCACGACAACTTCTCGTATATCCACGGAACGATTTGTCACAAGGACCAGGCCCCTCTTGGCATTTTCAAATCCAATATTATAGACATTCACGAAGGAGGCATTTACCACCAACGTGTCGCCATTTTGGTTGAACCGGCGGAAGACGGTGCCACCCGCGAATTGATTGGTGCTCCCCTGAATGGTTAGCGAGCCATTGGTATTGCCTCCACGGGACCAGATGATCCGAGCCGCTGTGTTCGAATAGATCCCGGTATCAATATAAATCGTATCCAAAGCCTCTGTGTCATAACTGGCCAATACTTCCTCCAACGTAGCTTTGGGGGTTGCCGGGGTACGGCCGTCATTCGCAGAGCTTCCGGCAGCAGTGGTGTAGACATCATCATTGGTAGATGCGTCATTAACATAGAAAGCTCGTATGTCATTCCGGATGTTGAAAATCGAATTAACGTCATCCCAGACATTGGAATCCCCCTCGAGGGTAACCCGCCATAGAGCATCCAAAGTATTCGAAGCCGTGGTCGTGTCCCAAGCATAGGCACCATCAGTAACCGGCAGATTTCCAGCGATGAGGGTCCAGTTCGTTCCTGCATCTGCAGAGTACTGCAACATCACCCGGTTAGTAGCATCCACCGCGCCCGACCTCCACCTCAGGGTGTTGGTGCCACGCATGACGCCGCCATCATTCATGGACATGGCGTAAAGCCAAGGCGAAGTGAGGCTTCGACTGGCCTCTTTAGTGTTGCCATACGCACCAAGGTTTACACGACCGCCATTGGGAGTGGTCTCCAGTGCAAAATCATCCCCGACAAATCCAGCATCAATCGATGCAGCCTGTAGGACATCCGTCACCCAGATACCATCCTCATATCGACCAGCAATTGAGCGCACATGAAAATCACCGGCCCCCTCGTCCGCAAATTGCGGGTCATCGGCAACGCTATTCAGGTCGCCTCCGGACTTCTGCTGCCAGTATAAGAGACGCTCCCATAACCCATCCTGCGCATTGCCAAACCAAGCGCTGTTGCGGGTTTGAAACAAATTGTAATCCGACAGAATCACGCCACCCTGATTCTCAAAGCAGAACCCGTCAGGCAGTAGACTTCCGGCAACAATGATATTATTTTGTATGGTCGATAGACTATCCTCTCCGGTCTGCCGAATTGCGGTTTTATCTGCAACTAAGGTGTTGTTACGAAGCAATATGTTTGTGCCAGAGATCAATACCAATGGAGATCGCTCACCTGATACCAGTGTATTCTCCAGCGTGGATGGTGAGCCTGACATCTCCAGCCCGCCATTGCGAATCACGCCCTCCCGGACAACCACATTCGCTCCTGCAGCGAAGACACTGCCGTTGGTCATCCGCAAGGTCTCCAACAGACTTCCGGGCCCCGACAGATCCACGTTACCGTTCTGAATATTCATGCGCCTCAAGGCAACATTCGTCCCGACCGCTTTTATCCCTGCATAGTAAAAGGAGAGATCCTCGACAACGATATAGGGGGCATTAATTTCAAACACCTCAGGACCAATCGGTGTCTCAGAAATCGCAGAACTGTCAAATACAGTATCATTCGTACTACCCCGGATGGTAACCGGGTTAAAGCTATTACCTGCCTGCTGCAAGCCTACGACCACAAAGTCATTGGAACCAATGATGTAGTGGCCGGTATCGATATACATGACATCTTCCGGATCCATGTCCCATCGGTCCAGAATCGCTTTAGCGGTTGCCATCGGCGCATTACTGGAGATTCCCAGGTTTGCGTTGTCCCCGACTGCGGTGGTGAACACATCATTACTGAGACTGTCATCATTGACATAAAATGCGAACGGTCCGTTCAACCCAAAAATCGTGTCAGTTTCATCCACGATATTCGAATCAGCAGCCAGTTGGACCCGCCATTTGGTGGTCGGGCTTTGGAATGGGTCTGCATTCAGACTGATCCATACATAACCGTCCTGACCGATATCTACATTTTCAGCAATCTGGATCCAGTTGGTTCCCGAATCTACCGAGTAGTCCAACTGGACCTTATTTGTCACATCCAGGTTCCCGTAGAACCAGTAAAGCGTGACAAGGTCATTGACGCGACCTCCGGCCATTGCCGTGACCGCAAGCAGCCAAGCATTGGTGCGACTCCGGCTTGCCTCCAGCGTATCACCATACAGGCCAATATTTCGGCGGCCTCCATTGGGGTCGGTTTCGTTATCGAAGGATGAACTTGGGTCACCGGTATCGATCAGCCATGAAAAATTGGTATCGGTGGTAACAAAATCTTCGAGGATTGGATCATAACGTCCTGCCGGACTCAGCGGGCGAAAGTCATTCGCCGCCGGGTCAGCAAACCCGGGATCAACACTGACCGAATGCAGATGTTGGGTGGTACGGTCTGACAGTTGAGGTAACCCGACGATCGGCTCACCCTGAATCATCCCATAGGATGCATCTCCCTCAACCACGAGATTGTTGTAATCCGCAATGGCGCGACTACCAAGCCCCAGTTGAAGCACCGCATTGGTCACCGGACCGTAAGCATGAATCACATTGTTGGTCATCCGGAGTAGACCGGAGTTACAATTGATACCGCCATTGGCATTGGACCAGATAATCGATCTGGTCAGGTAGAGGTCTCCCCCATCGAATTCAATTCCATACCCGGTCATGCGGGTCACCAGGATCCGATCCAATGTATTGCTGGTAGACTGGTTAATCATCAGCCCTGCATAACCGCCATCCTGGACAATCAGGCGCTGAAAGAGGTTGTTTTCAGTAAACACTGAATTACGTAGGTAAATGCCTATATTCGCATTCGCGAGGGCAAGGTCGGTAATCGCGACATGACTGGCGTTCAGTAACTCGAAGATTGCCTCATCGTTTTCCACCGGCGCGGCAAAGGCATTGGTGGTCACTCGGTACAACAAGCTCCCGCCAGCGATGAGGTTCGTGCTTCCCACGATGGTCATGCGGTCCAGATTGTCCCCCGAGTCACTGGCTCGAATAACAATATTGCTCTCCACGGGATACAGACCGGTATCTACGAGAATTTTGTCGCCGCCATCCAGGTCAAAACGTTCCAAAATCGTGGCCACATTCTGAACCGGTGTACTGACGGTAATACCATTATTCAAATCGGATCCGATATCAAAGGTATAGACATCGCCATTCAGGTTTGTGTCATTGACATAATACAGAATCGGCCCATTACGGATGGTAAATACAGAGGTGGTATCCGAAACGGAGGAATCACCATCAAGGGTAACGCGCCATCGGGCCAGCGGCGTGGAGGTGATGGAGCTGAAATTCCAGTCATACGTGCGATTCGTCGCGGAAAACCCATTCGTCATCAACACCCAGTCCAATCCATCATTGACGGTGTACTCAAGAGTGACGAGATCATTCGATTCGATTCCGTGGGTCAGCCAAACCAACTCAAGGGCCGCGGAGGCAGATCCCCCATCACGCATGGATACGGTCAGGAGACCCTTGTTGGTGGGACTGCGACTTGCTTCAATTGTCCCACCATAGAGTCCAAGATTGGCTCTTGCCCCATTCGGCGATGTTTCCGCTCCAAACGGTAATCCAGGATAAGCCGCATCGACCGCCCACGAAGTCTGGGTATCGGCAAAGAGAAATCCATCCAGAAGGTCACTAAAGCGACCATTCGAACTGCGGGGGTGAAAATCACCAGTTGCAGGATTTGCAAAGAGCGGATCAACCTTGATCGAATGTTTGTCTCCCCGGCTGACTGCCTGCATGCCTTTCACCGTGACATAGGTATCATTCACGCTGGTGTCTTTGAGGATTACCGCATTCGTACCCGGCCAATACAAATTGTAATCGGATCGCAACTGACCACCTACGGAGGTAACCTCATAAATCACGCTAAGTTCATTCGTGGAAGAAAGGATGCTATTACTTACCGAGAGGCTGCCCTGATTTACCCTGATTGCCGCACTCTTGTTCCCGGCCAACACGCCCTGATCCCAAGCCACTGTTCCCAGGGTCACTTGCAGTCCAGCGGCATGATTACGCCATCCAGTACACCGTTCGAAACGTCCCGAACTTACATTATAGGCATAGAAGCCGACTCGACCATCACGAGCAACAACTCGTTCGATAACAACGTCTTCCACATCAACCATATCCAACCCATTGGTGGCACCGGAAACCGTAAAGTTTTCCAAACTGAAGTGTTGACCCTTCTCGACTCGGAACACATAGGGCTTGTTGGTTGCGACGGTAAGCACAGTACCCCCAGCCTGATGATTCGTACTGCCCACAACGCGAATCGGATCTCCTGGCTCTCCAGTTTTTAATACATCTCCAATCAATCCAAGGCGCATTCCAATTGCATTGGTCGGCGTATAAGAGCCTGTATCAATATAGAGAACGTCCCCGGGACCGAACGGGAATAGCTCCAAAGCAACCCCGGGGTCATGAAGGGGGGAATCTGCCGTACGGCCTGTATTAGTCGCTGAACCAGGTGCTGTCACGTAGACATCCCCGTTGGTTTGGCTATCATTCACATAAATGGTGAAGGGCTCGTTTCGTATGACAAATGGACTATTGATCGCCGACACTGTATTGGACAAGGATTCACTGACAATTCTCCAGCGGGCCACCTGTGAAGGCGGATATCCCGACAGATCCACAGACCAGCCGTCGGTGTAGACCGGGAAATTACTGGCAATTACCACATAATCAACCCCATCCGCTGCCAGTTCAAGCCGTACCCGGTTGGTGGCATCCCATCCACCGGCAGCCCAATAAAATGTGTTTGTTCCACTTACCCTACCACCGTCATTCAAGGTCAAGGCGAGTAGCCATGGAGTCGTTCGGCTCCGGCTGGCAGCGGTGGTTCCTCCGTAACGACCAATGTTGATGCGGCTTCCATTTGGTGAAGGTTCACTCCCCGAGTCAAGCAGCGGGTCTCCGGTATCAATCAATGACGAATACACGCCGGATGGATCATTGGTGATACCACCGGATGGCAATTCCCGCCCACCCGCACTCTGCAAATGAAAGTCACCCTCAAGGGCATTGGCGACCAATGGATCATGACTCAACGAATGAAGATCATTGGCGGTGGCAGTCTCCTGATCCCGTTGCCAATCGATCAGCCGGCCCATATATTGATTTCCGCCTACCACACGAACCCGCTCCGCCATTAGGGCTCCAGCCTGCCGATAGAATGCGTTGTAATCGGACAAAATGTTGGTCACATTGAGCCCCATAGAAAAGATTCGGCTTTCCGGGCCGCTCGCCTGTAGCAGGTTGTTGCGCAGGATGGCTGAGCCACCCGGATCCACCCGAACCGCGGAACCACTACCCCAGATAACATTATTAAACAGCTCAGAATCGCCACTGGATGATACATCACCGATGGTTCCCTGAAGTACGAGAATGCCATTGGTTCCATTACCGAACATCAGGCTGTTTTCAATTCGAGTTTCGGTGGATCCAAAAACCCGAACCCCGCTGACGCGGTTACTCCTCGCGGTAAGATTCTGTAACGTGATATTTTTACAAAGATCAAGAGAGACGCCTTCACTACCGTTCCGCACCTCAAGGTCCCGAACCTCAACATGCTCCACCCGATCGAATTGAAGCGCAACGCCTTGCTTGGTAATCCGATCAAAACGAGTTCCCCCACCGGCAAAATTGGTACTTCCTTGAATGACAACTGGATTCGTCAGAGACCCTGAATCTAATCCTTCAATGACGACATTCAGGTTTTGGGCATAGACTCCGGTATCCACATAAACGACATCACCGGGCTCCAAATCGATCTGGTCAAGTAGGTTCTGTAGGGTTGCCATAGGCGAAGAAGGCAGGTATCCGCTATTGGCATCATTTCCAGGTGCTGTTGAATAGACATCACCCGCAGTGGAGGCATCATTCACAAAGTACGGAATCGACCCGCCATTTCGCAGGGCGAAGAAATCGTCATTCGTGGCCACTAGGGAGGAATCTTCCATACTGCTGATTCGCCATTGTCCAGCAGCAGCCCGGCCATAGGGTATGCTGTCCCATACGTAATATCCGGTGGATGCAAGGACATTCGTGGCAATATTCGACCATGACCCACCTCCATCATTCGAAAATTCAAGTAACAGGTTGTGATCGATGGCCGGGCCGGAGACTGCCCAACGCAAGACAATCACGTCGCTTCCCGAACCCCCATCGCGGAAAGTCACAACCTGAAGGGTTCCATTTGTGGGGGTGCGACTGGCTTGTTCAGTATTGCCATAGAGGCCGATATTGACTCTCTGTCCATTCAGCAGTGGCTCGGTGGCAAAGCTTTCCTGCGGGTCTCCGGCGTCTACCAATGGAGACAAGGCTTCACTTGTATTGGTGACATATCCAGCCCCGACTTCGAAACGACCAGCAGGACTCTGGGGATGAAAATCTCCACCCGGGACCGCAAAACGAGGATTGGCGCGAAAACTGTGGATATCCAGGCCTGTTTCATTCTGCCATGCCGACATTCGTTGAAAGAGCCGAGAATTACCCGCATACTGGTTGCCGAGAAGCTCCGCAACATAGGCCCCATTTTCGGTAAAAAATACATTGTAATCAGCATCGATCACTCCGATGAGGTTTGGCGTGGGACCGTCATTACGAATCCAGCATTTGGCGTCTGGGGTAAGGGCAGCAATCAGATTGTTGCGGGCCTTCAGTTTGGACTGTTCACTCACGGAGACTCCGGCTTGATTTGACCAGATCACCGAATGGGTCAGCATGGCATTCGTGGAGGACCGTAACCGGATACCATATCCACTATAGTTCATCACCTGGCTGCGGCTAATCTCGGCATCACTGCTTCGGAAAAAACTGGCCCCCACTTCGCCGTCACGGATGCGAAGACCGTCGAGGGATGCGAATCCAGAATCCACCCCATTCACGGTGGTTCCGGCCCCGGCCGGGAAGTGGCGGATTCCTAGATGTTCCAGACTTACCCCGAAGGCCTCGTTCAGATTGATGGCATTCACGCCCAAGGCAATCCACTCGGTGCCTCCGGCGGCCTCATTGGTACTGCCCTTAATCGTCAATCCAGGTTGTCCGAGGTAAAGTCCGTTGACATTATCAAAGCGATCCCAAGCATCCCATCGAGTAATTGAAATCGGAGCCGCAAAAACATAGTCTCCTGTGTCAACATAGATCACATCCCCCGGCTCCAGATCGTACGCAGCCAACAGCGAGGCCACCTCGGTCGCCGGGGTTGCCGGGGAGGTACCATCGTGAAGAATGCTACCTGCTTCGGTTGTGTAGACATCCCCATCCACAGAACTGTCATTGACAAAAAGCGACAGCGGTTGATTTCTGAACTGGAACGGGATCGTATTCGAGCCCACAATCGCGCCATCCTGTTCACTAACCACTCGCCAGGCTCCACCCCAGGAAGCCGAATTGCCACTGTCCAAAAAGACCGCTTCCGCATTGGCGGGAACATTGGTTAGAAAAGTCATCCAGAGGGCTCCATTGTTGGTCGACCACTGTACGCGAACGGTATGGCCCGTAGCCGCGCCATAGGACCGCCAGGTCAAGGGAACTGCTCCTCCTTCGGCACGGCCACCATCACTGAAACGCACCGTGAAAAGTCGCGCATTGGTCGGAGAACGGCTGGCTTCAGAAGAATTACCGTAGCACCCGATATTGACCCTCCCACCATTGTCTCCGGTTTCACGGGAAAACGCCGATAATGGTGAGCCACCATCGATCAACAAAGATGTATTGGTATCAGTGACAAATGTTCCCGTCATTGGGTTATAGCGCCCGGCTTCGCTTCGGGGATGAAAGTCGCCTTCAGCTGCATTGGCAAATCCGGCATCTCCGCGAATCGACTGACGGTCATTGCCGGTGTCCCGACTCCAAGTGTTGATGGAATTCCATTTCCGGTGATACTGACTGAACGGGGAACTCGTCGCCAGAATCGCTCTGCGGGTCACCAATGAATCGGAACTGATGGAATAGAAATTATAATCGGAAACCAAGGTCGAATTGACATCAAGAATATAGGCATAGCAGTCCGGCCCATTGAAGGCCCCCAGAACGGAGTCGTTGATGGATACCGTAGACAGGGACAGCCGAAGGCTGGAAAGATGGTTAGACCATAGGACGAGGTTATTCAATTCTGCGGACGAGGATACCAGCGAAATTCCATCATCGGCATTGCGAACCACGGAATTTTGCACATCAACCCCCGTTGATCGATCCAAGAGAACCCCGATTGCCCCTCCCTCGATATGCATTCCTGCTAATGATACTGCGAGACTTTCCTGAATCACGACACCCAGAGATGCGCCGAGTATGTGTAAGTCGGCGAGTTGTGTGGATGAGGCCTTGTTGACGAGGATACCGGTACTCTCGGGAAAGATCAGGTGGCTACCCACCGCAGCATTCGTGCTGCCCTGAAGCTTAATTCCTGCATCCAACTGGCTGATCACGATGGACTCGCTGTTGGTATAAATTCCAGAATCGACGTATATAGCATCCCCGGGGAATAGTTCAAACCTGGAAAGTAGAGCAGCAATCGAGGCCGCGGGAGTGAAAGGTGTCACCCCGTTGTTCGTCGCCATACCAATGGCGGCACAATACACGTCGCCGTTAGTCTGACCGTCATTCACATAAAAGTAAACCGGTCCGTTGCGAACGGCAAAGACTTGTTCTGACCTCGCAATCAAGTTGCTGTCTGACTCACTCACGACTCGCCAGGCCGCAAGCACCGTCGAAGGAACCAGGGTGGAATCCCAAGCATAGGTCATGATGCCGGGGGCAATGTTTGACGCCAATACGCTCCAGCTCGCGCCATCATCCGGAGAGTACTCCACTCGAACGGTGTGTCCGGTGGCGGGTCCGCGTCCGACCCATCGCAGGAGCACGTTCGTTCCGGAAACTGACCCGCCGTCATTGACACTGGCGATCACGATATCTGCATTCGTGGGGCTGAGACTGGCCTCCATCGTATTCCCGTAAAGACCGATGTTGATTCGATCCCCATTCGGAGCCGGTTCATTGGTAAATGCCCCCAACGGATCACCCGTATCGATCAACCTCGATGTTAAGCCATCCACGACCCAGGCATTGGTAGATGGATCCCAGCGTCCGGCCTCACTTCGCAAATGAAAGTCACCGGTATAAGGATTGGCGAACGATGGATTTCCCGCGAGGCTCGCCATATCTTTACCGGTATCTTTGTTCCATGCATACAGCGATTCGTACAGACGATTCAGTGATTCTCCGGAAAAGGAAAGCGAACCAATCAGGGCACCGCTTTCGACGTAGTAGGCATTATGGTCGAGCGAGACCGAACTCAGCAATGATGCAGAGCCCCCGTACAGGGCTTTGCCCGAGCCGATGGCGGTCAGGATCGAGTTGGAAACGGTCAGGTTGGCCAGGGATGAAATACCAAACTGTCCCGAGTTCCAGAGAATTCCGTTTTCGAAATGAATATTCCGCACCGTCTGAAGATTGAGCCCGCGTGATGTCGCATTGCGACTGACGCAGCGATTCATTTGGACATTCACCGAATTGCTGATGGAGAAACCATTGCGAGCCTCCACTGCAGTCACCTGCTGCAACACCACATTCGAGCTCGCATTGATATTGATGCCAAACCCCAGCGTGCCGTTGGTCTTGGTGATCGTCACATGCTCCACCCTTAAACCACGGGAGGCCTCCACCGCGATTCCGTTGCCCACAAATACCGTACCGCCAGCGGAACTGTTGGTACTGCCGGTAAGGGTAACCGGCGCGGTAGAATTGCCCCCATCCAACTGCCCCCAGACCACAGGTTCGGTAAGTTCGTAGACGCCGGTGTCCACATAAAGCCGATCCCCTGGCTCCAGATCGTAACCATCCAGTACATCCTGAACCGATAGCATAGGACTTTCAGGTGAGAGGCCATCATTCGTGCTGGCGCCAGCACTGGTGGTATAGACATCACCGGAAGTACTGCCATCGTTCACATAGAAGGCAAGGTTTGCATTCCGAATGGCATAAGGCCGGTCACTGCGAACACTAAAGCTGGGAGCCTGCTCGGTGGCCAGACCCCAGATCAGTTGATGGGCAGAGGTAATCGAAGTTGAATCCCACGCATAGACATTCTGCGTCATTGGCACATTCGCGGCAATGGTGTTCCAGGAAAATCCTCCGCTATCCGAATACCGGACCGTCACCTCGTCCGAGGGGGACAGAGGGCCGCGGGGCTCCCACCGCAACTGCACATTGGTCCCGGAAACCATCCCGCCATCATTAAATGACAGAATAATCAGGTCCAGGTTGGTGGTGCTGAGGCTGGCACTGGCGGCATTGCCATCCGGGCCGATATTCATGCGCCCCCCGTTGGGCTCCGGTTCCAAATCAAATGGTGCGGATGGATCACCAGCATCGATCAGCGCTGATGTCACCGCATCGGTCACGAGTCCAGACGGGGTATATCGGCCGTCCCGGCTCTTCAGGCTAAAGTCACCACCCCCTGGATCCACCAAACGCGGATCATGGGCCAGGCTGTTGCTATCCATCCCAGAGAAGGCCTGCCAACGCGCCAGCCGATCAAAATAGACCGGAGATCTTGCTGCAGGCGATGTATCAAATTCCTCATATTGACGAATCAGCGTGGCCCCCTCGGGAATCCAATAGCCGTTGTAGTTGCAGGAAAGGGTAGAATCGAAGGCCAGATCAACCAGAATATCTTCCCGTCCATAGGCTTGGAGGATGGAATTGGAGATGGACACATGACTTGGCGAACGAGCCCATACCCCATACCGATTAGACCAAAGTACCGATCGCGAAAGATCGATACTCGAGCGAATGGTACTGTTGGGGGCGAAGGCTAACCGGATTGCCGCACTATCCGACGCATTGGTCACTCCGCGAATCACCACTTGATCCAGCAGAATGTTCGTGGAACTTTCCAGCCCCACGCCATAGGCACCAACCACTCCTGATTCTACGATTTGATCCGCGCTTTGAATGGAAACTCGCTCCAAGCGAACATTGCTTGCATGCCGCAAAACAAAACCCTGTAGTGCATTCGTGATCGAAAGATCTCGAAAGGTGAGAAATGCCGCTTCATTGAGCAGAAATACAGGCCCTGATCGCCCGGCATTGATTCGAGTCCCTCCAGCGACCCCATTGGTGCTTCCCGCAATGATCACCGGATTGGTCAAGATTCCGCTAAAGAGCTCGGACAACTCGACCGTTTCCTCCATGGAATAGTCTCCAGTATCCCATAGAATCCGATCACCGGGCCCTGGAACATACCGTGAAAAGATCTCCCGGATATCCGCGACCGGTGAGGCAGAACTCAAGCCGTCATTTACATTATCTCCGGGGACGCTGCAGTAGACGTCCCCATTGGTCGCGGTGTCGTTGACATAGTAAGTCAACGAGCCATTGTTTAGAGTGAAGGGGATACCTGAAGTACTGGCAATTGAGGGATCGGTTTGACTGGTGACCCGCCATCGACCAGATGGGGTGGCAGGGAACTCGGAAGAGTCCCAGAGATAAGAACCGCTCGAGGCGCTCACATTGGTTGCAATATTGGTCCAGGTAAGGCCATTATCGAGCGAAAAATCTAGATAAACCAGATGATTGGAGACCACCGCATTGGCAAACCAATACAGGGTATTGGTCAATCGCATGGTTCCCCCCGCATTCAGAGTCAGAGCCAGAAGCCGACCGTTGGTTGTACTTAGACTGGCTTCCGGCCTATTTCCATAAAGCCCCAGATTGATACGCCCGCCATTTGGAGTAGGTTCAAGGGAAAAAGCAGATGAAGGACTCCCGACATCGATGAGGACCGAATCAACCAGATCCGTTGTGATACCGCATCCATTCGGGTCATATCTCCCGACCGTACTGGACAGGTAATAGAGTCCATTAGCCTGATCCACAAAGTTTGGTTCGTGGGACAGAGATCTTAGGTCATTGGTGGTTTCAGCCTGCCAGGAGGATAAAAACCTCAAGACCCGTTGGTCAACAAACGCAAGGTTGGCAAGATTATCGATCAGTACGTTGTTATAATCCGACCGGACTTGGGCGGCGCCATCGCGAACAAACACATAACCGCCTGCACCAGAAGCCTTTAAGACACTATTGGAAAGAGTAACCGATCCATTTCGAACCCTGATCGCGGCATAGGCATTGGTCCAGAAAACGCAATTCTCCAATCGGGCCTGCTGATTGTTATAGCCATCCCACCCCACATGTCGACTCCCCTCGATCACTGAGCCTCGGAACATGACATTGCTGCCGTTGCCAACAATCACAGCATTGGTCCGAGCGGAAAGAATCTGCAATCCGGAAAAGTTGAGGTTGAAAGAGTTGGTTACCTGTAATGCGGTGCCCATATCACGGAGTACTAGGTTTGATAGGGAGAGATTACCGGCCAAATCCAAGGACAACCCTTGGGAAGAGGTGAGTCCAGTCCCAGCCAGAATGGCCAGTGGTGTTCCCGAGTCTCCACAGGAGACTGCACCCACGACTGCGACATGGGATGTCGACAATCCACGATCCAGTAACCCAATGTTGATCGTGTTGGTCACTGGATAGGTTCCGGCATCAAGGTAGATGGTATCTCCTGGTTCCAAGTCAAATTTGTCGAAGACTGTCGAGAGAGCATTCAAGGGATGGGATGAAGTCGCCGACCAGTTCGTGGCGGCACCGGGAGCGGAGGTAAATTGATCCTGGTTGGTGGAACTATCATTGAGGTAGAACGATACTGGCCCATTGCGCAAGGTGAAAAAATTAGTGGTTTGGCTGGTCAGCAGCGGATTATCGGACACGGTAACCCGCCATAATCCCGCGACAAAGTTGCTGGTCAATGTGGTATCCCAATTCAGTGCTTCAACAGATGCTACAAGGCCGGTCCCAATGGAGGCCCAGGATTCGCCCCCATCCATTGACACATCCACATCCACCACGGTACTGGTGTCGAGATTGGCAGCAATCCAGTGAAGGGTGGCCGTTCCCTGAATCCAACCACCCTGCCGGAGCCCACCAACCATCACCCGGCCCACATCAACACGACTTGCTTCCGGCGTATTTCCATAGAGTCCGATATTGACGCGGCCGCCATTGGGAGAGGTCTCATGCTCATACCCATACGCCGGATCTCCGGCATCGATCAGGGGCGAGGTTACCGTATCCGTCACCCATCCCAATGCCGGGTCGAACCGCCCCTGAACCGTCTGGCTTCGTAAATGGAAATCCAAACCCTCGGCATTGGCAAACTGGGGATCTGCATCCATACTCAGATGTTCAGAGCCGGTTACCGCTTGCCAGGCCGATAACGAATTAAGGGCTGATTCCATGGATGAGACCTTACCCACGGAAGCTCCGTCCTTTGTCACCAGGTTGTTGAAATTGCCAATGACATTGGTACTCGTCGGGGTACGGTAAATGGTTGCAATCGTTCCCTTGGCTCCCAGCGCGGAATTGGTGATTAATACCCGACCTCCGGTAACACTAACTGCATTCGACTGATTCATCCACACCACGGAATTGATGAGACTGATATTAGAACTGATGCCTTGAACATCCACCCCATTCTGTCGACCGTAGACACTGGCCATATTTCGCAAGGTGATATCATGACCATTCAGGATACTGACACCATGCTGGATATTGGACACTGCATTCACCCGTTCTAATTGAATGCGAGAAGCCCCGCTGATCTGAACCCCAACCGCATGGCGCTCAATGGTTAAATCCCGTAGTGCCACATCCTGCACCCCCGGTGAGATGGCAAAGGCATTGACAATCGGAGCAGCTGGCGCTCGAAACACCGTCCCTCCGGCAAGCCGGTTGGTGCTGCCCTGAATAACCACCGGATTCCCATTGGTACCAGCCTGAAGTACACTGAAGGTAATCGTCTGGCCGCTCACATACACCCCGGTGTCAACATAGACAATATCACCGGCATCCAAATCGTACGTTTCAAGCACGCTAACCAGCGAAGCCTTGGGCAGGTCCGGGGTTGTCCCCAAATTCCCATTGTTGCCGATACCCGAGGAATAAACGTCACCCACCGTGGATGTATCGTTGACATAATAACGGTAGGGTCCATTCCGGAACGTAAAGTCAGCGGCATTGGTGGCAACAGTGGATGGGTCCTGTTCCAATACAATCCGCCACCGGGAATTGCGAGAGGAGGAAAAATTGGTGTTTGCCACCACATAGCTTTGGTCCGTTGCGGGTATATTGGTTCCCATAATCTCCCACGAGGCACCCCCATTGAATGAGAACTCGATGCGCACCGTCATCCCGGTCTCAAGCGCGCCATAGGTCCAGCGAATTTCATCGACATTTACTGAAAGCTGGCCGCCGTCATTATAGGAAAGCGTTTGCAGCCAGGCATTGGTACGGCTTCGGCTTGCAAAGGTCGTGCCGCCAAAGCGCCCGACATTCAGGCGCGACCCGTTGGGTGCGGATTCATTGGTCCATGCCATCGAACCAACAGCTCCGAAATCGATCAGGGGTGAATGAAGAGCGTCAGTAACAAAGAGTCCATTGGTCGGACTATATCGCCCCGTTATGCTGCGGGGATGAAAATCTCCATTCGCCGGATCTGCGAAATGAGGATCGGAAAAGGTGCTGTTCAACATGATCCCCAGCACTTCCTGCAGCTCAAACAAGTTGTTATATCCACCGCCCAAGGATGCATTCCAAAAGACATTGAAATCTGCGGCGGACGGAATCAGCGCAAACGCCGGTCCACCCGCAATCAAGCTGTTGCTGACGGACAGAAAATTTCCGATCGTTTCAAATGCATAGGAGGTATTACTCCAACTCACCCCGCCCACCCAATGGTTACCTGCGGAATTGTTGGAGACCTTAATTCCCGTCGAATTGTGAGCGGCAACACAATTTTCAAATCGGTTCTGCTGGGAAGAGTTAACGTTGATGCCATTTTGACTATTGCAGACGGTAACACCGCGAAAAAAACAATAAACCACGTCACCCAGGAGCTCCAGAGCATCGTTCCCACCTTGTAAGGTCAAATCGCGAAACTCAATATACGTGGTCTTTGAAAATCGCAGAATATCTGTACCGCTGTTGACCCCGGCAAAGACAGAACCCGCAGAGGCCTGGTTTGTACTCCCTTGTATGATAAGACTTCGCGACTCCGAACCGTAATCCTGTGCGTCAATCGTGAAGGTCTGCGTTGTGTAGATTCCAGTATCAATAAATACACTATGATCGCCGCGCAGGACATAATTGGTCAGAACCGAACCAAGCGTTGCCTTTGGGGTAGCAGGGCTTGCCCCGTCATTGGCGTCATTACCGGGAGCCGACGCATAAACATCCCCACTTAGGGATGCATCATTCACATAATAGGAGATGAGTCCATGCCCTCGGATCGCGAATGGAGTCCTGTTGGTGGAGGCTACCGACGGGTTGCCATCCAAGCGAATGCGCCAGCGCGCAATCGGTGTGGAGGTGACCGATGCGGCGTTGAATAAATAGCTCCCCGCATTCAAGGGGACATTACTGGCAATCAGAGACCAGTTTACGCCATTATCCCGAGAGTAATCGAGGGCAACCGTGGCACTGGTGGCAATGCCTCCGAAAGTCCAATACAGCCGGTTCGAAAAATACAGCGTTCCCATATCCGAATATGAAACAGCTTGAAGCCAGCCCGATGTCCGACTGAGACTGGCTTCAGCGCTTCCCCCATAAAGCCCAACATTCATCCGATTGCCATTCGGCACAGGTTCATTGGTCCAGGCACTCGACAACGGGCTTCCAAAGTCAATCAACACTGAGTGAACCGAATCCGTGACCATACTGGAGGACGCCGGGTCAAAACGTCCGGTTTTACTGCGGGGGTGAAAGTCCAAACCATCCGGATTGGCAAATTCCGGGTTAAACACAATACTCGACAAATGACTCGTCGTCGCCCGCTGGATGTCATCCAGAGTGGTCTGATAGTTAATAGCACCGCCAAATCCACCCCGGTTGAGAAAGTAGTCGATATCCCAAAACACATTATGATCGCCGGACCAGATCGCCTGTTTGAAAACGGTTCCGCCCACCACCACTGAATTGCTCACCGTATCCAAATCCGGGAAAAAGCCATCGATAGCCGTTCCATTGCGCCAGAACACTGATTGATCGACAAAAAAGCCCTTGGTCAACTGTCCCGCAAATCCTCCTACAGCAATCGCAGTCGTATTACTGACAAACAAGCATTGGTTAATTGCTGAACTGCCGACCCCAGTGCCCGCACCAACTGCCAACCCTCTCGTGTTGTTGATCAACCAGATTCGCTTAAATTGTGGACGAATCGTCGCATGCTGCTGCCAAAAGATACCCCATGCACTGTCTCGGAGTATAAGATCCCGGAATTCCACATGAGCAGCAGTCAAACTGAACGCTATACCGCCCAGATTGCGAAGCACCGTGCCCCCTGCCATCCGGTTCGTGCTGCCGATGATCAAAATGCGATTGGTGGCAACACCGGCATGATTCGTCGCCATCACTGTGCCGCCGGTATAACTCCCGGTGTCAACGTAGACGATATCCCCCGGCCCCAGATTGGTCGATGTGAACAAACTGTTGAGGGTTGCCTTGGGCGCTGCTGCGTTGGTTCCAGCATTGGCATCGTTACCGGAGGCCGAGGTATAGACATCATTCGTGGACCATGCATCGTTCACATAGTAGGTCGTCGCGGCAAGAGAGCTCCACAGTGGCAACACAAGGAACGAGATCCATACAATAGGTTTCCAGCAGTTTAGGTCTCGCTTAACATTAACGCATCGGATCATGGAATAAGTTCCTTCTATTGGTACTATGAAATACCCCTTATCAATCTGCCTGTAAAGGACTTCTGGAATTATCAAAACCTTCAGCGGGTCGTCAAATTTGTGATCTCAATCAGAGCGATCATTGGGCTATCCCATCCCCAGCCAACCAACCATGGGGCGGCCCAGGTTACTTGGAGCCTAACGGGCTTACAGATGAACGGTTTACCCACTCATCTCTATCGCAATTGACGGTGGTCTTTCCGAGAAGACTGGCCAGAACAAAAGCCAAGTGATTGGCTAAAAAACTCTGGATTGTCAAGGGACACATCTCCTTGATATGAGTATTGGGCTTACTTGCCTTTGATACAACCGTTCTACACCACCAAGTCAGCCAGATGAACCAACCATGCAAAGTTGTGCGCAGGGACCGACGAGATGTTCGCCATGCCATGTGACACCCACCCATCTCCAGTTCCTCCGTTAACGGTAGCGATTTGCTCTTCTCAGAGGGGGAAAACGCTGACCCAAACCTTGGAAGGTCTCCTCCCGGAAGCTCTTTCGCTGCATGCCGAATTGTTGGTCATTGATCAGGCACATGAACACCCTCCCAAAATCAATCATCGTCTGTTGGCATGGGAGAGACAAGGAACCATACGATGGATTCGAACATGTGAAGACTCCCTCACCGGAAAGCGCAATGTCGCGCTTCGCGAATCCCATTCAAACATCATCCTGTTTGTCGATGATGATGTTCTGGTACCCACCGATTTTCTGAGCCGACACCTCAAGGTGTACGAGAATCACCAGATTGCTGGCGTCACAGGGCAAGTCTATCATGCGATGACCCCGGGAGCCCCCCCCTCGCTCCAAAATCCCAAGGAAAAAAGCAGGCCCCACTTCACCAGCACTAGCCCAACCCAAACCCGGTCCTTCATTGGCTGCAATCACAGTGTCCTAAAATCAGCCGCAAGGGCTATCGGTGGATACGATGAACAGTTTATCGGATCTTCGCAGTGTGAGGACTTCGACTTTGCAGACCGACTTGCGGACGCCGGATATACTCTATGGTACGACCCAGAGGCATGGCTCATACACCTGAGGGAAAGAACCGGCGGCACTCGAGGTACTGATCAATGGCCCGAATGGACCCGTACCGCCAATATCTTTCTCTACTTATTTCGTCATGGAAAATCGCACTCGCGAATCGCCCTGCTCTGGAGAACCTTGCGAACCGGCCCTTTACGCAAAGAGGTTGTCGCCTCACCCCGAACATGGCTATCGGCATGGGTCGCGTGTTTCAAGGGTTTACGATATGGATGGAAAAACCGACACTTCAAGCCCGCCCTCTAGCATGAATGTTTCAACCATTTAATTCACCCGTCCGAGTGCTATCGCAACTGCATGAAGTGCACCGGCTCAGGGGTCTTCATCATCAGGTGCTTCATGGATTTCTTCTCTGGCCATTTGAATCGTCTGCAGCGCCCAAGTTCTGCGGTCATGCTGAGCACGCGCCTCCTCGGGGGTCAGGCCCGATGCAATTTGTTCCTGAACATATCCATCCCGCTCCTGATTATGTGAAACCGACTCCTCATACCAGTGGTCATCGGCCCGCTCCGTACACCCGGTCCCCACCAGGACAAAAATCACCAATAGGCTAAGGAATTTCATGGCCTAAGGATACCACTCCCACGCCTTATTTCAATGTTCGACTGGCAGAAGCGCGGCGCACGCTTGATCCGGTGTTCGCTTCCTGACACCATATCTTCGATGCATGTATTCGAAAAACAAGGTGCCTGGCCTAAGCTCATCATGGCGATCACCGCCGTTCTTGTTCTACTCAGTGCCAAATTCACCTGGCCTGATGGGGATGACGGACGCTATGCCGTGTGGGCGATCGCCCTTGCGCAAGGGGACGGGATTACCAACATTCATCTGCCCGAACCGACACCGGAAGTGGTGGTTCCTCCCGGCCTGTCGATGGCCCTTGCTCCAGTCGTCCTGCTTTTGGGCCCGGACAACTTTACCGCGATGATGCTGTTTTCCGCAGTGTGTCTGATCCTGCTATGCCCGGTGGTGCTCCGCTGGCTGCAACAGGAAGCCTGCCCCCCCGGCCTTTGGACAATCAGCGCTTGTGTGATGGGTGTATGGGGGGTGTTCACGATTAGTGCTGCGTGGCGCATCCATACGGAAGTGCTCTACATGCTGCTGAGTTTCTCCGCGCTGGCATTCTGGCCAGATCGGAAGGACCAGGCATGGAAAATTCTGGTTCCCGGACTGCTCGCGGGCGCCGCGTTTATGACCCGCACGGTTGGCCTGGCCCTGCTACCTGCAGGCATGGTTGCCCTACTGTTCCAGAGACGATGGACTCAGGCGGTTCTATTTGCCCTGGCTTTTACCGCGGTCAACCTTCCCTTGGCGCTGCGCTCGGTGGCGCTTGCGGGCACCCCCGTAGGCTACACGCAATCTTCAGGCATCCACAACCTTGCCGACCAACTCAAAACCGTTTCCGTTTTTATTCCTCACTATTTATTCTATGGACTGCCCGACCTGATGTTTTATCGCCTGATCAGCCCCGATGGCCTGTTCAGCAAGCTCCACCTGCCCTGCCTCGCCACTCCTGCGGCCATTCTGATCGGCGTGCTGGTCGCCATCGGCTTCTTCAGCCGGGTGTTTCGATTCGGGGTGACTGACCTTTATTGGGGCGCCTACTTCCTGATCATTAGTTCCTTCAACCAGCCCGACTATGCCGCCCGGGGCGAGTATCTGTTTCAGGATCGATATGTGATTCCAGTCATCCCCATTGCTGCGCTCTATATCTCCCGCGCCCTTTCGCTCCTATCAAACCAAGGGGCTGCAACGTTCGGGAAACGAATCGGACAGAGCGTCATCGTGAGCCTTGCTTTTTATGTCGCGGCGACCGCGACGGGAGCGGCAATTTCCAGGTTCCGGTCCGAAGCGGTTTTCCGAGGCTTGCACCCGATGGCCCCCGCACGCTATGCGGATCTGCCCAACCCCAATGACCGGGCGTGGGGAAGCTATTTCGATTGTGCCTTCTGGCTGGGGTCCAATGCTCCTCCCGGAGCAGTGGTGGTATGCCGAAAACCCTATGAAGTCTTTCTCGCCTCAACTCTTGCCTCAACCCGGTACATAGAACTGGGCACGGGTGAGCGATTACTGAACCGAATCAGTCAGTGGCAGAACCCGGGAGTCTATATCCTGGAAGATGCCTTCACTGCTGAGACCGCATTTGGCAGAGAACGAAACGCGATTGTGAAACCCCTGCTTGAGGACTATGCCGAAAACTTTGAACTCCTCTATGAGACTGGCGAGCCAACGGCGAGGGTTTGGAAGCTACGGCAGGTTGGGGTCAACCCCAAACGTGATTCGGATGACGAGCAGGATGATGATGGCGCATGGAGGCAATGAGCTGTGTCAATGCGGAGGGCCCATGGGCGATCAGGACCAACTACAGATTCTCTGACAATTCCTTCATATGGCGATTCACCGTGGCGAAAATCCTCAGTGAATCCGCCAGGGTATTGCAGGTCTCACCCTGTAATCGGGGAAAATGGTGTACTTCGACTTCGCCGACCTGCAGGTTGTGTTTGACTGCACAGGCGTAAAGTTCCGGGTTTGCCAGATTAATGTTGGCGGTGATTTCCGCCGCCTCGGCAAACCTTCGGTTAAACATGCGGATACCACAGTTCAGATCATGCAGATTGAACCCCAACCAGTACCGCCCCAGTTGCTTAAAAATCCATGAAGCCACCAACCGGAAAGCTGGATCATTGCGCTTGCGCCTCCATCCAAGGACAAAGTCGGCCCCCTTCTCTAAAGCGTCCATGAAGGAAGGAAGATCCTCAACCGTAAACTGCCCATCGGAATCCATGATCATGATGAAGTCGCCTTTTGCCTCCCGGAGGATGCTGGCCACTGAACCCGAGTAGAATCTGTTCTTCTCATGCTCGATGATGCGGATACGAGGATCCTCTTTCATCATATCCTTCACCACCGCCACCGTGCCGTCACTGGAATGGTTGTCAATGACCAGGATTTCCCACGACCGGTTCTGCTTCTTCAAGGCCATGATTGCGTCGGAGACGACCTTTCGGATATTTCCTTCCTCATTATACGCGGGAAGGCCGACGCTGATCTCAGGTTTTTCGGAGGTACTCAATGGTGGTTCTCGATGTTGAGTTTGTGGTTCCTGGCTATTGGTTCTTGGTTCTTGGTTTCTGGTTCCTGATCATTGGATACTAGATATGGCGTAAAATGTAACGACGAAATATTTTCATTGGGCATCAGCATGGAAGGAAGGAAAAGTACACGATCGGCATTCCCCACCTGCCTGTCGACTTTTCACTTCACTTCTCGACTTCCGGGTCGAGAAATTGCATGCCCCGGATTCGTTCCGCCGTCAACCTGGCGGCCATCGCCATCGCCTCCGGCTTCCAATGGGTATCGTCTCTCCAATACAGGGCGGGACCCGTGGCAGCTTGCTCCCGGAACAGCGTGAAAAGATTGATCACGGGGAGATTACGCCTCCGCAGTTCTTCCTCAAACTCAATCAGGGTGCAGGGGGGGGACTCCGAAAAATTATCTGGGATGAGCTCACGATATACTTGCTCCTTGTCGGGGATCAGAACCACCACCAATTCACTGCCCCGGGTTCGAAGAGCATCGCGAATAAACGCCACCGCATAAGCGGCTTGTGAGAGATTCCGTTGTTCCCTCGACCAGGCCATCGATTCCAAGTTGTAGTGGTAGAACAGAAATGAATTTCCATAACGATCTGGCTTTGACACCACGACATCTTTGGTTATGGACCCAAACACCCTATATCGTATGATATTCCATGCCCGATTGACTGCGGCGCTAAAGTAGGACGTATTCGGCAGGGTCGTTTTAAGTTTTGCCGGCTTCAGTTGGTCCCAGGCAATTTTCTCCCCCCTCGAGAGGTCCTCCTGAACCGCTCCCCCCTTATTGAGCACGCGGAGATGATACACATACCCGGAAAACAGGCCGCCAGCGATTTCCCGCTCCAGAAGCCCCCATACGATCACCTTCGGTGGCCGATCGATAAAACGTCCTTCCAACAGATACCGGTGAAGCCCCCAGAAAGCACCGCTCCCAGGATAGGCATGGTTATAGACCGGAACACCGAGATCTACCGCCAACAGTTCGGGAAAGCTCCCATGCTTCCCGAACTTCACATTCATAAAACTGTCCCCGACCACCATCACCGGATAACGTTTGCCGACGGTTGGCGGATCATTCCGGTATCCGGCCTCATCGGCCTGAATGAGGGTCTCCGGCTTGGTTTCACCATAACGCGCGACAACATCATCCACCGCGGCAAGCCGGGTAAGATCTCCGCCCCGAATCGGCGGAATCTCCTGCCGGAACAGGGGGGGGTAGGGCCCACGGGTAACCGAGGCACTTTCCTTGGGCCTTGTCATCAACCGATCCTGCCAATGAAAATGCTCAAAGCGCAGAAACCAATCTCCGGCAGCCAGGAAGAGCCATAGACACCCGATCAGGAAAACCGGAAGAACGACCTTGCTCTTGGTAAACCGCATCATAGTATTGTCATGACTCATGAAACCTGCACCAACGCTACTTTACCGGTTTTAACCTTGTCGACCAAATCCATTCTTGAAAGTCAGGTCATAGAGCCGGGGCTCTGCACCGGCTGCGGGGCGTGCATTGCCATCAGCACCCAAACCGAATCCGTCATGGCCGACTCTCCGCTGGGTCCGTTGCCTCAATTCAGCGGTGAAGATCCCCCGGATGCGGCGGTACGGGTTTGTCCGGCCTATCGTCTTTCCTATCCCGATTTATACCGTAGCCACTACCAGAGCCTCCCCGAGTCATGGCTACTCGGAACGGTTCTGCGGACCAGAACGGGACACGCCACCAACCCGGATATTCGCCGCCTCGGGGCCTCGGGAGGCACCCTGACCGCCGTTCTGTGCCATCTCTTGATAACGAAGCGTGTAGACGCGGTGGTTGCGGTGCGCCAGGGGGTTCCCGAGCCAGAGCTGGCAAGGGCGGTACTATGCCACTCCGTTGAGGATGTGCTCTCCTGTGCGCAATCGGTGTATGTTCCTGTTTCGGTCTTGGATATCCTGCGGCAACTGGAACCGGGCAAGCGTTATGCCATGACCTGTCTGCCCGATCAGGCGGCCGCGCTTCGCGCCCTGCAGCGAGAAGGCTTCGGCCCGGCCCATCAAGTTGTGTATGTACTAGGACCGTATACCGGAACCGCCCTGTACCCGGCGGCAATTCGGAACTACCTGCGAAGTAAAGGTGTGAGGCCAAATGATCCGATAACCTCGCTAAAGTGGCGGGCGGGTGAATGGCCCGGTTATCTGGAAATCAAGACCCAATCCGGACAGATATTCCGTTCCAATAAGGTGTACTACAATTTTCTGATTCCATTCTTCATCACCCAGAACAGCCTTCAGAACATGGACTTTGCCAATGAATTCAGTGATCTCTCAGTCGGAGATGCCTGGTCGCCGGCTCTGGAGGCCCAAGGCCAGGGTTTCTCGGTGTTCACCACCCGATCCCAGGAAATGGAAGACATCCTCCAGGAGATGTGCGAACTGAACCTGCTGACCACGAAATCGATCGATCCGGTGAAGGCATCGGAGATGCACGGCCATATGATGGACTTTAAGAAGCGGGGTGGCTATATCCGCAACCAATTCAGACGCAAACTCGGGCGCCCCGCCCCCGACTACGGGTTCAGACCGAGTCCCCTGCCCTTTTCCCGAATCCTTGTTGAGTGTGTTATCTCCAGCATCTTTCTGGTCTGTCGAACCCGGCTGGCGCGGTGGCTCCTGTCCCTGATCCCCGAACGTATCATCGGCCCGGCCTTCAACCGGTTGCGGCTCGGTTGGAAGGCACTCAGCAAACCAACCAAGCGCAAGGGATTGGGCAACCTCACCATGATTGAAACCCACAAAGCCAGCGCCAAATCATGACGACAAACATCCTTTTACCCGAATTGGCGGCCACTTGGCTTCCACGGATCCTTACCCAAATCGACCGGGACCCCACATCATCCACCTTCGGATGTTGCGACCGCAACTGGTGGCACTATAAAATCCGTGATTTCCCCTCCATCATTCTCCAGCAAGCAGGATACACCGCTTATCTGGCATCGGAGTGTTTGCCGTGGGCCCATGAAAAGACCGGCCTTCAACAGCTTGCCGCAGGCAGTTGCCTGTTTTGGAACAAGCAAGTTGCAACCCAAAATTCGTTCGATGAATATTATCCTTGGGAGCAGGGATATCCGCCTCTGGCTTTTTCGACCCTGGCGGTCATGAAAATGGCTCATGCAGGAGCCGTCGAACCAGCAAATATCCAGGCCGGAGCACACCTTGCCGCGAAGCTGTTGACCCGAAGGTTTGAGGCTCAGGCTGCCAACCAGCAGGTAGCAGGAATGGCGGCGGTGCTCTGGCTCGCCAAGGTGTTTCCCGGTCTGATTGAATCGACCATGTCCGGGTACCTTGTGGAAAGAACCCTCGCCCTGCAGACGGAGGAAGGATGGTTCTGGGAATATGACGGGCCCGACCTTGGTTATCTATCGGTGACCATCGATTGCCTGTGGGATGCCTTCGACGCAACGGGTGACGAGCGATTTGTCTCCGCGGCCCGGAAAGCCTTGCAGTATACGGAGGCCATGACCGCAGTCCATGGCACGAACATTGGCATGCACAATGCCCGCAATACCGACTACATCGTTCCCTACGGTATCGCCCGGTTGATGGATGATTCCCGCCCTGAAACGCGCACTGCGGCACGGCGACTGGTCAACCGACTTTACCCGCGGTCTGCGCCGGGTCGTCACTTCATGAACGCGACGGATGATCGCTACCTCTGCCACTATATCGGTGCTTCGGTGTTCAGATCTTTGCCCTATCTTGAGGTCGAAGCAGTGGAACCGCCCCAAGCAGAACCGCGGCATAGTAAGGTGAGACACTTTGAATTGAGTGGGCATGCTCTTTATCCGCATGCCTTGATCTCCCTTCATAAAGGAGGAATCTTCAGCGTACGGGCCAGTACCGGCGAAATCGCCAGCGACTTCGGCTGGGCAATCGATGTGAACCATCGCCGCTATGTGACTCATTGGTGGTCGACTGGTTGGAAAAGCGAACGGTTGGAAAACGGCTGGCGGATCTCCGGCGATCTGGTGGAATGCCGGGAAATGATCAGCAGCCCCTTGAAGCACGTTTTGCTGCGGGTGGCGAGCCGGCTGCTTGGATCCTCTTTGATTCGTCACCTGAAAGGCCGCCTGATTTTCAGAAAGCACGCCAGCCCGTATGGTTTTGAGCGCAGGATATACCTGCTCGATAGGAGGGTAATGGTGGAAGACACCCTCACCGGCCTTACCGAAGAGATCGTTCCCGTTCCGGCTCCCCGAGCCTCACGCCGTCATGTTGCCAGCGCGGACAGCTATCATCCGGAGGACTTTAATCCGGTGCCGAAACCGTGGCACCGGACAAGAGAAATCCAGCGAGATGGAAGTCGATGGCATGCGACAACCACCTACACGACAACACCTGATACCGCATCCGAGGCATAAGTCATGAAACTCATTATCCAGATTCCATGCCTGAACGAGGAAACCACACTACCGGATACAATCCGGGACCTGCCCACAAAAATCGAGGGCATGACCGAGATCGAGTATCTCGTCATTGATGACGGCAGCACCGATCAAACCGCCGAGGTGGCCAGATCCCTCGGCGTCCATCACGTGCTGCAACTCGGCAGCAACCGGGGTCTGGCCCGGGCCTTCTCGCGTGGCATTGAGTATGCTCTGGCCCAGGGCGCGGACATTGTAGTCAACACCGATGCCGACAACCAGTACCGCGGGGAGGACATCGCCAGACTGGTCCAGCCGATTCTCGCCAATCAAGCCGATCTGGTGGTCGGCTGCCGACCGATCATCGAACACCCGGAGTTCACCCCGGCGAAAAAATTACTACAACGACTCGGGAGCTGGACCCTGCGTCAGGTCTCCCAAACCACCGTCCGGGATGCCGCGTCCGGGTTTCGGGCATTTTCACGCGAGGCCTGCCAGCGCCTGTTCGTGTACTCCAGCTTTTCCTATTGTATGGAAACCTTGATCCAGGCCGGTACCACCGGGCTGCGAGTCGCCTCCGTCGACATCCGGGTCAATGCTTCGACCCGCCCATCACGGCTTTTTAAGAGCGTTCCCCAGTACCTTGCCAAATCGGGCATGACCATCTTCACCATGTTCATGCTCTATCGACCAGGACGCTTCTTCGCCGCAATCGGGGGATTTCTCCTCGCAATTGCCTTTGCCTTGGGGTTCCGGTTTATCTGGCTGGTCTACCTGAGTCCCACCCCTGATCCGGGTCGCACGTACCTGCCCTCGCTGATTCTCACCGCAATCTGCGGGGTCATGGGACTCCTCGTCTGTGTCCTCGGCGTGCTGGGTGAACTGGTTAAATTCCAACGCCGACTACAGGAAGAGTCCCTTTACCAACTGCGGCGCTCACGAGGGAACCGCGACCAGGAAAAACACACGTGAAAATCAACCATCGCGCCCGGAAGCTGTTTCAATTTCTGGCCGCGGGACTTCCGGCATTCCTGCTCGCAGTACCGGGCAACTATGCATTGGTCGAATGGGCAGGGGTTTCCAAGAGTCTGGCCTACGCGATCATGCTGGTCTGTCAGGTTACCATGAATTATTTCATGTGCCGATGGTTTGTGTTTGAAAAGAAAAACGCCAGAGCTTGGTACATCGAGCTTCCGGCGTTTGCGTCCGGGATTCTGGTGATCCGACTCCTGGACTGGACAGTGTACATCGCACTCGTCCACTATGTAGGCATCTACTATATCGTGGCGCAACTCTTCAATGTGTTTGTGTTCGCGGTGTTGAAATTCATCTTCAGCGAAAAGATTCTCACCTGAACCCCGATGTCGAAGTGGCATACCGTGCAAGCTCATTCCGCCGCCAGAGCGAAGCTTCGGCCACCTGGACTGGCCGCGAAAACGAAAGGTTGAACGGACCCTGCTTATGGCCGAGTAACCATCGAGGAGATGCTCCCAGTGGAACAACCCCTCGCTTCCCCTCGAGCCAGAAGCTCAACGGCTGAACATCCTGACCCAGTTCATCCTCCCAGGTAAGGTGGACCTCCAACCGCGACGAACCTGGGTCCGCAACCTCAAGATAGAGCAAGTCTACCTCGCGGCCCTCGATCGAAGGGGAGGATTGCTCCAGTAACCAATGTGCAGAAGGCTCATTACTGTCGCCGGATACACCCAAGGGCGCGAGCAACACGGCTTGCTCACGCAACCCCGCCCAGGATCGGCCCCACCCATCCGGAAGGCCACCCAGATCCTGGCACGAGAAGATCGTAGCGAGCCTGACCACGCGGTCTTGGCCAACCAACCTGCGATCATAGGCCGGGGAGTTGGTGTTGACCATGAAGGTAAATCCATCGACCTCAACCGGTTCATAGTTCAACAAGATATGCTTATACAGATAGTAGGACCTGAAATTCGCTTTGTCATCGACCACGATGATGGGATCGATAAGGACAACCGGTGGCGGATTACCTTCGAGCTGGGCCAAGACCGCAGCCTGCTGCCGCGCGTTGACGATACTGGCGTGGGCTGCATATCGAATCGGAACCGGACGATTGGCGAAAACATAATAGCTCTGGTGATTGGTCAGATCAAGGTAGGTTGCGTCAGGGGGAAGGACCCGCTCCAGCGCCTGTACAAATCGCCGTATGGCCTCGAGTCGGTCACCCTCGGTGTAGAGTACCCCCATTCGCGAATAGCCGGGAATGGCGCCGTCCATTGGTTGGAGGGATGCGGGGATGTCCACGGTGCGAAAGGTATTCCAAAACAAACCCTGCCACGACAACCGGCTGGGCTGCCCCATGATCGCGAGGAACACACCCGCGAGCACTCCCAGAGGAATGAAGCGAACGGTTCCGGTCACGGGATAGATCTGCCGGATTAAGACCGGCAGAAGAAAAAAAAACGCTATGCAGGAAAGGCTGCCTGTTCGGCTAGCGGTGGCCGGGTCGATCCGTTGGATCGCGTACATCTTGAACATGTACAACAGCAACGCCGCACCCAGGGTGAGGTAAACGGTTGGCAAATTCATTTCTCCATCCCTGTTCCAGACCAGAAAAAAGGCAAAAACAGCCAACAGGAGCACCCCGATCCAGGTGAAGCGAAAAAGTTCATAGATCCAGGAAATGGAAAGAAGCCCGGAGGCAAAGGGGGTCACCCCAAAACTGAACTCCCAGGGTTTGCCCCGGGTTGCTTCATAGGCATGTCGATTTTCAAGAATGAACTCGATATAACCAAACCCCATTTCCCGGGTCACGGGAATCAACAGGATCGCGGTGAGGATGGCGAGAAGTGCCATGGCGCCCACGAGGATTCCGCGCGGACATTCTTTCCATCCACGCCCCACCTGCCACAAGGCAAAAGGCAGGGTGGCCAGGCCCAAACTGGCTCCGACCACAGTATTGTAAAGGGCGCCCCCCCCCCACAACCAGAACCCAGCAAACAAGCCAACGAACCGGTTGGGTCATCAGGGGCCGGTATCCGAGAAACAAAAAGCCGGGGACCAGGAACATCATCCGGCCCATATAGAAGGTTTGCGGCAAGGCTAGCAGCGCACACCAAAGCGCGGTGGCATGGCCAGCTACCCGCCATATCGCCCAGTAAGTCAGACATGCCGATACGGCAAATAGAATGGCCATTGAATCCAGGTAATGCCCGACTGTCCCATCAAAGAACAGGGCATTCATGGCTCCGGAGGTAATGTGCATAAACCCGTGAAAGGGGAAAAACTCAAGGAAGGGCACCTTGCCGAAATCCATCCACTGGAACCAGGGCAACATCTGCTCACCGAGATGAAAATCATCCGTCCACAATTTGGGGATGTGACGGGTTTCTGCACCGGCAAATACCGCCAGGGCCATCATGCAGGGAATGGAGATCAACTGAGCGAGGGGCCGTTCTGCGGATAAACGCGAAAGACTGAACTTCCGTCCCAGCGAAAACCATGCCCCAACCGCGACCGTCATCGTCAAGCCCAGTAACCGCCACGATGGATCCAACGGGACAGCAACGCCGCGATGCGTAAAGTGAGAGGGAAGGACAGAAAAGAACAGCAGTGGCAACCCAGCCTGGGAAACAAGGAGCGCCAGACCGAGACTTGAACAAAGGCGGTCGCCGGGCACGAAAGAAACGATGAGGAAAAGGGTGCAGACCGCTAACAGGAATGGCCCCAGCGCCATGATTCGCATGAGGTAGGGCATATGGGCGGTCAGATCCGGGAGAAAATAGGACAGACCTTGAGAGATCCCAAAGCCGCTGAAAATAGAGAACAGTAAAAGGCCCGCTACTCCGTACAGCAACGCGGAGGGATTCCGAACGTCACCGAGCGCATCCCGTCGCAGAGCCATGGCGATCAGCATGATCAACAGGACCAAAGCCGCCATGACCCAGAGATAGGGGAAGCCAGCGTCTTCGGGTTGGGTGATCATCACCCCCCCCCAGATGGAGGCAGAGGCAAAGACCATGTCGAAGGCAGACGCAAGCGACTCTCGCCAGCTCGGCCACCGGCGGAGGATCCGACCACACAAACCATACAGGGCGATACACAACACCAGCGTCATGAATAGAAACCCGGAAAAAACCCGGGCGTCACGCATCTTGGGAATTCCGGCCCACGAATGCGGACCGGTTACAAATTCCTGATATGCAACCGGTGCATGAAGAAATGGCCACAGGATGTACATGGCCAACAGGGCAAGCGCCATGGACAATAACGGTATCCGCCATCCAAGGCAGGGATTGATCACATTGGGAATTTTCATGGTTGGATTGTGCGATGGAGTTGTTCGGTCCCCCGAACGTCTTTTCGGATCGAAATCAAAATTGGAAGTATAGAAATGGAGAACTACTGTTGATCATCAGGACCGCCGTACTAAGCAGGAACAGAAGGAGTGCCACCCCGGTTCGCAGGAAAATCGTTGCCCATGACGAACCGAAGGCCGGAGCCTCTTCCGGTTCCAGATTCATACGAAGGATCGACCAGCTATTGGGCAGGAAGAACGCGATGACCAGGGTGGCGCCAAGGAGAATCAGGATGGCATACAGCGGCAGCGCTCCGTTCCAATGGATCACCCCACCCCAACCGTTCAGGCCGACCAGTCCCCGCCAGATGCCGACCGCATCACCGACCGAGGCCGCGCGGAACGGGACCCAGGCAACACAGACAACGATGAAGGTTCTGGCCCTCCCCCATGCCGGTTTATCGGCATGGCCCGTGCCGCGAAATCGCTCCCAGGCCAGCAGGACTCCGTGAATGCCGCCCCAGACTACAAAAGTCCAGTTGGCTCCGTGCCATAACCCGCCCAGCAACATGACCAGCATAAGGTTGATATAGGTGCGGTGCACACTGATCCGGTTACCGCCGAGTGGTATGTACAGATAATCACGCAGCCAGTTGGATAGTGAAATATGCCAGCGTCGCCAGAAATCCGTGATGGACTCTGCTTTGTAGGGAGAGTTGAAGTTGATGGGAAACCGGAACCCGAAAAGCAGGCCAAGCCCGATGGCCATATCCGAATAGCCGCTGAAATCGAAATAGATCTGCATGGCATAGGCGAGCGTCCCAACCCATGCAGCCACCAACCCGGGCGATGAAGTATCGAAGGCCAGGGAGGTCAACGGAGCCACCGCATCGGCAACCAAAACCTTCTTGGAAAAGCCGAGAATAAACAACGCTGCCCCCCGGGCAACCAGAGCCATGGAGTGTCGCCGCTCCACAAGCTGATCCGCCAGTTCATGGTATCGGACGATCGGCCCAGCCACCAGTTGAGGAAACAGCGACACATAGCAGGCAAAATCCAGAAACGATCGGGTCTGTTTCGCTCGTCCATGATACAAGTCGATGGAATAGCTCATGCTCTGGAACGTATAAAACGAGATCCCGACCGGAAGTACGAGATGGAGGAGAGGAATTGGAGACTGGAGATTGGAGATTGGAGAATGGGGGAAAAGAGCGGCGAGGCCATAGTTCAGGGTCGCGGCGAACATGTCATAGTACTTGAAGAAACCGAGGAGAGAGAGGTTGCTGATAATGGATACCGCAACCCAACGCTTTCGTCCCCGCCGGGTGGTGCATCGGCCTATCCCTTCGCCAGCCGAATAGTCAATCAGGGTGGACAACAGCATCAATCCACAAAAGCGGTAATCCCACCATCCGTAAAACAGATAGCTGGCCAGTGTGAGAAAAAGGGTTCGACCCCGGCCAGGCAGCAGATAATAGCCGAGCAAAACAACCGGCAGAAACAGGAACAGGAATTCGTAACTGCTAAAAATCATGACGGTATAGAGGTTGTCACGGGGAAGCTACGGAAGACGCGGAAGGGCGCAGAAATGAATGCAGCGTAAAAACTACTGGATGGTTCGCAAGCCATGAATGGATTCTGAGTCCTGAAAAATGATCTGGCTGCCATGATGGCAGCAGCGAAAGGATATTTCCTGTAGCTCGCCGAAGGTACTCCGCACCGCAGCGTGCCGCTCCGGAGGAACCCACAGCAGCAGGAAGCCTCTCCCACCCGCGCCGAGGAGCTTACCGCCTACCGCGCCCGCCCGGCGGGCGGCATCGTAGTACTCATCGAGCGTGGTGTTGGATATGCCGCTGGACAGGGATCGCTTTCGCAGCCAGGACTCATGGATCAATCGGCCGAAGGCATCCAGATCCTGGCCGGAAACCAGCATGTTCTCCGCCTCATAGGCCATCGCCTTCATCTCGAGCAGCGATCCCTCGTTTCGCCCTATGTTCCGGGTCTGTTCCAGCAGCAGTTCTTCTGCCGACTGCTCCAACCCGGTGGAGAACATCAGGATATGTGACTCAAAGTAGGTTAAACGATCTGCGGACAAAGGCAGGCGATTCACCTGGACCCGGCGACCGGGTTGAAAATCCAGGCGCAGAAAACCGCCGTAAGCCACCGCATACTGATCTTGATGCCCTCCCGCATCTTTGACCCGCTCACGCTCAATATGAATGGCTTCACGAGCCAGATCCTCCGCAGTGACCCGTTCCCGGAAAAACCCCTTCAATGCATGCAGAAGGCCCACCGTAAATGCAGAAGATGTACCCAACCCGGTACGGCCGGGAAGATCCGAAATATGGGAGATTTCCAGGCCGAAGTCGGTTTTGTGATGGAGAAGACATTCGCGCACCAGCGGATGCTCAAATTCTTTCGGGTGGACCACCGACTCCGTGCGCGCATAACTGGCCCGGTAACGATGCTTGAAAAAAGGGCTCAGTTTGTGAAGGGATACATAGCAGTATCGGTCAATCGTGGTGGCGAGGGCAACCCCGCCATGCTCCTCATAGAAATCGGGAAAGTCGGTCCCCCCCCCGAAGAAACTGACCCGAAACGGTGTGCGCGAAATGATCATCAGTTCCCTATCAACGTAGAGGCCTCTGGATACAACGTCGCCCGCACTGCATGCCTCAAAATCCTCATCGTTAAGACACCATGCCAGCCGGATGTAATCCCCTTCCTTTTTGAAGAGCACTGTGTGACGGAGAGTACGATTGCAATCACGATGACTATTGGGATTTGGTGGGTGGATAGAGGGCGTATCATGTCAAGTTCAGGACGATTTCGAAAGCGCCAGGCTGTAGGCAGGACGATCCCGTCGAGTGCGGTTATTTTGCCTCTATTGGGCGGTCTGGTGATGGGTACAGTTTTTCTCGGAGCACAAGTACCGGCATCTCCACCAAGCGGGAGAGTAGAATCCCGGTCAGAGATCCAAGAACAATAAAGAGGCTCATCGTGATACCCCACAGGACGGGGGGTGACCATCCCGCCCCAACACCGTGTTCCAGCAAGACATGTACCGGTTTCGCTCCGCCATCTACATGCCACAAGTAAATGGAGTAGCTGTAGTAGCCGATAAATGCGAGTAGGCTGGCGATCGCACCGGCGATGCCCGAAATACGACCAGGCGCTTTGGGCGTCGGGCGGGATACCGCAAACAGCAGGATGGCGCCATACCCTAAGTAGAGGTACGCGAAACCGAATGATTGCATCATCACACTTTTTTCCAATTCCCATACGGCCCATGGGGACAAGAGTACAAACCCGGCGATCAGAACGTACCATCGGTACCGGGCCAACCAAGTCATGAATACCGGATGAAAGTGATACAAATAACCGAGATAGACTCCGAAGAATAGACCGTCAATTCTCAGATGGGTCGGATATTGATGGGTTACATAGGTGAACGGATGTCGGGTTGCATTCCAGTATCGAAGGCCAGTGCAGACAATGATCAGCGCCAGGGTAAACCACGGCATCGCATGTAAACCCGCTGGCCGGGGTCGCCCCCACCGCAGGAATAGCAACAAAACGAGGGGCAGGGCGAGGTAGAAGTGTTCTTCAACGGAAAGGCTCCACGTATGGGCCCGGATTGAGCCAAAATAATTTTGCAGGTGCAGATAATTGGGCCACAATTGGTCTACCGAGAAACCAATCCCCTGCGCATGGTACTTGATCAAACATCCAATTGTAAGGTAGCCGAGGAAGACGATACACGCGGGCCAGATCTTGAATGCCGGCGGATCAAGAAGCGCCTCGCGTGCAGATCATGTTCTTTTCGTATTTCCCAGAAAAGCAGACCTCCCACCAGGAATCCGCTCAGCACAAAAAACAGATCCACCCCCGTCCATCCGATGCGTACCCACCAACCGGCCAGAAACGGAACGACCCCCTGACCGGTGGGCTGATAGGGCATGTGGTTACCAAACACCAGTAGAATGGCAAGACCACGCAAGACATCGAGTTCAATACTGCGGTTACGCGGTCGGTGGTTTAACCATGGAAGGACGAACCTCACAGGAATCCACCCGGTGGGGAATTCACAGACACATGACCCCCTGGCTGACCCATCACCACCATTCGACTTTTTCCCGGATCAGCGGCACCAACTGATCCGTCATCAGATGTTCATGGTGCCAGGAGGAGGGATGTCCAGGGTCAGGGTGCTGATACTTGAACATCAGGGAGTACACCTTTGGATCACCATCCCGGTTGAGGGACTCCACCGCCGTTTCGATCGCCCACACCATATCCGGATTGGGAGGGGGCCAATCCGCGACCGCCGGCATGGTGCCCAGAACGCAAAAGAAATACGCCTCTGGGTAGTGCCTACGGAGGGTTTCAATAAACGCTTTGTAACGTTGCCTAAACCATTCATCGGGGGGAATGTTGGTGCTGTTCCCCCAGAACCAGTCATCATTGGTCAATAGATTCACGACAACCACATCGGGTTGCCACCGGGAAAAATCCCATTCCGGATCATCGGCAAAGGGCACGGTGCGGTCATAGAAATTGGTCATCTCCGTCTCCCACGGCTTGTAACGAGTGGTCAGGGCAATCCCCGAGCGGGCAATGCAGGCATACTCCGCATCGAACGCGCGGGCCGTGCGGGCGCTGAACGACAGGTAATTATTGGGCTGGGCCTTTTCATCATTCTCTCTTCGTCCCTTCTCAGCGTGATTGCCTGAAGTAATCGAGTCGCCGTAGAACTCTATTTTCCTCCCCGTCATCTTCCGGGGCGGCAGAATACCACCGCCCTCCGGTAGGTTTAACCCTTTGAACCGAACCTGACAGGTCTCCCAGACCTCGGTCAGACGGTGCAGCTTCAATTCGTGCCACCCATCCTCGAGCCCTTCGGCCAACAGGTAGTCATGCTCTCCTTGTTGAAGGCGGATTTTCTCGGGCTGCGAGTCCTGTCCATCCACGATGATATAGAAGACGGCGTTGGTGTCAGTATTCTCAAACCGTGCCGACACCGAGCGTCCGCGAAAGCGGACCTCGAGAGAACTTCCTGGCCACAGCAAATCCGGGGCATCCAAGCTTCGGCCCTGATAGCGAAAATACGGGTGTGAAGCAGGAGCAAATCCCCTGCCCTGCTCTTCGGCAACCTCGATCAATGCTTCACGTCGGGTCATCAGCACGCCTTTCGATGCCGAAACCGAGACGACTGCGGTATAGGTTCCATAGGCCGCCCCGGCAGGCACATCCAGCGGTATCACCCAGCGGTTTCCGTCCCGGCGCATGGGACGGGACTCCGCACCAAGCCCGGGAATGCCGCTCACATCCAGGGAGACGCCTGTCACGCGGGCCAACCAACCCTGGCGGATCGGAACGCTCACCTCGACCCGCGTCGGTTCGGTGTTCACCATCGAGGAAGGTGTCGCCCGGGCAGTCCCCACCTGCACCGGCTGCCCGATCTTCTTGACCAGTGAGCACCCGTTCAGGCCGAGGAGAGCAAGAACGAGCAGGTGCACAGGAAGGGTATTCCTGCTCATATGCCTCATCCTGCGCGACGATGGTGAATATAGATCCTGCAGATTCATCGGGAGGAGGGGCGGGATAGGTTCTCCAGCAGATGGTATAGATTCCCCACGATGGATGCCCATGAATAGTGGTCGATGATACACTGTCGGGCGTTGCGACCCAGCCGTAGTCGCAAGGATTCGTCATGCAGCAACTGAATCGAGGCTGCGGCAAGTTCGTCAGGGGTTTCCCGCACCAGTATATGCTCACCATCGACCGCCTGGGGAATCCCGTCCATACTGAGCGGAGTGGCTACAATGGCCTTTTCCATCGCCATCGCCTGCAACACTTTGTTCTTGATACCCGTGCCGCTTACCGCAGGGGCGGCATACACCGCTGCGGCACGTAGATAGGGTTTAACATCATCCACGAATCCCGTCACCACGACCTGGTCGTTTTCCACGGCGAGTGCCTTCACCTCATCGGTCGGGTAAGCGCCCACAATCATACACCCCACCCCCGGACACTGCCTCCGGATCAGAGGGAGCACTTCCTTCACAAAGTAAACGGCCGAGGCCGCGTTTGGTGCATAGTTCATCATCCCGGTTAACAGGATAAATGGATCAGAAATACGATCGATGGAGGGGCCGGAAGGATGGTATTCGGTGATATCCACCCCCTGGGGAATGATTTGAATATTGCGACACCCCAGGTCTTTCTGAACCAGGTCCCGATCCGAGGCCGACACAAAGAGGACCGCGTCAAATTTCCCGAACATTCGTTTTTCATAAACCCTGTACTTGAAACCCTCCCAACCCAATTTGACCGCCTTCACGCGGTCGGCACATACAGCGGCTTCCCGCTGGAGTTGAATATAGAGAGGATCGTCGGTATTCAAAATTTTGGGCAGTTTCAGTCGGTGGCAGTAGGACGCCATATGAAGCTGGTCACACAGCAAAGCGTCAAAACATTGGGTTGCGAGGGTGTCTCGCACCACCTGGTTGAACGCCCGGTTGAAATAGCGGATCATGGTGGTCGGCGTGGGGCTTAGCTTGAGCATGATCTTCCGAAGATTTGACAGGGGCCGGTCTGGATCTACCGGAACAGGAATCACCTTGGCACAGGTCTCGTGCATGACCTCGAGAAACGCGCCGTCGCTGCCGGGCTCGAGCATCGTGATCGCGGTAATTTCCGCGCCCAGGGTGTGTAGTTCCTTCAGGAAGTAGTGCGTTCGGATCGACTGTCCGCCCACCAACGGATAGACGAAGCCGGGCGTGATGAAAAGCAGCTTCATAGGTCAACCTTCCGCTTCGGGTAGGGAAACCGATCTTTCAGATCATTCAGGGGTTTCTCCATGAACCGCCAGGACAGGGCGGCGACGCCGATCGTCAGAACCAGCATGGCGGCTACACGCAGGACCATGTGATCATACAGTACCGGAGCGAAGCGACGGCTGAACCCATGAACCGCCGGACCGGCAAAATAATGAAAGACATACAGCCCATAGCTGATTTTTCCGATGTAAACCATGGGCCGCCACGCAAGAAAGCGCCCGGGTAAACCCGGTAAACCTCTCCCCGCAGCAGCCACCAGCCAGACACATGAAAAGACCAGGGATTCATGCCGGATAGCCATAATGACCGGATGATTGATTCCCGCATACACCAAACTTTGCGTCATCACCAGGGGGACCATGGCGAATAACCCCACCTTCCGGAGGAACGCCACTTCCCGTTCATTTTTCCATGCCACGGCAAGCCAGGCGCCGAGGCCCAAGGCATCAAAATTTGCCCAGGTAACCACTTCATACAGACCCATCGAGCCGGTGATTGCACCATAAAAGCGCCAAACAACCGAAATCGAAATTAGCGTCTTAATCAGAGGCAGAAGGCGAGCCGGCCTCAGGAAAAGCACCATCCACGGCCAGAAGAGATAGAACTGCTCCTCAATCGCCAGCGACCAGAAATGGGTGAGAAGCCCACGGTATTCACCATACTTGTAAAAGTAGAAATTGGTCAGGTAGCACAAATGCCACCAAAGCGACTCCCTCACCGGCCAGATCCCCCAGGCTGCAGCAGCCAGCAGTACGGCGTAATAGAGCGGGAAGATTCTCAGCATGCGGCGGATGATAAAGATCTTGAGGGCCGCGAGCTTTTCGGCCACCCCGGGGGCATGGTCACGACAGCGGACCAGAATACCGGTGATCAGAAACCCACTCAGCAGGAAAAACAACTGCACCCCCCCGCCGAAGGGAAAATTCATCTGATCATTGGAGAGCCAATGCCAATACATGACCGCCAGCACCGCCAAGGCTCGCAGCCCATCCAACTGGACCAGATAATCGGTCGGTTTGAGGCCCGGGTGGCCTTTGGCACTGCCGCTTCCCATCATGCCCCCGCCCTCTCCAGCAAATTCCTTATGCCTGTTTCAATGCGTTCGGCACAATGCCTCCAAGTGTAGCGAGACAGAACATACTCCCGGCCGGCCATCCCCCGTGCCCGACGATAACCAGCATCCCGGACGAGTTTCTCCATGGTATGCGACAATGCAGGCACGTCATGAAGAGGATAATACTCAACCGCATCACCATACACCTCCCGCAGGATCGGGATATCCGAACACACGGCCGGCTTTCCGCAGGACAAGGCCTCGCCGGGGGGCATACCAAACCCCTCCAATGACGTGGGAAATACGAGGAATATGCTTTGCCTTAGCAGTGTCCATTTCTCCTTATCTGAAACAAGCCCCACAAACCGGCATGCAATCCCAGCCGCGGCAGCTCGCGCTTTGAGTTCTTCTTCATCATATCCCCGGCCCACGATGACCAGCGGAGGCGGAGATGCCATCCGGGCGACCGCATCGATCAAATCGCCTACATTTTTTGTCGCATCAAGTCGCCCGATATACAGGATATGACGATCTTCAGGCTTGATTTCCATCGCCTGATCCGGTGCCTCGACCCCGGCATATACAGGTTCCGAACATCTCATCCCGCTCCACGCAGTAACCGCATCCCCCACCACCCGACTCAAGGGGAATAAACCATGGCTTGCCCGGTAAGCATCTCGCACGCCGTCCCATTCCCTTGCTAACCGCCCAATCATCACGCGTTTATACTGCTCACCAAGCGCCTCCTCCATGGATGTGGGCGGCTCAAATGCGATATGGGCAACCGGAACATTCAAGGCCCCTCCGAGCTTCATGGCCTTTATGGATGATCGGCGCTGATAGCCGATGATACAATCCATGGGATCCGTCTTTTTTAACTGCGGAACCACCACCATGCGGGTATGAAGCACATCCCAGCACTGATTCAGTTTGCCTGCGCCTTTGAATCGCCTCTCAATACCACCGCGCAAAAGAATCGAAAGCCCGGGAGTCAGATCCAGACCCTGCATAAACGGCCGGCGAAATTGTCCGTAGACACGAACCTTGTGTCCGCGGTCCGCCAGTGCTTCTGCATACCGGTAAATCGCATATTCCCCCCCCCCGATCATGCCGGGATTGGGCGTATCACTGACAAAGGTAATATTCATGTAGGTCACGATACAGGCTTGCGAAGCACAAACGCCTTCGAGCCCCGAATATACTCGTACACCCGTGGAAAGTTCCTGAGCCACGGGAACAGCGTCCGCAGCGGTTTCTCATCGGCGAACTCCGTGCTCGCCACCACCTCGAATCCGGAAGCGGCGATCATGTTCTCAAGATCGCACAGGCTCACACGGTTAATGGAGGGAAGACTCATGCACCATTGAAAATAGTCCGGCACATCACCGTCCGGCATCTGGCGCTTGATCCTGGTTAATGCATCACACCAAACCTTTTCACAGGCCTGCTCGCTGAAAAGCAGCAAGGGCCATGGCACCAGGACGAAATGGGCCATGTGTGCTCCATAACGACTGCGAAAGGCATCAATCGTAAAATAAAACACGCCCCCCGGCTTGAGAACGCGATAGATTTCACCAAGCGCCAGGGGAATCTTATCAATGTGTTCAAACACGACCTGCGAGACCACTGCATCAAAGTGATGGTCAGGAAAATCAAGTTCATACACTGATCCAATCTTGAGATCTAAATTACCGACGGGTTCCCTCTCCTGCAGGCCATTGGCGTACGCGATTGAACTCGCAGCGATATCAATGCCATCCACATGGGCGGCTCCGGAAAGGGCAAGCAGCCTGGACAGCTTGCCGTGTCCGCAACCAACATCAAGTAGTCGCTTTCCCACGAACCAGTCATCCGGGAGACTTAACCGCCGACAGAGGGTTCGGAAATCTGCCGTGTCGAGATATGCATAGTACGAGTCGCGCTTGAGGTAGGGTTCGACAGGCACGATCCTTCTGAATAGACGGTTGCAGCGTTGCAGGAGGGCGGCCTCAGTACCGTACCGCCTGGCCGGCGGCAAGAGAGCAAGCAGTAGTCTGACCGGTAGTACGATCAAAGCGACAAGACCTACCCGCAAGTAGAAGAATGCGTAACTAAAATACAGCCTGAAGTTCATAGGGTTTCGCCTATTCATTATCCGGGACAGCAGAAGGGAGCCAACAGAAATATCACCCACGAACAGGACTTATATGAACACATGCTGCCCCTTGTCCCTCAGATATTTCTGCGCAGGTCGTTCAAGAAAGCGGTAACTGACGAGCCCCAAAACGACCAACACCACATAGAAAGAGAACATGAAGAGCGGCGTTGCGTAAATGTCCCTGGATAACGTAAATGTCCCAAACACAATCGCGACATAGAGCTGAAGAGGGAAATGCAGCAGGTATACGGAATAGGATATATCGCCTAATCCGGCCAACCGCTGCCAATAGGCGCCGCCTCTTGCCTCGAGAAGAGCCAGGGAAAGAATGGTCATCGGAAACAGCACCAGGATCGGCCAGCGTGAAACCGCCTTGGCGAAAACCCATTGAAGCTTTCCCTCCAGATGTAGATGACCCGGAACCATTTGCTGCAAAAACGCAGCCATGTTGATGTCGCCGTAGAAAATATAGAGGGTCAAAAGCCAGAGCGCGACTGCAACAAAAGTCACGCTGTACGTAACAGGTACGATGTTGCGAAAGGTTCGAATCCGCTCACTGACGAAATAGATGATGCCTCCAAGAAAGAATGATCCGATTCCTCGTCCGATCTCAGGATTATGGGGATACACCACGGCATAACCCAAACATGACACGATAAACATGAGCGACACGCGAACCGGAAGGAACCTCGTTAAGACAAAGAACAGGCAATAAAGAAGCACCTCTACCGAAACCGACCAGATCGGACCATTGAACGAAAGAAATCCCTTGAATCCCCATGACGAAACAAAAAATACATTCAGGAAAAAGTGCTTCAGGTCGTTATGCTCGTAGACGAAGGCTGTTCCTGTCATCCCGTGATAGATGAACTGACCCAGTACAACCGCAAGTAGCGTGACCGCATGAAGCGGATATAGTCGCGTAAACCGGAGATACAGAAACTTTCCAGCGGAAATGGCCTTTCCATGAATCCTGTGGGCGTATAGCCAGTAAAAAATAAAACCCGAGAGACAAAAGAAAAGGTCGACGGCCAAGTAACCCCGATCATAAAAAATGGATAACCAGCGATAAAAGGGCATGTGTGAGGGTTCAAACGAGACCAGCGTCGTTCCATCATGAAAGAAATGATTCCAGTGCCAAAGGACGACAGCTAACGCGGCGACGCCACGAAGTGCGTCGAGCGTGTGGAGGCGGCCTGGCGGTCTGGCGTGGTCACTCATGTGCACTTCCAATGTACGGATCAAGCAGGGGCTTTAGAACGGACAGGTAAGCAATGCCGTTCAAGTGAATATCGTCATTTGTAAATCCGGCCTCTAGATATCCGTTGGGACTTAGACGCCGGTTCACATCCAACCAGAGCACATCGTCTCCGTTCGCCACTGCCTCTAGACGTATATTGAGTTGCCGTATACGGCTATTGACTGAGTCATACGTTCTGCCGCCAAATATCGTAGACATAATCAGGATAACCGATTGCTTGCGAGCGCGGATCTCGTCGATCAGCACCTTATAACTTTCGGCCACGATTTCCGGCGCAACGCCCTGGAGGATGTCATTGAAACCGATCTGCAGTATACAGAGCTGGACATCAGAGGGCATCGCCTGCGTTAGTCGTCCCGCCACACCTTCGACGGTATCTCCGGAAATTCCACGATTGGATATTTTCGGATTGCCGAACAATTCAGCCCACGGCCCCTCTTCGATTCGTGAATCACCCAGCATGACGATCGGGGCATTGGTCTCCAGTGCAGCAAATATGGAATTCATGCGATCGCTGTAGATATAATTCGGATGTGCAACGCGAACCGGGACAAGCGAGTGCTTTATCCACCTCAGACCGGAACGAACCGGATCATGCAGCAGGTAGCCCGCAACAGCGGCACCGAACAGGCATACTGCCAGGCCCGATCGCCTACGGGAAACGGATTGAAACAGGCTTGTCATAAGTCGATTGACCGTGGCTAATCGTTATGATTAACGCACGTTATCATGGTTTTCATGACGCAATCTTCGAGATCGTAAATTTTCGCTTCCCTGAAGACAGAACCGGGATTTCTTCCACGTACGCGAGCTCCAGGGAAATATCTGCCCCAAGCTCCTCGTAAATATCTGCCCGGATCGAATCTTCGATCGCCTTGGACTCAGGCTGCTGAGCAACCAGTAAGAGACGGTACTGGTTCAGGGTTTCCTGAACGAATTGAAATTCCCTCACATAGTTTGCCCGATAAAGGAGATGCGTAAAAAATTCTCCATGGATCATTTTCCCACTGGCGGTCCGTATGGTATCGGACTCCCGTCCAGCAAGGGAAAGGATACGCGTCCCATCGGCCGACATGCAGGCCAGGTCCCCGGTATTATACCGAATGAACGGCATGGTGTGGTTGGCGAGGTAGGTCACCAGCAGCGGTCCGGGCAGGTTGACCGGGTCGGTCGAGTCCACTTCCAGGATACAGTCGGACGGATTGATCCGCAGGCCTTGGCCACCCCCGTCCTCGGCGGCCAGCGCACCAAACTCACGACTGCCATACCGGTTAAAAACCGGCTTGCCGAAAACCCGTTCCGCCGTTTCACGGGCCCGGGGGGTGAGCATCTCGGCGGATGCAACGAGCGCCCTGAGGGGATAACCGACCGATTTGCAATTCGCAATGGGCAATGGGCGATGGGCGAGAGATAAATTCTGCTCATCGAATCCCTTTTGTCCTTGGCCCATCGTCTTTCGCCCATCGTCTATTGTCCCTTGTCGATCGCCCATCGTCTCTCGCCCATTGTCCATTGTCCCTTGCCCATGACCCAACGACTCCAGGAACCGTGCATAAACCTCCAGCGATCCGGCGTAGGCGACAATAATATGCGGGCGGAATCGATTCATGGCGCGGTGGAACGCCGCCATTTGCTCTTCGCCCATATTGAATGCATTAAACCAGCGGCGGTTATCAATCCACCAGCGGAACGCCAGTTTGGCATCCGCAGCCGCACTGCGATTATCCTTGTCGGACCCCCACAGCATTGCAATGCGGTCACCATAGCGCCAACCGGCAAGGCTGTCCGCCCAATACAGGGAAGCTTCCCGGGCAACCTGGGTCTCCCGATCCACCAGAAAGACCAGAGGCGTTCCCGTCGAGCCTCCAGTGGCATCCTCCACGGTATGCTGTGCATCACGAGCAACAAAGGACTGGGGATCGGCTTGTATGGCGGCTCGATCCATGATCGCCAACCTGCGAAGAAGCTCTTGTGCATGATCTTCGGTAATCTCATCGGGGGCGGGTAACTGGCTTTGCCATCGTGGCACCTGAAGCGCCGCATGCCGGAGTAACCCGGTCAGTTTCCGGTTCTGATGGGTCCGGATCTGATCGGGAGTCCGCCCAGAGACATCAAGCAATTCCCGGTATTTCGCCAGCACATTGCGCCGATGACGCTGGCTACGGTCAATCAGGTTTCGGGACAGGATGCTGGAAAGAAAAGGATTCATGCGGTTGCCATCGACTTCAACTGCTCATAGATCGCCATTAATTTACCCGCGCTAGCATCCCATGAAAAGTCTCGCGCGGCCCGCTGCTCCGCCCACGCCCCCATCGCACGTTGCTTTTCGGGATCTTTAGACAACTGAACCAAGGCGGCCGCGAGGGCCACCTCGTCACCCACTGGAACCACGAATCCCCCCGGGACCTCGGTGACACCAGATGCGTACTCCCCGACCGAACGCTCGTCGACCTTTTTTCCGCCAATCAACCAGGGCACCCAGTCGGTTGCGGTAACCACATGGGGAAGCCCGCTAGCCATCCCCTCCAGAACCGCGAAACAGAAGGATTCATAGTCACTGGAGATCACATTGACATTTGCCGCATGATAAATCTCCGGCAGGTCGCCATGCTTCACCTCACCGAGAAAGCGCACCTGACCCGCCTGAATCAGATCATCTGCCTTACGCTCGAGGGACTCGCGCAAGGGCCCGCTTCCGGCCAGCAATAAAACAATTCCCAGGATCTCCTGGCCGGCACGGCGCACTGCGCGAATCAGCAGGTCGTGATTCTTCACGGTTTGGAATCGACCAACCAGCGTGATGACAAATGCGGACGGATCGATGCGATGCCGAAGTCTGTACCGACTCTGATTGGACGAGGGGGGATGAGCTTTGGGGCTGAACAGGTGGACATCGACTCCATTGGGAATATCATGGCAGTCTGGCCGAGTGGAGGCGCGAATTTTTCGCATGGTATCGCCGCTCGCGATGGCGGCATCGGCTTGAGATACTCCGCCGACAGGATCATGAAAATCAGGCGCGGTGAGACGGATGACGATGGGCAATAGGCGACATGTCCGTCGGAGGCCTTGCGAAGGCGGAGGGGCATTGGGCGACATGTCCGCCGGAGGCCTTGCGATGGCGGATGGGCGATCGTTGAGTCTTTTCCGCTCCATCTGCTTGAAGTTGTGTACAAAAAAAGGAAGTTCACAAACTTGGATGACATCAAATTCATCCCGATGGCGAAATGCCCAGCGAGCCGCCAGCCACTCGAAGATCTTAAAGTCCGTCACCCGCAACCGCCATCCCCCCGGCGTCTTGTCCCAGGGAAACCATCCGAAGTATGGGGAGCGGATAGTTCGATGGGCAATGGGCGATGGACAATGAGTCGCTTGATTGATGATCCCTTCTTGCCCATCGTCCACCGCCCATCGCTCATCCCCCCACCACGACTCTGGGCCGAGGTTTGCTTTTCCACACAACGGGATACCAGTCAGGAAGGTTACCTGACAGCCCAGGCCCGCGAGCTGGCGAGCCATCTCGAGGTCAAAGGTCTCGCCGCCTCCCCGCACCATTGACGCCATACGGTTGACAAAAAGAACGCGCAAAGAAGGAGGCTCAGAATATGATTCAGGTAAGGGGGGCTGATTCATGGATTGTTAGCTACGTCAACAGCGAGGCAAGGATCGCCTGAATCTTTTGGCCTGCTGCCGCCTTGCTGTAGTGATGCCTGCATTTTTCACGAGCGGCTTGTCCGAGCGTATGAGCAATCTCTGGATGATCGAGCCACTCTCCGATCCGCATCGCGAGTCGATCGCAGTCACCGGGGGGATAAGTCTCTCCACATCCATCCAAAATCTCCGGTAGATCTGACACATGGGAACCGATGACCGGCTTCCCCATCGCGAGGGCTTCAAAGAGCTTGATGGGCATTTGTGACTGGGCCAGTGGGGTATCCAGTAGCGGAAGCACCACCAGATCTGCGAGGTCGAGATAAAGAGGCATTTGTGCATGAATACGCCGGTTGGTTCCTTCAGGATCGTCCAAGGGGGCTCCGGCAACCACAAGCCAGCGAGCGTAACGCGCATCGTTCATCAAGTCGGAGAGATAGTCCGTGACTGGCCCCACCACCAGCAACCGCAGCTCATCCCGATTCAGTCGCACCAGTGCCTCTAAAATCTGCTCGGTACCCTTGTGAGGACGGACCACCCCGCCAAATACAATCAATCGCTTCCCGGCAAGACCCAGAGAACGCTTGAGGGCACCCACGGCATCTTCGGGCTGAGGCGAAAACCAATCGGTATCGACCCCCATGTGCACCACGTGCCCCCCAAACTTCTTTTGCAGGAAATGTGTCGTGGAAAGAACCGTATCCATGGCGGGGATCATGGATTCGACCACCGGAAAGTAGGCATCGTCCAGCGGGTGATGGAAACTTTTCAAGCGAGCGATCTGCTTTTCTCGCGGTGACCAGCCGGCATATAGAGCGCCATCCCACTCGTCGAGAAAGACCACCGCCTTACCACCCTGCCGCTGCCGGCGCAGGGCAACCGGCACGGTATTCATGAATGCCTTCACGGCGATCACCAGACGGCCGCGAATCGCCCGATCAAGTCGGCGGGAAGCCCACAGAAAATCCGGGTACCGATACATGTTACCGGCGGGCACCGACGTAAAGGGTCCGGCATCGGTATACAGCGAACAGATCCCCGTTCCAAAATCCGGTCCGACAATTTCTGTGCTCAGCGGATGCAGCAGCTCACGTAACCGAATCGCTGCCCCCAGGGAAGGTGCACCAATATCCGGAACAAGTATGGAGATGGCAGGGGACATAATGCCTATGGTTTAACAACGAAAGACGCTAAATACGCAAAAGAGCTATGAGTGAATCGCCTGAACCGCACGATTCATCATTTCTTTTCGTCGCTTTCGTAATTTTCGTAGTTAATTCGATGGCTTTCGGACCACGACGAGGTGGTTATTGGCTTCCTCCTGGAGGTCGCCGAGGCCGAAGAGGAGACAGAGCGGAAAACTCAGCGCGGCAAACAGCAGCATGAAGGGGTAGAGCAGATAAAACAGGAGGCCACGTTTGATCTCCGGCGAGCTCATCCCCTTGACCCGTACGCTCTGCATCACAAAATAGAGCAGATGCGAAGCCATCGAGGTCCATACGCCACCCAGTGGGGTCAAACTCACCTTCTCCAGTCCACAGTGGCGAATCGCCTCCTCACTCCAATACCGGGTAAAGTTATAGAAATGATACGGAGCCATATGCATGGTCGACGTGGTGGGCAGCAGAATGATCATGATGCCACCCGGCTTCAATACCCGGGTCATTTCCTCCATCATCCGGATCGGCTCAAACACATGCTCCAAAACCTGAATATTCAGGATGGTGTCAAAGCGATCATCCTCAAAGGTCATGTTGCACCCATCTCCGATGACCAACTTCACCCGCGGATCATCGGATAGGTCGACATCCTGGCGCTCCACTTCCAGCACCGTCCAGGAATCAAACCCGACCTTGCGCTTCTTGATCGATTCGAAGAAATCCCAACCGCCGACATCCAGCACATCACCATGGCAATACCGCTTGATCGCGTCAAACAGGGCACCCGACCGAAGGTCACGGGCCATATACATGCATTTCCACAAAATACTTTTACTCATAATTCAGAGTCTTTCATTGTTCAATGATCCAGGGCCATCGCGGTCTGTGCCGCAGCCTTGCCTGCGGCATACGCCTGATCCGACCAGACATACTTCCATTTTCCATACAGGCCGGCCGGAATGATACCGATGCCTTCAAGCCAGGCGGTGATTCGGTCCACCGCCGCCTGCCGCCCCAGGGTCGGAATGGTGTAGGCATGGGAGACCTCGACATGACTCACCGATTCCACATCCTGTTCCGGGTCAAACCCCATGATTCTCCCCAGATCAACCACGGCTTTCTTCTTGATGGCTTCCAGGTCATAGGCCTCATCGTCTCGCCGAAAGACCTCGGTTTGCAGCACGGATTTTCCGGGGGGGAGACTCTCCGGAATCAAGTTACTGAGAACCTTGACCCGGGAGACATCGATGTCGGCATCGTAAATATAGAACCAGTGCCAGGGAACCAGAGAGGGCTTGTTGACGACAACATTGACCCCGATCATTGAGGTATGCCGCAGGGTCTCCGCATCGTCGCGAATCCCGTCCGGAACCTCATCCATCGCCCGGATCAAGTCCGGCAAGGGGATAGTGCTGATGCATCGATCAAAGGACACCTGCTCACCATTGGTAAAGGTAATTTTTCTATCCCGGTGCCTGACACCTGACACCTGAAACCCTGTTCGTACATCCACTTCGCGGTAGAGCGGAGCAAAGAAGGCAAAAAAGCCACCCCGGGCCGGGTAGAGAAACGAACTGAACACCGACTGCTTTTCATCCAGAGGCGCGATCGCTCCATGAATAATGCGCTGAAGCTGGGAGGGCAGCAGGCGCCCGGCAAGCCAGTCGACATCCATGTCGGCCATCGGAGTACGCCAGTATTTGGTGGTGTATTCTCGATAAAACTGTTCGGTGAGGGTTTCCCCATACTGGGCGAGGCACCACGCCTCGTAATTGGCGGCCGTGGAGGTATTTGACTGAACCTGAGCCTCAACCACCTCGGTCAGGGCACGAATGCGAAGGTCAACCGGAAGATCCCGGAGGTGATTCTGCACCGGATAAGTCACCCAATGACCGTGCCACCAGTTTGAGACCAGACTCTGGTCCATCCGAACCACATCACCCGCATTCTTTTTGAGCAGTTCGACCCATTCGGGATCCTTGGCATGACAGATGTGGGCGCCTTCGTCAAAATGTAGTCCTCCTTGATGATGCGAGTAGACATGCCCACCCGGATGGTCCTTGGCCTCATAGACCACGGATCCGGGAAGCTCCCGAGCGGCACCAAGCCCGGTCAGGCCAGCGCCGAGAATGATGGTGTTGGTGTGCATGAGGCGAAACTACGAAAAACGCGAAAGAAACGAAAGGGTTGAAAACGATGGGCAATTGACGATGGGCAATGGACGGTGGTCGATGGGCTGACTTACAAACAGAAGTCATCTGCGTGACCAAGGATCGCTCCCATTTGACGACCTACCGAGGCGCATGAAGAAATCAGCTTGTTTAGTTCCTCTTCGCACAGATAGCCGCAGGCATGTGCTGTCTTAAGCCAATGCCTGGTTTCCTGAAGTTCAGCATCGGCATCCGTTAATTTACTGACAAAATGAGCCTTATACCTTCGCTTGGCCCATGCCTCCGCGATATTCGCACCAATAGAACGAGAGGAACGCCTAATCTGGTCAATCAAGGAATAGGTTTCCTCTTTCGGCCAAGATGTAGAGGCATGAAAGATCGCTTGCTGCAGTGTAAATGCATCGCGATACACCGGTAAGTCAGCATAGGTCTGTATAGCCTTACCCATCATCTATCGTTCATCGCCCATAGCCCATCGCCCATCGCCCATCGCCCATCGGCCATCGCCCATCGTCACATATCCTCCGAACGCCTTCGCGCCAGCCGACTTGCGGGGTCCAGCCCAGAACCTGTTCGGCCCGGGTGCAGTCGGCAACCTGCACATCCGGCTCGGCCAGGCGGCGTGGCTTGGCGCCGAAATGGAAGTTGTCGCGGGCCTGAAACTGGTCTGCAATTGCGGCAAGAACATCACATACCTGAACGGGATCACGACTGCCCAGATTCAGCTCATGGATACCCTGGGGCTGCTGGCCAAGGCCCCGGGAGAAGGCCTCAACGACATCGTCGACATAGACAAAATCCCGCGTCTGTTTCCCATCGGTAAATTCGGCCCGTTCACCATGCATGGCCTGTCGAACCGCATAGGGCACAAGCATGCTGCCAGCCTGGCCAGGACCATAGATAATAAACGGGCGCAGCCATAACAACCCCACCCCGGAGCGCCGGGACCACGAGGAAGCCATTTCGAAGGTCGCCCGCTTGGCCCATCCATAGGGGGAAAGAGGCTCTTCCGGCTGAACCCCTTCGGCAAGAACCCCACCCTTTGCGCCATACTCCTGAGCCGACCCC
>JACKPT010000007.1 GCA_024233345.1 Verrucomicrobiota bacterium
GTTGGTGATGGATGCCCTGGCCGCCGCTGCCCATACCGGTATCGCGGTCTTGCTGGTCACCCATAATCCGGACTGGCTTGTCCATGCCACCCATCACTGGATCTGTGACAATGGCCATCTGTACGAGCGTGACATGCGGTTGAATCCTTCATGACCACCTTCGGAAAAGATCTGGGCGAAAGCCTGCTCACCCGCCCCATGACCAGCGGTTTGATCCTGGTTGCGGTCGCGGTAGGCGCAGCCTCCGCCACCCTTTTACTGTCGCTGCTGGCGGGACTTGAATCCAGTGTGCAGGCGCGATTGAAATCCTTTGGATCCGACACCGTTCTGCTCACCCTCCAGGATCCCACCGGAAGTGGGGTGGCGATGACCCGGAATCACCTTCGACTCGCAACCGCCCTTCAACCCGGTCTGATCGCCACCGGCTATCGCTCCCATCTTCTGAAGGATCCCATCCGGGGAATCTCCATTCAGGTTTTATCCGCCAACGCGTCTCTGCCCCGTATTCTGGAACGCCCGCTGCAGGATGGCCGCTGGCTGGATGCACAGGATATTGAACAGGCTCAGCCGCATGCGCTGGTCAGCGCAATCCTCGCGGATGCCTGGTCGCTTCATGTGGGCGATACCCTCACCCATCCGGCATTGACCGTGCAGGTGGTCGGCATCTCGGACAGCACCCTGATGAATCCCTCCAGTCCAGCCGGCACCCAATCGTCGGGGGCTTGGATCTGGATTCCCGATACCCTGCCCACGGCGTGGATGACTTCACCGGATGATCCACACAGATTCGATGGCTTGCTCGCCCGAATCAGCGATCCCGATGATGTACGGGCGCTGGTCCGGCAATTACAACAGGCTACCGGGGGACCGGCGATCTGGACGGCAACCACTGCGGATGTGCTGGTACGCGGGGAACGGGCGATGATGAAAACGGTCCGTATTGCCTATGGCAGCGTCGTCCTCCTCTGCCTGCTGCTCGGCGGGGTCGCCTTGTCGAGTCTTCTGCTGGTCAGCACCCGTCAACGACGGCAGGAAATCGGATTTCGCCGGGCAATCGGGGCAACGCAATGGGATATCTTTTCGTTATTTCTCGCCGAGGGAATCGTGCTGACCGGGCTCGGTGGACTCATCGGTTCCGGAATCGGAGCCCTCCTTATTCTATTTGCACCGCCTGCTCCGGCCTTGCTCCCCCTCATCCTGAACGCGAAGATTCTCCTGATGCCGATCACCGTTTGCCTCCTGATCGGACTGCTGTTCACCTGGCAACCCGCGCGCACCGCCGCCACCCTCTCCCCGGCCGATGCCCTGCGCGTGGATGGGTGAGAGAAATCCAGCCAGACAGGCCATCGGGACCCGGGAAAAGCCTCAGGCCCGGACGATGGCGTGAAAGTCGTTCAACGCCTGCTCGATATCCCGCAGGCGGCTCATGGCCAGCAACTGTTTGGCGAGCTTCCGACAGTCTTTGAGGGAATAGGATCTCACGGCATTGTGAATCCCGGGAATCTTTCTGGGCTCAATGCTGAGACGATGAATCCCAATGCCGAGGAGGAAAGGAAGCATACGCGGATCCGCCGCCATCTCGCCACAAAAGGACAGGGATTTTTTGTGTCGGCGGGCGGCATCGGCAACTTTCTTCAACGCCCGGAGCACGGCGGGATGGTGGGATTGATAGAGCTCGGACATCTGCTCATTGGTGCGGTCCACCGCCAGAATATATTGAACCAGATCGTTCCCGCCGATGGACAGGAAATCCACTTCCCGGGCCAGCTCGTCGGCAATCTCCACCACGGCGGGCAATTCGATCATCACCCCGATGCGCGGGTGGGTGATATGAGGGATCCCTTCTTCGGTCAACTTCGCGATACAGTCCTCCACCACACTCCGGGCTTCCAGATAATCGTCGATCGAGGACACGAGGGGAAACATGATCCGCAGATTCGCATCGTGTCCGGCCCGCAACACCGCCCGCAACTGGTGCTCAAACACATCCCGGTAGCGCAGGGAAAACCGGATCGCCCGCAACCCAAGGAACGGATTGTTCTCCTGCTTGCCGGGAAAATAACTCAGGGCCTTGTCGCCGCCGACATCGAGGGTGCGAAAGGTGATTTCCATTCCCTCCATTTTTTCCACCAGGGTCCGGTACACCCGGTACTGCTCTTCCTCGGAGGGAAAACTGGTCCGGACAATAAACGGGAACTCGCTGCGGTAGAGGCCGATGCCCTCCGCCCGGAGCTGGCGGGCCACCTTGAGTTCGCTCAGCATGTTGATATTGGCCAGCAATTCGACTCGCTTGCCATCCGCCGTTTCATTGGTCTCAGCCATGTTGGCGGCCACCGCCTCGGCTTCCTTCTGATCCTCCTCCATCTGCCGGAACTGATCGATGACCGCCCGTTCGGGGTCGACATAGATATTTCCGTGATCACCATCGATCAGAATGCGTCGCGAAGGGTTGATCTGGAAAACCCGTTCCTCGTTGGTCAATACCAGGGGCAGTTCCAGCGATTTGGCGAGCAGGGTGACATGCGCGGTTTCCGCCCCCCCCACCAGGATGATGCCCTCGGCATTCTGGGCGGATAACTTCAGGACATCCGAGGGCAGCAGTTCTCCGGCGATAATCACATGGCCGGCATAATCCGCGTTATCCTCTTCGTCCCGATACAGGTTGCGCAGCAGGCGGTGGCCGAGATCCTTGACATCCTGAACCTTTTCCCGCAGCCGGGGATTCTTGCTGCCGGCAAACAACTCGATGTACTGCTTGATCACCGCGACAATCGCATCGCGAGCGGTGGAGCCCAGCTTGATCAATTCGATCATCGCTCCGGAGAATTTTGGGTCCTTCACAATCAGCAGGTGCGCACTGAAAATCATCGAGGCGACATCCGCCAGCCGCTTCTCCATTTTCGTCTGCAACTCCTCCAACTGCTGCTCGGTGCGGGACAGGGCATACTGGAAATCTTCCAGGCCCCCGGTGATGTCCCGGGTAAATTCACTTTCCTGGAGGAAATCCTCACCCCCGATACTGAATACGGTGGGATGCCCGACGGCATACCCACGGGCGCCCGCCTTTCCCTTGATAAACCGGAGTTCCTCGGCAGGAACCGCCGGGGCTTTCTCCGCCTCCAGATCGGTGCGGATCCGATGCAGGGCCATCAGCAATTTGGCATTCTCGATCGTGGAAGCCAACTGGGCCGCGATGGCGAGGAGCGCCTTGGTGTCATTCTCATCAAAGTAATCGGTAACCGGATCCTGCAAGACCAACACGCCCACCCGGGACAAACCCCGCAGAATCGGAACCGCAAGAAAGGCCTCAAACTTCTCTTCATAAATACCGGGAATGAACTTATAGTTGGGGTTGCGCGAACCGCTACCCTCGCGAATCGGGCGCAACTCCTTCAGCGCCACACCGGTCAACCCCTCGCCCAGCTTCAGCCGGACCTGCCCCACCGATAATTCACTCAAGCCCTGGGTTGCCGTCAGTACCAGCTCCTGCTTTTCCTCATCATACAGATACACCGAACACACTGCGGCCCGCATATGATAGGCAACAATACTCACCACATTCTGGAGAAAATTCTCCAGGCTGGAGCTGTTTTCAAACAGACCGGCCAATTCACCGATGCTGCAAATCAGATCGACGTTGTCCTTGCGCGTATTCATGAGGCCATGACATCCGGGGGAATCAACAGTTTCAGGATGCCCCGGTTTCCCGGTTTGAGTTCCACTTCGGCGAGGGCCCCCTTTTTCATCTTCAGCGACTGTTTGCGATCCGCAGTGAGCCGGGAGATCAGCTCGGAAAAATCCGGTTCATGGCCGACCAGCGCCACATGTCCGGCCGGTCCGGCTTTCGAAGCCAGCAGCACACCCAACCGCTTCAGGGTGCATCCGGGATTTAACAGGGGGGTCCGAACCGGGCGGTTCAGTCGGTAACAAACGCTCAACAGATCCGCAGTTTCCCAGGCCCGCACCGCCTCGGAGGCAAAGATCAGGGTCGGCCCGGCGCGAAACCGGGCCAGCCGCTCAAACATCTCCCTGGCTTGACGGCGGCCAGCCGCAGTCAACGGGCGGGCAAGATCCGGACCGGCAAAGTCGCTCCTCTCAACAGCAATCGCATGGCGTATGAACCAAAGAATCATGATCAGTCTCTTCCGGGGGGAAGACTACACGGTTCCCGAAGGTGATTCCAGCGGATCCTTGTTCCGGTTGCATTGGATCAGTATGTACACGACAAGCGGTACCCGGGGGGCGCATCCCTGATTCGCTGACCACCTGGCGTTTGTCGTACGCTCAACATCACCCATTAGGCGTTTGTCGTGACTGGATGCCTCGCCCATGCTTGACGTAGCCCCGGGAAACCGATAGATAATGGCGGTTTTCCTGCCCGATGGTGTAATGGTAGCACAGCAGACTCTGAATCTGCTTGTCTAGGTTCGAGTCCTAGTCGGGCAACCATCCTGCGATTTCACGCGGGCCTCCCCCACCCCGCTCGGAACGCGGAAAACAAAACACCCGCACCGGTTTGAAGGGTGCGGGTGTGGCTCATGAAACTGAACCGCGCTGAATCAGGCGCCCACCTGATACCGGGTGAACCGGCGAATTTTCAACGTGTCCCCGAGGGTTTTCCCGGTGGCGGCAAGGAACTGGGTGATGGTCTGATCCGGATCCTTCACATATCCCTGTTCCTCGAGACAAATCTGGCTGTAAAACTTATCCAGTTTTCCGCCGACAATCTTCTCGATAATATTTTCGGGTTTGCCTTCGACCTGCTTGGCATAGATTTCCCGCTCCGCCGCTACGACTTCGGCGGGAATCTCACTGCGAGACAGGAACTGGGGCGAACAGGCTGCGATGTGCAGGGTGATATCCTTGAGGGCATCCTTGAAGGCATCCTGCTGAACCGATGCATCCTTGTCACAGGCAATTTCCACCAACACCCCGACTTTACCGCCGAGATGGATGTAGCCTGCGACCGCCCCGGAGCCCGATGTGGTGTACCGGACATTCCGACGAATCACGATATTCTCGCCAATCTCGGCAATCTTCGCCACCACCGCATCCTTGGCCACCACCGCCAACTCGTCATCGGCGGCGTCATGCGCCTGGCTCACCAGGCTGTCCACAAAGGACTGGAAGTTTTCGTTCTTGGCCACGAAGTCGGTTTCGCAATTGACCTCGATCATCACCCCGGCTTTTCCGCCGTCGTAGATCTCCATGGCCACACGGCCTTCCTTGGCCGCCCGGCCCGCACGCTTGTCGGCGAGGGAAAGACCCCGCTCACGCAGCAGGCGGATTGCCGCCTCTTTGTCGCCATTGGTTTCCTGGAGGGCCTTTTTGCACTCCATCATTCCGAGATTGGTTTCATCCCGAAGCTCTTTAACCAGGGATGCGGTAATTTCCATCATCAGTACTTGCTCCTTAAGTTGGTTACATTCCGTTATTCAGATTTGGTGGACTCGTCGGTTGCTTCCGCAACGGTTTCCGGTTCCGGCGTTGCTTCCGGCTCCGGGGCGGTTTCCGCAGCCGGTTCCGGTGTGGCGGCGGCTTCTTCGCCAGCCGCTTCAGCCGGGGTTACTGCAGCTTCTTCGGCCGCTTTTTCTGCGGCGGCTTTTTTCTCTTCCGCCTTGGCTTTGGCACGCTTTTCCTTTACCGCGACCAGCGCTTTGGCAGCAGCTTCGGCCTTGGCGGCGGCTGCGGCCTTGGCCCGAGCTTCGGCGGCGGCCTCTTCGGCGGCCCGGCGGCGGGCTTCCTCAGCAGCGATGCGGGAGTACTCCGCAAGGGCCTTGTCAATGGTCTCGCCGGTGATATCCATGATCAATTGAATCCCGCGAATCGCATCGTCGTTTCCGGGAATCAGGTAATCGACCACATCGGGATCACAATTGGTATCGACGAGAGCGATGACCGGGATATTCAGCTTGTGGGCTTCCGCGACGGCGATTGCCTCACGGTTGGTATCCACCACAAAAATCGCTCCCGGCAGCGATTCAAGGTTCGCGATGCCGCTCAAATTGAACCGCAAGCGTTCCAACTCGCGCTTCAGACGGGACACTTCCTTCTTGCCCATCGATTCCCAGGAGTTCTCGGTCTCCATCTTCTCGATTTCCCGCATCCGGGCAATGCTTTTGCGGATGGTGGTCATATTGGTGAGGGTTCCCCCGAGCCAACGATTGACCATGTAGGGCTGGTTGTATTTCTCCGCAAGGGCGCGGATGGGCTCCTGGGCCTGCCGCTTGGTGCCCACGAACAAAACCGAACGCCCGAGCGACACGGTGTTGTAAATGTATTGCTGAGCCTGCTTGAGCAGTTCAACCGTCTGATCAAGATCGATCAGGTAGATGCCATTGCGGTCATCAAAGATGTACTTCTTCATCTTCGGGTTCCAGCGCTTGGTCTGATGCCCGAAGTGTAACCCCGCATCCACGAGGTCCTTGACGGTTACACGCACGTCAACGGTTTCCGTTGCCATAATACTATCCTCCGTTTTCTGGTGGAGCTGTCAGAGCAGCCCACACAATCCGCTTTGGTCTCTCCGGGAGGCCGGATCGACACTCGCTTCCGTAATCCCCGCTTGCGCGGAGACATCCCGGCACCTACCGGGATTTCGTAAAGGGGCGCATACTAGGGGGGGCGGGAATCGAAGGCAAGGACAAAGAGAAGGGCCTACAACCAAAAGCCCCCGGACGGTTCAAAGTCCGGGGGCTGCCTATCTTTCAGGGTTGGCTACCGGAAGCTCAGGCATCCGGTAGTGTGGGCGGGCATTCCTCCAGCTGATGCTCGATATAGTAGACACAAGCGCCGCAGTCGAATTTCACCCCGTCACCCCAGGCCGAAATGACCGTGGAGACCGGGACGCAGGGAATGCAATCCGGCGGATCGATGGGATCATCCTCTCCGCAGCGGGAATCCCGGGAATCATCATCCCGGGAATCGTGGTCGCAGGACTTGTTGTACTTCGTATACTTGGATTCACATTTTTTTGCATCACGGGAATCGTGATCACAGGACTTCCCGGACTTGGAATACCTGGAATCGCGATCCCGGGATTTGCTGGACTTCGATTCTTTGGACTCACAGCTCTTCGAATCGCGGGAATCGTGGTCACAGGACTTTCCGGACTTCGAGTACTTGGAGTCGCGGCACTTAGCGTCGCGGGAGTCGTCATCACGAGAGCGGTCATCGCAGGACTTGTCATCCGATGAATCGTCATCATCCACGCCGGGCGGGCACAGAAGTCCGCCGTTGCGGCTTTCCCCGCTGAGCACTTCAAAGTCACCCTTGACCAGGCCGGGGCCGATGGGCTGTGAGCAACTGGTATGGATCTTGGTGTTCAGCACACTGTCCACATAGATACTGATCTCGGTTCCCAGCGTTCCCTTCTTGTCGGTTCCGGTAAAGCTGAAGGTCTCCATGGAAGAAACAAGAGTCGGCCCAAACACCACGGCTCCATCCTTCTGCATGACCGTGATGACACCAGCATCCGCGCCAGTGTAGAGCAGCTCAAGCTGGGTCACCTTCCCGTCACAGGGAGCGCATTCCTCGACCGGGTCATCACAAGGGAGAGCACAAACCGGGGCAGGGCTGCCGTTGGCACAATTATCCCAATCCACCAGGGAATTGACCATGACCACAATATTGGAATCGTGGGGAAAACTATCCAGAGGAATGGCTTCCACATACATCGTCTGCTTATTTTGCAGCGACGCATAAGGAAATGCCTCCGTAGCGGGGCAACCACAGGCATTGAGCGGAATATCCTCAATCGAATCGCCCACGGCAATCCGGGTCTGAAGCAGTGTCCACCCACCATCGGTGATCACAGTGACATAGAGAATGCCATCCAAGCTGCCCAAAATGATGTCCCCGGCGTCACAACCGGTATCCGTGAGGAGATCGGTTTGTGTCGGTTCGTCCTCACAAAAATTCAGTGTCTGCGCAAAGACACTGGCACTCGCCGTCAGCATAACCGCGAGCCATACGATTAACCCTTTTTTCATGATACTTGTCCTTTCTCTGTTCGTTCGACTTACCCCACCCCTGAGGCACATCAGCTTACGGTGGAATCATCAGTCTTTTGCGATCTGATGTCAATACCTGAAATATGATTTCCATATAATATAAAATGATAATAATGATAATTAGCCTTTATATGTTCAATGTATGCGCGAACAGGCTGCGGCGGACTACCGCATATTGACGATCCATAATCAATCTTGGAAAATTAATCGTGATCAGGATCCAGCTGGAGATGAAGATCCAGCCTCGGAGCGATCCGGGCGAGGTGGGCGATCAGGATCAACCACAACAGGGTCATGGACAGCATTTCCATGAACTCTTCCAAGGATTTGGAGAAATGCCTCACCGACTCAAAGGGCTCTTCATCAAACTGGGCTTCGGTATAGGCAGAGAGATCCACCACCTCGGTCAATCGCTGATGAAGGTTCCACTGGTGATCAGGTTCCAGGCCTTCTACAAAATCAAGCCCCACCGCGACCGCCATCAGGCCTACAGCTATGAGTAAGGTCAGCCTCGAACGCCGGGTTTTGAGTTCCCTCCACAAAAAGGCCAGCATGAAAAACCCGAGCAGTAAAAAGACCGGCAGGCAAACAATTTGCCATTCATAGCTGGGAAACCAGTCATAGATGCGGGACCAGAAACCCGAGGCTATTTGACTTTCCTGAGCCCTCTCCTGCAAGCGTCCAAATGCGGATCCCAGTCGCTCATGAATCTCTGCGCCATCATCGGCGGCCAGATACGTAAAGAATCCAGCGAGAATCCACCAGCCCACACGTTTCGGCCGGGAGACCCTGGCGGCGGACTGAACCGCAACCAGAAACCATAGGGTGCACGCGGCAAGCAGGGTCTGAGAAACCCCGAACCAGGAGGCTAGGCTGTCCTCCCGGGTGATGTTGAACATGCGACGCATCGGACCCAGGGTGGACCAACGGCTGTAATTGACCCCAAAATCAAGGAACACAAAGGCCAGCTCGATCAACACACACAAGGCGGCAAGCCAGAAGATCAGACGATCAACCCGAACAGTGATACGGACTGGAGGTGATGTTCTTGCTTGTTTCCCGACTTCTGAATCCGGTTCTTTCATACCTTCAAGCAAAACAAAACCGAGCACATTGGAGTAGTATTACCGGTCAGCATTCATCGCGCCGCTGAAGTTATCCTCGTTGCCTGATTATCGCCTTGCATACTTTTGAAGATCCTCTGTTGTGATCTGGTCACCGGGCACAAGCCGGTAGTGCTTCTCTTCCACGATTTTCACCATGCCCTCATCGAGCGCAAGCTCGAACAATGCTATCAGATCGGTCGCGATAAACTGGGCGGATATAGCACGACACTCGAGATTCGGGAACTTCTCCTGACAGCATGCTATATCTTGCTTCGCTTGCACAACGGAGAGTTGATCCGCACCACCCTTTGCCTGAACTGGAAGTACGTATTGAGCACCCCGTTTATCGATACCGACATAGATTTCGTCTATCTCCACTTGTCCAAGGTCGCGTACGGTCGTCCGCAGGTGGCTCTGCAACGAGTACGTTGCCATCCCGAGGAAGATATCAAGGAGGCGGTTATACCTGACTTTTGCCAACAACGCTTGCTCATCCGAAAGTGCGTAGGAAAAAACAATTTCTGGAGTTGCATCAGGAACCTTAATTGCCGCGAGTTGATCGTTGGGGAAAATCCGGTTCTCCGTTACAAGACGGAAGCAGTACAAAGCCCGTCCGCGACCTTCGATGATCCATTCCTTCCCCTTAGGCTGGGTCTTGAGGATGCGGCTTGGAAGTTCGGTGCGGTAGCGAATGGAGTAGATCACATCACCAAGGTTCTTGGGCAACATGATGTGCAACGCCTTGGCAGCTCGTTTCAAATCCTCTCGCTCGAACGTGATCTCCTCAGAACCCTTGGCATACTTCGAGAAGAATATTTTTTCGATAATGGCTGCGTAACGATTTTTCTTTATGGCCGCCATTTAGCACCTCTGCGCCGAGAGGCGCTCGATCTCAATCTCATGTTGCTTTCTCTTGTGTAGTCCGTTCTTCCTGTCCCGCTTCTTGATCGGTACTTCCACATCCCAGAACTCCGCCGCCTCCGTCATGTCCATCGCCAAGAGGCTTGGGCTGCCGAGCGAAAGCGAATGACGGGGACGCTGGGGCGTTATACCAAGAGCCCGAATGACCGAAGTAGCCACAGCACGGGCCAGCGGGGGTGGAACTGAATTTCCAATCTGTCTTCCGCCGTGCCACTTGGTGACATGGAAGCGAAACCAATCCGGATAGCCGTGTAAACGCGCCATTTCACGAACTGAAACACAACGGTCATAGTCGTAATGAATAGGGCGGGGACTTGTGAAAGCGCCCCGGGCAGAATCAGTTCCGGCTCTGAGTGTGTTACTTTGCCCATTCGGTGAGAGTTTGAAGAATCGTGAAATGGGTTCCACGTAGCCGGGAGATGTCTCCAGAAAACGTCGGCGTGAGATTTCAGTGTGGGCAGTGCGCATGCTGGAGGTGAGCAACCGTGAGTCCCAATTTCGAGGATAGCTATAATGCCAACAGTCCTCGGTCATACAATGCATTTCCATGGCAAACTCGGATGCCGCACTCCAGCGCTCGACCCGAACTGAGTCGACCGTCATGAGTTCCTCAAATTGCTCATTATCCGGGAGATCCTCAAGTGCATCTCGGCAGGTAGGTATTGGTCTAACCGCAGTCGAACAAAACAGATCGGGCTCATCGGCAGTCACTATATCGGGGTACTTCGGCAGAGGAAGGCCTTGTTTGGCCCCAAGCAGGAAGAGACGTTCACGGTGCTGAGGAACACCGTAGTTTCTCGCGTTCAAAACACGCCATGGCTCTGTTACCGCATATCCGCGTTCTTCGAACTCTGATATAAGCAAGCGCAGAAATTTGCGGTGCCTGCCCACAGTAAGACCCTTTACGTTCTCGAAGACAAAATACTTGGCATCAAGGTCCACAACAAGCCGAACAAACTGTCTAACCAGTTGATTTCGAGGATCATCCAGCATGCGCTGTCCAATGAGCGAGAAACCCTGGCAAGGAGCACCACCACAAACCACATCTACGCCACGATTTCCATTCGTTTTGTTGTGCCGCCCCAGGATGGTATTCGCATCGAGACCAATTACCGAAGAGACCAACGTTTTGGTCGTCGGAAAGTTAAAGTGGTGAACTGCGGCATGAATCGGGTCCAATTCGACAGCGGCAATCACGTCGAATCCTGCCTGTTCGAATCCAAGCGACATGCCGCCTGCTCCTGCGAAAAGGTCTACGGCTGTCGGTCTGCTACTCATTGGTTCTCAAACAATGATTGATCCTCATACAAAGCCAGTCGGGTTTCCTTAAACTGGTATTGCCAGATTACCAGACCATGCCAAACTTGTCGCTCAGTTCGACGTTTTATCGGAAGGTTTGGTCGCCAGCAGACTGGCGATCCCTCCACCATTGAACACCTGCGCATAGCCCTTTTGCATCAGGGATTGCCGGGCCAGGCCGGAGCGGCGACCACTGCGACAATAGACCACAACCTCACGATTTTTATCCTCGCCGATGGCCTTGACCAGCCGGTCCACCTGTTCGAAGGGAATATTCAAGGCGCCTTCCAGGTGACCGGCGCGGAATTCGGCTTCGGTCCGGACATCAATGACCAGGGCTCCCCGCCCGATCCAGGCCCAGGCCTGTTCGGCGGATTCAGCCCCACGGGTTTTCTGCTGCCAGAGCAGAAACAGCACTGCAATCAGACCAAGAATCCAAACGGCGGTTTTCATCACAGCCCCGTTCAGGGTTCCTCGTCATCGAAGAGGTCATCCAGGAGATCCAGATCGGCAAGATCATCGAGATCGGGATAGGTGGCTTCCACCGTGATGCCAATACCTCCACGGGGGCTGAATTTCCCTTGCACCCCCAGAGAGACCGGATCGAGGACCGCGACCAGATCATCGAGAATCTGGTTGACGATGGTTTCGGAAAAGGAACCCTGATTGCGGTAAGCCCCGAGATAGAGTTTGAGCGACTTACTCTCCACACACACATCCCCCGGGACATACAGGATGGTGAGGGTGGCAAAGTCAGGCTGGCCGGTCACCGGACACAGGGAGGTGAATTCGAGGCAATCGAACGTGATGGTATATTCGCGGGCGGGCCGGGGATTGGGAAAGGTTTCCAGAATGTCTGGTTTCGGGGTTTCCGGCTGTACGGTCTTTTGATTCCCCAGCAAGGTCAGGGTCGGCTGATTTCCCCTGGCCGGAGGCTTGTTCTTCTTTCCGGTCATTTGGTCACCGTACCCGCATCGGCATTAACACATACAGGAAGGGTGCATCGCACTTCACCACTCCGGGGCTGAGATCATCACTGATTTCCAGGGCCACTTCATCGCTGGTCAGGCTGCGCAGGCAATCCATCAGATATTCCGGATTGAAGGATATTTTGATTTCCTTGCCGGAGTACTTCACCGCGAGGGTTTCGCTGGCTTCCCCGATGTCCTGGGCGGAGGCCTGTAATTCCAGATGGTTTTTACTGAACACCAGGTTCACGGTATTGCTCTTGTCGCTGACCAGGGACACCCGTTTGATCGCGGTGAGCAACTGTTCCCGCTCCACCATCACCCGTTCTTCGCAAGCGGACGGTATGACCTGCCGGAAATTGGGGAAGGTTCCCTCGATCAGCTTCGATACGATGTAGATATCATCGAATTCGAACGTGATCTGGTTCTGCCCCGCGACAATCCGCATCTTGCCTTCTGCCCCGAGGGTCTTGAGCAATTCATTGACTGCAGTCGAGGGTACGATGTAGTCGCCCGCCAGCTCATCGGGAAATTCCACCGGTTCCTCGTACAGGGCCATCCGGCGGCCATCGGTGGCGACCATATTCAGCTTATCCTCCTTGAAGTTGAGCAACACCCCGTTCAGGACATAGCGGGACTCTTCGTGGGAGGCGGCATAGGATGTGCTCAGAAGCATCCGGCGGAATATGCCTTGGTCCACCGAGTAGGTCTTGCCCTCTTCCAATGAAGGCAGCGCGGGAAACTCTTCATCGGAAATCCCGATAATTTTAAACCGGGATGAACCCGCTTTAATCGTGGCGACATCCTTGTCATCGACATTGATCTCGATGTCGGTTGCCGGCAGTTCCCGGATGATGCTGGTCAGGCGCCGGGCCGGCAGGGTGGTGCCTCCCTCCCGGGATACCGTGGCCTGCACACTGGTGCGAACCGTGACATCGATGTTGGTTGCAGTCAGGAAAACCTTGTCGTCTTCCGCCTTCAGAAACACGTTGTACAGAACAGGCAGGGTGGTTTTGGTGCCGACAATGGACTGAACCTTTTGCAGACCCTCAAGCACGACATCTTTGTTGATGATCACTTTCATGTATTTCCTCGCTCGGTTGTGAACACCCTCGGAGAAGAAGATATCCTTACCACTATTTATCCGTCTTCTTATTATGCCCTGTCAATAGATGCAATCAACTTCCGATGTCGTTGCAGCAGAAAGTGTCCCGCCCCCCCGGGGCCTGTGGATGATTCTGTGTATGGATCGGAGTTGCCCACATGTCCGGCGCACAACTCGTATTTGTTCACAGGGTATCACGGTCATTCACCGGTTTTCTACAGGCATTGCACAGGGGGATTTGTAAGAAAAAACGGTCCGGATTGGGGGGATAGCCCCGGCAAAAATCTTTGTGGCCGACCGGGACCGGGGGCGTGAGGAGCCATCCCGGGGGAGCAGTTCATGCATCGGAACCGCGCACATCACAACCGTCATCAAGCTGGTCCGCCGCGTTTCTGAATCCGCTGCTGGAGGACCATCAGGGACTGCCGCAGGCTGGGGTCGGCCTTGAGTTTGGTACCCACCGAGCGGCAGGCATGAATGACCGTGGCGTGGTTTTTACCGAAGGCCGTACCGATCGCGGGAAGGGATTTGCTGGTGATTTCCCGACAGAGGTACATGGCGATCTGGCGGGGAAACGCAATATTCTGGGGGCGCCGGTTGCTGATCATATCCCCCATCCGGATGTCGTAGAAGTCCGCCACGACCTTTTGAATCTCCTCGAGGGTGATGGCATTATGCTTTTCCTGATCGAGGGTATCGCGGAGAAGGTACTCGACCACATCCAGGGTGATTTCCTTCCCGGTCAGGGAGCCATAGGACACCACCCGGATCATCGCGCCCTCCAGCCGCCGGATGTTGGCCTTGATGCTTTCAGCGATGTAATTGAGGACTTCGGGGGGCAGTTTGACCTTCAATTGCTCCTGTTTTTTCCGGAGAATTGCGATTCTGGTTTCCACGTCCGGTGGTTCTAGCTCGGTCACCAGGCCCCATTCGAACCGGGACACCAGCCGGTGTTCCAGGCCGGGAATTTCGCAGGCGGGCCGGTCGCAGGTCAGCACGATCTGTTTGTGGGCGTCGAACAGGGCATTGAAGGTGTGGAAGAACTCCTCCTGCATCCGCTCCTTGCCACCCAGGAATTGAATGTCATCGATCAGAAGCATATCCATGTTGCGATACTTCCGCCGGAATTTCACCAGGGTCTGGCGCTGGAGGGCATCGATGTATTCGTTGGTAAAGGCTTCACAGGATACATAGGCGACATTGAGATTGGCGTGCTCGTAGGCATGGTTTCCGATGGCCTGCATCAAGTGGGTCTTGCCCAACCCGACTCCGCCATACAGAAACAGAGGGTTGTAGGCGCGTCCGGGTGATTGGGCCACTGCCAGGGATGCCGCATGGGGAAAGCTGTTGGAAGAACCGACGACAAACTTATCGAACGTGTAGTTCGGGTTCATCGGAGATCCGGAACGGGATTTGGAAGCGGTGGCCGCCGCGCTCATGGGTTTGGAAGCGGCCGCATCCTGTGCCTCGTCCTCCCCCGACAACTGGATCGAGTTATCGACGGAAAACATCACTTTGACGGATTCTCCGGTCTCCACCCGGATTGCATCCTCGATCAGGGGAAGGTAGTTTTCCTCAAGCCAGCTCTGGTAAAAATTGTTGGCCACGCGAAGCGATAGTGTCTTCTGATCGAAGTGATCCGGCTCAATGACCGAGATCCAGCGGCTGTAGACATCAGTGGAAAGGGTGGATTGCAAGTGTTCGCAGGCTTTTCCCCAGATCACATCGGCATTCATAGTTGTTCCCAAATTGGTTGCATCAAGTGCTAAAAAAACCACAGAATCAATGGCCGATAGAGGACAACGAAAACCTTGTGGTTTCGCCCCCTGTCCCGCACCGGACCGAAAAGTGTAAAACCTTGCAGGAAAGGTTATTAACAAGTTGTAAACAACCTGTATTATTTGGCCTCACCTGCGACGTGATGAACGTAGTGAGCAGGGAAAAAACCGGCAAGCGGAAAGTGGCAATCTTGGATTCTTTTTCATTAGACTACCAGATGTGGATTCTGTGAGCTAAAGACCACAAGATGTAGTTTGATTTGTTACGGCATTGTGATGCAATGATTTGCAAGTGGTAAGTCTAGATTTGAAGGTCTTTTTGTTGTTCTGGTGGCGGACTGACCGCTGGGCCAGCGCGGTGAATGGTAGTAGGATGGATCTATGATGAATCGATCAACACCCCCAATTTTATTGATAGAGAGTGCGGAAGCCTCGGCAAACCTGCTGTATGCGAGCGGATTTCATGCCGTGGATCCGGTGGTCTTGTTGGACGAGGGTCCGAGGAAAACATTGGTGGTTCCCGCCCTCGAAGCCGGTCGGGCCGCTCAATGCCGTGGCATCCAGGTGGTGACGGTAGGGTCGTTGGATCTGCCTGCCGATAAGCGGCGTTCCGTGACTGATTGGGCCTGGGCCCTGCTGAAAAGACAGGGCATCCGCCATGTGCTGGTTCCCGCCTATTTTCCGGTGGCTTCGGCGGAACTCCTGCGAAAACGGCGCATACGGGTCGAGGTGGCGGAGGGAGAAATCTATCCCCGGCGCGCGGTCAAGACCACCCGGGAAATTCGGGCGATCGAAGAAGCTCAGCACGCCACCCTGACTGCGATGCGGAAAGCAATCGCGGAAATCCGGGGCGCAAGCATTGGCCGGGATGGGGTTCTGCGAGCGAGAGGGAAGGTCCTGACCTCGGAGTCGGTCCGGACCTTGATTCAACGAACCCTGCTGGATCATCAGTATATAGGAAAAGAAATCATCGTCGCAGGCGGCCGTCAGGCGGCAGATCCTCATGAACGCGGGTCCGGCCCACTGCGGGCGAAGGAAACCATCGTCCTCGATATTTTTCCCCGCAGCCAGATCCATGGTTACTGGGGCGACGCGACCCGGACAGTTTTACGGGGGGAAGCTTCCCCGGTTCAGAGACGCATGTACCGCGCCGTCAAACAAGCCCAGCAACTGGCCCTGCACTCCATTCGCGCCGGGGTGAAGGGCGCGGACATCCACCGTGCGGTTGCGGACAGCTTGCTGAATGCGGGGTTTCCCACGACGATTAAAGGCACGGTCGCGCGGGGATTCTTTCACGGTACCGGGCACGGGATCGGCCTCGATATTCATGAAGCCCCCTCGCTGAGCCTGGCCGACTGGACGCTCGAACCGGGCCATGTGGTTACCGTCGAACCCGGTCTGTACGACCCGGATCACGGTGGGGTGCGTATCGAGGATGTGGTGGTGGTTACTCGAAATGGATGCCGGGTGCTCGGAAGCTGCCCGAAAACCTTTGAGATGGCCTGATGGTTTGGCTGGGCATCATCATGATTCTGGTTGCCGGGCTTTGGGGCTGGGCGCGATGGTTTGAGTGGCACCAGGCGTTTCATCCCAGTCGCACCGTGGAAGGGGATCCTGCCGATGCGGGGTTGGTGGTGGAGTCGGTGGACTTTGTCGCTGCCGATGGTTGTCGGTTGCATGGTTGGTGGATCCCCCACCCCGAAGCGACGGGGAGTCTGATCTACTGTCATGGTAATGCGGGGAATCTTACCACGCGGATCGACCTGGCGGCCCGGCTGCACACCCTGCCGGTCAACCTGTTCCTGTTTGACTATCGCGGCTATGGCCGTAGCAAGGGGATTCCATCCGAACGGGGGGTGTATCAGGATGCGCTTGCCGCCTATGAAGTGGTGCGGGCCAAACACGGGGATATGGAGACCCCTCCGGTGATGGTTTATGGCGCCTCGCTGGGGGGGCCGGTTGCGGTGGAAGTCGCGGTTCGGCGACCGGTTTCCGGGCTGATTCTCGAATGTACCTTTACCTCCAGCCGGGAATTGGGCCGCCACTGGTTTCCCCGGCTTCCGGTATCCGCGATCAGCCGGTATCAGTTTGACGCGCTCGCCAAGATCGGTTCGGTCAAAGCCCCGGTCCTGATCGCTCACAGTCCGGAGGATCAACTGATCCCGTATGCCCTGGGTCGTCGACTCTACAATGCAGCTCCCGAACCCAAGCAATTTGTCGACCTGCAGGGGGGGCATGATGAGGCAGGCTGGAATCAGTCCCCGGAGTACTGGCCGGTGTTGGAGGCGTTTGTGCGCGAGCACTTCCAGGGTTAAGTCGGTATCGTGCCTTTCAAATACTGCTGGCGCAGTGCTTCCGGAAATTTTTCGATCGCATACCGAAGCATGGTGCGCGGCATCTGCGCATGATATTGATTCAGAAAGGCTCTCTCGGTGGCCTGGTCCCGGTTGCCTACTTCGCGCAGCATCCAGCCCACCGCCTTGTGGATGAGGTCTTCGGTATCCTGAATCAGCCGGGTGGCGATCTTGAGGGTTTCCTCGTACTCGCCCATTTTGATGAAGTGGAAGGTTGCCATGATGGCGATCCGGCGTTCCCACAGGCTATCGGATCGTGCGAGCCCATGGAGCGGTTTGCGACTCCGGTTCAGCAGATACGCCCCGACAATGTGCTCGGCAGAAGTATCGACCAGGTCCCAGTTGTTGATCCGCCGCGTGTTGGCGAGGTACAGGGTGTAGATCCGCGCTTGCGTTTCCGGGGTGCTCCGTCGGTACTGATCGGTGAGAATGATCAAGGCGAGCAAACGTTCCTCATGGAACTCCGAGTGCAGAAGTGTTTGCAGATCGGCCAGGGGCAATTCCCGAAAGGACCTGGCCACCCGCCGGGTGGCGGGTACCCGGACGCCCAGCAACCGATCCCCTTCCCCATACGCCCCCGGCCCGGTCTTGAAAAACCGCTGGAGAAAAACTGCATCCGCCTCGCTGGCGGATGCGCGCAATGCGTTCCGGGCCGCTTGCAGCATCTGCGGGCTCATCGTCTTTTCTTGTGCATGCTTCAACCGATGTTGGATGACTGCGGGGCTGGCGGCTTTTTCAACCGATCAACTGTTTACCGATGACCCCGACGGTAAAGCCGAGGACCGCACCGAGGGCTGGCGTCCAGTGTTTCTTCATCTTCGCCTGAGGGGCAATATCCTGAAAGAGAAGGTACAGGATTCCACCGCTGGCGAAGGTCATGATGGTTGCGGTCAGCTCGGGCCGGTCTTGAAGAAAGAAGAACCCTGTACTGGCGGCGAGCGGCCCCAGGATACTCATGGCGAGGAGACTCAGGAATGCCGGACGCGGTTTGACTCCGCTGGCGGTCAATTCGCGAAAGGCATTGAATCCCTCGGGTATGTTCTGGGCGCCAATGAATGCTGCCAGCAGGACACCCAACCGCCGGTCATGGCCAAAAACAGCCCCCAGGGCGAGCGCTTCAGGTACATAGTCCATCAACATCGCCATGAACTGCGCTTTGGTTCCCCCCTGCTTACTCAGAGACGCATCCAGAGCGCAGAATAAAAGTCCGCCGAGACACAAAGCGCCACCGAGCTGCAGGGGGCTCAGGTAGGTCATCCCCCTGGGAAGCAGCGCAAACGCGACCGCCGAAAGAAGAATGCCGCCGCCAAAAGCGATGGTTCCATGCATGATTTCGGTGCTGGTTTCGGTATCCTTGCCAAGGCCGGGCCATGCCCCCAGGCCGCCGACCGCTCCGCCCAGACCCGCACACCAGGCCGAGAGTAAAATGATGGTGAGTTCAGTCATAATCTACAACCAACCACCATAGGGTGAGTTCGATGCGCTGGCCAAGATCAAATGCTGGCTCCCCTCCACCCCTGCCGCCCACAAGTTTGCGGATATGGTTTTATCGAGGGTCATCACAATAAACCACTACCCCGTCCCGTTCTGTGAATGAACAGCCCCAAAAAACAGGGCAAGCAACAGAGAAAGGGTAATGAGATGAAAACGAATCTGAGACAAGTATTGGCAGGGTTGGCATTGATTCCGGTCATGGCGATGGCGGGGCCTCAGGGTGGACCGGGGGAGATGGGGGGAAAGAACCGGGGTCCGATGTCCGGTGGGCCGGGGTTCGATCCGGGGGCGCGGATGGAACGGTTGCTGAACAATACCGAACTGCAACAGGAACTGGGGATCACCAAGGATCAGGTCAGCCAGATCCGTGCCGTGCTCGAGGCCAATGAGGCCAAGATGATCGACCTCCAGGCCGCGCAGAAGAAGGCGGATCTCGCCCTCCGCAAGCTGACCCGGAAAGCCGGAGCGGATGAGGCGGCAGTGATTCAGGCTGTGGAAGCGGCCGGCGCCGCTCATACCGAGATCATGAAGATTCAGACCCTGCAACGGATGAAAATTCATGCCATCCTCGGCGACGAGGTAGTCGACAAGATGAAATCCGGCATGCGGGAATGGCGCGAAGAGCGCCGGGAAGAACGCCGGGAAGAGCGACAGGGCGAACGCCGGGGCGAAGACCGGGACGGCCCGCGCGGCGGATTGTTCGAAGAGTAATCCAGCAGGATCAGCCCTCAATGCAAGCCCGGAGAAATCCGGGCTTTTTTATCGGCACCTGACACCTGACACCTGACACCTGAAACCTGAAACCTGAAACCCGAAACCCGAAACCCACCTAGTTCTCCCCCACCCAGGTGCGGAGCTTTTCACCGGTGAATTTCTGGGTGCTGAAGGTTTTTTGCACCGCATTGCGGACTTGGGATGGAGTGGCTCTCGGATTTTCCGTGAGATAGTTGGCGATGTTGCGGGCGACGTAGGCACTGGAGATCGAGGTCCCTGCGTAGCGGCCCGGCGGCCCGTTGTGACCCACGGGAAAGGTCGCCATGCCGGGGGCGTCAATCATCACAAAGTCGCCGAAATTGGAGTCCGACCATCGGTCCCCCTGTCCATCCAGGGCACCGACCGAAATGACCGTGGGATAAGCGGAGGGATACACCGGTTTCCCGGTTGGTTCATTGCCCGCTGAGGCCACCACCACCATGCCCTTGCGTTCGGCCTGGGCGAGAGCGGAGCGGATGAAATCACTGTCGGTATTCGACCCCCAGCTCAGGTTGACCACTCTTGCCCCCTCGTTGTAGGCATGTTGAATCGCCCGCATCAAGGTAAAGGAGGACGTGATACCATTGTCGTCGAAGGTCCGGATTGCCACGATCGGCGCGCCATCACCCACCAGCGATTCCGCTCCATCGGGATCAACCGCCCCGGATGCAATCATCGCCATCTGGGTGCCATGCCCGGCTTCATCGGTGAGGGCGCGCCCCGGTACAACCGCATCATAGCGGCTGACCACTGCATCATCGATGCCGCTCCCGCTTATCAGCCCGGAATCCAAAACCGCGACCGGTGCCATGCCCTCCCGAATGTTCGGGGACTGAAACGATGCCGCCCCTGCCCCATCGACTGCGGGATCGGAAATTCGTGCGATGTAGTTGGGTTCAATCCGGCTGACGATGGGATAGTTTTTCAACTGCTCAATCAGTGCGGGAACATTGGTCCCGGCCGGGAGACGAATGCGATAGATCCCCAACTCGGGCAGACTGTCGATGACCGATCCGCCGATCTGTTGCAGCAGGGTGCGGAATGCATCGATGTTCGCAAGGTCATTCAGGGTCAGCAAAAGTTCGTCGGCGACAAACTCCGGACTATCCGGCAGGGCTCCCCGGGCCACGCGAAAGTTGCCATCCTCCGGTTGATAGGCCTGGACCTTCCAAGCCTCACCTGGCTTGAAAATGCGGATTTCCGACAGCTTGAGCCAATCCCCCAGCGGGGTTTTCATCTGGTCCCACAACACGAGGTAACTGTACGGTTCAATCAATTCCTCCAGCACCTTTTCCACCGGTTGATGAATCACGGTTCCCCCGAGATTGAATTGCAGGCTCGGATCGACCTGCACCTTGACCCCGGCCTGGACAAACCCGTTGAGAAAATTGGTGATGGAGGTTTTGCGGGAGGAAAAGGTCAGATATTCCCCATCGAGCTTGAAGGTCATGGCCCCCCAGCCCATGGAGACTGTCAGCAAGGCAATCCCGGTCATTCCTGAAAGACGAACATACATACGGTGAGTATTCTACCCCATCTGCCGAGAGATCGCGACTATGGAACCGGAACCATGTGTCAGATGGACCGATGGGAACCAGCGATGACGAATCAGTTTTCGGGCGGATGCCATACCCGGTTGGACGGTAACGGCTGCCTCTTGTTCGATGTTACCGGAGGTGCTTCACGGTGACGCGGCCCCGTACCCATCGGGTCACGGCGACCGGAATGAGCAGGGTCAGGCTGTACAGAGTCAGCCAGGCCAGCGATAGACCGATGACATGAGGTCGTCCCCATTGGGGCAGCCAGTCATAGTGTCGCTGGATCAGTTTGAACGCAAAAAGCGGATGATAATCCCGGTACCAGAAATTTGGATGCGTGGTCAGGAATCCGGCGATGACCAGGCTGAAACACCCGAGCAGCCAGACTGGGCCGGTCAACCACGCCGCCGGCGGCCCTTGGCCGTACAATAGCAGGGCCCGGACCAGTCCCGCGATCAGAATGCCGTTCAACAGGACCTGGTAACGGCCCATTGGACACCGCCCGGCCCGATAGTCGGGAAAGCTCGCGTTGACGGCCAGGTATCCGAGAAACAGTAGCAGGCCATAGAGGGCTGTCCGATCCCATTTCCGGAGGAGCAGCCAGCCGCAGCCAAGCAGCGAGGCAAACGAAAGCGGGTTGGAGAACAGCAACCCCATATCCCGCGACAGGAATTGCATGAATACACCCTGGGCAAGCACCGAAACCAGATCTGGTGCGAGCCCCAGACCGGCAACCATTGCCAGCAGGCTCCACCCGGCAATCACCGATGGAAGCACCACCCGCCGGTGTTTGGTGTGAGCGGCATACATCACGCTCCAGATCAGAAAGGTGACCGCCCCCACTCCGCCCAATGCGATCCAGCCAATGTCGGCAAGCTGGGACTTTTCCCGGAGTAGACTGATGAGCCCACCCGCCGCCGGAGGCAGGATTCTACCCCAGATCAAGAGATTGGAAAAAACATACAACCCACTGCCCGACAAGAGAATAAACAAACCAGACCAGTGTCTGCTTCGGAATGAATAACCGATTCGAAACAGAAACAGCAGGGCAACCGCGATGAGAGAGCGGGGGGTGAGGAACAGAGCGGCGAGACACAGCAGGTCACCTGCAAGATCGCTGGCTCGTTTCTCCCGGGCATAGAGCACCAGACCTGCCACAATACACGACAAGGTGAGCAATTCTGGAAAGGCCTGCGTGGTGTAATAGCCGATGGGAATACCGCCCAATCCGGAGAAGAGCGCCATTCCCGTAGTGGCTGCCGTCCAGGGGCCGGCCTTCAAGGACAGGAAAAACAGGATCGTGGCCAGGGCCGTCAGCAATCCAGCCTGAATCAGGGCGTTCGCCCGCCGGACCGGTTGCTCCAGCGAAAACAGAGGACTCAGCCAGTACGAATAAAATGGGGGCAGCCAGAGAATCTGGGCATTTCCCCATCGCTCGGATTGATCCAGTATAAACGACATTCCCCGGGCCTGGTAGTTGGACCAGGTCCAGTCATTGTCGTGGCGGACGGGAAGGCTTCCGGATTGAAACACTTCGTACGCTTTGCTTTCCACCGCGCCCCGGACATTGATCCCCTCCCCCCGGTGGATCGCGAGGGCCATCATCATGTAGGCCGGTTCGTCTCCGGTCAGGAGCCAGTCCTGCTGGCCGGGGAAATGCCGTGGTTCCAGGAACTCGCTGCGGTACAGCGACAGCCAGCCCCAAAAAGACAGGGCAAACGCGATCGCGAGCAGCATTCGGATGAATCGCCGATTTACCATGACGCTGATTCCTATAGCCTGTTCGCATGGCGAACGAAAGCTTTTGTCTATGGCATTGGCGGGGTCTGCGGTTATAGAATAGCCGGGTATGCGTGACTATCGACAGGATACCATCGCCGCCATCGCCACCGCACCGGGCGAGGCGGGGATTGCCGTGATCAGGATCAGCGGCCCGGAAGCCTATGCGATTGCCGACCGGATCTATGCCGGCAAAGGGCCCCGCCCTTCCGACCGGAACCCGAACACCATCGCCTACTGCCGGATACGCCACCCCGATGGATCCACGGTCGATGATGTTTTGATGCTGTTCATGCGGGCACCCAAAACCTTTACCGGCGAGGATGTGGTGGAGCTCCAGGGGCATGGCGGACAGGTCCAATCTTCCCGGGTGCTGCGGTGCGCGTTGGATGCCGGCGCGAGGCTCGCGGATCCGGGCGAATTTTCCCGCCGCGCCTTCCTCAACGGACGACTGGACCTGACCCAGGCGGAGGCCCTGCTCGATCTTATCCGGGCCAAGTCCGACCAGGCCGCCGTCGCGGCGATCGAACAACTTGAGGGTAAATTATCAAATAGACTATCCTTTGTATATAAGCAGTTAATAGAAATATCAGCCGACTTAGAATCGACACTGGACTTTCCCGATGACGAGCTTCCGGAGGCGGTTTCCGCAGAGTTACTGAAGCGTCTGGCCGAGGCCAGGGCAGAGATCGGGGCCCTGCTTGCCACCTGGCAGGAAGGCCGCCTGCTGCGGGAGGGAGCGTCGGTGGTCATCGCGGGAAAACCGAATGTTGGAAAGTCCACCCTGCTCAATGCCTTCCTTGGTACGGATCGGGCTATTGTGGCGGATGTGCCGGGGACAACCCGGGACAGCCTGGAGGAGAGCTGGGTACTCGATGGGATCCCCCTGCGCCTGGTCGATACGGCAGGATTGAGGGAAACCGATTGTCTGGTTGAACAAGAAGGGATTCGCCGATCCCGCATCCACCTCGACCGGGCCGATGTCTACCTGTATCTCTTCGAAGCCCGGCAAGGAATGGATGAAGAGGATCTGGCCCATCTTCAGGGAGTGGACCCGCATCGGTGTATTCTCGTCGCCAACAAGGTAGACCTCGGTCATGTCCCCTGCCCCACCCATCCCTTTTCCCCACCGATTCCGGCCGCCCTGCACCAGGGGCAGGGCCTCGCAGAGATCCGGACTGCGATCCTGAAGCTGGTCAGGGGGGGGCTGCGCAGTTCATCGGATGGTCATGCGGTCATTTCCGCCCGCCATCGACGATGGTTGATCGAGGCGGACCGGGAAACCGCAGAGGCGGAAAAGATGATTCTGAAGGGAGTCGAAGCCCACGCCGTCCTGGCCTCGGAACACCTCAAAACCGCACTCGAGGCACTCGGATCCATCACCGGAAAAGTGTACCACCAGGAACTGCTCGACACGATCTTTTCCCGGTTCTGTATCGGGAAATAAACCCTTTCTGATGAATGAATCGATCCATTTCCTACGCCAATCCCACTCTTAATCGTAATCCTAATCGTAATCGTAATCGACTTTCCTGGTTTTGATTACGATTATGATTATGATTACGATTACGAGTAGGAGAATGAGTAGGATTACGATTGCGATGATGCTGGTGGATTCGGGTGTCCGGCGGATGAACTCAAGACCTCGCTCGATTCCTGCTTCGTTTTCTGTGCGTCCTTCTGTACATACATCTGGCGATGACTGCTTCACTACAGTTTGATGTGATTGTGATCGGTGCCGGGCATGCCGGCTACGAGGCCGCGCTGGCGTCGGCCCGGCTGGGGGCAAAGACCGCGCTGGTGACCATGGAACGATCCGCGATTGCCCGGCTGTCCTGTAACCCCAGTATCGGCGGGATCGCCAAATCTCACATGGTGGTCGAGCTGGATGCGCTGGGTGGCGAGATGGCAATAAATACCGACTATACCGGTATTCAGTTTCGTATGCTCAATACGAGAAAGGGGCCTGCGGTCCGGGCCTTCCGGACCCAGAGCGACAAGGAGGCCTTTCCTCGCCGAATGCTCGCGGTGATCGAGCAGACCCCCAATCTTCACGTAATCGAGGGCCTGGTGTCCTCGCTGGTGGTTCACGGGGGGAAACTTCGCGGGATCACCGTGGCGGATGGATCGTTTCTGGCCAGCAAGGCTGTGGTGGTGGCCACCGGTACCTTTTTGCGCGGACTGATCCACATAGGCGATGTCAGTGTTCCGGGGGGGCGAACCGGGGAGCAGGCCGCCGATGAGCTGAGCCGATCCTTTTTGGCGCTGGGGTTTCGACTGGGCAGACTGAAAACCGGAACCCCGCCCCGGCTGCACCGGGACAGCATCGATTATGACGCCATGGAGCTTCAGCCGGGCATCGACCCACCACCGTTTTTTTCCCGGATGGCCCGGCGCGAGTGGCGAATGTTCCACGTGGAACAGGGGCTGGTGCCGGGTGAGGATCATCCGATGTTCCACGTGGAACAATGGGATCATCCACTGCGACCCTGGTTTCCCGGCGCCCGCCAGATTCCCTGTTATCTGACCCATACCACGGAGAAAACCCTCGACATCATTCGAAGCAATCTCGGGCGCAGCTCCCTGTATGGCGGTTTGATTGAGGGAACCGGGGTGCGCTATTGTCCTTCGATTGAAGACAAGGTGGTGAAGTTTCCCCACCATGACCGTCACCATGTCTTCGTGGAACCGGAGGGGAGGCGGTTGGTGGAGGTCTATCCGAATGGCACCTCGAACAGCCTGCCGGAACAGGTTCAGCACGAGATGATTCACTCCATTCCAGGGCTGGAGCGAGCGGTATTTCTCCAACCCGGCTATGCGATCGAATATGACTATTCGGATCCCACCCAACTATTCCACACCCTGGAAACCAAGCGGGTGGAGCACCTGTATCTGGCCGGTCAGATCAATGGGACGACTGGGTATGAGGAGGCGGGGGCTCAGGGATTTGTCGCCGGGGCCAATGCCGCCTTAAAGGTACTGGGGAGGGAACCGTTGGTGCTGTCGCGCCATGAGGCTTATATCGGGGTCTTGATTGATGATCTGGTCACCAAAGGCACGGATGAACCCTATCGCATGTTTACATCGCGGGCCGAGCACCGGTTGATCCTGCGGCAGGATAATGCCGCGCTGCGGATGTTGTCTCATGCGAAAACCCTGGGGATTCTCCCGTCCCAAGCGGTGGAAGAGCTGGAATTGTTCGACCGCGAGGTGAGGACAGAACTGGCTCGGTTGGACACGACCTATCAGGATGGGGTGTCGATGACCCAGTGGCTGCGTCGACCGGGTACCGGATACGCAGCCATTCCCAAACCCAATGGAACCTTGAGTGAGGAGGCGGCCGAGCAGGTGGAGATCCAGGTAAAATACCAAGGGTACATCGATCGGGAAATGGAAAGGATGAAGGATGAGGTCGCGCTGGAGCAAATTCACCTGCCGCGCGATCTGGACTACCGGTCCATCAAGGCTCTGCGGCTTGAGTCACAGGAGAAGTTAAACCGGATTCAACCGGAAAACCTCGGCCAGGCCTCCCGCATTTCCGGCGTCAACCCCTCCGATATTTCGATTCTTGCGGTGTGGGTGAAGCGGGAAGGGTAGGGGAAGGGACGGATATTCTAGAGCCGTTTAAGTGATGCCATAGCCGTACGGCGGTTCGCCGGGCAGGCTGGGCGGCCCGTGACAAACCGATCGGCCACAGATGACCTTAAAAAACTCTAGGTATTTCCCAACCGTTATGGCAATTAAAGAAAAGTGTAATTACTTGACAATGAAGTTCTTGTGGTTTTTGTTAACCCGACACCCGACACCCGACACCCGACACCCGACACCCGACACCAGACGCCCAATCATCACGCTGAGCTCTCTGCTCAGTCCTGATTTCTTTCCTCAGCGATTTTGACGAGCAGGGTTTCGATGTCTTCCAATTCGACGGGTTTGATCAGGTAGGCATAGGCGCCGGCGATGAGGAGTCGCTCCATTTCGCGGTCGTCATCCTGGGCGGAAATGATCACCACCGCTGGTTTGTTGGGGTGGTTTTGAGCGAGGGCCAGGAATTCATAGATATCGAAGTTGGGCATAAAGAGGTCGACCAGGATCAGGTCGAGGACCGGGTTTTGGACGAGGTTTCGGCACGCGATGCCGTCGGCAGCATGTTGGCACTGATGCCCCAGAGACTGGAGAATCGCGTCGAAACTTTTTCTGACCCCTTCACTGTCGTCGGCAAGCAGGATTTGAAGGGCTGGGTCTTTCATGTGTCGCACTTTGTGGTTTTTGTTATCTTGACTATTATTGCCCGGTTTAGCAAGTTGAAAATCAGGATTGATATGAACGGCCGAGAGGGATGTCCAACCTGTGATCTATCTGGATAACAACGCAACGACCCCGGTGGATCCGCAGGTGCTCTCGGCGATGATGCCATTCTGGCAGGATCAGTTTGCGAATCCCTCCTCGCCGTATCAATCCGCGCATGCACCCGCGCTTGCCGTGGACGATGCCCGTCGCTCGATCCGAAGAGATCTCCATGCCGAATCGTTCCGGCTGATATTTACCAGCGGTGGATCGGAAAGCAATGCTTTGGCCTTGCGGGGTGTCTTGTCTCATGGGCAGCAGCGTCGACGTGGGGTGATTGTCTCCACGACCGAGCACGCGTCGGTACGCCAACTTGCGCAGGAACTCTCCCAGGAGGGGTGGCCGGTACATTGGCTTCGGGTCCTGCCTTCGGGTGTGCCGGATCTGGACCATCTGGCTGAATTGCTTGATGAGGAGATCGCCCTGGTTTCGGTGATGGCCGCTAATAATGAAACCGGGGTCCTGGGGCCGCTCGATGCGGTGGCCAATCTGGTTCATGAAGCTGGCGCCTTGCTCCATTCGGATGCGGCGCAAATTCCGGGACGAATCCCTTTCGATGCCGGGGGATCGGGGGCGGATCTGATTAGTATTTGTGGTCATAAATTACATGGCCCCAAGGGGATAGGAGGACTCCTCCTCCGGCAGCCGGTGAAGGTCAAGCCCCTGATTTTCGGGGGTGACCAGGAGGAAGGCCTCAGGGCTGGTACCGAAAATGTGGCCGGAATTGCCGGGTTTGCCATGGCGATGACCCTTGCGGTAACAGATGGATTGGCTGCTCTTCCGCAGGTTCGATGGCTGCGGGATCGGTTGGAAGAGACGGTGGTGGAAAGGTTGGCCGGGGTTCATATTGCCGGAAAGGATGCCCCGCGTCTCCCCAATACCACCATGCTGGTTATCGATGGGGTTCAGTCCGAGTCGCTTCTGGCCCGGCTGGATCAGGCGGGTATTCAGGCCTCCGCCGGCAGTGCCTGCAATGCGGGCGCGGTCGAACCTTCTCCCGTTTTACTGGCCATGGGGTATGATGTGTCGGCCCGTGCGAGTCTGCGGATCAGTCTGAGCCGAACCTCTACTGAAACAGAGGTCGAGATGGCAACCAGCGCCCTGATCGATGCGATCCGCTTTTTGCGGGGGAATCGCCAATGATGCTTTCGCAGTTTGGCGGGCGTGTGGTAGTATTGCCTTACGGATTGCCCTCAAACAGGTTATCTGGATTGCTGATTGTGAAACAGGACCATGAATAGATTGCGACAACCTTCCCGCCTGGCCATTCCGTGGTTGCCGATTCTCGCGGTTGCCATGATGTGTGCGGCTTATTTTGTCCTTTTGTTCTCGATGGATGAGGCGGTTCGCCCGCCATGGGGTGGTTGGCTTGGCGTGGCCCTGGGTGTCTTGGGCGGGGGACTGCTTGCCTGGTTTGTCCAGCGCCATCTGCGAAAACTCCGGGAGGGTGCGCTTGCGGAAAACGCGACGCGCGACGCAGGCCAGTGGGTTGCCCGGGTCGCGTTTGCAAAACATCCCGAACGCGCCCGCCTCCTGCAGGCACACCCCTGGCTGGCCTCGTTGGACAGCACCTCCGCAACCCCGATCCAGAAGGAACTCGACCGTTGGTATGCCGAGATGAAGTCGGGGTTAATGGATCAGGCCCAGGTGATGTCGCAGGAAATGGAGCGGGATCTGCAACTCGCAACGGAATTCCAGCAGGCATTTCTCAATCGGGCTTATCCCGAAGTCCCGTCGGTCTACATCGACGGCCGTCTGCGGTTGGAATTCAATCATGTCTACCGGCCGGCCATGGCGGTGGGGGGCGATTTCTTCGATCTGATCGCGATCGGTACCGACTGTGCGGGCCTGTTCATTACCGATGTCATGGGGCATGGTGTGCGCAGCGCGCTGATCACGGCGATCCTCCGCGCTCTGATTGCCGAGCTGACCCCCCAGGCCCGCAACGCCCCGTACTTCATGGAACACCTCAACAAGGAGTTCTGCGACATCCTGCAAACCATGCCCAGCACCAATTTTGCCTCGGCCTTCTATTTTGTCGCCGACACCACGTCCCGCATTGCCACCTATGCGAATGCCGGCCACTTGCCGCCGTACCTGTTGAACCGTAGCCGGGCCAAGGTGGGCAAAATGTCCCTCCCTCAACCCAAGAGCGTGGCCCTGGGCCTGCTCGATACCGAAAAATTTTCCGGGGAGACGGTGCGGTTGCACGATGGCCAGACATTCCTCTTTTATACCGATGGTTTGTATGAGTGTACCAATCCGGATGGGGAGGAGTTTGGGCTCCACCGGGTTGAAAAGGTTCTGCAACAAAACATTTACAAGTCGACCGGGGACATTCTCAAGGCGATGGTTGTGGCGGTGAATGAGTTTGTTCGCGGCGAACCGCTGGCGGATGATTTGTGCATGGTGGCAATCGATGTCACCACGTCTCCCCCCAAGAATGGGGGATAACGCCGGGGTGGTGGTGGTTCGCCAGCCTCAGGGTTTATCCGCGCGGCCAGTCCGGTTTTTCTTTTCGGCAGGGTTGTTGAACCCGTAGTATGTTCAGCCATGCAGACGGAGGATGGGTGTATGAAGGTTTCATGGCGGAGTGCTGCGGTCGCGGTCGGGATCAGTCTTGTCGCAATCGCCCATGGCGCGGAGCCGCCACAGTCGGTCGCCTATCGGGAGATTCCGGGAATCGAGCCAACGCCATGGCTGACCTATCAGGATCCTGGCGCTGAATCGGTGTTTGTTGCCGGAACCTGGAATGCCTGGAACTGGGTGTCGCTCGCTCCGACAAATGGTCTGTGGACAGTGGACACCCGCACCCTCGGTGCGGCGCCCGGCCGTCATGAGTTCAAATTTGTGGTCAACGAACAATGGGAAGACGGGGCCAACCGGGAATTCTATCTCGATGAGGAAGGCCTGCTGGCCCGCCCGCCCGATGCCATCCTCAAAGCATTGCAGGAGGATCGAAACGAGGTGTTGGTTTACCTCCGAAATGCGGTGAAGGACCCCGAACAGATATCGGTTCGGTTCAGCCCGCCGGTTCCGGTGAAGACGGTGCAGATTGCCAGTCCCCGGATGGAAGCGAAGGCCCGGGGGTACCGGATTGCTGCCCAGACCCTGATCTTCACCTTTGACCCGGAACTGTACGACATGAAGCTCCAGCCCGGCGACCGGGTTGCCGTTGCGGGGAATTTTAATCACTGGGACGGCAGTGGCGCAAAGGGGCAGTGGCTCCTGCAGCCCCGGCCCAGTGGCGTGTATGAACTGGCGGTGACCACGGATGGATTGCGCAAGCCGGACGCGGAGCCGGACTTCATTTTCAAGTATGTCCTGAATGGAAACCGATGGCTGAATCCACCTGCCGACGCGGTCAATGTGCAGGTGGATCAAAACAACAACCGCAACCTGGTGATCGACACCACGGAAAGCGGAAGCACCATCATGAAGGTAATCACCGAACAGGAGATCCCCCTGTCGGAAGCTCACATGGTGGTCATTGAAGGGGTCGCCGACCGCGCGGCCTGGCACATGGTGAATCCGGGCCGGGTGGTGGACTCCTTGATTTCGGATAAACCGCTAGGCGCAACCCTCGACAAGGCCCGTGGCGTGACCACCTATCGCCTGTTTGCCCCGCGCGCTTCGGCGGTGCACCTTTGCCTGTATGATACCCCGGCTTACCATCAGCATGAGCCGGAGTATCGGAAATTTACCCCCGCCGAGCGGTATCCGATGTGGCGCGATGATGCCGACGGGGTATGGGAAATCACACTGATCGGACTGGATGTCCGGAAATATTATTCGTTCAACGTGGACGGCCCATCCGGCCCCGGTGAGGATTTCCATCCCGACCACCAGATTGCCGATCCCTACATGCTGGCGGCCGCCCATGCGGAAAATAATTCCATCGTGATTGACCTCGAGGAAACCAACCAGTGGTTCAGCGGGTGGACCGACGATGACTACCGGGCTCCGGACTTTCGGGACATGGTGATCTATGAAGCCCACCTTCGTGATTTGACCGCGCACGAATCGTCGGGAGTTCCCCCGGAATTGCGGGGCAAATATGCCGGCTTGATGGCGACCCTTGGTCAGGGAACCGGGCTGGATCACCTCAAGGAACTCGGGATCAATATGATCGAGTTCCTTCCGCTGGCCGAATTCAACAACAAGGAAGATGAGTACAACTGGGGCTATACCACGGTGGGGTATTTCGCCCCCGAGGCGTCCTATGCCCGCGATCCGCTCCGGGGCTCGCAGGTCTATGAATTCAAACAGTTCGTGAATGATCTCCATCGTCAGGGGTTCGGCGTGATTGTCGATGTTGTCTATAATCATGTCGGCTGGCCCAATCTGTGGGCGATGATCGACCGCAAGTACTACTTCCGCCTGACCCCCGATTTTCAGTACCTGAATTTCAGCGGGGTGGGGAATGACTTCCGCACCGAAGCCCCGATGGCCCGCCGCATGGTGGTCGACAGCATCAAGCACTGGGTCCGGGAGTTCAAGGTGGATGGATTCCGCTGGGATCTGGCCGAGCTGGTGGATATGGACACGTTGATGGAAGCCAAGCGCGAAGCGGAAAAGATCAATCCCCGGATCATCATGATTTCCGAACCCTGGAGTTTCCGGGGGAATCACAAGGCCCAGCTCCGCGGCACCGGATGGTCGGCCTGGAATGATGACTTCCGCTATGCGGCCAAGGATTACGCCCAGGGCCGGCCGAACCGGGATTGGACCAGGAAGATCATTGCCGGGTCGACGGAGATCTGGACCGCGAACCCGCTCCAGGCGGTCAACTATGTGGAGAGTCATGATGACATGGCGCTCGCGGATGTTCTGAGCACGCGCTCCGATCAGGATGGTCGTCTAGCCAATGAACTGGAGATCCGCCGCAACAAACTCGCGGCCACTCTGGTGTTCACCTCGCTGGGAATTCCCATGATCAATAATGGACAGGAGTTTCACCGCAGCAAGCACGGAATCCACAACACCTACAATCAGGGTGACGAGGTCAATGCGATCCGCTGGACAGACCGGGAAAAGCCGCTGAACGCCGAAGTGCTTTCGTACTACAAGGCCTTGATCGCCTTGCGCCAGAGCGACCAGGGAAAATCGTTCCGGGTCACGGTCACGCCGCCCGAAGGCTATCTGCGCTGGATTACCCCGCCGCATGACGAACGGTTGCTCGGCTTTATCCTCAACAGCCCCCGCAATCATCCCGGCAATGGCTTTATTGTTTTGTTCAACCCCACCGATCAGGCCCAGCCCTTCGAGTTCGAATTGCCCGCCGGGGCCTGGCGGGTGATCGGGGATGGAAAACAAATCGATCTCGCCGGACTGGCCGCCTATGATGTGGTGGTGGGGCCGAGAAAGCTTACCATCCGGGTGCCGGAAACCCGGGCGTTGATCATGATGGACGGATTCTGATGACGGGAGAACCAAACCCAAAGCCTCTGCGTATTCTGGTGCTTGGAGCCCGACGGGGGATTGGAGCGGAGCTGCTCAAGTCCGCCTCCGCCGCCGGGCACCACATGACCGGTTTTTCTCGCCTGCCCTACGCCTTGATGTCCGCGAATATCGCGTATCGACAGGGGGATGTCCGGAGTCCGACCGATATCTCTGCGGCGGTGAAGGGACAGGATGTGGTGGTGTGGACGGTGGGGATGAGCATCACCCGCGATCCGGTTTCGCTGTTTTCCGAAGGAACACGGAATGTCCTCCACGCCATGGCCGAGCATGGTGTGCGCAAACTCATTGCCGTGACCGGCATTGGTGCCGGCAACACCAAGGGCCACGGCGGCTTCTCCTATGACCATATCATCAACCCCCTGTTTTTGCGGACGATCTATGAGGACAAAGACCGCCAGGAGGCATTGATCCGGGAAAGCAAGCTGGAGTGGATGATTGTTCGCCCCGGCTTTCTGACCCATGGCCCCCGGACCGGATCCTACCGGGTGGTGATCGACCTCGAAGGTGTGCGCGCGGGAAAAATTTCCCGGGCTGATGTCGCGGACTTCATTCTCCGGGAATTGACTGAACCCCAACACTGGTTTCGCGCACCGCTGCTGACCTACTGAGTCCGCCGGCCGCCTCAGCGTTTGAATTGCTTGACCCATCGCGACAGTCTTCCTGTCCGTGGAACCAGTTGGTTGACCCTCGCCATGGCCTCTGGTCGCAGGGTGGTCACCAACGCCTGCCACTCTTCGGCAAAGGTTTGTTCGTGAGGATATGCGCCGGGGTTCAATGGACGGATCAGCGCGGGGGTGATCTGATCGAGGCTGAAGCCGGGGGGGAAAGCGGGGAAGTGATCGAGGGCACCCAATGTCCATAGAATCAACTGGGTTTTGAGACATTTGGGGCAGGCCCCGCAATTCAGAACGCCATGAGTCTCCTGCCAGCAAACCCGCAGGTGTTCACGAACAGGAGGCCAGGCGGCAATCCCGCGCACTTTGTTGATCCGGGAGGCCTCACACCCATGGTGCAGCAGCTCGAGTGATTCCGAGGAAGCCCAGGGATCGGTGATCGGATTGGATCCGTTGGGAGGCATATACAGGGAAAAGCGATTGGTGGAAGGAATCAGCAGAGTTCGAAATCCGCGATCGAGCGCGTGGGCCACCGAGGCCAGCCCCATGCCATGGGTATACAGCCAGGGATGTGCGGGATCGAGCATTGCGCGCAGATTGGTGCGGACCCGAACCAGGGACATCCCCTGGGCCTGCAGGACCTTTTCGTAACGGTCGGCCAGTTGGATGTATTCGTTCAGCCGACCTTCGGTCAGGTCAAACCCAAACACAAAAACCCCGTACCGAGGCCGCAAACAGGGATCGGATTCCACGTCGGCCTGATGACGGGCCAGTGTGTAAAAGGAGTCGACACCACCGGAAAAAAACATGCCGGTGGTTCGAGAGCCGGTTGCGGGTGAATCTTGATGTCGGGGCGCTTCGATGGGCACGGTCTGTAGTTTGTCCGGAAACCACAACTGGAAATAGTCCATGATTTGTTTCAACCCGTAGGCCAGCCGGGAAGACACCGGATGGGCGGTGCGTATCGTTTCTCCGGTTGCCATGGCCGGAAACAAGGCGGCGATCAGCGCGGGTTCGATGCCGGTGGAAAGGAAGTCCGCATGGGGGGCGGGAACCTCGAATTGCAGTTCAAAGGGCTCGGTGTCCGGCTGTTCCCGCCTCACCTCGAATGCGAGGGTAACTCCCCCGGGTGATTCGCGGGTGCCTGCCGGGGTCAGGATCATGGGGTTGGCGGCTCCTCTTCCTTTTGCGGATCAGGCGATTTGGGAGAGGGAAGGGGCCATTCGTTGACGCTGGTTCCCGACCAGAGCGTGACCCTGGAGAGATAAGCGGAACGTCCGATCATGTGGGCGGCCACCGGGGCGGTTATCAGAAAGAACAGCAGGATCAACAGGGCCCGGGTAGTGGTGCCGAGATCGCCAAAATACACCGCGACGGCCAACATGAGACCGCTCACCCCCATGGTGCCCACCTTGGTCGCGGCGTGCATCCGGGTAAACAGGTCGGGCATGCGATAGATTCCCACCGCGGCGAGAAGCATGAACAGGCACCCGGTGATCATCAGTGCGTTGGTCCAGAAGGTCAGGTTCACGGCGGTCCTCCCCGGCGGATGTACAGGGCCAGCGCAACCGTGCCGAGAAAGGCCAGCAGGGCCAGCGCAATGGCTGCGGTCAGATAGACCGGATTCCCGGTCTTGATGGTGTAGACGGCAATGATCCCCACCGCAAGGGTGGTAATGAGGTCGATGGCAATAACCCGGTCAGGCAGGGACGGACCTTTGACGACCCGGATCATGGCAATCAGTGTGGCCAGAAATAACACCGCCATCACCAGACTGCTCACCCCTTGAACCGAGTCTGTCATCGCAGCAGCTCCAGAATCTTGGCTTCGAGGCCGTGTTTGATCTCATGGCGTATCTGGTCTGGATCATCGGCGAACATCGCATGAATATACAGCGTGCGCTGGTCATCGGAAAGATCCAGGCTGAGGGTACCCGGGGTCAGGGTGATCATGTTGGCGAGCACGGTGATCTCCATCGGAGACCGCACCGCGAGCGGAATGGCAATAATGCCGGGACGGCTGCGGTGGGTGGGGGTGATCACGTCGAAGGCCACCCGCACACTCGACACCAGCATCTCCTTCAAAAAATACAGGACAAACAGCAGGGCCTGGGGAAGTTTTTTGAAATAGCCGGTTGGTTGGTAGAAGGAACGCAATGCGAACAGAACCAGATAGCCAAACCCATAACCTGCGACCAGATTTGCCAGCGTCACCGACCCGGTCATCGCCGCCCAGATAATCGCCAGCAATAAATTGGTAACCAGCAGGTTCATGGCGAGACTCCGAGAACGGCATGGATGTAGTCGGAGGGATTCATCAATTGGTTGGCGGCGGCGAGGGCGAGACGAAAGACCGGACCGGCGCCGAACCCGATCACCACGGTGATGGTGGCGAGCAGGATGACCGGAATCATCATGAGGATCGTGGACTGATCGGTTCGCGCGGGGGGCGGCGGGGTGGGGGCGTCCTTCCAGAAAGCCTCATTCCAGATCTTGGTCATGGAATACAGGGTGAGGAGGCTGACCCCCAGTGCGGTCGCAATCATGCCCCATGCGTGGATGTCCACCGCCGCCATCACCAGCAACAGCTTGGCAAAAAATCCCGACAAGGGTGGGATGCCGGCCAGCGACAGTGCGGGGATGAGAAACAGCAGGGAAAGCCAGGGAGCGGTTTTATAGAGGCCGCCCAGCGACTTCAGTTCTCCGGTGCCAAACCGGTAATGCACGATCCCCGCGATCAAGAACAGGTTGGTTTTCACGATGATGTGGTGCATCAGATAAAAAATGGACCCGGCGAGGGCGAGGGGGGTAAACAGTCCCAGCCCGAGGATCATGTATCCAATCTGGCTGACGATATGGAATGAAAGAATGCGCCGGAATTCAAATTGGGCTGCCGCGCCGAGAACGCCGGTGACCATGGTGAGGGCTGCGAGCCCGAGGATCAGTCCGTGCAGATGAACCAGGTCGGGGGTAAAGATCAGGGTGAAGAGCCGGATCATGGCATAGACCCCGACCTTGGTGAGCAATCCGGCAAAGAGTCCGGAGACGGCGGGGGGTGGGGTGTGATAGGAGGCAGGCAGCCAGAAAAACAGCGGAAAGATGGCGGCCTTGATTCCGAAGGAGGCCAGAAACAGGCAGCCAATCACCACCAACATGCCGGTGGATTCGGTTCCCCGCACCTTGACCGCAAGGTCGGCAAGGTTCAGGGTGCCCATCACGCCATAGAGCAGGCCAACCGCAGTTAGAAAGATCACCGACGAAAAAAAGTTCAGGGCCATGTATTTGACCCCGCCCTCGATTTGAGGTTTTTCGCCACCGAGGGCCAACAGCACAAACGACGACATGAGCATGACCTCGAACCAGACATACAGGTTGAAGATATCTCCGGTGAGGAAGGCGCCGTTGACCCCCATGATCAGAATATGCACCAGGGGGTAGTAACCGAAGCATTCCCGCTGCCGCTCGTTGGCCCCCACGGAATAGAGGGCGATGGCAAACCCGGTGATGGAGGCGAGCACGACCATGATGGCCCCCAGCAAGTCCGCCGCCAACGAAATCCCGAACGGGGCTTCCCAGTTGCCCAAGTGCACCACCTGAATGCCGTGGCGATAGATGCCGATCAACAGGCGCAGGGACAGCAGGGTCAGCAGTCCGGTACCCGCGACTGCGATCACGCGCTGAGCGCGCACATGATGCCAGAGGAGCAGGGACAGGATGCCGAGCAGCAGGGGCAGCAGCACCGGCGCGATCAAGAGGCCGTTCATGTGTCGGTACTCCTCAAGTCGTCAAGGTCATCGGTGCCGGTGGTCTGGTAGGCCCGCAGAAACAGGACAAGGGCAAAGGCGAGCACGGCAAAACTGATCACGATGGCAGTCAGGATCAGAGCCTGGGGCAGGGGATCGGCATGCAGTGCAGGGGGGAGGGTCTCTCCCTCGCCAATCAGCGGGGGAGCGCCCCGGGTCAGCCCCCCGGCGGTAAAAATGAGCAGGTTTGCCCCGTGGCTGAGCATGGCCAGTCCAATGATGAATTTCACCAGGTTCCGCCTCTGCATCAGGAACAACCCCCCGCCATAGAGCAGGCCAACCACAATGGCCATCAGGAGTTCCATTTCAGCCCTCCTCCTCTGCGAGAGCGAACAGGATGCCCATGGTGACACCGAGCACCACCAGATAGACGCCGAGATCAAACAGCAAGGGGGTGCCGATTTTGATGGGGTCAAAGCCAGGCAGATCGAGGGACGTCCACTGCCCGGTGAGGTAGGGGGCACCGTGTACCATGCCGATCAAACCGCTCAGGGCCGACAACAACAATCCGATTGCCGAAAGGGATACCGGGGAGAGATGCATCAGCTTTCGCGCGGTGTCGACATCATAGGCGAGCGCATACAGGGCAAAGGCCGATGAGGCGGCCAGGCCCCCGACAAATCCGCCTCCCGGATAGCTGTGTCCGACCAGCAGCAGATAGATGGAAAACAGCAGCATCAACGGGGCCACATATCGGGTTGCGGTACGCAGGATCAAGGTGCTCATGACCCGCCCTCCGCAACGCGCCTTGCCTTGGTCTGCGGCGCTACTACGAACGGGTGGGTGATCGTCTCGTGCGGCGTTTGTAGTAGGCTCGCTGCCGTGAAACGGCAAGAGCGGTTGTGGTGGAACGTCCAGCTCACGATCCGCCCTCCTCAACGCGCCTTGCCTTTGTCAGCGGCGCTACTACGAACGGGTGGGTGATCATCTCGTGCGGCGTTTGTAGTAGGCTCGCTGCCGTGAATTCGCCCTCCTCAACGCGCCTTGCCTTGGTCAGCGGCGCTACTACGAACGGGTGGGTGCTCGTCTCGTGCCGCGTTTGTAGCAGGCTCACTGCCGTGAAGCGGCGAGAGCGGTTGTGGTGGAACGTCCAGTTCACGATCCGCCTCCCTTCTGGCCGCCGATCCGCAACTTGAGCAGCGCCATCGCCCCCAGCGCCGCCACCGTCAGTACCGTGATCTCCCCCAAGGTATCCATGGCGCGGAAATCAACCAGAATCACATTCACCACGTTCTTGCCATAGGCGTTGAGCCAACTGTTCTCGGAATAGAACCAGGAAATCGGGGGAGCGATTTCACCAAAACTGGCGGCGTAGGTCATGGCGCCGGTGAAGAGTGCCACCGCAGTGGCCAGGGCAAAGTCACGAATCCGGGCGGGGCGGGAGGAACGCAGCGCGAATTTAGGGAGATGGTAAAAGGCGAGGACAAGCAGAATGACGGTCAGGGTTTCGATGACCATCTGGGTCATCGCGAGGTCGGGAGCGCCATAGAGGACAAAGATCAGTGCGATCCCGTAACCGATGACTCCCAGCGAGGCAATCGCGGCCATGCGCGAGCGCGAGAGCAGGGCACCCGCGATGGCGACAAAAAGCAGGCTTACCAGGATCAGGTCGTTGATGTCCACGGCGTGCAATTCCGCAAATCCGGGGAAGGGGACCTTGCCGAGGAAATGCCACCCGGCGGTGAGTAGAATAAACAGAACAATGCTATCGATATAGGCGCGCAGATAGCCACTCTGGAGGATCCGGGTGAGTCCAACGGATCCCTGTTGAATACCCTTGAGTCCAGCCCGGTACCAGGCATCGGGCCCGATGACCGCCGCGCGGGAAACGGGGGAAAAAAGTCGGGACACCGGCCGCACCAACAGGATGGCTGCAACCCCCAAGCCAAGGGTCAGGAGGCTCAACATCAGTTCCCGGTTCCATCCGTGCCACAGGACCAGTTTGATCGCGGTGGGTTCTCCCAGGACGGCCTGGGCCGCCGGGGCGACAATCCACTTTCCGGTGACCGAGGCAAAAACCGCGAGGAGGATCGACAGCCCTCCCAGGGTCATCGGTCCGGCCCACATGGCTGGTGGCGCCTCGTGACCCGGCTTCTGGGTCACCCGGTGGAGCCCGACAAAGGGACGCACTCCGGTGCGATAGGCTACATACACAAAAAACATGCCTGCGAGCACCGAGATGGATAGATAGACCAGCCCGCGGTCGGCGGCATACAGGAGTTCCTTGCCGAGAAAACCCAGGGTTGGGGGGAGGCCCATCATCGAGACCGCAGCCAGCCCGGCCCCGAGTGCGGTCCACGGCATCAAGGTTCGCAAACCGCCCAGCCGGTCGATGTGCTTCTCGCCCGTTTCATGATCGATGATACCGGCCACAAGGAACAGCGAAGCCTTGTACAAGGCGTGGGCGAGCAGAAACACGACAGCCGCCTTGGCTGCGGCGGGAGAACCGAATCCAATCAACATGGTCATGCCTCCGAGAGCGGAGACGGTGGTGTAGGCGAGCAAGCGTTTGAGGTACACCTGGCCATAGGCCATCACTGCCCCGGTGAACAGGGTCAGGGCTCCGATGGGGGCAACGACATCCGACCACAGCCACGATTCAACGCCGAGGGGGTGTAGCCTGGCCAGCAGGTAAACCCCCGCCTTGACCATCGTCGAGGAGTGCAGATAAGCGCTCGCCGGGCTTGGGGCCTGCATGGCGTTGGGCAGCCAAAAGTGAAAGGGGACCTGAGCGGACTTGGTGAACGCCCCAACCAGAATCAGGGCGATCGCCTCATTGAACAGGGGGTGGGCGGGCAGTGAGGTATTTGTAATGAGGGACGACAGCTCATAGCTTCCGCCCGCGCGGGCGAGGATCAACAGTCCGGCAAGCAGAAACAGTCCCCCCGCTCCGGTAACCAGCAGTGCCTGAAGCGCCGCCTTCCGGGCCGCCTCCTCGCGATGGTTGTGGCCGATCAATAGGAACGACGTGAAACTGGTCAGCTCCCAGAAAATAAACAGGACAATGACATGATCGGCAAACACCACCCCGAGCATCGAGGCCATGAACAGCATCAGCACCATGACAAAGCGGCACCCGGTGGGGTCGCCATCAAAATAGGCGCCGGAATACCACACCACAAAGGCTCCGATCCCGGTGATCAGCAAGGCAAACAACAGGCTCAATCCATCCAGCGCAAACGACAGGGTGAAGTTCAACTCGGGAATCCAAGTTAACGAGATGAGGTGAATCCCCCCCTGGCCGGACATCGACCCTCCCATGCCGACCAGCAGCAAAAAAGACAGGGCAGGCAGGAGGGCGAGCCTCGAGGCGGTGCGGTCTCCCCATCGCCTGTAAAACAACGGGGTCAGAAAACCACCCACCAGCAGTAAAGTCAGTATCCCAATCAAGCCAACGCGTCCTCGTATCCATCTCGGTTGTGCTGCATGTGACCTCCGTCAACGCTGGCAAACTATAAGCCAGTCCGGCAAGGGAACAAACCGAAATCGAAGCATCCGCATGGACTTTTTGTTTGTGACGGGCGGGGATGGGGTCGCTACAGTTCGCAGGGTGATGGTTTCACGAAAACATCGAATGGAGTATCGGGCTTTGCGCGGGGTTGCCTGGGTCATGTGCGCCCTGCCGCTCCGGGTGGCTTTGGGTCTGGGATGGCTGCTGGCAGTAATTGGCTATGGGCTGGCCGGGAAGCGGCGTCGGGAAGTACACCGCCGGATCCGGCAGGTGCTGGGTGACACGGTCAGCGAGGCCGAGGTCCGGGGAATCGCCTGGCGGGCCTGGCGCAACCTGATCTTCAATATCATTGATTTGATCCGCTCGTCCCGCCTGACCCGGGCGGAAATCGGGCGTTGGTTTGATGCTGAGACGGCGGCGCCACTGTTGGCATGGTCGAAACAGAATCAGGGGTTCATTCTCGCAGTGGGTCATATGGGCAACTGGGATCTAGCCGGAGTCGTGTTTTCCCTGCTGGGTGGGCGGTTGTTTGCGATGATGCGGAGACAGCGGAACCCGCTGATCGACGCCTATCTCAACGAATTGCGGAGTGCTTGCGGCATGGGGGTGGTGGAGCGGAACAGCCGGGCCCTGGCCAGTGTGGTGCGGCGATTGAAGAAAGGGGAGGCGCTGGCCATTCTTCCCGATCTGCGGGCAAAATCGCCGGACGGTGCGTTGCAGGTGGATTTTCTTGGAGGCAAGGCCTGGGTGGCTGGAGGCATGGGGTTGTTTGCCCGTCACGCCAAGGTCCCGATTGTGGTGGCCATCACCACCCGCGACGGCTGGGTCCGGCACCGCTGGAAAACCCTTGAACCGATCTGGCCCGATGAATCGCTCGACAAAGACCAGGACATTGAACGAATGACCCGCGAAGTCATGCACCGGCTCGATCAAGCCATCCGAAGCCAGCCCGACCAGTATTTCTGGTTCAATAAACGCTGGGTGCTGGAACCGTTTTGACGGTTCAGGGTTTCCTGAGCGATTTGAGGGAACGAGCCAGAACCTTGTCATGCACTTCACACTCCCGCTCGCTCCGCTGACACGACCTGGGAGAAGCGTTCTGGAGTTCTGAGGTTCTGGAGGTCGGGAGTTCTGAGGTGTGGTTGCCCATCATCCACCGCCCCTTCCTCCGCCCCGCTTCCTGCCTTGTGCCCCGTTTGGATGCGGCTTGGCCGAAACCATCACGGCCGCAAGGCGGCCATTGACGCGACCCCTGCGTCCATACCCCACCCAATTCTTGATTGTGCGAGGTTTGGCTGGCTTTGTATTCCGAATCCCGCCAACCTGATGCTATGCAACGGCGCACAGAGCTCGAGATGGCTACAGGGTACCCCAGACCGCTGTCGCAAAGCGCCATTCAACCCTGTGCCTCGGGTACCCACCGCTATAAGCGACAGGCTGTCCGGGAATAAAATAGTTGGCTTCACACATGAATCGCGGAACAAGAGCGTTAATCACAGGCATCATGACCTTGTTGCTCGTTGATGGGTGCACTATGAAGACAGATGAAGACCCATCGGAATTTCCTCCCGAGATTGTCGAGCAACACAAGAGGAACAAAGCTCATAGGGAAGAACTCAAAAGCCAGTATGGCGCGTTATTCGAAAACATCAGTGCCGCTCTCTTCCGAAATGATCCGATGGGGATCAACTTCGAGACCAATACCGATGAATACGAGCCGGAGGTCGGAACGATTCTTCCACGCCTCCGAACGTGCAAGAGTGAACAAGACGTGCTTAATGTCGTTTACGAGGAATTCACTAAGTGGTTTGACCCTGCATCGGTGGGGCCGAAAGAACACTACACGAACGTTTCGGCAGAAATCTGGGCAATCTGGAACAAAGAAGAGAAGCCAACCAGGCCCTGAACCGTACCGCGAGAAGCGCCGACGCTTCTCGCGGCCGGTGAGGGCAGCCGTTCGCAATCTCGGAAGGAGTGATTCACATGTCGACGCATTTGAAAATACAGCTGTGGCTTGGCTACATATTCCTGTCGTTTGCTCTTATCGGTTGCATCCTGTCGCTTGCTCATGCGATCGGGCTTGGCATCGTTGCACAGCCTTGGCTAGTTTTTGGCGCCATTTCCGATGGTAGTTCATCAACAGCTCCAATAATGATAGGTCTCACATCTATTTCCGGAGCTGCGCTAGTCATAAATGCCACGCGGTCTACTTGACCATTACCCGTTACGAAACAACTCACCAATGCAGCCGCCTCGCATACCAACATCCAACGCACCGAGGGTCCACGCCATCGCACAATTGGTGAGTATCACGCGCCTGTTGTTCTTCACCGACCCCGCGATTCCCGATTATGAATTCTGGCTAGGTGGCACTGCATTTGCACTCAGATGTCGCAGGAGTATTTGGATGGTCACTGCCCGTCATAACCTGGACAAACAAAAGAATGAAACGGTCAAGAACCTTCGGATACTGCTTTCCTTGCGATCGAGAGAGTTCGCAACAATGTCACAGACAATTACCGGAACAACATCCGATAATCCGGACACGTTCATTCACGATTTTCTTGCCATGCACGTTCGACATAGTACTGACCTAGACATGATACCAGCCTTAAGTACACATTGTTTTGTTAACGCACGGGACTTGTCACCTGGATCACGGTCAACATTTTACGCATGTGGCTATCCCCATGAGGGAAGTCGAATTAACTACGGCGGCAAACAACTCGCAGTTGCACCAGAGGCAATAAATGTCACGTACCGCGGCCTAGATGACCACAATCTTCTTGAATTTACGCATTTTCGAGAAAAACTTTCCCCAACAGGAATGAGCGGCTCGCCTATATTTAGAGTGACATCTGACTCAGAACAAAAAACAGCCACTGTCGCGCTCGCAGGCATGATTGTAATGGCTGGAACATGCGTATTCAGGTGTGTGGCTGCCAGCATAATTTGTGGGATAATTGAACGACATAGCATATGATTCTTCGAACATGTCCCTGCAGGGGCCGCTGTACCGCTGCGCGGTCTGCGCCTCTAAGGCCGGGCGTTCGCCATATTAACCGCACGATGAAGTCGAAGACGCCAATTCATGGCAATTGCCACCTATGCGGACGATATCGACAGCTCACTTACGAGCACATACCACCCCAAGCGGCTTTCAATAATCACACGATCCTCTACGATGACATCGTGAAACTGCTGACGAAGGGTTTTGATCAACCGTTCAAGGGCAAGCAACAACAAGGCGGAATCGGCCGTTACACTCTTTGCTCTGATTGTAACTCTTTTACGGGTAGAGAATATGGTGCGCCTTATGTCAGCTGGTGCATGCAAGGGATGGAAGTGCTTCACAGAACAGCTAGCAACCCATTCATTGACATGCCCTTTCACATATTCCCTCTCCGCGTTCTCAAGCAGATTGTGTCGATGTTCCTGAGTGTAAATGGCATTGGGTGGCGGAATGCCAATATGGACCTGGTTGAATTTGTCTACCTCCCTAAGCGTAAATACCTTTCGCGCAAGTATTCCGTCTATGCGTTCTACTCGGTTTCGGCCATACAGCGACAGTCAGGAACAGCGATTCGGTTCTGTACTAATGAACGCTTTGAAAATCTCGGAATGGATGCATTCAGCGAGATTACATTTCCCCCATTTGGCTATGTCATGACCGTTGACAACGATGCTCACGACAGTCGGCTCGTTGATATTTCATATTTCGCGAATCGAGCTGAGAACGAATTGCGTATGGAATACCTGAAATTGCCTGTGCTACCCATCTTCACATCCTATCCCGGCGACTACCGAACAAAAGAGGAGATTGAAGAGGACATTCGTACTAATGAAAGAAGAGACAGGGAAAGAGCCAACCAGAGCCTCTAGGCTATCGTTGCCCCGGAGGACACCTCAGCCTGAAGCTCGACGTTCTCTTCCACGCCGGCCCGGAAATCGGCCTTGACTGAGTGTAGCCTGTGGGCTACGGTATCCTTGTGATACATATACGGAAGACGGACGAGTTTGCGCGATGGCTTGACGCTTTGCGCGACGTCCAGGGCCGAGCCCGTGTGCTTGTCAGAATTGAGCGGTTGGCGGCCGGATTAGCCGGTGATGTGAAGCCGGTTGGACAGGGTGTCTCGGAGCTTCGGATCGACTATGGGCCTGGGTATCGCGTCTATTTCAAGCGTTTCGGGCGCGAACTTATTGTCCTGCTGGCTGGAGGCGACAAAAAGAGTCAGGCCAAGGACATTGAACGGGCCATTCAACTGGCCCGGCACCTATGAGGGACAACATGATGAAGAAAACAAAGACGACAGTTTACGATGTTGCTGAACATCTTCGCACCCCTGAGGACATGGCCGCGTACCTAGAGGCTTGCATGGAAGAAGCGGGTGGCAATGCGGCTTTCATCGCCAAGGCTCTTGGTGATATTGCCAAGGCAAAAGGCATGACCCAGGTTGCGCGGGATGCCGGTTTATCTCGTGAAAGCCTTTACAAGGCGCTTTCCGGCGAGCGAAGCCCGGGATTCGACACTGTCTTGCGGGTGATCGATGCCCTTGGATTGCAATTGCATGCCGTACCTGCCAAGGGATGAAAGGACATGGCCAACCATAGGCTTGCAGGGACGCTCGTTGACTCGCGCCCCACAGTCTTCACGTTAGCCGCCAGCCTTCGTCTCAGCGACTGAAGCGAGAGCGGAGCATCTCCTTCGAGCAGATTGTGTTTCATTTATCCGAAGGCGATCTCTGGAGGATGGCGGATCATCCGAATCAGGATGACTATCCGGGCCAGAAGGTCTATTTCGTAAACGTGGATGGCTACATCTACCTTGTGCCGCATGTCGTGGAGAATAATCGCATTTTTCTGAAGACCATCATACCAAGCCGGAAGGCGACGAAGGCATTCCAAGCGGAGGAAAAAGCAGATGAAGGTTGACCGTGAAGAGAAAGAGATCCTGGAGGCGTATGACCGGGGCGGTATGAAGTTGACCAAACCAACCAAGGCGGAGCTTGCCCGGGTCAAGTCCACGGCCACGAATACGTTTCGAAAGAATCGACGGGTGACGATCCGTTTGTACGATCACGACCTGAAGGGAATTCAGAAGAAGGCGATGGAATAGGGGATCCCCTACCAAACGTTGATTTCGGGAATGATTCATCAATATGTCGAAGGCGACCTTGTGGAAAGCAAAGGCCGCTAACCATCGGCTTGTAGGGACGTTCGATGACTCGCGCCCCACAGCCTCGTCTGGACGAAAAAGCATCGTGTCGGCGTGTTGCAGATGTGACGCACTTTAGAGCCGTTTAAGTTAATCTGTGGCCGGTCGGTCTGTCACGGGCAGGCCCGGCGAACCGCCGTACGGCTATGGCGACGTGGAATGGGGGCAGACGTAACCGTTCTTCCTATCCTGTTCATCCGGGGTACCTCATCCGTGATTACGAGTACGAACAGCATTACGATTGAGGTTGGGTATTCGCGGGGAGGGTAAGTCGTTCCTATCGAAGCGACCATTCCCGCAATGCAAACGGTAGGTCGTCGAGGAGGTCGGAGGCGATGACGGACATCTGGCAGAGGCGGCGGGCCGCGAAATCTCCGGCCATGCCGTGAAAATAGACCCCGGCCATGGCGGCATCCTGAGGGGTACATCCCTGACTGATCAGCCCGGCGATGATCCCGCTGAGCACATCCCCTGCGCCCGCGGTTGCCATCCCGGGGTTCCCGGTCAGGTTGATGCGGAGGATGGGGTCTTTTGGCGATGCAATCAGGGTGCCTGCCCCCTTGAGCAGGGTGACGCAATTTCCGAGCGCACAGGCCGTCGTGACAGCCTTGATCCGGTCTGCTTCGACCTGCTCGGCGGAGAGGCCGAGCAAACGGCCCATCTCGCCGGAATGAGGGGTGATCACCAGCGGGGTTCGCGCCCCGGCCAGCCTTGGCAGGTTTCCGTGGAGAATATCGAGGGCCCCGGCATCCAGCACCATCGGGCAGGTTGCATGCTCCAACAAGAGCTCCACCAATGCGTGCAGGTCATCATCGGGAACCAGGCCGGGCCCGATGACGATCGCTGAATATCGCTCCAGCTCCGGTATCAGTTGGGCGGCCAACGCCCGACTGAGGGTGCCGTCCGGCTTTTCCGGGGCGGCAATCACCATGAATTCGGGGATGTGAGATGCCGCGAGGGCATGCAGGCTGGCCGGTACCGCAAGGGTGACCAGGCCGGACCCCACCCGCAACGCGGCCTCACCGGCGAGGATCGGGGCTCCACAATAGCGGCGGCTGCCCCCGATCAGCAGGGTATGCCCATAGGTTCCCTTGTGACTGCGACAGGTTCGCCGGGGTGCCAGCCCGCGCAAATCGCTGATATCGATAAGCTCGATGGCTTCCGGCGGTTCGACTTCGTCGACCAGCTCCCGGGGAATCCCGATGTCCGCGACATCGATGGACCCGATATGGTCCATCCCGGTCGCGGTGACAAACCCCACCTTGGGCAGTCCCATGGTGACGGTTAGGTCGGCATACACCGCCTCCCCTTCGACCGTTCCGGTATCTGCATTCAGGCCGGAAGGAATATCGATGGCCACACACAGGGACTCCCGTCTCTGCTGGTTGATGTAATGGATTGCTCCGGTGGCCGGTCCCCGGGCGGGTCCTTTCAATCCGGTGCCGAGAATGCCGTCGACAATGATGTCGGCATACAGGGGCTGGCGTGCGGCATCCTGCCAATCCTCGAGGGTCGGCAGTTCGTCGATGGTGATACCCTTCTGTTTCATCCGGCTGAAGTGGAGGAGGGCGTCGCCATGAATCTGGTTGGCAAACGCGGCGATCCATACATAGACCGAATACTGCATGTCATGAAGCACCCGCGCGGCCACGAAGGCGTCACCGCCATTGTTGCCCCGACCGGCAATGAAGTGGACGATGGGGGAGGCGAGACTGCTGGCATCAGCCAACCGGCGTATCATGCCGGCGAGAACAAATCCCGCCCGTTCCATCAGTACCTCACCGGTGACCTCGGTTTCCTCGATGGTGCGGCGGTCCAGTTCCCGCATTTGTTCTGCGGTGACCAGCTTCATGGTCAGGGACCCGCCATGGCTTGCAACATTTCCTCGACCGCGGCCCTCATGCCAACCAGGACCGCCCGGGCGACCAAACTGTGCCCGATGTTCAGGGTATCGAGATGGGGAATCTGCAGTATGCCCGGTAGATTGCCGAGATGTATGCCGTGACCTGCATTGACCTTGAGTCCGAGCCGGTGAGCCAGTTCGGCCCCCCGTTTCAGGCGGTCCAGTTCATGATCGGCAGCCACGCCGAAACTATCGCAATAGGATCCGGTGTGCAGTTCGATATAAGGGGCGCCCAGTTCGGAGGCCGCTTCAATCTGGGCCGGGTCGGGATCGATAAACAGGCTGACCACAATACCCGCGTGCTGCATGCGGGTCAGTGTCGCTTGCAGTCCGGCCTTCTGACCCGCGACATCCAAGCCGCCCTCGGTGGTTAGCTCCGCCCGTTTTTCCGGAACCAGACACACCTCGTCGGGACGAAGCTGCACCGCGAAATCCACGATCTCGGGGTGGTTCCCCATTTCAAGGTTGAGGGGGAGTATGTCCGCCTGTTTGAGCCGCCGCACATCGTCATCCTGAATGTGGCGCCGGTCTTCGCGGAGATGCACGGTCAATCCATGGGCCCCGGCATCCCGGCATAAACGCGCGGCGTCAAGCGGATCGGGATAGGTGGTCTTGCGCGCCTCGCGAAGGGTCGCCACATGATCGATATTGACCCCGAGCCGGAGCATTAAAACACATCCGTGGGCTTGTCCTGTGTTTCCTGGCGAAGCATGGACGGTTCATAGCGGACAACCTGGCGCCCCCCCCGGTCTCGCGCGGTATACAGGGCATCCTCCACCGCATTCAGATACACCGCGGCAGCGCCGCTGACTTCCGGATATCCGGTCACACCGGCGGACAAGTGCAATCTCAGGCGGCGGCTGTCGGGTAGAAACTGGTGATGTTCGGCCAGCCCGACTATCCGCCGGGCCAGGGTCATCGCGCCTGCCGGTTGGGTCGATGCCGCGATCATAAAGCCATCCGTTCCCCACCGGGTAATCGGATCGCTCTCCCGGATTTCTGCGAGCATCAACCCGGACAATTCCTTCAAGACCTGGAGAAGGGCCTCCTCGCCATGGCGCTGCTGGAGATCGGCCATCCGATCGATCGAGAGCAGAATGAAGCTGACCGGAAAGTCCTTGCGCCGCTGGGTCGCGAGAAATTTTTGAAGGAAGCGCTCGGCCCGATCATACGGAAGCAAGCCGGTCACCGGATCGAGATCGCCCTGGCTCTCCGGCGGATGAGCGGTTGCCGGTGGGGGTGGTTCACCGACATAGGTGAGGATCGAGTGATCCGCCGTGGCTGCTGTAGCCTGCTCCAGGACCCGGAACAGTTCTTCGGGGGTGGTGGACTCCTGGGGATACCGGGCGAAGGCAAGCGAGACCGGCACTCCGGGCAGCGCCTCCCCAAGATCCCTGAGGATCCGTTCACCCACCCGCCGGGTTTCCGCATAATCGATTTTCCAGAGCAGCCCCCACCGCTCGGTGCCATCAGCCAGTTGTTCATCCTCGGGACGCAATTCTCCGAGCAGAACCGACTCCACACGATCGGCCTCCTCCCGGGTCAGGGGGCGCGATGGCCGCAATATCGAGGCCAGAAAGCTTCCTTTCTTGTGCAGCCCGATCCAGGCCAGCAGGCGGATCCGGAACCGGTCGGCCCAGGTCGCATTCGGATCGGATTTGGCCAGCTCGGTGTCGGTCAACAAGCGGTAGCGGACAAAACTGGTGATCAGGACGATCAGGACAAAACTCACCGCACTGACCAGAAGGGTCTGCCAGATCATGGTGAACCAGGGAAACGAGGAGGCATCCATAAGCAACTCAGGGTAATGGGTCAGGCGAGGGTGGCCCCGGTTTCCGGATGGAAGAGATGCGCCTTCTTCATGGTCAGAACCAGCGACAGCTCCTGGTTGACCTCCGCCTGCTCGGTGGTGCTCATCCGGGCGACAAAGGTGTGGGCCCCGGTCGTGCAATAAATGAAGACCTCCGCACCCATCGGTTCGATCACTTCCACCTTGGCCTTGAGGGTATGAGCGGGGTCGGGGTTGGACACATAAAGGGCATCCGCGATGTCTTCGGGCCGAATCCCAAAGACAATGTCCTTGCCGACCCACGACGACAGTTTTGCCGCCATGCTGTCCTCGAGCCGCACCGTGAACTGGGGTTCCCGGAACCACAGTCCCCCCTGCGCAGTTTCGAGTTTGCCATGGAAGAAGTTCATCGGCGGGGATCCAATAAAGCCCGCGACAAACTGGTTGGCGGGGCGGTCGTACAGTTCAAGCGGCTCCGCCACCTGCTGGATGAAGCCATCCTTCATCACCACAATGCGGTCACCCATGGTCATCGCTTCGACCTGGTCATGGGTCACATAGATCATCGTGGAAGACAGCCGGGTATGCAGCTTGCTGATTTCCATCCGCATCTGGACCCGCATTTTTGCGTCGAGATTGGAGAGGGGTTCGTCAAACAGGAACGCCTTGGGCTTGCGGACAATGGCCCGACCCACCGCCACCCGCTGGCGCTGGCCCCCCGAAAGCTCCTTGGGTTTGCGGTTGAGCAGCTCCTGAATACCAAGAATTTCCGCCGCCTCCCGAACCCGGGCATCAATTTCGTCCTTGGGAAACCGGCGCAACTTCAGGCCAAATGCCATGTTTTTGTACACCGACATATGGGGATACAGCGCATAGTTCTGGAATACCATGGCGATATCGCGGTCCTTGGGGGGGACGTCGTTGACCTTGCGCCCGTCGATCGTGATGGAGCCCTGGGTGATCTCCTCCAAGCCGGCAATCATCCGCAGGGTGGTGGATTTGCCGCATCCCGACGGGCCGACCAGGACCACAAACTCCCGGTCCTCAATCTCCAGGCTCGCGTCATGAACCGCGACAATCCCCCCAGGGTAAATCTTGTATACATGGTCGAGAACGACTTTAGCCATAGGTCAACAGTCCTCCCGGTACTGCCTGACCGGGACTCTCTGGATACCACGTTCCCGCAGACTACGTCAAAAGCAATTGAGATGTTGCCGGGCGGCATCTTCATCCTTGGCGACACTTCGGCGTCGCATAGCTCCGCCCTCCACAACCATTTGGAGGGGCGAGCTATGCGAGCCTGTGATACGATTAATTCAGCTTCACCCATGTGGTGAATAAGGGGATAGACAGATTCATCTTAATCCTTGGCGACACTTCGGCGTCGCATAGCTCCGCCCTCCACAACCATTTGGAGGGGCGAGCTATGCGAGCCTGTGATACGATTGATTCAGCTTCCCCCATGTGGTGAAGGTCAAACGAGGTTGCTAAGGATCAGGGATCGGAATCGCAGCCTGTGAATGGGGTTGCTTTTGGCGGCTGGCTGCGGTTATCCTCCCCGACTCAATTTGCAGACATCAACATCCTTTCATGATCGAAATCACATACAATGGTAACCCAGCAACATCTTGAAAATATCCGGGTGGTTGATGCGGTCCGCCTGATTTCTCCGGAGCGGTTGAAGCAGGAGATCCCGTTGCCGTCCGAGGTTGCCCATGTGGTCCGGGAAGGCCGGTTGGCGGTTGAACAGTTGATCCGGGGGGCCGATCCCCGTTTTCTGGCCATCGTGGGTCCCTGTTCGATTCACGACCCGGCGGCGGCGTTGGAGTATGCCACCCGGCTGGCAACGTTGTGCAAAACCCTGGGACCGGAGCTGCTGGTGGTCATGCGGGTTTATTTTGAAAAACCCCGAACCACGATTGGTTGGAAGGGGTTGATCAATGATCCCGATCTCGATGATTCCTGTGACATGGAAAAGGGATTGCGTCAGGCCCGCGAGTTGATGGTGGCGATTACCCGGCTCGGATTGCCGATTGCCACCGAGTTTCTGGACCCCATTGTTCCTCAGTACATTGGTGACCTGGTGACCTGGGCGGCCATCGGGGCGCGAACCACCGAGTCGCAGACCCACCGGGAAATGACCAGCGGCCTGTCCATGCCGGTGGGATTCAAGAATGGCACCGACGGGCGGGTGCAGACGGCGGTGGATGCGATGGTTTCGGCCCGCCACCCGCACAGTTTTCTCGGCATCGATCAGGCCGGCATGACCAGCGTGGTCAAGACCACCGGAAATCCGGATTGTCATCTGGTCCTTCGCGGGGGGATTCAAGGGCCCAATTATGAGGCGCGCCAAGTCGCCGAGGCCGTGGCCTTGCTCACCCGGCACGACCTCCCCCCGAGGGTCATGGTGGATTGCAGTCATGCCAACTCCAACAAGGATCCTCACCGCCAGATCGAGGTCTGGAAGGCGATCCTTGCCCAGCGGGCCGAGGGCGCTCCGGGGATTCTCGGGGCGATGCTGGAAAGTTTTCTTGCCTCAGGCAACCAGCCCTTTGCCCCCGCCGCAGACCTGCGGTATGGGCAATCGATCACCGATGCCTGCCTCGGATGGGACGAGACGGAAACCCTGCTTCGCGAGGCCTCTGTCCGTCAAAAACCCGCTATGTTGGAGTCCAAGCCCTGATGAAACAATCGCCCCCCCCCCAGACACAACAGCAGGCCCGCCAGTACTATCGCCGCCACGGGGTACGGATCAAATCTCCGGAGGAAATCGAGGGCGTTCGCAAGGCCGGTGAGCTGGTTCTGGAGCTGCTTGCCCTTGCGGAATCGATGATGCAACCGGGCCGGATGACCGGGGAGGTGGATCAGGCGATTGCCGACTATACTGCTTCCAAGGGGGCGATCTCGGCCTGTCTGAATTATCGTGGCTATCCCAAGCACAGTTGTATCTCGATCAATGAAGTCGTGTGCCATGGCATTCCCGGTGACCGCATTTTGCAGGATGGCGATCTGGTCAATGTCGATGTTACTCCGATCGTCGATGGCTATTATGCCGACGCCAGCAAAACCTTCCTGATTGGCCGTGCCTCGGAGGAAGCGGTGCGGTTGGTTGAGATTACCCGCGAATGTCTTCGCCGGGGAATGTGGGCGGTGAAACCCGGGGCTACGCTCGGCGATATCGGTTGGGCCATTCAGTCTTATGCGGAGGCTCAGCACTGTTCGGTGGTGCGGGATTTTGTCGGCCATGGGACCGGCATTGAATTCCATGAGCCCCCCCAGGTCACGCACTTCGGCCGCCGCCATAGCGGGCTGAAGTTGATTCCGGGCATTGTGTTTACCATTGAACCCATGATCAACCTGGGCCGAGCCGACACCAAAATCCTCGATGATGGCTGGACTGCGGTAACCCGGGATGGATCGCTCTCTGCGCAGTTCGAGCACACGGTGGTGGTGACCGAGGATGGATTTGAGAGCCTGACCCCTTACGAGCCCGAGTTCTATTTGTCCCGGCCGGTTTCCGAGCCGACCCTGGCCTGATTGGCACCGGCTGATTTTCCATCGAGGCGACCGGCTATGGGTACCGACTACCGAACCTTTCACGAATGCCCCCTTGCCCGGGTGGCGCCCACCGGTTGGCTGGCGCGGATGCTTGAAGGGCAGCGGGATGGCTTGACCGGACACCTTGAAGTGGCGGGCTTTCCTTTCAATACTGCGGGGTGGCGATCGAACCGGATCAAGGCGAAAGGGCACGACAGCAAAAGCTGGTGGCCCTATGAACAGGTTGCTTACTGGGTTGATGGCATGATCCGCTGCGGACATCTGTTGGGGGACCGGACCTTGCTGGCGAAGGGACGCCGACAAACCGACTGGGTGCTTTCGCACCCGGGACGGGATGGGTACCTCGGACCGTCCAGTCTGCGCGAAGCCCAGGGGGACCGGTACTTTCATTGTAACCGCTGGCCCCATACGGTTCTGTTTCGCGCGCTGATGGCCGAGTACAGCGCCACAGGGCGCAAGTCGATCCTGAACAAGCTGCGCCGACATTATGTATCGGGGGCGGGAGACTACAGCCTGGGCCGGAATGTGCTGAATGTGGAAATCATGGTCTGGCTGTATCATGAGACTGGCGATGCCAAGCTGCTGGATCTGGCATTGCAGCAGTATGGGGCGTATCAAGCGCGGTATCCTGAGCATGATACCACGGTCGACCGGATGCTGTCTGATCAGTCACCCCGCGATCACGGGGTGAACTATAATGAACACGCCAAGTTGGCGGCCCTGCTGTATGGGGCGACGGGAGACCGGAGGTTGCTCAAGGCCAGTCGCAAGGCTCTGGCCAAGCTGGCCCGCGATCATGAACTGGTCAGTGGTGTCCCCAGTTCCACTGAACATCTGCGGGGTATCTATTCAACCGCCGGGTACGAGATCTGCAATATTGCTGACTATACCTGGACCCTCGGTTACCTCCTGATGATCACCGGGGAGGCGGCGTATGCGGATCGGATAGAGCGGGCGGTGTTCAATGCCGCCCCGGGAGCGATCACCAAAGACTTCACGGCGCTTCAGTATTTTTCCAGTCCCAACCAGGTGGTGGCGGATCGATCCTCCAATCATCACCCTCATGGTACCGGTAGTATGCATGTCAGCTACCGGCCCCGGCCCGGAACCGAATGCTGTCCGGGGAATGTGAATCGAATTTTCCCCAATTATATTTCCCGGATGTGGATGACCGACCGCGAGGGTGGACTGGTTGCCGCCCTCTATGGGCCCGGCCGCGTACAATGGAAGGCGGGGCCGGAGCGGGTTCCGGTGACGGTGCACCAGCAAACGGATTACCCATTTCGTGAGACCATCGCGTTTGACTTTCAGTGTCGCCAGCCCGTTGCCTTCCGGTTTTCGGTCCGGATTCCCGGCTGGTGTCGTCATGCGACCATCACGGTGAATGGAAAACCGCTGAAGCGGACCTGCAAACCTGGAACCTTCGTGCGGATTCAGCGGACCTTTGCTTCCGGCGATCAGGTGGTACTCACCCTGCCGATGGCGGTGCAAACCAGCGCATGGCCGGAGGAGGGGCTTGCCATCGAGCGCGGCCCGCTGGTGTTTGCCCTTCCGGTCAAGGGCAGCCGTCGACGCGATCAGCGGGACCCCCATGCTTCCGATAATTTTCCGGCCTGGAACTTGAGGCCAATCGGTCGGTGGAATGTCGGCGTGGATCCTCTGGCGAAGATCGAGGTGCAGGAGCATCCCCTGACCGGAAATCCCTGGGATCCAGAGAAGCCGCCGATCACCCTCTCGCTTCCTGGCCGTATCATCCCCGGATGGAAACTGATCGAGAAAAAGACCCTCAAGGTCCACTGGGGTGGCAGGGATCATCTGCACAAAGGCGATTATCGGTTCATGCCCGCCCTGCCAGGGGCCAAGGCCAGGCAAAAGGCCGGCCTGACCCTACAGCCCTTGACCCTGGTGCCCTTCGGTTCAACCCTGCTGCGCATTTCCATCTTTCCCCGCCTGGAAAAGCCGTCGGGATCCTCAGGCCGGTGTTGAATCCAAGTCCTGGAGGGCCCGGTTGAGTTTCCCGGACACAAAGCCTTCCGGATCAATCTCCACGCGGGAAAACCCAAGCGCGATCAAGCGATCTCTGACTTGCCCCTCCATGTTGCGCAGGGTATCCAGCGCGTCCGGGGGCACTTCCAACCGGGCCGTTTCCCCCAGGTGCCGTACCCGGCAAACCGGGAATCCAGCCGCGACCAGGATGGATTCCGCCGCCTCGATCTGGCGGAGTTTCTCCCTGGTGACGGTTTGCCCGTAGGGGACGCGGGAGGCCAGACAGGGACTGGCGGGTTTGTTCCAGCAATCCAACGCAAACCGTCCGGCCAGCGCCCGTACCATGGCTTTGTTGATGCCGCACTCCCCGAGCGGGGCGCGGATCGCCTGCTCCTGGGCAGCCAGAAGTCCCGGGCGGTAGTCACCAAGATCATCGGTGTTCTGGCCATTGGCGACCCACCAATCGGGATGTTCGGATCGCACGGCATGCAGTGCCTGGTACAGGGTGGTTTTGCAGAAGTAGCAACGGTTGGCCGGATTGCTGGTGTAGTTGGGGTCCTCCATCTCCCGGGTGACAATCACCTTCAGGGGAATCCCGTGGGTCCGGGCAAAGGCCCGGGCGTGATCCAGTTCCGGCATCGACAAACTGGGAGATGCAGAAATGACCGCAAGGGTTCGGTCCTGACCCAGGAAATGCATGGCCAGAAAGGCGACCAGTGCACTGTCCACGCCCCCGGAGTAGGCGATGACCAACCCGGGCGCTTCGGTAAACCATTGTTCAAGCCGGGCGAGTGCCCGGGCGACTTCCTCGCGATCCTCCATGCCACCAGTGTGCCGATCCCGAACGCCATGTCAACCGCAGGCTGATCGCATCCCGTACGCAACTCCGCTTTTGATTTGCATGCCCCCGGTGAGCCGATACTCTGACTCCATGAACCGGAACCGACCATTGAACACCAGGCTGAACCACCGAGAGGGCCACTGACATGCGTACCCTCTATTATAACTGTCCGGCCGGGATCAGCGGTGACATGAATCTTGCCGCGATGGTTGGCCTGGGTATCGATCCTGATCGGCTGCGTGCAGAGCTGGCGAAGCTGGGCCTGGAAAACTGGACCCTCTCGTTTGAACCGGCTGATCGGCAGGGCATCCATGGGCTGCGGTGTGAGGTGCGGTTTGAAGAATCCCATCATCACCGGACATTCGCCACGATTCGCGAGCTGATCGAGAACTCGTCCCTCGCGCCTGCGGTACGCCGGGATGCGATTGCGGTTTTCCGCTGTCTTGCCGAGGCGGAGGGCCGGGTACACGGCATTGCTGCCGACAAGGTACATTTTCACGAAGTGGGAGCGCTCGATTCGTTGTTGGACATTGTCGGGGCCGCCATCTGCTGGCACTGGCTGGGGGTGGATCGCCTGGCGGCCTCCACCCTTGAACTGGGCAGCGGGACCGTGACCTGTGCCCATGGGAAGATGCCGGTGCCTGCACCAGCCACTGCCCGCCTGGTCGAATCGCTTCCGGTTCGGATGGGAGGCACTACCGGTGAGGCCACAACCCCGACCGGTGCCGCGCTGTTGGTAGGGAAGCAGTGCAGTTTCGGGTCTGTGGTGGAGGGCCGAACGGTGGCGAGTGGGGTTGGCCTCGGGGCCAGGGAAGATCCCCGGATAGCCAATGCCCTTCATGTGACCCTGTTGGAGTCGGGGCCGTCCTCCAGGAGCACTGACTGTGACCGGGTGATTGAATTGGCCACCAATCTCGACGATCTCTCGCCGGAATTGATCGGGTATCTGGTTGAATTGCTGATGTCTTCCGGTGCGCTGGATGTCTGGCAGGTGCCGGCAACGTTCAAGAAGGGGCGTTTGGGCTGTGTGCTGAGTGTGCTCATCCGTCCGGATCAGCTGGCGGAGATGACCGATCTGATCTTCAGGCACAGCACGACCCTGGGGATCCGCTGGCGCGAATGGGAGCGGAGCCTGCTCGAGCGGATATCGACCGAGCGCGCAACTCCCTTGGGAACGGTGCGGGTCAAAACCGCAACGTGGCGAGGGGAAACAATCCGCAGCAAGGTCGAGTATGAAGATCTTCGTCGCCTTGCCCGGGATCATCATCTGTCTTTGTCTGAGGTGCAGAAACGAATCGAGTCGTAGGATGAGCAGGTTGGGAACAATTTTGGAGGCGGTTCGCCGCGGCGAGCTGGATCTGCCGGAGGCAGAGCGGCAGATTCGGGCCGGGCAGTATGCCGACCTCGGGCACTCCCGGGTTGACCATGACCGTCTTGAGCGAAATGGCGCCTCAGAAGTGATCTACGGCCAGAGCAAAACCGTAGCGCAGATTCAGGAGATCACCGAGAGTTTGCTGACCGGCGGCCATAACGTGCTGGTTACCCGGGTGAGTGGAGCCAAGGCCCGGCGCCTGTTGACCGTGTTCCCGGACGCCGAGCACAACCCCATGGCCCGGACGGTGGTCCTCCAACCCGTGCCACCGGTACCGGCTGATGGCTTGATCACCATTGTGTCGGCGGGAACCTCCGATCAGCGGGTGGCCGAGGAAGCGAAGGTCACAGCAGAATTTTACGGCAACCAGGTTCGTTCGATTCATGACGCGGGCGTTGCGGGAATTCACCGTTTGCTCGCCGAGTTGGACGGCCTGCGACAAGCCCGTGTGGTGATCGCGGTGGCGGGGATGGAGGGCGCGCTTCCCAGTGTCGTTGCCGGACTGGTCAAGGCCCCGGTCATTGCCGTTCCCACCAGTGTGGGGTACGGGGCGAGTTTTGGCGGCGCGGCAGCTTTGCTCGCCATGCTCAATTCCTGCGCATCCGGACTCAGCGTGGTCAATATCGACAACGGGTTTGGCGCGGGCTATCTGGCCAGTGTGATCAATCATCTCTGAGCCGGTCGCGTCAGCGTTCATACCGGTCGGTCGCCGCCAGCGAAGCCTTCGCGGTGGCGATGCATGAAACCTGACTTGCCGACAAATCAATCGTTGCGAAACGAATCCGGTTTGCGTAAGGATAGACCGGAGGAGCGGTGGTGCGGCGCGGAACATGAATCCTGCGCAGCGAATCGTGTAATTGCTTTTGATGGAACAGTTTAGGCGGTAAATGGAGGCGGACTAAGGAATGGCCAAGACCAGTCAATCGAATGTCAGAAGAAAATCCGCGAACATGTATGTTCGCTCACGCAGCCAGCGGTCGCAGGATATCCTGATGGTCAGCGCGCGGGCGGGCACCCGCAAGGCCGAGCGGATGCAAAAAGCGGGCGCCTTGACCTTGATGACCCTGGTGCTGTTTGGGGTGGTCGGTGTCGCCTGGGCCGGGATACGTGGTGTCGGTAGTTGGTTGTACACCGGCAATGACCGGTATCAACTGGAACGGGTCGAAGTGGAGACCACCGGACGGTTGCAGGCCGACCATATTCTCGAGTATGGCCGTATTCAACCCGGCGACAACCTGTTCGCCCTCGATCTCGATGACATTCGCAATCAACTTGAACTGGTCCCTCTGATCCGCCGGGCCGAATTGCAGATTCAACTTCCCCATACCCTGATGGTCCGGATCACCGAGCGGAAGCCGGTGGCCCGAGTCGGCGCCGGGCCTCGTCAGTTTCCCCTGACCGTGGATCTCGATGGCTATGTTCTGGGCCCGGCAAGAAACAGCAACTTGCTCCCGCTCATCACCGGCGTGCAGGACAAGGGACTGACCCCGGGCAGCCAGCTTCGTGACACCGCCGTGATTGATGCGCTGGCGGTGGTCAGTCTATGCCAGGAAACCCGTCTCGCGGATATTCTGCGGATCGATCATATTGATGTCAGTCATCCGGATTACCTGGATCTGACCTTGGCGTCCAAACTCCGGGTCCTGCTTCCGCGGAACCCAAGCAAGACCAAGCTGGAGGAAACGGCGGCCATTCTACTCAGCGGGCACGCCCCCCGGAGTTTTCTCGACATGACCATGGACAGCAATATTCCCGGAACGTGACCCTCATGGATAGCCAGGTAGATGTTGACCATACAGTCCAGGGGGGGCGATGAGCGACTATCCCCCCATTGTGGCCCTCGAATTGGGCACCACCAAAGCCCGCTGTGTCGTCGCGGAAATCCGCGACGATGACCACTTGATGATTCTGGGAGTGGGGGAGTGTGAATCGCGGGGCATTCGCAAGAGCGAGGTGATCAATCTGGACACCGCGATTTCCTGCGTGAAAATTGCCATCGATAATGCCGAAGAAAGCGCGAACGCGATTTTGAAGGAGGTCTATCTGATGGCGTCAGGCGGTTCCATCCAGAGTCTGGTCAATCGCGGCTCGATCCCGATTATGAGCGATGATCATGAGATTATCCGGGAGGATATCAACCATGTGATTCAGACCGCGCGCAACCTGAGCCTTTCGGATGAGCGTCAGATTCTGCACAGTATCTGCCAGCATTTTTATGTGGATGACCAGAAAGGGATTACCAACCCCGAGGGCATGGAAGGCTACAAACTCTCGGTCGACATGCTGATTATTCACGGGCTGGTTGGCCGACTGCGCAACCTGGTCCGGGCTGCCCGCAGTGCCTCGGTGGAGGTGGTGAATATTGCCTATGGTGGCCTTTGCGCCGCCCTCGCAACCTTGACCCCCGAGGACAAGCATAGCGGATGCATGGTCATTGACCTGGGGGGGGGCACCACCGATTTCATTGCCTACGCCGATAATGCCATTGCCACTGCGGGATCATTGGCGATCGGGGGAGATCACGTGACCAACGATATTTCGAGCGGGCTTCGGATCTCCTCGGCCACTGCGGAAAAACTCAAGATCGAAGCGGGGAGCGCGGTGGTGAATCTGCCCCAGCGTATGAATAAGCTGCCCATTCCCGACGATCCCGGTTCCAGCGCCCGGGTGGTGCGCTATGGCGATCTTCACACGATTATTCATGCCCGGATGGAGGAACTTTTCCAGTTGGTGCGCGGACAGGTCAAACAGAAGGATCTGTTACATCGCCTGGGCAGCGGCATTATCCTGACCGGGGGCGGAGCGAACCTGACCGGCGTCACAGAGTTGGGTGAAAAAGTATTCGGGTTGCCCTGCCGGGTGGGCCGCCCCCGCGATGTCAGCGGTTTCACTTCGGTAATCAACATGCCGGATTATGCCGCTCCGCTGGGGTTACTGCGTTTTGCCGCCAGGGATGTCAAGTCGCATGCCAGCGCCCCGGGGATCCGGGGTTGGATCAAGGGATTGCTTGGATTCAGGTCCGCCTCATGAACCTCAACGTGGATCAGGACTATCTGTTTGGAAAGACCGAGGTGCCCCAGCGCAGCCGGGTTCTGGTTTTGGGGATCGGTGGGGCCGGTGGTAACATGGTGCGGCGGATGGCCGCCCGCTGGCCCAACGGAGGGCCGGATGTTGCGGTGGTGGATACCGACCCCCAGAGTCTGGCGGTTTGTCCGGTCAACCCCTCCCTGTTGCTGGGGGAACTGACAACCCAGCGCTTGAGTTCCGGATCCGATACCGAGGCGGGACGAATGGCGGCGGAGGAATCGATAGGGCGTCTGGAACCGATTCTTGTAGGCTACGATCTGGTCTTTCTGGTCTGTGGAATGGGCGGAGGTACCGGGACCGGCGCGGCCCCGGTCATTGCAGACTACCTGCACAAACTGGAAACCCTGACCCTGTGTTTTGCCGCGATGCCGTTTGGTTTTGAGGGAGACCGCCGTGCCCGCACCGCCGCAGACGGGGTGCGAACGCTTCAGGATAAATGCGATGCGGTCATTGTCCTGCCCAATGAAAAATTGATTGATCTGCTCGAACCGCAGACCGGGCTGGAGTCCAGTTTCCGGATCTCCGATGACCATGTCGCCACATGTATCTATGCCCTGTGGAAATTGCTGAGCCGTCCCGGAGTGATCAATCTCGACTTTGCCGATGTCCGGAAATTGGTGGAGCGGAGCGGCGGGTTGTGTTCGTTCGGTCATGGTTCGGGCCAGGGGAAAACCCGGTCTGCGGATGCGATCCGGACACTGTTGTCCAGTCCCTGGCTCGAACAGGGCGCGGTGCTGGGGCATGCGGCTTCCCTGATGATCAACATTCTCGGTGGCCCGGACATGACCCTGGCCGATGTTCAGGGGGTGATCGGGGAGATCACCGCAAAAGCACCCAAAGGGATTCACCTTTTTGTGGGGGCTTCGGTGGATGGCGATTGGCGGGATCGCCTGGCGATTACCGTTCTCACCGCTGAGCAATGGAGGGATCCGGTGATATCCCGCGACGAAGCGGACGAAATTGTCACCGACTACCTGGACAACCTGGAGCCCCCGCAGGAGGGACGGGAGTCCGCACCAAGTGCAGGGGCGGTGGGTCTCAAGACCCCGGTCCAGTCGGACCTGCCGCTGGAGAAAGTGACCGGTGAGGGCCGGGGCCGGTTCAGTGCGGCAGAGCCGACGATCATCAATGGCCAGGATATCGACATCCCGACCTACCTGCGCCGGGGCCTGAAGCTGTCATTCGAGCGCTGACCTGCCATCCGGGCTTGTCAGACCGCTTGTGATGCTCCATACTGTCGCGCTTGTTTTGCATGAAGAAAGTGGAAGCCCATGAAGAAAACCCTGTTTGAAAAAATCTGGAACCAGCATGTTGTCAAAACCCTCGATGACGGCACGGTGATTCTCTATATCGACCGCCATCTGGTGCATGAAGTCACCAGCCCTCAAGCCTTCGAGGGGCTTCGGCTGACCGGGCGAACCCTGCGGCATCCTGAATTGACCTTTTCCACCATGGATCACAATGTGCCGACCGATGATCGGTCGGAGATCAAGGACCCGATCTCCCGCGCCCAGGTGGAGGCGCTGCGCAAGAATTGCAAGGATTTTGGGGTCACCCTGTACGATCTGGACAGCGAACACCAGGGCATTGTCCACATCATCGGGCCGGAATTGGGCATCACCCTGCCGGGACTGACCATGGTGTGCGGAGATTCCCACACCTCCACCCATGGGGCGTTCGGAACGCTTGCGTTCGGTATTGGCACCTCGGAAGTCGAGCATGTGCTCGCCACCCAGACCCTGCGCCAGTCCCGGCCCAAGACCTTCAAGGTGGAGTTTACCGGCTCGCTCAAGCCGGGGGCTACCGCCAAGGACATGATTTTGAAGCTGATTGGCAAGATCGGCACTGCGGGCGGCACTGGTTATGTCATTGAGTACTGTGGCTCCGCGATCCGGGCCTTGTCCATGGAAGGCCGGATGACCATCTGTAATATGAGCATCGAGGGTGGGGCCCGGGCCGGATTGATTGCGCCCGACGACACCACGCTGAACTATGTCCTTTCCGGGGATAAACCATTCCGACCCAAGGGCGAGGCGCTGGATCGTTCGATTGCCTACTGGAAGTCCCTGCCCACCGATGAGGGGGCGGAATTTGACCGGGAAATCACGTTGGACGCCTCGGACATTGCCCCCCAGGTCACGTGGGGAACCAGTCCGGGGATGGTCACGGATGTCTCCGGCACCGTGCCGGACCCCTCCACGGTGCCGGGCTACAGCCGGCGGGATGTGGAACAGGCTCTGGAGTACATGGGGCTTACTCCGGGAACAAAAATCACGGACATTCGTCCGGATACAATTTTTATCGGCAGTTGCACCAATGCCCGGCTGGAAGATCTGCGGACCATTTCCCGCCTGATCAAGGGCCGTAAGAAGGCGGACTCGCTTCGGGTAATCGTGGTGCCGGGCTCCATGCAGGTTCGCCGTCAGGCCGAGGCGGAAGGCATCGATGAGATCTTCAAGTCGTTCGGGGCGGAGTGGCGCATGGCCGGATGCAGCATGTGCCTCGGTATGAATCCCGACCAGCTGACCCCCGGTGAGCGTTCCGCATCAACCTCGAACCGGAATTTTGAAGGCCGCCAGGGCAAGGGCGGACGTACCCATCTGGTCAGTCCGGAAATGGCCGCCGCTGCCGCAGTAGAAGGTCACTTTGTGGACATTCGCGAGTGGGAACCCTACCAGCAAATGGCTCGTTAACCCTGATCCTGAGGAGAATCAATTATGGAACCGTTTACCAATCACCGCGGGCTGATCGCCACCTTGGATCGCGCCAATGTCGACACCGATGCCATCATTCCCAAGCAGTTTCTGAAATCGATCAAGCGCACCGGGTTCGGCGAGAGCCTGTTTTTCGATTGGCGCTATCAGCAGGATGGGTCACCGAACCCGGAGTTTGAACTCAACCTGCCGGAATTCAGTGGCGCATCCATTCTGGTCACCAAGAATAACTTTGGCTGCGGCTCCAGCCGCGAGCATGCAGTGTGGGCGGTTATGCAGTACGGGTTCCGGGTCATTCTGGCACCTCGCAAGGAACTGGACGGGTCATCCATTCCCGCGTTCGCCGACATTTTCCGAAACAACTCGGTGAAAAACGGGCTGCTGACCATTGAGCTTGGCGAAGCGGAAGTGAACGCCATCTTCGATGCCGTGGCCCGGTTCAAGAATGTCGAAGCAACCATTGACCTGGACGAACAAAGGGTGGTGCTTCATCTGGACGAAGAAGAGGCTTTTCACTTTGAAATTGATCCGGTGGTGAAAAAACATTTGCTGCATGGTCTGGATGACATTGCCCTGACCCTTGAGCACATTGATGCGATCGATGCCTTTGAGCAAAACCACAATGTGCAGATACCCGCCCGGGGATAAACGAGTCCGGACGGCTCCGGGCTTTGCCGGGGGGGGCATCTTGGGGAAAAGAAAAACGCGCACTCAACAGCGTGCGCGTTTTCGTTGTTCGGGATTGACCCCGGAATCAGTTGGCGGCTGTCGGATAGGTGACGTCGGCAGCTTCAATCAATTCATCGATGTAGCTGCGAACCACTTCCTGACGTTTTTGGTTGGTCAGGTACTGCCCCAACCGGTCCTTGATCTCATCGAGAGGCATGCTGCCGGCTTCAGAACGGTCTGTAACCTTGATGAGGTGATAGCCAAATTGGGTTTCCACGATATCGCCGACTTCGTCAATGGGCTGGGCGAAGGCTGCTTCTTCAAATGCGGGAACCATCTGGCCCCGACCAAATTGTCCGAGATCGCCGCCGCGGGAACTACTGGGGCAGGAGGAGTGCTCCTTGGCCATGGCCGCGAAATCCGCGCCGTCGAGGATCTGTTGACGAATCGCTTCCAGCTCGCTCTTCTTTTCGGCCTTGATTTCGTCGGTATCACCGGGCTCAACCGAGATCAGAATGTGGCTGGCACTCACCGTTTCGGGCTGGCTGAATTGCTCCTGATTTTCATTGTAGTAGGTGGTGATTTCCTCGTCGGTGGCCTCGGGAATGGTTTCCGCCTGGGCATCAATCAGTTTTTTGATTTTCAACTCCGTACCCAGATTTTCCATCAGGGACGCTTCGGTCATACCCTGGGCGGCCAGAGCCTGCTCAAAGGTCATGCCGGGCGGGACGGAGGACTTGAGGGTGTCCAACGCTTCCTCAATGTCGGCGTCGGTGACTTCGATGCCCATGTCCGCGACCTTGTCGATGAGTACTTTGCGGGTAACCAGGCTGTCGAGCATCTGGCTTTCGACCTGCCCGCGCATTTGCTGAATGCGCTCGGGCGGCATTTGGCTGCCCATCCGGGTCAAGACTTGGGCAATTTCCTTGTCCAATTCACCGCGGGTAATCGATTCGCCATTGACCGTGGCAACCACTTCGTCGGGATTGGCACTCACCGGAGCCTGCAGGTTATCGGTAATGTCGGCGGGGAGGGTGGGGATGGAGGTGTCCGCGGACGGGGCGGCCTGGTCATCGGATGCTTTGCTGCATCCGACGGTCAGGAATGCGCTGAGGGCCGCGGTAATCGCGGTGGTGATCAATCGACTGTTGTACATATAAAACCTTTCCTTGTGTTGTGAGCTGAAAATTTTGCCTGATCCATGTGATCCTGTCAAAAGCCGTTTTTGCGGCAGCGGATCACGGGGCAAGGGTTTCCGGGGTCAAAGCGGTTAGCGCCGGACGTATTGTCCGCGGGCGACCTTTTTGAATTTCTTGGATTCCCGGGCCAGGGTCTGGAAGATGATGGTATGAAAGGTGCGCGAGGTGCTCTGGTATCCGGCTTGCTGCACCTTGGCGGCAATCTCGCTCACCGTCATGGGCGTATCCTTGGTCATCACACTGAGCATGGCATCGGGGAGGGTCATGGTGTTGCGGGGGCGGGTTCGTCCCAAGCGAACACCGGCAATTCCCTGCATATCGCCGCCGGCAGCTTCAATCTGGCGGTCGATTTCGGCGACCTGTTGCAGCAGTTTGGCCCGCTTGGTGATCAGTTTCTGGGTGGATTTTTTACGCCGGTTGATTTCGGCGAGAATCTCCTGCGTGGAGAGGTCTGAGATGGTTTTCTTGGCCACAGTTGAGTTCCTTTCTGAACGGTTGATGCGTAAGACTACCCTGCCGTCAGAAATGTTCAAGTTATTCTCTAACGTTATGCTATTTTTGCAAGCGCCTTGACTGCGGCTTGCTTCTCTGCTTCGCGCTTGCTCGATCCACTTCCGGTTCCATGCACTTTCTCATTGATGAATACCCGCACGGTGTAGATCTTTTGATGCGGCTGGCCTTCTTCCTTAAGTAAAGAATACACGGGACTGCCAAGGTTATTTTTTTGCGCCCATTCCTGTAAGGCCCCTTTAGGATTATCCAGAGAATCCGTGTCGTCGGCATCTTTACGTAACGGTAAGATCACATTTGCGAAGATGCAGTCCGCGGCGGGCATGCCCCCGTCCAGATAGGCGGCACCGAGCAGGGCTTCCATGGTGTCGGCCAGCAGCGTATCCCGTTCCATTCCCCCGGACTCCAGTTCGCCCCGTCCGAGCCGGATGTGGGCGCCGAGGCCGATGGCGCGCGCGGCCCTGGCCAGGGGTATGGTGCTGGCCAACGTCACCCGGAGTCGGGTGAGCTGCCCTTCGTCCCCGGTTTCGCAGGTTCGGTAATAGAAATCGGCGGCCAGCAGTCCCAAAACGGCATCCCCGAGAAACTCCAATCGCTGGTGATCCTCTTCGACATCGGTTTGTTCGTGCCGGAAAGAGGGGTGGGTGAGGGCGGTCAACAGCAAACGCTGGTCCCGGAAAGTGTATCCAAGGCTGGTTTCAAGGTGGGTCATAATCAACCTCGGGGGTGAAAGCGGTGATGAATCTCTTTCAGGCGGTTCTGGTCGACATGGGTGTATTTCTGGGTGGTGGCGATGTCGGCATGGCCCAGCATTTCCTGGATCACCCGCAGGGGAGCTTGATTGGCCAGCAGGTGGGTGGCAAAGGAGTGGCGAAGGGTATGGGGGGATATGGGCCGGTCAATCCCGGCCTGGCGGGCATAGCGTCGAATGAGCGCCCAGATGGTTTTGCGGCTCATCGGTTTTCCTCCCCGGGTGAGAAAGACCTCCCGGACCTCCCGGTGGCCTGCCAATTGGGGGCGAAGATTATCGAGATACTCGCGAAGAAAGGTTGCCGCAGACCGGCCGTAGGGAACGATACGCTCTTTGTCTCCCTTCCCGATGCAGCGCACATAGCAGGCATCCCGGTGGACCTGATCCAGGGTCAGGTGGACAAGTTCGGAGACGCGCAGCCCCGAAGCATAGAGTAATTCCATCCAGGCCCGGTCGCGGAGACCAAGGGGTTTTTGCAAGTCCGGTGCGTTCAGCATCCGCTCCATTTCTTCCGGGGAAAGGGTTTCTGGAAGGGTTTGCCAGAGCTTGGGCGCATCCATGGATTCGGTGATATTGATATCGAGCAAACCTTCCTGCTGAAGGTAACGGAAGAGCATACGAATGGCGACCAGGCGCCGGGCCGCGCTGGCCGGGGCCAGTCCTTGCTCGCGATCATCGAGCAGAAAGTCGAGAATGATGGCCCGGGTCACTCGGCCGAAGGCCTCGATACGGTGTCGCATCAGGTAGCCGGTGAAGTGTTCGAGGTCATACCGGTAGGCATCCAGCGTGTTGGGACTGAGCCCCTTTTCCAATGCCAGATAATCCAGAAACTGATCGACAAGCGTCCTCATCCGGCAGCCCTGGCGATTAGAGCTCCGGAGGCTTGCCGGTGAGCCGTTCGAAGGCCTCCAGGTATTTGTTCCGGGTCTGAAGGACCACGGTTTCCGGCAGGATCGGGGCAGGTGGCTGCTTGTCCCAGGTCAAGGACTCCAGGTAGTCGCGCACAAATTGCTTGTCATACGACGCCGGCGAGGATCCGGGTTGATAGTGATCCGCAGGCCAGTACCGGGAGCTGTCCGGGGTGAGAATCTCATCGATCAATCGAAGCTGGCCCTGAGCATCGATGCCAAACTCGAATTTGGTGTCGGCGAGCAGGATCCCCCGGGTTTGGGCATAATCAGCGGCCTTCCGGTAGAGTGCGAGGGTGGTGGCCTTCAGTTCCGCGGCCAGTGCTGAACCCACGATCTCGACCATCCGCTCATAGGTAATATTTTCGTCATGCCCCTCGTCGGCCTTGGTGGCGGGGGTGAAGATCGGCTGATCGAGGCGGTCGGCGAGTTGATATCCCGGCCGCAGGGTCAACCCGCAGACCGAGCCCCCGGCCGCATACTCCTTCCACCCGGATCCGATCAGGTAACCGCGGGCGACACACTCCACCGGCAGCACCTTGGTTTTGCGCACGAGCATGGAGCGCCCTTCGAGCAGCGACTGGTAGGGGGCAAGGCGGGCGGGGAATTCCCTGACATCGGTACTCAGCACGTGGTGGTTGATCTCCGATCCAAACCGCGAAAACCACCATGCGGATAATTGGGTCAGAATCTTCCCCTTGTCGGGAATACCGTTGGGCAGGATGCAATCGAACGCGGAGATGCGGTCGGTGGCGACAATCAGATAGCCCTCCTCCAGATCATACAACTCCCGGACCTTCCCGGAACGCACCGGTATCAGGCCATCCAAGTGCAGCGTGGTCAGGGCCGGCGACATGGATCAGCGGCATTCGGGGGGCAGTTGGGCCTTGGCGCTGGCCACGCCGGGGCTGCCATTCACATCAAATCCCGCTCCGAGAATGACGTATTCGACATTCTTGATGCCGAGTTTCAAACCATCAAATGTCACGGTTAATTTCCCCTGGGCCAGGTCAGCTTCAACCGTCTGAACGCCGTCGATCATCTTCATTGCGTTTTGCAGAGAATCCGAACAGGCCTGCGAGCGCAGGGCCGGGACATCAAAGACAAGCGTCCTGGTATCATTGCGATAACAACCAGTGGAGGCGGCTATCAGGGAAACCATGAAAATTAGTGTTTTGGGGTTAAATTTCATCATTTCAGTTGCTTGTCTTTCCGGTTGTATTATGTTGGAGACATCGAAGGTGATACTTCCGTTCATTCCAGGAGTTCAAGACTTTTCCGAGGAACCGGGTTCAGTTTCGAGTCGATTTAAAACTTAAGAAGGGCGTAGTTGCGTTTATCCCTATGGGGTTCCTCACCCCGACCTCCTTGGCGCGCTACGTCCTTCTTTTTTTGTCTGTTCTGGCTCATGGTGCGTCTGCGCTCTCCGCTGTTTCCTGTATGCGCTTTTCAGAGAGCTCCTGGGCGATTCTTGCCTTTCGGGCAATGGTGGGAAAGATCCGGTCGAAGGTATCGGCGGCGGACTTGTAGGCCTCTGCCGCTTCTTCAAAGCGGCCCAACTGATAGAGGGTGAGGGCCCGGTTCATCATCGATTCAGGATGGGGTGGATAAGGCGGTTCCACCGCCAGATCATAGTGCCGGAGGGCCTGATCATAGTCGCCTTTCCGGAAATAGATATTGCCGATCCGCCAGTCTGCCTTGACGTTGACTCCCTGTTTCCGGTCCAACAAATCGCTGAACATGGCGAGCGAAGTTTCATAATCGCCGTCCTGATAGTAGCGAACCGCCAGTGCGTTCACAGATTCCAATTGCCCATTGGTCAAACTTCTCCGGCTGGTCAGGAGGTAACTCAAGCCCAGGATCATCACGGCGATGATCGCGATGGTCGCCAGGGTTACCTTGAACCGGTTGCGGTCGATCCACAGCGCTACGGGGCCGGCATTGGAGTATTGGCGGCTCAATGGAACGTCAAACCATTCCGTCTCAATCAACAGGGCGGCCCACAAGGTGGGGTTTGGTGCGGCTTGTTGTACACGGGATCCCGCTGCGGTTTTTACTGTGGTAATAAGCGGGGTGACCTTGGCCCGGTCCTCCGGTCGATGAACGGCGCTCAGCAGGTGGTGTACCAAGGCTGGGGGTGCCGCTTCCGGTGCTTCCGCCTCCCGGGGTACCCAGCCCAGGAGATCACCCCGTGTGAGCAACATCGCGGGAGACAGCAGGCGCAGCATGGGCTCCCGGTAAGTCTCGTCCAGACGAGTGTCCAGCAGGGGAAGGCATTGATAAAATCCCGGTCGCAGATCTTCCTGGTCGGCAGCCCGGTCATCAAAGAGTCGGCGATCCTCACACCACAGGGAAAGCATGCGGTCCCGGAGGGCGGAGGTGGTCGATTCGAGCGGGTAGGGTTTCAGGGACTCCGCGATCCCTGCCTCGGATTGAAGAATCCGCAAGGCATCCAGTTCACCCAACCACAGGCTGATTTCGATCAGGTTATCCCGCTTGTTCCGGGGGCCGGTTTGGGGTGGCCGGCAGTGCGGCGGTTCGGTGAACCGGGATGGGAGTGAGTCGCTTGTGGTCAGTCGGGTCAGGTAGGAGGTACAGGCCTCCAGGCTGCTCAGCAGTGATCCGCGGTTGGGCATGGCCCTCCAGCAGGTGAGGAGAGCGCGAGCCACCATCCCATCCACCGGGTCATCGGGCAGAGGATGGTGTGGGTCATGAATGGGGAGCCAACGGGGCAAGTCGGAACCGGCTTGGACAGCGCGAAGATAGGAGAGCAGCAGAGTCCATGCGATGACGGGATCAACCCGGCACCAGGTGTTGATCACGGGCAGTAACTGGCGGGTATCCACCGCGCGGGGCATATCGTCGGATGCGCTGAACAGGCTTTCGCCATCGCCATTGCCGCGCAGCCGGGAATAAAGCTGTTCCACCGCCAGCGCCAGGGCCGGCGCTGCATTCGAGGGCCGCAAACCCTTGGCCCGGCGCGCACCCTCGATATCGGCAAGCCATTGATGGGGATCCTGCTCCAGAAATCCCTGGGCGTCGGCAAGTTGCTCGTGGTGCAGTTCGCCCCGGGTGGTGAGACAAAAACGGAGCTTCCCGTTCACAACCCGCCGGGTCATCAACACACTGTTCCTGTCGGCACCTCGAATCTCTTCGACTGCTTTCCGCCGCTCAATGTCCGACGTTGATTCGAGACGGGGGGGGGCGGCAACTGGAGCCTCACCGAACAGGATCCCGGGCTCCGGACATATCAGGACATGCTCTCCCTCCGGAGTTTCGAGTTTGATTCCCGATGCACTCCAGTAAAGAAGAGTGAACGACTCCGGTTGTCCGGGGTTGCCCAGATGTAGTTGCCAGGCATCCCGGTTTCCTTCCCGATGCAGGCATCCGGGCTCTGCGCACTGTATTACCGCGTCCAGTCCGCCCACGGCATGGATGATCTTATCCGGGGCCGGGGCGAGGGTCCACCCCGGCATCCAGGCGATGCGTTGTTCCGCGGGAACGCTCTGGCTCAATTCATTTGGCATGGGCCGGACTATACAGGAGGAAGGCGCCCGAGGAAAAGGATGAAGGATTGAATGCGAACAGAAACAGTGGCAGGGTTGCACAGATGGAGAAGGAGAGCGGTACAATGAAGCGATGGTGGATGATGGTGATGATGGCGGGCCTGGCCATGCCGGGGTTTTCCCAGGAGCAGGTGGTGGTGAATTCCGACCGGGTGAATTTGCGCAGCCGGCCCGACCTCCAATCCGAACATGTCGGCACGGTGAATCAGGGGGACATCCTGCAGGTGATCGCCCGGCATGGCGATTGGATCGAAGTGGTGCCCCCGACCGAAACCACCTTCTGGGTTCATCGGGATTTTCTTGAGCAGGGCCGGGTCACGACCAAGAAGTTGAATGTGCGGTCAGGCCCCAGTATCAACCACAGCATTGTCGGTCAACTGAACAAGGGGGATCTGGTGGTGGAGCGCAGCACGTTCACGGAATGGGTGGAGATTGAACCACCGCCCTCAGCCTCGGTCTATGTCTATGCGGAACTGGTGGATTCACCCCGCTCCGTTCCGCCTCTGCCACTGCCGCCGATGGCGGAGCCCCTGGAAGGTCAACCTGGTCCCGAGCCTGCCGGGGCACCCCTTGTCGGCAGCACCACCGCACTCCAGCCATTCCCGCCACCGGAGCCCTTTTCGCCCGATCGCATCGGCGGGGAAGGCGCGCCGCCCGACTTAAAATTGATTCCCCTTGCCGGTCAGGGCCGCCTGGTGCAGCACCAGGGGGAGATCAAGCGAACCCCCTGGTTGATGCGGAATGGCACCAGCCCTTATCGGTTGATTCGCCGTGATGGCAATCAAATCACCACCCTCTGTTTTATCCGGGGGAACACCCGCCAACTGGAGTCCCTGCTTGATCAAGTGATGATTGTGCATGGCCGGGCCTACTATGTGGAGGGAGCCGACTATCCGGTGGTGGTGGTGGAGAAGTTTGAGAAGCGCAACGCTCTTTAAGCGATGATCGGGTCTGTATGTTCCTGAACGCTTGGCTGAACGTCTCCCGCACCACCCTCTATGCGGGGGTGGCTTTCCTGTATCTGGCCGGGTGGTTTGTGTTTCGGACCGAGCTGATCTGTCCCGATATGAACTGGTTGGAGCAACCGGCCGATCAGCGGGTGGCTTCGGCTTTGCACACCCCGGTTCCGGAAGGTGACAACGCCCAGTATCTGGTACCCTTGCGGGAAAGGGGGGCCTGGAGAATTCTGCTTGCCGCAATGGGTGATCCCGGGCGCCGGGAACTCAATGCCCTCAGCATGGGAGCCGGGTGGGTGCTGCTGATCACATGGTTGTTCGTGCTTGATCGGGGAGCCATCATCCATGCCGGGCGTGCGGCACTATTGGTTGGTGTGCTCCTGTTCGGTAGCCCGTTCTATCTGTTGGTTCTGGATGAACCGGGCACCTTGGTGGAAGGCGGACTCGCATGTCTCGCTTTGGCGCTGCACCTGTTCTGTACCCACCGCAGGCCCGGCGACCTTTCCATCGGTGCGGCCTTGTTGATCGGGGTCGCGGCGATGAACCACCTCGAATGGCTGGCGCTCTGGCCGGTGATGGTTTTGCATGGACTCCTGGTGCAGATCGTACGACGGTCCACGGAGGTAACGCTCCCTGCGGTATTGCTGAAAGGGGCTGCCGGTTGTTGCTGGCTGGTAATCGGCCTTTCACCCGCTCTGCTCCGCAACCTGTACGCACTGGGAATTCCCTGGCCGCCGCTGCCCCAGGCCAGCCTGGTTTTGAATGGTACCGATGGCCCGGTCCAATCTCTTCTGCCCACCCTGGTCGCCCTGTGGCGCGAACAGGCTGCCAACCTCTACGGGCGCCTGGTTGACCAAGGGCTGTCCCGTTTTGCCTGGTTGGTTCTGGTCTGGTTGGGCGGGATCGTCTGGTCCGTTACCGGGCCGCAGAAAAACCGTGTGCCCGTGCATGGACTGGTCGCCTGTTTGGTAGTGATTCTGCCCGGAGCGACTGCCCTGCTCAGCCCCCTGACGGGGGCCCGCGCCTTTCCAGTGATGGTGACGGTAACCCTGATGCTGCTTGCGGCGGCTGCCGCCCTGACTTTGTGGGATTTTTATTGGGAGGGTCCGCTTCGCCATCTTGCTCCCCGTTATCGAATCGTGGTGGGTATCGGCCTGGCCGCATCGATGATTGGATTGGGAACCCGCCAAGTGGTCAGGCAAGCGATTGTCGATGCCCATCAAATCTCCGCCGTCCGTGAAGTCATGGCGTTGAGCCTGGAGGGTTTCAAAAACCGTGGGATGCAGGTGGTGGCCAGCGATGTGCCGCTGGATTTCGAGGCTTCAGGCATGGTTCTCGTCGATTTGACCTGTGAGCTAACGCCCTCCCTGTATGGCTATCCCGAGGCCAGCGCCATGACGCCAGCGGACTGGCAAGCCCTGTTCAACGCCTACCGGGTGGATGGCCTGCTGCTCTTTCACGATCACTGGCAGGACCGACTCGGGACCCTTCCTGCCGTGGAGCATTTCATGATGATGGATGCGCCCGAGCTGCCGGAGGGAACCGGCTTCCCCATCCTTTACCAGGTTCAGGAATCCTGAGCCGGAGGGGTGCGCTTCCGCTGGAAAAACGATTGCAGGAGATGGCGGCACTCTGCTTCAAGCAAGCCGGTGATGACCCGGGGGCGGTGGTTCAGGTTGGGATCGTTCACAATCTGAAACCGCGAAGTGGCTCCGCCGCGCAGAGGGTCGCTGACCCCCCAGACAATCACCGGTACTCTGGACAACACAATGGCTCCCGCGCACATGGGACAGGGCTCCTTGGTCACATACAGGACACACCCGGTGAGCCGCCAGTCGCCAATCGCGCTGGCCGCCTGAGTGATGGCGATCATTTCCGCATGCGCCGTGGCATCCTTCAGTAACTCCACCTGGTTATGGGCCTGGGCGATGATCCGCCCCTGCCGGATAATCACCGCGCCTACCGGGACCTCATCCGCTTCCGCCGCTTTGGCTGCCTGGTGCAGTGCCTTCTGCATCCAGCGTTCCTCCGGCTGGTAGTCCTCCGCATTCACTATCTGGGCTGGTTCCATGCCCGGCAGCATAGCCGGGACGAGCGGTAGATGCCATTTCTTCTTTGATTTTGAAGGTGGTCCGCCGTAGGGTTTGAACATGCCACGTATACCCGAATGGATCCGTTTGAAATGGAAGGCCGACAGCGATTTTGCCAAGGTGCACCAGTTGATTGGAGGGCATGGACTCCATACGGTATGTCAGAGCGCACGTTGCCCCAATATTCATGAATGCTGGGGTGCGGGAACTGCCACCATCATGCTGCTCGGCAACCTCTGCACCCGATCCTGCGCGTTTTGCTCCGTACCCCATGGCCGACCGGAGGCGCTGGACCTGGCCGAGCCCCGCCGGGTGGCCGCGATGCTTCCCGGCATGGATGTCCGGCACCTTGTCATGACCAGTGTCAATCGCGATGACCAGCCGGATGGGGGAGCCGCCATCTTCGCAGAAACCATTCGCCTGTGTCGTGAGGCGGTTCCCGGGTTGACCATCGAAGTCCTGACCCCGGACTTTGAGGGCAACCGTGCCGCCGCCGAATGCATTTTTTCCGCCCACCCCGATGTGTTCAGTCATAACGTGGAAACGGTCCGGCGGATGCAGGCGGTGATCCGGCCGCAAGCGTCCTATGGCCGTTCGCTGGAAGTTCTCCGGTGGGCATCGGAATGGCGTCCCAAGATGGCGGTAAAAAGCGGCTTGATGGTCGGCCTGGGTGAAACGGATGAGGAACTTCGGGAGACCATGCAAGACCTGTACGACGCCGGATGCCGCATCCTCACCCTCGGCCAGTACCTGCAACCCACCCGGCACAATCGCCCGGTACAACGGTATGTCGTGCCCCGCCTTTTTGACACCTACGCCGCATGGGCGAAGGAAATCGGTTTCGATGGCGTCGCGTCCGGTCCCATGGTTCGCTCGTCGTATAAGGCCGATGAACTTTTTCGATCCGTGCTGGAGCGCGATGCGGAACTGGCCTCCGCTTATCCTGACCGTATCCCGGCCCCCCTTTCCTGAACCACCCATCGCGGGATGTCATGAATCCGTCATCCACCGAAACGTCAACCGCGCTGGACCCCGCGAGGGTCCTAGTGGTCATTCCCGCCCTGAATGAGGCCGCCTCGATCCGGGGGGTGGTGGAGGGGGTGCGGAACCATCTGCCTCATGTCGTGGTCATTGACGATGGTTCCACCGATGCCACCAGTGCCGAGGCGCGAGCCGGCGGCGCCGAAGTGCTGCGATCCGAGCGGAACGAAGGCAAGGGCGGGGCTCTGGTACGTGGATTTCGATGGGCCTTGGAAAAGAAGATGCTGCTGGTTCTTACCCTCGATGCGGATGGGCAGCATGATCCCCGCGATATCCCGAAATTTCTGGAGGCCTATCAGCGAACCGGCATCCCGGTTCTCATTGGCAACCGGATGTGGAATCCTGAAGGGATGCCCTGGTTGCGGCGTATGACCAACCGGGGAATGAGCAGGCTCCTCAGTGCCTTGACCGGGAGGAGCCTGCCGGACAGCCAGAATGGATTCCGCCTGTATGAAGTCGAGTTGCTCAGACACCTGACGCTTGAATCCCGGCACTATGAAGCGGAATCCGAAATTCTGCTCCGGTTGGGGCGCAAGGGGCTCCGGATGGATGTGGTGCGGATCGATCCCGTCTACCACGCCGAACAGAGCAAGATTTCACCGCTGCTCGATAGTGCACGATTCATCCGAATGCTCTACCGCATGTACACCCGCAGTGGCAGGCACTGATCGGCGGGGCCGGCGGGCCCGGGAACCGACGGTTCTTTCCGCTTGCAGCGGGGGAGCATCCCTCTATGATGCGTTTCTTTTTAAAGGAATGATGTATGAATGCCACTCCAGTGAATGAGAACCGTGTGCCCCTGATGTCCTTGATCCTTCGGGGATTGATCGGGGGCATTTTGATGGGATTGGCCAATCTGGTGCCCGGGATCAGCGGGGGAACGATGCTGCTGGCAGCGGGTATCTATCCGTTGTTCATCACCGCAATTGCCGAAGCCAGCACCCTCAAGTTCCGGTTGGAATCGCTTGCCATTCTCGGCTCTGTGGTGGCGGCGGCGATGGTGGCGATTCTGCTTCTCGCCGGACCGGTCAAAGAGTTGGTGGTGGATCACCGGTGGATCATGTACAGCCTGTTCATCGGGTTGACCCTGGGAGGGATTCCCCTGGTCTGGAAGATGGCCAAGCCGGCGACCCGGGCCACCTGGGGAGGGCTGGTCGCGGGCTTCATCGCCATGGCGGTTCTGGCCTTGCTCCAGCAGATGGGTATGACCGGGTCCGGCACGGGAACCGCCAGTGTTGTGCTTCTCTTTTTGGCCGGATTGGCAGGCGCCAGCGCGATGATCCTGCCCGGTGTCAGCGGGGGATACCTGCTGCTTGTCCTGGGACAATATGTGGTGATTCTGGGGGCCATTGACCGATTCAAGGATGCCCTGCAGGGGGGGGATTTCGCGGCGGTGATCCATATCGGACTGACCGTCATTTTGCCGGTGGGCCTGGGGGTGGTCATTGGAATTGTCGCGGTCAGCAACCTGCTCAAGTACCTGCTTCGGCGGTTTGAAAAGGCCACGCTGGGCGTCTTGCTCGGTCTGCTGGTTGGTGCGGTGGTGGGATTGTGGCCGTTTCAACAGGGGCGGATCCCGGAAATCGGGGAGATGATCAAGGGGCAGCCGGTCACGGCGGAGCGACTCACCGAGCTGGATCCCGATGACTATCCCACTGAATACTTTCATCCGACCGGCGGACAGGTTGGTGGTGCCATCGGTTTGATACTGGCTGGATTTTTGGCGACTACGGTGTTGGCCCGGCTGGATCGCTCCCCCGAGCAGGCCTGAGCAACCCGGTTCAGACGAAACGGAAAGATCCAGGCCGGCAGGTAGCGTCCACGCGGAAGTCTCTGGGTGAGGCAAGTTCCTCGATCGCGTGACCCAGCATCCGGTCACCATCGAACAGAAATCGTCCTTGAAACGGACGATTGGCGAGGAAGAGCGGAAACCAGATCCGATCATCCGCCCACATCCGATCGTAAGGAATCCGGTCCGTATCGCACCAGAAGGGCAGGGCTTCCTCGGTCTCCCCTGGTTCTCCACTCCATCCTTCGGAGCGAAAGACGAACCCATGCAAGGCATAGCCATCCGTGAATTGAAAGAACAGTTCACCCGCTGGTTGGGGGTCGACCGGGGTAATCAGAATCTCCTCCTCTACCTCCCGGATTGCACAGGCGATCGGGGTTTCTCCGGGTTCCATCCGACCGCCCGGCCCATTGATTTTTCCCGCCCCCAGTCCACGTTTTTTCTCGATCAGCAGAATTCGCCGGCCGTCCACAACAAACAGGAGTGTGGCCTGCTCAACTGGCTTCCATGCGCGCCAATCCATCTCGGAAAACGGTGTCGGAAAAGGATCAGAAACGGGAAGCGTGGTCATGGGGGCGAGGTTATGGCATGACGGGTGTCGGTTGTAAACCCTGAATGAATTGCGGTGAGGATGAATGGCAGCCTTGGTGTGCAGCAGGTGCCGGGGGCGGGGCTTTCCGTTCCGGTAAAGCTGAATATGGACCCCCGGAATCGTGAATTCACTCCAGCCTGCTTGACGTGGTGGTGGGTTGGGATTAGCTTCGTCTGGCAATGAAACTATTTCTGATGGTCTTCGGCATTTTTGCTTTTTGTATTCTCGCGATGGCAGTGGGGGTGATCATCCGCAATCGCGGTTTCACTTCCTGTGGCCGCGCAGCGGCCGAGGCCGAGGGGGGTACGTGCTCGGTTTGCGGGGTTACCTCTGAGGGTCGGTGCCACAAGGAAAAGAAGAAAAGCGAGCCGGTTTAATCCGTCGCAGGCGATAAATACCGACCGAAACCAGGGGTTTGCCGAATGGTGAACTGATTTTTTTCTGCGGTATGCAATTGCAACATGGCCTCGATTCCCTCGTGCTGATCGAGCCAGGCCATAGCCTGCTCCGAACCCATGACAAATAAAGCCGTCGCCATACCATCCGCGATCATGCAGGAGTCGGCCACCACCGTGACCGCAGCCAGATCCGATTGAGCAGGCATCCCGCTCGCCGGGTTGAGAATGTGGGAGCGCAGGGCACCACTGGCGTCCTCAAAAAAATTCCGGTAATCACCCGAGGTGGCAACGCCCCCCTGATCCAGATGGATGATTGCGGCAAACTGTTCGCCGGGGGGGAGGTCCGGTCTTGGAATGTCCACGCCGATGCGCCAGGGATTGCCGGACAGGTTGTTCCCCTGGCAGGCGACTTCACCCCCGATTTCCACAAAGATATTGGAATAACCCTGCGCCACAAATGCATCCAGCACGGCATCCGCACCATATCCCTTGGCGATGGCGTTGACATTGATGTGCACATCGGGTCGGCTTTTGCGAAGGGCATGACCCTCCACGGTAATCTGGCGATAGCCGGTGTTCTCTCTGGCCGCAGCGATCGCTTCGGGGGAGGGTTCCCGGGTTGGCCCACGGCTGCCGAATCCCCAGAGTTCAATCAACGGGTCGAGGGTGGGGTCAAGGGCGCCACCGGTCGCCTCCGCGAGCTGCAGGGCCGCCCGGGTGACCGTGATGAACGCTTCGGATACCGGAAATGGTTGAAGGGAGGCCCATCGATTGAATTGTGAGATTTCACTGTCGGCCAGGTAGGTGGACATTTGACGGTTGAGCCCGGCCAGCAGTTCGTCAAGATCCTGTTGCCAATCCTGGTAGGTGTCCGGGTTGATGCGGTGATCCCGGTCAATCACCTTGACCGAGTAGGTCGTTCCCATCGTCTGGCCCTGCCAGTGCCACTGGCGGGGAGGGGGCTTGCGCGTGTAGGTGTAGGCAAAAAACGCCAGCAGGACCAAGGAGACCAGAATCGCCTTGCGCGGTTCAAACGGCCGGGGTTGAAGCATCCGGGGCATGGGATCGCCCGCCGGTCCTCAACCAAAATCGTCGAAGGCGATTTGCTCTTTCTCGACCCCGAGGTCATAGAGCATTTTTTGCACGGCAGCAATCATCGGCGGCGGTCCGCAAAGATAATACTCAATCTCGGTGGGATCCTCGTGCTTGCTCAGGTAGTTGTCCAAAAGCACTTGATGAATGAAGCCGGTATAGCCGGTCCAATTGTCCTCGGGCTGGGGTTCGCTGAGGGCGATGTTGAACTGGAAGTTGGGGTGTTCCTTCTCCAGCTTCCGGAAATCTTCCTCGTAGAACATTTCCCGCAAGGAGCGGGCGCCATACCAGTAGCTGATTTTGCGCTTCGAATTCTTGGTGGTCAACAGATCGAGGGTGTGGCTGCGCAACGGAGCCATGCCGGCGCCCCCGCCGATATACACCATTTCCTTGTCGGTGTCCTTGGCAAAAAACTCGCCAAAGGGGCCACTGATCCAGACCTTGTCCCCTGGTTTCAGGGAAAAGATATAGCTGGAGGCTATGCCCGGAGGAACCTGCAGGTTCGGGGGTGGGGTGGCGATGCGGACATTCAGCATCACGCAATTTCCCTCGGCGGGATGATTGGCCATGGAGTAGGCTCGAAAACAGGGTTCCGAATTCTTGGCATGGAGATCCCACAGCTTGAACCGGTCCCAGGCATCCCGGAACCGTTCTTCGATCTGAAAGTCCTTAAACTGGAGGTCATACTCCGGGATATCGATCTGAATGTAGCCGCCGGCCTTGAAGTTGAGGTCGACGCCGGCAGGAAGGTCGACAATGAACTCCTTGATGAAGGTGGCCACATTGTGGTTGGACCGTACCGTGCCCTCGAATTTCTGAATTTCCAGCACCTCGTCATGCACATGAATCTTCATGTCATTCTTGACCTTGACCTGGCAGCCCAGGCGCATGCCCTCCTTGGCCTCCTGTTTGGAGATGTGTCCGGTTTCGGTGGGCAGGATCGACCCGCCCCCTTCAAGCACCTGACACTTGCACATGGCACAGGTGCCACCGCCTCCGCAGGCGGAAGGCAGGTAGACACTGCTGCTGGAGAGTGCGGACAGCAGGGTGCTCCCGGGCTGGACTTCGAGCTTCTTTTTCCCGTCATTGATATCGATTGTCACGGCTCCCTGCGGCTGCAGCTTGCGGGAGGCTAGCATCAAACCCACAACCAGGGACAAGATGACTCCGGTGAACACCGCAACCGAGGCGGCGACAAATAATCCATTAAAGAGGGCGAGTATCGGCATGGTTGGCTCCAGAAGATGTTACAAGCTAATACCGGAAAAACAGAGAAAACCGATGGCCATCAGGCCGGTAAGAATAAAGGTCATGCCGAGGCCTTTCAGGCCATCGGGGATGTGGGAATACCGGATTTTCTTGCGAATAGCCGACAGCGCAACAATCGCGAGGAAAAAACCGAAGCCCGTGGAAAATCCATAGACGGTCGACTCGACCAGGGTGTATTGACGCTCGACCATGAAGAGGCTGCCGCCGAGAATCGAGCAGTTGACCGTGATCAGCGGAAGGAAAATGCCCAGCGAGTTGTAGAGAGGGGGGAAATATTTATCCAGGACCATTTCCACCAATTGCACCGCCGAGGCGATGATGGCGATAAAGCAGATGAAGGTCAGAAAGGACAGGTCCATGCTGGCCAGCGCGGGAATCCCGGTCCAGGCCAGTGCGGTCGGCTTGAGCAGGAAGGTGTACACAAACCAGTTCAAGGGACAGGTGATGCCCAACACGAAGACCACGGCGAGTCCAAGTCCGGAAGCGGTCTCGACCTTTTTGGACAGGGCGAGAAACGAGCACATGCCCAGAAAGTAGGCGAGGACAATATTTTCGATGAAGATCGATTTTACAGCTAGGTTGATGAGTTCCATGATGAGGTCTCCGACAGTCAGTCTTCCTCGTACTTGTGAATGATGGTGCGCTGGGCCCAGATGATCAGCCCGATGATGATAAATGCGCCCGGGGCAAGCAAGGCGAGCCCGTTGCCCTGATAGGAAGCGGGGAGAACCTGCAGTCCGAACCAGGATCCGGAACCGAGAATTTCCCGGATGGATGCCACGGTCAGCAGGACCGCACTATACCCGAGCCCATTCCCGATGCCGTCCAGCAGCGAGGGGAGCGGCGGATTCTGCAGGGCGAAGGCTTCCGCACGACCCATGACAATACAGTTGGTGATGATCAGCCCGACGAACACGCTGAGCTGACGGCTGATGTCAAACAGGTAGGCCCGCAGAAACTGGTCGGCGACAATCACCAGAGAGGCAATCACGGACATTTCCACAATCATGCGAATCCGGCCTGGCGTGACCGTGCGGAGCAGGGACATGGCAACATTGGACAGGGTAAGGACCACGGTCAGGGCAATGGCCATGACGGCAGCGGTTTCCATTTTCACCGTCACGGCAAGAGCGGAGCAGATGCCGAGAATCTGGATGGTGATCGGATTGTTATCCGAGAGTGGATCCAATATGATTTCTTTGGTCTTGGCCATGACTAGCTCCCCCTGACCTTGCTGAAGTAGCGGTTGTAATACTGAAGATCCCGGTTCATGAATTGGTTCAGCCCGTTACCGGTCATGGTCGCGCCGCTGATTCCATCCACCTGGTGGTCACTGCCCGCAGGAGCCTCGCCCTTGACCACTTGAATTGGCTGCAGTTCACCATCTTTGTAGATCACCTTGTCGTGAAACTGGGATTGAAACCATTCGGTGGAAACTTCGCCACCGAGCCCGGGGGTCTCGCCATGCTTGTAGAAGGTGACGCCGATAATCGTGGACAAGTCCCGGTCCAGTGCCATGTAGCCGTACACGATCGACCACAAGCCCATGCCGGAAATGGGAAATGCGTACTTTTGAATCTGCCCGTCGTCCCGCCAGACATAGAGCGGAAGATGCTCCTTGTCCTCGATGGTCCGGGCCCGAAGCTCCGCCGGGGGAAGGTCCGCCGACGTGAAGTCGGTCAGCAGATCACCGGTTTCCTTGTCGAGGAAGACTTCGGAGATATTGGTTTCGAAGTAGGTGTCGACCTTCTCCTTGGACAGCTTCTTGCCGGCCTCATCGACAACCGGAACTCCGAAAGCCTTGAGGACGTTCAGTTTCCGGTCGAGTTCAACCTCCATGTCCTGCCGTTCCTTCAGCAACTGCGCGGTCGCGGACAGCACGAGGCTGCAGACCACACAGACGAGGGCGGCGAACCCGATGGCGTAGAGATCATCCTTTCGCATAGCTGAATTTCCTCAAGTAATTTTTGCGCTGGCGGATGTGGGATTGCACCACGATATGGTCGATCAATGGCGCCATCACATTCATAAACAGGATGGCGAGCATGACCCCTTCCGGATAGGCCGGGTTGGCGACTCGAATGATGACGATGAGCACACCGATCAGAAAGCCATAGATCCATTTACCCGCGGTGGAGGCCGCCGAGGATACCGGGTCGGTGGCCATGAACACCGTCCCAAACGCGAAGCTGCCCATCACCATGTGGTAATGGAATGGAAGCTGGGTGAAGGCTTTGAAATGCTCGCCCGGCAACAGATTGAGCAGGGTGGCGGCGGCAAAGAGACCGAGCACGCTGCCCGCCATGATCCGCCAGGATCCGACACCGGAGAGGATCAGAATGACTGCCCCGATGAGGCAGGCCAGTGCGGAGGTTTCCCCGATACTGCCCCCGATCGTCCCGAAAAACATCCGCATCCAATCAAATCCCGCGTAGTCGGCCTGATGCAGGGCGGCGAGGACATCCCCCCCGGCCGGTACCTGCGCGGCAATCGCCAACGGGGTCGCCCCGGTAAAGCCCTGGATCGAATTCATGGCTGAGTCCACCTTGGTCCATACCTGATCACCGGAAAGATTGATCGGGTAGGCGAAGAAGAGAAATGCCCGGGCGGTGAGGGCGGGGTTCAGAACATTGAACCCGGTGCCGCCAAACACTTCCTTGCCGATGACCACACCGAAGCTGATGCCCACCGCGACCTGCCACAGGGGGACCGTCGGGGGGAGGGTCAGGGGGAACAAAAGGCCGGTGACCAGAAAACCCTCGTTGATCGGATGCTTGCGCACGATGGCGAATGCGACTTCCCACAGACCGCCAACCAGGTAGGACACCAGGATGATCGGCATCACAATCATCGCACCTTGGATCAGGTTGGCAATCATTCCGGTATCACCGGTCTGGTTGACCATGTTGAATTGATACCCGGCATTCCAGATTCCGAACAGCACGGCGGGAATCAAGGCCAGCACCACCATGATCATGGTTCGCTTGATATCGATGGCGTCGCGGACGTGGGGGGCGCCATGGGTGACTTCGGAGGGGGTGAAGAGAAAGGTGTCATTGGCCTCATACAGGGGATGAAGCCGTTCAAGCTTTCCTCCCGGCATGAAGGGCTTGCGTCCCTCCTCAAGTTGTTTCAGCAAGAACTTCATCAGATGCCTTCCTGTTCAATTTGATCCAAACCCTTCTGAATAATCCCGCACAGGTCCATCTTGGACGGGCAGGCGAATGCGGCTACCGCAAAATCCTCGGGTACGGTTTCCAGAATCCCGAGTTGTATGGCTTCGCTGGAATCCTTGGCCAGCACCGCCCGGACCAGAAAGTCGACCATGAGGTTGATCGGCATGTACTTGTCATAGAGACCGGTCAATACCATGGGGCGGAGCTCGCCGTTTTGGCTGGTGCCCAAGGTCCAGGTTTTCTTGGGTTTCAACCAGGTGGAGGCATAAGCCCGGGAAAGGCTGTACCGTTTGAGTCCGGGTAAAAGCCACCCCAGGAACAACCGGCTCCGGTCTTCCTCGAGTACCGTGATGCCATGGCCATGGAAACGGACGGGGGAGTCGGTGGAGACTTTCGGCCCGAAAAATGCCGTTCCGGCCACGCAGCGCACTTCATCAAAGGCCTTTTGCTCTGCCAGTACCGGGGCGAGGCTGGATCCCTCCTGAACCTTATAATGGGCGCGGGCATTTTCCTTGAGGCCCGGACCAGCCAGGCTGATGATGCGCTGGGCTGGATATTTTCCCGTTTCAAACAGGGTTCCGATCCGGATCACATCCAGTGCCTGAACCGCCCACACCACATCGCCGGGGCTGATGGGGTCGATGGTATGGATATGGACACTGGTATTCCCGGCCGGGTGGGGCCCCTTGAAGGAATGAATTTCGACATGCGGGGCGCCGGTCAGTTCTGGGCCATTGGTCTTATTACCATCCAGACAGAGATGTACTTTGCCTTCGGTCAGCCGGGACAGCACGGCAAGGCCGGTGCGAAAAGCACTTTCCTGGCCCGGCAAAACAACCGCAAGGTCGGGTTGAAACGGCGCGGTGGCCATCGCATTGACAAAGATGCTTTTGGGTGGCTGATCCGGATTCATGGTCCGGTCAAAGGGCCGGGTTCGAATCAGGGAACTGAATCCGAATTGCTGGAGCTGGTGGACGATGGTATCGCGATCCGTGCCGAGTACTGCCTGCTCGGATAGCGGGGCAACCGCCTCGCAATCATCCTGGCCGGCGACATCAATCACGACTTTGGCAAACACCCGGCGGGGGCCAAACTCGATTGCACTGACCGTACCGGCGGCGGGAGCGCAAATCTGAAACGCGGGATTTTTCTTGTCGAAAAACAGTGGGGTTCCCCGCTTGACCTGATCGCCTTCCTTGACCTTCGGGCGCAGTTTCAGGTTGGGGTAATCCTGTGCCGGATGAAGCACCCGTTGTGGAGATGCAGGCAGTTCGCGAATCGAAACATCCGGCGCGCCGGTGAGTTTGAGATTCAGACCCTTTTTGATTGTGTACGACGCCATAGTGATTTCCCAGAGTAAACGACGATAGTTTCGCCTAAAAGCCCATGAACAATACTCAGCATGACCGGCTTGTCAATGAGGATACGGAGTCCCGGCAGGAAAAAACGGGGTTGGGCCGGGAGGCCCGTGAGCGGGCCAGGCTCTGGGCTCAGGTCGCGGAGGCGGTAAACGAATTCAATACCGGCTTGATGTCGGTTTCCATGAACTCGCTCCACGCTTTGTAGACGGTGGGCCAGGGCCGCAAAGACTCCAGGGCCTGTCCGGATAAATCATGCACGCAGGCGATGGCCTCTGCCGGGTTGAACTTGGCCGCAGTGGGCTTGTTTCGGTGTTCATCGCTGCCCAGGGATTTGTCCGAATCCTCCCGCGAACCGGTCGCATCGAGAATGTCATCGGCGAGTTGATAGGCGGTGCCGATCTGATAGCCGGATTCGAGCAGGGTGTCGCTGAGGGTTGGATCATTGTTGCCACAGGCATAGGCACTGAAGGCGAACAGGGCCCCGGTTTTGCGCCGGGCGATTTTGATGCAGTCGCTCCACTCCGGACTGGAGCCGCGAAGCAGCAATTCCTGCTCCGATTCGGCGTCGCATACTTCTCCGGTGACCTTGATCAATTGCCGGGTCAACCGGCCTTCTTCCACTTGGCCGACGACATCAAGGGCCTTGAACAACATGAGGTCGCCCACCAGAATGGCCCCGGGAATCCCCCGCTTTACCCAGAAAGTCGGAGCCCCGCGCCGAATATGGCCGCCATCGATCACATCATCATGGAGCAGGCTTGCGGAATGAATCATTTCAACTGCTGCCCCGGCGTGGAGCAGGGTCTTGTAGGGTACCCCGGCCGGCAGTCCCACCCGGTAACAGAGCCGGGAACGCAGCATTTTACCACTGTTGAGGAGGCTCTTTTTCTCCTCAACCAGCTTTTGAAGAACGGTTTGTGAGAGAGATTCGGCCATCACCAACCGGACATCATTCAGAAACTGGTCCAGATTGTTTTGTTTCCCTGCACTCATCATTGCGCGGGACTATGCCCAGCCCTCCACTTTGTGTCAAAAGCATTTGTTCCGTGTAACCACTCCATGATTATACCCGATTTCGGGACTGACGAAAGCAAGGCCGGATGAAAAAGACACCGCTTTCGTCCTACCGGCGGGGGGCGTGTGTGGCGCGTTCATCGATGCAACCGTCTTGAACCACGGTTTCCCGCGCCGATTTGCGAATCCTCGCGGGTCGCCACGAAGGCCATCGCACCCTGTCAAGATGAACCGATGGTTGACGGGCGCCTCGTGACTTTCCCCCAACCGATGGGTAGGCGATTCTACTGTTGGCAATGGAATTTCATGGGTCGGTGGGATGGTTTGTCTTGGACTCCAGGGCGCCGGTCTCTATAGTCGCAGGCTGTACAAATTTTTTAACGGGAGACGGTCATGGTTGAAGGTTTGAAGCGAATTTCTGGATATGAAGGCCCTCGAGGCCCGGTGGTTTTGGCGATCATGGATGGGGTGGGGCTGGGCAAGTACCCCGAGGGAGATATGGTGGCCAAGGCGACCAAGCCCACATGGGACTGGCTGCGGGAGCATGCCCTGTACACGACCCTGAAAGCCCACGGTGAGGCGGTGGGGATGCCCTCCGATGAAGACATGGGAAACAGCGAGGTCGGACACAATGCCATCGGCTCCGGCCGGGTTTTCAGTCAGGGTGCCAGTCTGGTCGAGCATGCGGTCAATTCCGGGGACCTGTTTCGCGGAGAAACCTGGAAGACATTGATCGGACAAGCGGTGGCCAAGCCATCGACCCTGCACTTTATCGGCCTGCTCTCGGATGGCAATGTTCACAGTCATATCCGGCACTTGCTGGCCATGATCAAACAGGCCCATGCGGACGGGGTACGCACCGTCCGGGTGCACACCCTGCTGGACGGTCGGGATGTGGTTCCCACCTCGGCCCACGAATATATCGCCGAACTCGAGGGGCTACTGACCGAGTTGAATCAAAATGAAGGCACCGATTTCGCCATCGCATCGGGGGGCGGACGTCAGAAGATCACCATGGACCGCTACGAAGCGGATTGGGCGATGATCCAGCGCGGGTGGGATACCCACGTTCTTGGCAAGGGCCGGATGTTCCCTTCCGCCCTCGACGCGGTGGAAACCCTTCGCAAGGAAACCCCCGGCATCATCGATCAGGATTTGCCTCCCTTTGTCATAGAGCGCGAGGGCAAGCCGGTGGGTCCGATCGTGGATGGCGACTGTGTCATCCTGTGTAACTTCCGCGGCGACCGGGCGATCGAATTGTGCCGGGCGTTTGAGGATGAGGAGATGGACAAGTTCGACCGCGGGCCCAAGCCGGATGTCCTGTTCGCAGGCATGATGGAGTACGATGGTGACCTGCACATCCCCTCCCGCTATCTGGTCGCCCCGCCAGCCATCGACCGCACCCTCGGGGAATATATGGTCGCGTCAGGCATTCCGCTGCTCGCAGTCAGTGAAACCCAGAAATTCGGGCATGTTACCTACTTTTTTAACGGAAACCGCTCCGGCAAGTTCAGCAATACGCTGGAAGACTATGTGGAAATCAAGTCCGATATGGTGCCGTTTGAAGAACGCCCATGGATGAAGGCGGCGGAAATCACCGATGTGGTGATTGATTCCCTGCGCAGCGGAAAGCACAAGTTTATACGGATCAATTACCCCAATGGCGATATGGTCGGTCACACCGGCGACCCGCTGGCGGTGGAAATCTCCGTGGAGGCCACCGACCTGAGTGTCGGACGGTTGGTCAAGGAATTGAAGGCGGTCGGGGGCATCCTGGTGTTGACTGCGGATCACGGGAACGCCGACGATATGTACAGTCGCGACAAGAAGGGCAATGTGTTGATCGATGATGAGACCGGTTTGCCCAAGGCCAAAACCAGCCACTCGCTCAACCCGGTTCCTTGCTTCATCTACGATACCGAAGGCACCTCCAAAGCGCGTTTGTCCGATGAAAAGAATCTTGGTATCAGCAGCCTTGCCGCGACCTGCCTCAAGCTTCTCGGCTATCAGCCTCCAGATGACTACACCCCGTCCATTGTTGAGGTCGGATAGACCAAGCGTGAGGATATTCATCGGTTGGGAAACCCGGGCCGGTAGCCTGTCCGGTCTTTGATCGTCCTTGTGACAACGGACTAAATCCGTTACACAGGATGGATGAAACGGCTGACATGGTTGATGGCCACGGGCATTTGCCTGTGGGGGTTTGCATCGTGGGGGCAGGGCACGGTAGAGGGGACGGTGAAGAATATCTTCAACCAGCCGATCACCAATGTTTCGGTGTATGCCCGTCCAGCCTTTTCCTCCATTCCTTTCTACATCGGGGTGTCGGATGCAGCGGGCACTTATCGAATCTCCGGGATTCCCGGCGGTTCCTATGCCCTGTTCACCCAGACCGGAACAGATAATCCCTATCTGGATGAATGGTATAACGATGTTCCCGGTGAGCCGTTCAGTCAACCGGATGGCGTGACCCTGGTCACCGTGGTCAATCAGGCCACCAATTCCGGCATCAACTTTGTCCTCGATCAAGGGGGAGGCCTCCTCGGTCTCGTCACCAACGATGCTGGCGATACCCTTACCGGGGTCGAGGTGACCGCCTTTAACAGTAATCAGGTAAACCAGGGGTCGGTCTATACCGACACCGTGGGCATCTATCAGTTTGAAAAGCTGCGTAGCGGCACGTACACCTTGCGGGCGCAATCATTGGGCACGCCCTATCTGGCGGAATGGTACGAAGGGGTCACCGCGATTCAGGGCAGCCAGCTCCCGCCGCCGGAGGCTACCGGCGTCATTGTGACCCAGGGCAATGTGCGGACGGGAATCAGCTTTGGCCTGACCGAGGGCGGGCAGATTTCCGGATCGGTTTCCAATCATCTTGGCCAGGCTCTTCCTGGTATCAGCCTCCAGGTCTTTAATCAATCCGGGCAACAAATCGGAAGCGGATTTTCCTCCTTTGACGGCAGTTATTCGGTTCAAGGTCTTTTTCCAGGACCGGTATTTATCGGCACGTCAGCGGGCGCTCAGAATTTTATCAATCTGTGGTATGGCGGTGAGCCCAGAGCCCTGGCCACCACCGGAGGGGTGCCGGTCATTGTGGAAACCAGTGCCCAGACCAGCGGGGTTCACTTTGTGCTTTCCCCCGGCGCGGTTCTTCAATGTACGGTCAAGGATGAGGCCGATGGCGCCCTGTCCGGTGTCAATGTGTGGCTGTATCGACGTCCCGACGTTCTATTCAAGTCCGCCCTGACCTTTTTGGATGGGCGGGTTACGATCAAGGGCCTGCCCTCCGGAGAATTCTATTTGCTGACCGATACTGCGTCGGTTCGGGCCGAGTGGTATCAGGATCTGCCCGTCCTGGTCGGGGAACGGGTTCCCGGAGGGAGCGAACCGATTTGGCTCCAGATAAACCAAACCTCGACGGTGACGGTGGTGCTGGATCGGGCCGGGGCGATTTCCGGAGCCATCGAAGATCAGGCGGGGCACTCTCTGACCGGTATCCCGGTCACACTGATCAATGGTGATGGTGTGTGGCTGGGCCAAACCAATTCGGGTAGCGAGGGGAACTTCCGGTTTGGCGGTTTGTCCGACCATGCCTATTTTCTCCAGGCTGGCGGAGCGGATGTTTCCGGTACCGGCTACCGGTTGACCTGGTATGGCGGAGAGGACGCGTCGCATACACCCGGTCCCGCTGGACAAGCCATCGCGCTTGCTCGCGGTGAATCCGTCAGTAATCTCCAATTCGCCCTGGCCAACGGGGCTGGCATTACCGGGACCGTTACCATTGGGGGGGGACCCGCATTGGCCGGCGAGGCTGTGCGCGTGTATTCCGCCACCACCGGGTTGGCTGTCGCGGAGGCGACAACCGACGGGAACGGCGCCTATCGGATTTCAGGTCTGGCGCCGGGCAACTACTTGATCCGGACCGCGGTGGATGGTGACGCTGGCCTGGCGGATGAATGGTATCCGGGAATTGCCGTGACCAGCAGCGTACCGGATGGGGCAGGCGTGCTTGCCATCACCGGCTTGGTCGGGGATCTCTCCGCGCACTTTTCCATCGAACCGGGAGTCCTGCTGAGCGGCCGGGTGACCGGCCATGGTCAGCCGATAGGCGAGGTTGCTCTCGACCTGCTGGATGCCGCCGGGCAGGCATTTCGCACCAATCTTCTGACCGACCCCGAGGGGTACTTCATCATTCAGGGGATCGGTACCGGTTCATACTATCTTCGCACCCGTGAGGAACAGGGGTTTGTCAATGAATGGTACCAGGGCGTCCCGGTTACCTCCACCGTGGTCGGGGTGGGGGCCAGTTTGATTTCCGTGCAACAACCCTACGCCTTGACCAACCTGATTTTTGATCTGGCGTCTGGACATTCAGTCACCGCCCGGGTCGTCAATGCCCAGGATGACCCGATTGCTGGCGCATTTGTTGCGGCTTGTACGGAAACTGGTGAGACCCTTGCCCGGGCAACCACCGATAGCAACGGCTTCGTGGTTGTACGCGGTCTCCCCCCCATGCACGTGTACCTGCGTGCGGAGGCTTTGCCAGCCCCGTATCAGCATACCTGGTTCAGTAATGCGCCGGCGTTATATGCCACGGTTCCCGCTGAAGCCGTGGCCATCCATGCCGCGTCCGGGGTGTCGGGAATCCACAGTATCACTGTTGCTGCGGCTGAAGTGTCCATCACCGATACGCGCAAGGGAACGACGTTTTACTGGAATGGTGAAGCCGGTCGTACCTACCTCGTGGAATCTGTCCTGAATTTAGGTGAACCATGGTCGATCGCGCCTTATGGTGGAGCGACCAGTGAACGGCCCCGACTGATATCCGATACCGGGGGAGAGGTGTCCTACCAAATCCCCGGTACAAGCACATCAAAAACACAATTCCTTCGGATCCGCCTTGCGGATTAGTCGTCGAATTACCCGCGGCAATTGGTGTTTATGCGCTGAGACTGAACCCGGCGGAAATATCTCCGTTACAGTCAGCCCGGGTGTCCAAACAACCACCGACGACCTGGACGGCCAGACTGGTTTCGATGAATACATCGCGGGAACCGGAATCGACGACAGCAACTTGTTCGCCTCCGTCGAACTGGACTGAGGTCACCAATCGTGTTCCCGGCACTGGCGGTACGGTATCCGTGACCGATCCGGAGGGATCCACCAACCGGAACGACCGGGTGCGAGTAAGTCTCCGGCCTTGACGTCGAGGATATCATGATCGCGAAGCTGTTGGCGATTCAGGTGCGTGATCTCCGGGCGAATCCTTCTGTTGATCCCACGAATTGGCACCCGATGCGCTCACCATGTGGCACCGGGTGATCTGGTGGCTGCGGGGCATTGAGGGGATTGACAGGGTGCCTCAGGCGGCGTGAAACACCTGAGATTTCAGGTTGCCCCGGGCGTGAACCGTCCTTCCCCAAAAAACAGGGAATAGTACGCCGCAGTGTTCCGCAGTCCCCACATTCTGTCTGCGATCAACGCTAAAAGGGGTAGCGGACCATGTGTCCATTCGCGCAGAGGATGTCCTCGTCATAGTCGGATTGATCGAACTTCCCGCCGGTATAGGTCGTCCCGGAAAAGTTGCCGTCCCGTCCCGGACTGCGAATCAAATGGGCCGCCTTGTCGTCCATGGACACATAATACTCAAAGGCATTGCCCCAGCCATCCTGTTGCGGAAGTACCTTGATGTAGTGCGGCACCAGCATGTCGGCCAAAATATCATTGGGTATTCTTCTGTACTTTCCGCTTTTGGCTTCCTGGGTGCCTGTGAAACGGAAGTCCACGACCGGGGCATCGGATAGCTTGGCCTCGGTTGCTGAATCAAGCGCGGCAAATTTATCCGTCACGAAGGCCACCCACGCATTACCCACGTTTCTCATGTCACCCATGGTTGCTTTTTGTTTGCCGTGCTGAAGCGCTGCAAAATACTTACGTCCGCCAATTGCACCAACTGCCAGCACGCCTGCCAGCACGATCAATAATATCACTTTTTTCATGAAGGTGTTCCTCCTCGGTTGCGGATACAGAATCGTGCAGAACTGTTCTCCACGCAAGAAATTAAGGAGGAGCCCAGTGGAACAGGTTCTGGCCGAAAAGACAGGACAAGAGAGGACGAATCCGTCCGTGTTTCACGTCACCCGAAGGTATCGAGTGGCTATGGTGCTGAGATGGATAATTGAACGGCCTGATCTTTGGCAATCCACTGGTGACCGATCTAGGTTTCCTGGTCAAAGATATCCCCACTGGCCAGTACGGCGTATTGTTTCTGCGCGGGATGTGACTGGTTGATGTCGCGCCAGATAATGGAGACCTGACCGTCGATAGCGGCCCAAACGATATTAGGCAGCTTATTTTGCGGCCAGATACACGTCCAGTATCTGTTGGCACTTTTGGGCTTTTTCGCCCTTGACCCTTGTATAAAGGTCTTGTGTCCTACCACCGAATGGATCTGTCTTGAATTCCACAACAAGCTCATCGTTCTCGATTATCACAAGTTCCATATCTTGCCCGCCGTACACAACGGCTCTGCCATCTACGCTCTCCGTATTGTCTGAAAGGGAGACAACCGGCTTGATGGCATATTCAGCACTAATCTCCTCGTTTTGATAAAAGTCATAGATCCAATACATGTTGTGATCGGCGATGATAAAAATATGGCCAGAACGGTCTTCCCAGAAGTGGCCTGCAATATCAGCCATGGTTGGCTCCGCAATGTTCATGACTTCATCTTCAGAATGCTCTGTCGCCTTGGTCCTATTCATGCTGTTTGTGATGGAAGCCCTGGTCGCATCGACGAGTCCACCAGCGTCTTTTATCAACTCGTCTACGTCCTTCCCGCTGAAGTAGATGTACGCTCCCCCTGCGATTCCCAGCACGACAATTGATCCGATTAGCTTTTTGATCATGACGATATCCTTCTTGAGTTGGTTTCGGTGGCATGGGAAACAGATGTTGTGTCCGCACGCACCGTCTTCCTGACTTGTTGTGACTAATTTGGATGTCTGGCCGCCACCTGTCCATGAATATCTCTGTCCCCAATTCTCCTTCAGGGTGAGAAACATCGGCACCCCGAAGGAAACATCGGCACCCCGAAGTAGAAGCCCTCACTGCGTTCGGCCTTCACTTCAGGGTAGCCATGAAGCAGAGGCTCTTGCTTCTTCGGGAAATCGGACCGGATTGGTCATTCTTGGCGTTTGCGCCTGCCATGAAGTGAGGCGAGTCATCGAGCCTCTACTTGATGGCACCCCCAACGGGATTCGAACCCGTGTTACCAGGATGAGAACCTGGCGTCCTAGGCCTCTAGACGATGGGGGCAGTTGTGGATCTAGGAGGGGAAACGCTAGTCGATGCAGAGACGGATTTCAATAGGAATATGCCGAATATGTTCATCGTTTTCTCCCGCAGAGCGGGAATGTATGAACGGGCTTTTTTTTTGAAAAAAATGGCGGTAGAATGCCCGGTATGGTTGAGCAGAAACAGAAGCTGCATCCCCTCCGTTTCGAGCCGGTGTACCAAAACTACCTGTGGGGCGGTCGCCGTATTGCCGATCAGTACGGCCGAACACCTCCGGGGGGAGCCTGCGCGGAATCCTGGGAGGTGTCAGACCGGGATGACGGGATGAGTGTGGTGGCGGAAGGGCCGCTCGCCGGAACCGCGTTGCGAGGGTTGATGCAGGAGCAGGCAGAGGCCATCCTCGGGCCGGGAGCGGTTCCGGGACAACGGTTTCCTTTGTTGGTCAAGATTCTCGATGCCCATCAGGATCTGAGTGTACAGGTCCATCCGGATGACCAGACCGCCGCCGCGGTGGGCGGTGAGGCGAAATCCGAGATGTGGTTTTTGCTGGATGCCGCCGCAGGCGCTGCGATCTACCGGGGTCTGAAACCGGGGACCACCCGTGAAGGGATGGAACAGGCATTGGCAGGGGGCGATCCGGAGCGAGTTTTGATACGCCTGCCGGTCAGCCGGGATGATGCGGTCTATATTCCGGGCGGGACCGTTCACGCCATCGGTGCGGGTTGTCTGATCCTGGAAGTCCAGCAAAACTCCAATACCACTTACCGCATTCATGATTGGGGACGCACCGGCCCGGATGGGAAGCCACGGGATGTTCATTTGGATCAGGCGGCCAGGGTAATTCACTGGTCGCAATCGTTACCGGATCTGGCCCGGCCAACCGTGGATGTCATTGGGGAGGGCTATGCGATTGAGCGTGTGCTGGCGACGGAGTACTTCACGGTTGGCCGCCTGAGGGTGGATACCCGCTATTCGTGGGCTCCGGATTCGCAGGGGATGGCGATGCTGTTTGTGCAGGAGGGGACCGGGCAGCTTACGGCAGGCGACTTCGAAGCGGAACTGAAGCCCGGATGCACCTGGTTGATTCCAGCCTGCCTTGATCAGTGCGAGGTGACCCCATGCGGGGAGGCCATGCGCCTGGTCACAATTTCTCTGCCATGAACCGCAATTCGGTTCCAGGGTGGGCCGGGTGTTTCCGCCGCTGGCTGGCGGTGGTGGCCGTTTCTGTAGTGATTGCCTGTTCCCATCAGTCGGTTGATTTTCCATTGCATCCCAACCTGCCCGAAAACCTGCGGTCCTTTCTCTTACGCCATGCCAACACTTGGGAAATGGCCGGCGACGGTTCCCTGATTGCAGCCGGGGAGGGGCCGGATGCTACAATCAACACCCTCGAGGAAGCGCGGCTGGTCCTGTCTTTTTATCGGGAGTGGTTTCCGGAGGCTCCCCCCTCCATCACCCTGTTCATCCTTCATGCATCCGAGCCGGAATGGAGGCAACTGGTGGCCAAAGAGGGATTGCGTCCGGATGGGATTGCCTTTCACGCCCCCGGCCTGTTGGTGATCAAAGAAGATGTCGATCAGAATCTGCGTCCGGACCGGCTACCGCATGAATTGATCCATGCGATCCTTTCAGAACAATTTCCGGAATCCATCCCCCTGTGGCTGGATGAGGGGTGGGCTGGCTTCTACGGATGGGAGTTGGTCCGGGCGGCCAGTGACGGGTCGGCGAACTGGACCCGGCGCCGCCCCGCGATCGAGGAAATCCTGCCTTATGGACTGGATGAGCTTTCGGCGATCACCACCTATCCGGAACATCCAGAGGCGGCCCGGATGTTCTACCGGGAATCCGAGGAAGTGATCCGGGCGCTTGAAGAGGAGCTCGGTCGAACCGCGATGGGGCGGTTCCTCGACATGGCGGTACGGCAACCCATGCCGCTATCCAGGCTTCTGATCGAACGGTGGGGATGGCATGAACAAAAAGTTCGCGCATTGGAGTGGCGTGTGCAACAACGTTGCCGGATGCCCAGAATTTTGCGATAGTGCGCTCTGCGAAACAACGGTCAATCATGGCAAAAGAATCCCCCTCCATTTGGTTTATTGCCGGCACCGATGACTATGAGGTCAGCCGGGCGCTCAAGGAAACCATTCAGACCCTGTGCCCTCCGGAGGAGCAGGCTTTCGGCCTGGAGATTGTCGATGGGGCTGCTGCCACGGTGGACGAAGCAATTGCCGCGGTGGACAGAACCCTGGAAGCCCTGCGGACCGTAGGTTTGTTTGATGCGTCCAAGCTGGTATGCCTTCGTGATGTGTCCTTTCTGACCGAGGATGATCCGGGGAAGCGGGCCACTGTCAAAGAAGCAGTCAAGCGCTTGGCCGAGGAGATCCGTCTCGGCCTACCGTCCGGGGTGAAGCTTATTGTTCATGCCTTGAAGGTGGACAAACGCTCCTCCCTGTTCAAGGCCTGCAAGGAGTGCGGGGAGCTCCGGTTGTTCGATATTCCGGAGCAGGGGTACAAGGCGGATGAATATGCCCGGGAATTTGTACACCGGCGGTTTTCCGAAGCGGGGATGAAGGTTTCGCCCGGGCTGGAAAGTCTGGTCGTCGAACGGGCTGGGGTGGATACCCGCCAGTTGGAGCAGGAGGTGGAAAAACTCCGGCTTTTCTGTGGCGAGAACCCGGTGAGCGAAGAGGCGGTATTCACCCTGGTGGCTCCTTGCCGGGAGCGGATGGGGTGGGATCTCCTGGATGAATATTCGCGGCGCGATCTCGTCAAAGCGTTGCAGCGGTTGCGTCAATTGCTGTTTATGAAGAACGAGCCGGTGGGGTTGATCATTCAATTGCAGACAAGAATCCGCGAGTTGAAAATCCTGAGGATTGCCCTGGATGAGGGCTGGCTGCGACTGGAGAAACGCGGGAATTGGGTGTCAACTTCGTGGAGCGAGTCTCCGGAGGCCCATGCGTTTTGCGGAGGTGTGTTTCCGGATCCGCGCCGGATGAACCCTTTTCGCTGCGGCATTCTGGCCGGGTACGCCAGTCGTTACTCGGTGGACGAACTGCAGCATCACCTGGAACTGGCGGTGGAAACCCATGATCAGATGTTATCCGGGACCGCGCCGGCGGACCTGCTGCTTGAACGGTTCTTGATTCATGCTATCCGAAAGGAACCTCATGCCCTCTATGCGTAACGGTTGCCGCCGACTTCTCCTCGTGTTTTTCCTTGCCGCCGCTGGTGCCGGTTTCGCGGATGAAACCGCGCCCGAGCCCGTCAATCCCCCCCTGTTGTGGTTCGATGTCGGAGAGCGACTGCTGTACGATATCTACTGGGGAATTATTCATGTCGCGACCACAGAGGTCACGACCCAGTGGGTGGTGGAGGAGGGGCAGCCGCTGCGGATCCGGATTACCTACCGGACCAAGAGCAATGGGGTGATTGCCACGGTTTATCCGGTGGATGACATCCTCGAAAGTGTGATCGATGCGGAAACCTTTCTCCCGGTATCCTTTCAGAAAAAACAGAGCGAGGGCAACTACCGGTCGGACGAGTTTACGGTATTTGATCACGCCGCCGGCACCATGACCTGGCAATCCCGGCTGAATGGAAACGAGCAGACGTATCCGATCGAAGCGGATACCCGCGACCTGATCACCTTGATGTACTATTTTCGCTCCATGTCCTTTTATGTCGGCAAACAGCTCAACTTCCGGGTCATGGCGGACGAAAAGCTCTATGATTTATACGTAGAGGTGGTGGATAAAGAGAAGATCAACCTGTCGAAGTACGGCAAGGTTCCATCCTTCCGGTTTGCCCCCCAGGCGGCCTTCCAGGGGTTGTTTGTCCGCAAGGGAAAGGTCACGTTCTGGGTGGCGGATGATGACCGGAAGTTGTGCACCCAGATCGAGGCCGAAGTCCCATTGGCCAATGTCCGCCTGAAGCTCCGTGAGGTCACCGGTCCCGGCGATGACCATTGGATTACCGATCTGAGTGACGCCGCCAAAGAAACCTCATCCCGCCGCGGAAAAATCGGCCCCCGGCGTCGATAGGAATCCTGTTCGCGAGGCTTGACTTCCCTCCATGCGCGCCTTGGACGACAGTTTGACGGTGATTGACTTTGAAACCACCGGAGCCATTGCCGGTTTCGAGGATGAACCGTGGCAACTGGGGATGGTTCGGGTGGAACGAGGAGTTTTGGTGATGGAGACCGGTGTGGATCAATTACTGCGGGTGGGAGACCGGCCCTTTCATGCGTCGGCCCCGGGCCGTCACGCCCAGTTGCGGGATGCGCTTCGTGAGGCCCCGACGCTGGTTTCACTCTGGCCGGTCTACCGGACATGGTGGGGGCGTCCGCTGGTGGCTCACAACGCTGCTACTGAAAAGAAGTGGCTGGCCAAGACCGCGCCGATGCATCCGGCTGGCCCCTGGATCGATACCCTGAAATTGTCGCGCCGCGCCTTTCCCGGCCTGTCCTCCTATGCCTTGGGCGATATCCTCCATAGCCGGGGACTGACCGATCAGGTGTGTGCTCTCTCACCCGGTCGGACCGTGCACGATGCCCTGTTTGATGCGGTGGCTTGCGGGGTACTGCTGTTGCATATTCTGTCCTTGCCGGAATGGACCGATCTGTCGGCAGCGGACCTGGCGAGGGTATAGGAATGCTCAGCGCAGAACGGTGTGTACGGCTTCGATAACCCGATCGATTTCGCTGTCGGTCAGGGTGGTGCCGCTTGGCAGATAGACGCCTTGCCGGGCGAGGCGGCGGCTGATCGGGAATGCCTCCGGGGAGGGGCAATAACCGAGTTGATGCAGATACGGTTGCTCATGCATCCCAAGAAAAAAGGGCCGACTGTCCACCCCGAGCGCGTGCAGCCGCTGGATCAAGGTTGCGCCATCCAGTTGGAGGCTTTCATCCAGCACTATGCCATACATCCAGTAGACATGACCGGAGTCCGGGTCGGACACCGGGTGTTGAAGACCGGGTACATCCCCGAGACCCTCCCGGTAGCGTTGGGCCAGATGCTGCTTTCGCGCCAATGATTCGTCCAATTTTTCGATCTGGGCCAGCCCAACTGCGGCCTGCAAGGCGGTGAAGCGCAGGTTGGCCCCGGGGCCGCTCGAACGGAATCGGCGTTCGGGGTCAAAGCCCAACTCCCGGTAGCGCTGGGCGGGTGCAAGAAACGCAGGGTTGTCAAACAGGATCATGCCGCCTTCACCGGTGGTGACGATCTTGTTTGCGTAAAAACTGAAAACACTGATGTCCCCGAAACTTCCGCAGGGACGGCCCCGGTAGACCGCGCCATGGGCTTCCGCGGCATCCTCGATCACCTTGAGCTGATGGGCTTCGGCAAGGGACAGCAGGGGATCCATGTCCACGGGGAGGCCATACATATGCACCGGCATCAGGGCTGCGGTACGATCGGTGAGCGCGGCCCTCGCCGCGTCCGACCGGAGATTCCAGGTGATGGGGTCGACGTCAACAAACACGGGAATCAGCCCCTGGCTCAAGACCGCCCGGACACAGGAGATGATGGTGAAGTCCGGGAGAATCACCTCCGAGCCGGGAGGCAGGTTCAGGCAATGAACGGCCAGTTCCAGTGCGGCGGTCCCGTTATTGACCGCGAGTGCATGGGTCCGATGGCAATGGCTGGCCCACTGGGTTTCGAACGCGTTCACATACCCACCGCCTCCAGCCAGGCATCCCTGCGCAAGCGCCTCGCTTGCCCGGGCCTGTTCCCGGTGGTCGATCCATGGCTGGCAGACCGGGATCAAAAGAACACCTTGGCCTGGTCGCCGGGAAAACATCCTGCTCTGGTCTCAACCCACTCACAATCTTCGAGCATGGTAAATGCGTGCCCGCCCTCAAGGATCAGCAGGATGTCGCCTGCCCGCATGGTAAACGCAGCGATCGGCTGGTCCTGTTGGTTGTATAACTGAACCTCGCTGGAACCCTTGCGGAGGATCAGGCATTCGGGGCAGGTCGTCAACGTCCGGGGGGCGGAGATATGCTTGTGCCGTTTGACCAGACTGCCCTGCCGGTGAACCAGCAACCCAAGTTGCTGATCCATCGCATGCCGGGTGAAGAAGGTTGTTTGTTCCGGGTGATGGTCCCCGGGGATGAGGAGGGCGGTCGGGGTGGTGCCATCCAGGAACCACGTGGGTTGGCGGGGTGAGGGCTCAGGTGTCATGGGGGGTAGTCCTGTCTTTTCCGGTAATCCAATCACAAGCCTCGCGGTTTCGGCAATGCACTTCATCCGCTGGGTGATCCTCAAAGTCGGGCAGGGCTTCGGTGAAGATTCGGCCACAGGCCTCCCGCAGCGGTGGCGGCACAAACACGAGGTCGGCGCGATTCCAGGTCGGGCGGGTGGGTTCGATTGCGGGAAGAAACGCCCGGCGGATTCGAGCCAGGGCGCAAAAACAGGCAGAATATTCGCTGGCCCGTCGCCACAGACGGGGATGCCGCACCAGGTAGACGGCAAGACGAAATGGCGTTAGGTGGCCAAAGTACCGCACAATTGTCTGGTGATGATCGTGGGTGATTTTTTCCTTCAGGTTTGCCGGCTTCTCCGGGTCGGGCATCCATTTGGGCTCGTACGTTTGCGCATGGAGAAGCAGGTCAACCAGGTTGATCCCCATCCATTCCGGATCGCCTCCCGCAGCCAGCGCCCCCAAACCGCAGAGCAGACACTTGGAACAGGCGCTGCAAGCACTTTGCTCCGGTCCGACCCGCCAGCAGGAGTATTGATACTTGGCCAGATCCGGATACCGCTTCCACAGGAGTGCTTGTAGGTGAACCCCATGCAGCGCGCTGGTCATGGATCCTACGGATAGTCCCCACGGCTTGACCAGCGCATCGGCTGCGGCCAGGACCGGAAGGGCATACATGAAATGGTCGAACAAAACCAATTTGCCGTTCACCATCCGATTCTCCGAGACTTCCCGTTCCGAAGCTATCACCACCAGTCCATAGTGGTGGAGATAAGCGGCGGCAAGGGCATGTGTCAGGTAGACGAGGGTGTCGGTCATGCAGTTCACCGGTATGGAGTAACCCTGGTGAAACGAAAACCCATTGTCCCAGTTGGCCCGGGTAGTTGCAGTTACTTCAAGCAGTTCAAAGTCCGGATGGTTGGCCATGGCCCGAAGAACTTCGCGTCTTCGCGGGGTCTGGTGATCGTTGAGCGGGGGCATGGGGGACGTGGTGGCGACAAGGAGAGGGCGGTGTCCACATTCGCGCAACAGGCCCGCCTGGACCATGCTGTCCCGCCCGCCACTGAAACAAGCGGCCACCCGCGAGTTGGCCGGAATGGGATGGGGATCGGGCAGTATGAGATCGCCATTGATCAGTTCAACCTGCCCCTGCGGACACTGATCGTCACGGGTGGCATCGAGGGTATTGCAGACGATTTCGAGCAAGCGTTGCCATCGTGCAAATTCTGATTCGGACAAATGGCATGGCAGGCACACCTGCACCGGACGCAGCAGGCACCAATGGGTGCATTGGCCCAGCATCGCGATCAAGATCCAGAACCGTTCCGGAATCCGGTCCGCCTGTTCAAGGGCGATCCGGACCTCCGGTTCACGGTACAACGCGCCGGTACCAGACCAGCGGAGGGTGACTCCGTCCGAAGTGATGACCGGGCGTTCGAGGCGTACCGCGTTCATGACCCCTGACCATAGAGGGTTTGAATGTCCCGGGCAAAGACTTTGGCGCCAAACCGCCGGTCAAAGGAGCGGATCGCTTCCTGCCCGATGGTGGCTCTGAGGTCGGGGTCCTGCATGCGGATCATGGCCTCGGCGAGGGCTTCGCTGTTCATCGGCGGAACCAGCAGGCCGGTGATTCCATCGGCAATATCTTCCCGGAGGCCGTCGATGGCGGAGCAGACAACGGGTTTACCGAGTTGCATGGCTTCCAGCATGGCGAGGGCGCCGCTTTCCTCGCGGAGCGATGGCTGTACATAAATATCCGCTAGGTTCAGCCAGGGTCGTACATCCTCCACAAAACCAGTGAAGAGGACGCGATCACCGATTCCGAGGGCGTGAGCGAGTTTGCGATGGTGCCCCATCATCGGGCCCCCGCCCACGATGCAGAGCTTACCCGGCTGTCCCCGGTGGGCCAGTCTGGCCATGGCCTCAATTAGAATATCCGTTCCTTTCTTGGGCCGTTGAAGGGTGATGGTCAGATACAGCGGACCCTCCCGACCCAGCCAGGCCTCTCCTTCCGGTGCCCGGGTCGGGAACGGGGGAAGAAAAACCGATTCCGGACCATAGTGGACCTTGCGAATCGGCACCTGGCTCCCATGATGCTGTTTGATCAGCGCCTGCACAGAGTCATAATTCACCCCGACCACATCTGCGGCGAGGACGGCCCGGTGTTCGCAAGGCGCAGCCATACGTTGCACCCAGGCGACTTCGATTCGCTGGCGCAGTCGCTCCCGCCCCCATGGATAATGTCCCAGGGCATCCAACTGGGCCTGGCATTCCACAGCATAGACCGTGTACATACTCATGATGAACCGGGGGGAGTCTGGGCCCAGGCGTGCCTTCAGCAGCGCCCCGGCATAACTCCAGACCCCAAACCCATGGATCGCATCCACCGGGTGATCCCGCGTAAACTCACCCATGCCCTGGGCGAGGGTGGGGGCATGAAACCGGATCATGGTTTGCCGGTGGGCCAGGCCCCGGTCCGCCATGCGATGCACCGTACCAAAATCGGTTTCCACATCCCTCGCCCGGTCTGAAACACAAAAAAGGTGGGGGTGAAAACCCGCGGCAAGCGCGGCCCGGGCATGGGCGCGGACGTAAGCGCAGTGCCCGCCGCCAATTTCCTCCAGTGGATCGCGACCGCTGATCAGAATGACATGAGGCATTGGGGTCTTCATCGGGTGATCAGCGAAACCAGAGCCATGCCCCCGATAAACGCGGTCATGCTGAGGGCCAGTGTGCCCACCAGGTACAGGCCCGCCCCCCCGATGTTACCATTCTTAAACAGGTGGTGGGACTCCAGGATCAAGGACGACATGGTGGTAAAGCCTCCGCACAAACCGGTGGCCAGCAGGAGTCGCACTTCCGCCGACATCCACGAAACCTGGCCGACCGCCTGGGTAATCATGCCGATCAAGAAACAGCCCAACATATTCGCGGCCAGCGTACCGAGGGAAAAGATTTGTTCGGACCGATACAGAAAGATCGCGGTCAGATACCGCAGGATCGAGCCGGCAAAGCCGCCCGCCCCCACCAGTAGACACGCTTTCAGCGCGTTCACCCGCGCTCCCCGGTTGCTTCGGCGACCTGGGCCATGAGGGATTTCCCCCAGGTCCCGCCCCGGAACATTTCGAGCCTGACTTCTGTGTTTCGCATTGCCTAGTGATACGGAATCCCGGTCGGCATGGCAAACGGTATGTCCGGTTCGACGCCTGTCCGCATCGGCGGTTCCACAGCCGTGATGGCGGCGGCCGGGCCGGAATCAATCCGGGCTGTAACCACTTCCCAAGCCGGCAAGAACTCCTGCTTGAACTTGCCCTGTCTTTTTCGTAGGGTTCGCGGCCAATCTCGGACAATTTAACCCGGAGGGCAGCATGGCCAAGGAATTAGCATTTGTTTTAGTGGATCCCTATATCATTTCAAAATCCAGAACCGGCGGCGTACTCAGCCGAATTGTCAGCCGCACCGGTTTGGAACTGGTGGCGGCCCGGATGTTCGGGCCCAGTCAGGAGCTGGTCGAGGAATATGCCCAGGCGATTCGCACCATGAAGGATCTCGAACCGCAGGAGGCCGAATTGATCGCCGACTATGTTCTGCACAAGGTCGGGCCTGATCCCAAGTCGGGTAAGCGGCGCCGGAATTTACTCCTGTTGTTCGAAGGTGAGTCCGCAGTCTCCAAAGTGTCCAAGGCGGTCGGTCATCCCCGTCCCCATGCTGAATCCGGGGAGACGGTGCGGGACACCTTCGGTGATTTCATTGTCGAAGAGGATGGCAAGCCGGCCTACTTCGAGCCTGCGGTTTTTACTGCTCATTCCAAGGAATCCGCCGGTTCGATCTTGAAGCTACTGGCCAAATACAGTGCGTCTGACGGCGGGGTCATCGACGATGCCGAAGGGGTTCCGGAGGGGGAGGACATACAGCGCACCCTGGTGATCCTCAAACCGGACAACTTTCAATATCCGAGTTCCCGCCCCGGCAATATTATCGACCTGTTTTCAGCATCGGGACTTCGCATCATCGGGGCCAAGGTTCACCGCATGAGTGTGGCGGAGGGCGAGGAATTCTATGGTCCGGTCCGCGAAGTCTTGCGCAACAAGCTGAAGGCGCCGGTGGCGGAGCGGGCAACCGCCGCCCTGACCGAGGAATTTGGATTTTCCATTCCCGAAGAGATCAAGACCCAGATCGGGGAATTGGTCGGACCCTGTTTCGGCGATGAGCAGTTTTACCAGATTATCCAGTTCATGGCTGGTGACAAACCGACCGAGGTCAAACCGGAAGACAAGGCCAAGCCGGGCAAGGAACGGTGTCTGGTCTTGATCTATAAGGGAAAACAGGCGGTCGATCGGATCCGCACCATTCTCGGCCCCACCGATCCCAGCAAGGCCTCTCCGGGTTCTGTCCGGAAGGAATATGGCAAAGATATCATGATCAATGCCGCCCACGCCTCCGACTCACCCGAGAATGCGGTCCGGGAGATGGGGATCGTGAAACCCGAGGCCGATACTATTGCCGAGCTTGTTGCCCGGCATTATGCTTGAAGCATACATTCAGGAGATTCCGTCATGTTTGAACAGGTACAAGCCGCACCCCCGGATCCCATTCTTGGCCTGACCGAGGCGTGGAAAAGTGATCCCAACCCGCAGAAGATCAATCTGGGGGTAGGGGTCTACAAGGATGACCAGGGAACGACCCCGATTTTGCCCTCGGTGAAGCAGGCCGAAGCGAACATTCTGGCCAATGGAACCAGTAAATCCTACATGCCGATCGGCGGATCTCCGGCGTATCGGGATGCGGTCCAATCCATGCTGTTAGGCGAAGGGCACCCGCTGATCGCGGAAAAACGGATAGCCACCGCTCACACCCCGGGCGGTACCGGCGGTCTCCGGGTCGGTGCGGATCTGCTCAAGACGCTCCTTCCCGAGGCCACGGTCTGGATGAGTTCGCCCACCTGGGCAAATCACAAGGGGATTTTCAAGGCCGCGGGCTTTGCCCAAGCGGACTATCCCTATTATGACCCGGCCTCCAAGACGCTGGACTTTGATGCGATGATCGCCGCACTCGACCAGGTGCCTGCGGGCGACATTGTCTTGCTGCATGTCTGCTGTCATAACCCCACCGGGGTTGACCCCACCCCCGGGCAGTGGGAGCAGATTGCCGCGACCGCCGCCGCACATGGATGGCTGCCTTTTCTGGATTTTGCCTATCAGGGATTCGGTGTCGGGATTGAAGAGGACCGGGCCGGCTTGCTGGCGATTGCCGAGGCATGCCCCGAGTTTGTTGTGGCCAGTTCCTTTTCCAAGAATTTTGGCCTCTATCAGGACCGCACCGGTGCCCTGTCCATCGTATCCGGTTCCGCCGGAACCGTTGCTGCCGTCTACAGCAATCTACTGGTTACGATCCGGGTCAATTACTCGAATCCGCCCGCACATGGAGGCTTAATTGTGGAGGAAATCCTTGGTGACAAGGCATTGACCAACCAATGGCTTGCCGAGCTCGCGGGAATGAGGGAGCGCATCGCCGGGGTACGAAAGGATCTGGTCAAGGCACTGGATGACCGAAGTGTCCCCGGTGACCGCGCCTTCTTGATTCAGCAGAAGGGGATGTTTTCCTTCAGCGGCTTGACCGACGATCAGGTCCGACGGTTGCGCGAAGAAAAAAGCATCTATATCGTCAAGGGCGGCCGCATCAATGTTGCCGGTATAACCGCCGCCAATCTGGACTATCTGGCCGATGCGATTGCCGGGGTGATGTAAAACCGCCTGATCGCGGGATTGACTTTTCCCCCGATTTGGGGCTGGATGGTTGCTCAATTCGACCGGCATGAAGCCGTTTGTAAAACCTTAAACTTGTGGAGTGAATCATGGGAGTCCTCGATCTAGTCAAGCCCGGTATTGTCACCGGTGACGATGTAACGAAAGTGCTGAACCACGCGAAGGAAAATGGCTTCGCGCTGCCTGCCGTCAATGTGGTGGGATCCAACTCCGTCAACGCTGTTCTCGAGGCGGCCAAGGCGGTCAATTCTCCGGTCATTATTCAGTTCTCGAATGGTGGCGGAGTGTTCATGGCCGGCAAGGCCTGCCCGGCCAAAAACAAGGATGTGGTCGGTTCGATATCCGGTGCCTACCATGTCAAGCGCATGGCTGAAGCCTACGGGGTTCCGGTAATTCTGCATACCGATCACGCCGCGCGTAAATTGCTTCCCTGGATCGATGGATTGCTCGAAGAAAATGAGCGTCACTTTGAACAGTTCGGTACTTCTCTGTATAGCTCCCACATGCTGGACTTGTCCGAGGAAGACCTGAACGAAAACCTGAGCACGTGTGAAACCTACTTCAAGCGTATGGCCAAGATTGGGATGACACTTGAAATTGAGCTCGGAGTCACCGGGGGGGAAGAAGATGGGGTGGATAACACCGGGGTTGATTCGTCGGCTCTGTACACCCAGCCCGAGGAAGTGGAAGAGGCCTATACCCGTCTGAAAGCGATCAGCGATAACTTCACCATCGCCGCTGCCTTCGGAAATGTGCATGGGGTTTACAAGCCCGGCAATGTCAAGCTGACCCCGGTGATCCTGAAAAACTCCCAGGACCATATTGCCGCCAAGCATGGCACCAGCGATAAGCCGGTGAACTTTGTGTTTCACGGCGGGTCCGGTTCGTCCCGCGAACAGATTCGCGAGGCGATCAGCTACGGTGCGGTGAAGATGAATATCGATACCGATACCCAGTGGGCGACCTGGGAAGGGGTACTGAAGTTCTATAAGGAAAAAGAAGCCTACCTCCAGGGACAGCTCGGCAACCCCGAGGGTCCGGACGCGCCGAACAAGAAGTACTATGATCCCCGGGTCTGGCTGCGCAAGGCCGAGGAGTCCATGGTCGAGCGTCTCAAGGTTGCGTTCGAGGATCTGAACTGCATCAACCGCTGCTGATGCCGATCCTATCCTGATCGATACCCAAGCACCCCGGACGCTGGTTCGGGGTGTTTTTTTGTCGCGGGGCCGGGTTGGTTTTTCCGTATGTCGTTCGGTTCAGCGGTTTTTACGGAATCGGGCGATGAACATGCCATCGCCGGGACCGTCGGCGGGCAGAAGTTGAAGGATTCCGGGTACGGCTTCTCCGGTCAAGGGATTCGAAAAAGGATCGAGGGAGATCTCCGGATGCCGCTCCAGAAAGGTGTGGACCACGCCGGTGGTTTCCCGGTCGGTCAGGGTGCATACCGAATAGACCAGAATCCCTCCGACGTTCAGGCAGGCACCGGCGTTGGCGAGAATCGCTTCTTGCTGCATGGATTGCGCAAGGATGTCCTCTGGCTTTGTTCGCCATCGGGCATCAGGATTGCGGGACCAGGTGCCCATGCCGGAGCAGGGGGCGTCAACCAGGATGCCGTCGAACGGTGCGGGCTGAGGACTGGTTGTGGCGGCATCCAACTGGATCGCGGAAATCCCCCGGTAGCCTGCGGCGGCAACACGACGCTCAAATTCCCGGCTTAGATCGCGAACATCGGTGGCCAGCACCGCACCGTGACCGTCGAGCAGTTCCGCCAAATGCAGGGTTTTCCCGCCGGATCCCGCACAGGCATCCCACCACCGCTGGCCCGGTTCCGGAGAGCACAACATGCCCACGGCCTGGGAGGCGATGTCTTGAACTTCATACCGGCCCGCTTCACGTTTCAATACATGGGCAAGGTGCCACGACGGGTCGATGGCTAGAGCGGATTGCATCCTCGCATGGCGATCCCATGGAATTTGTTGCCGGTTCAAGCTCGCAATGATTTCATCGGTATCCCGACAGCGTAGCCATGTCGGAGGGCGCTGCTGAAAAGACAGGACAAGGGCTTCGGGGTCGTGGCCCGGAGGAAAAGTATCCAGCACCCATGCCGGAACCAGCGTTTTCCAGGTAAATGTGTGACCGGGGAAACACCCGGCAAGTGCTTCTGCCTTTTCCGATGGACGCAGGGCCCCCATGGGTTGACCTGCAACCGCGATCCCGTTGGTGCGGCACTCGAGTAGAAGGTGGTCAATGGCGGGAAGGGATTCGGTCACATCGAGTAGATAGGCTGCCGCCGCAGTGGCGGGCGTCGGTTCATTGGAGATTTGTGCGAGCCAGCCGCGCCAGCGGAACCAGGAAAAAATCAATTGCGAAACAAACCGCCGGTCTCGGGAACCAAAATTCCGGTGTTGATGAAAGAGTTTGCGCAGAAAGGTGTCGGCCGGCATGCCCTCACGGACGGTTTCATCGGCTTCCTGCAGGACGGAAAACGCGACCCGGGCCTGGCCGGCCGCGTAGGGCGGGAGAGGCCCGGTCATGAGCTGATGGCTTCCCAGAGCTGGTCGGTATCGCTGGCAATGAAATCGGCCTGATGCTCGCGCAGTTCCTGTTCCGGCCGAAACCCCCAGGTGACGCCAACCGCCCGCATACCGGCATGGCGGGCGGTGTCCATATCCACCGCGGTATCCCCGACAAAGGCGATGGCCTGGGGCGGGAGTTCCCAGCCTGCCGCGATTTCGAGGGCGACGGTCGGATCGGGCTTGCGCGGTACCTCATCTCGCTGCCCATAGATCGGTGACCAGGGCCAGTCAGGGAGGAAATGGCGGACACAATCCAGCGTAATGTCATGGGGTTTATTGGAAAGTACGCCGATGTGTAATCCGGCTTGCCGGCAACGATCAAGAAAGGCGGCGATTCCGGGATATACTTCGGTCCGCTGATTCCAACTTTCCCGGTAAACCTTCCGGTAATAGGCGAGAAAGCGCTCGACATCATCGGGTTGACGATGTTCCGGAGGGATCGCACATTCAACCAGATGCTGGATGCCCTCGCCGACAAAATACCGGTAATCGTCGATGGGGTGGGGTGCGTAGCCCATGGATTCGAGGGCGGCATTCATGGACAGGGCGATATCTTCCAGGGAATCGATCAGGGTTCCGTCCAGATCAAAGATCACTCCCTGTATGGGTGGACAGTCCCCGTTCACACCATGACTCCATAGACCAGAAGGTGTCGGTCGCTGATCGCTTCGACGGTCAGGGTCTGGAGTCCGGCAGCATCGAGATCGGCACGGACCTCTTCGACGGTAAACGCGGCAAACAGTGAATGATAGAAATCGTGCTGAAGGACTTCCGGTTCTCCCGCGACATACCGTTCCTTCAAGCGTTGGGCTTCCACCGGAGTAGTGGGCCGCATCAGGTCCTTGATGAAGACGCGGGTTCCCGGTCGCGACAGTTTGGGCAGACTGTTCCACAGGGTGAAACTGTCATGGAGATGATGAAGCAGACTGTTGCTGATGATCACGTCGTACGGTGCACGGGGTGAAGCGGCAAAGCTCGGCAGCAAGTCGCACAAGAACCGGATCCGATCGGCAGCACCACCATACTTGGCCAGGATCAAGGCCGATGCGTCAATCATCGGTTGAGAGCCATCAACGGCATCGATCCGAACGTCCGGGTAGCGGCGGGCAAAACGCAGGGCAATGTCCCCGGGGCCGCACCCCAGATCCACTACGGTTCCCTGACCGTCAAAGTCCGGAAAAGTTTCCCCAAATAGATCGATCAGCCGCTGGTGAGGGGCTTCAAAATCAGCCCGGGCATAGGCCTCCGACTGTTCGACCGTCAGCATCAATTCTGGTTCCGGAATGCGTTGCATGAGCGGGGTTGGTATGGCACGAATAGGCCCTGCGGACAAGGGGATTTTGCCCGCCGATCATCACCCTGGGGGTGAGGTGCTGTTACGGGGTTTGTCGGACGCCGGTGCGATAGAAGGTTTGGCCGGCTTGATTGGTCGCGTTGAGCATGATCGCGCCTCCGGTGCCGGGTTTACCGATTCCCAGCGGCGCCCAGTGGCTCCCCAGGATGTTGGTGGTCATGAACAGATCATAATATCGTCCGGCGATGGATTCAGGGATCTCCACCCCGATCGCACTGTGCCCTTCAATCATGAGAATATCGGGTAGCCGGGACTGGGCGTTGTTGGGGTTGGTTCCGGCGATTTCTTCTTCCCAGTTGAGAAACCCATCCTGATCCGGGTCGCCATAGGGGCCGGTTTGCCGGGTGATCGTGACTTCCGCATTGTAGACCGTGCTCTGTAGCGGAGTGCCGTTCACGGCGAGGTCATCCACGTACAGGTTGTATTCCCATCCTCCGCCTGCGCTGTAGTTCCAGATGCGGATACGGTCAATGGCGGACAGGGAGGATACCTGAAGCTCTCCAAGGACATCGTGGGTCCCTATCCGGAAGCGGTACAGGTTGGGCGCCAGCAGTTCAAATTCCAGGTCATGTCCGGCATCGGACCAACCGATACCTGTATCCATGATACCCGAACTCTCATTGACCACATAGTTGGATCCGTCGCCGATGAAGAGAAATTCAAACAGGTTTTGCCCGAAGGAATTCTGAAAGCCCACTCCGACCGATTTGCCGCCGGAAATCCAATTGTTATCGAATCGCATGGAAAAGACATCCCCGACATGGAGACTGGAGGGGAGGGTTCGGATCGCTTCGGAAATGCCTTCGCTGTTGGCCCAGAGTCCCCACGCGGCCTGGCCAAGACTGTTGTTGGCCTCATTGGTTCCGGCAATGAAGTGCCCGGCATTGGTGACCGCGATCAGGGTCCAGCCCTCCGGCCACCCGGTGCCGCCATTGCTCTGATTGGTCCAACCGGCAGTGTAGGCCAGGTCATCGGCGCTGTCATAGAGCCCGGCATTGGGATTATCGGTGTCGTTGGTTCCGCTGACCCGAATCAGGTTGACTCCCTCTTCCACCGGGACGGACGGTACGCTCCAGCTAGCGGCAACGGGAATGAGTCCATGGTCTCCGGTTCGGCTGTTGGTCCAGGAAAGATCACCCACCATGTCCACGGAAGTCCCCTTGAGTTCATACTGGGTGATCGTATTGGAAACGCTGATGTCTGAAGCGGGGTTGGTGATGACCAGTCCGGGAGCCTCGGCTTGGATGCAGCCGAGAACGGTAATATGCCAGTCGCTGCCCTGGTTGTTGTCCCAGACCTTGTTGGTGATGGCGCCATCATTGAAAACAAAGTCGATCTGCCAGGTGCTGTCGGGAATCTGGTAGGAGAGCGACCAGACGTTATCGATGCCCTGGGTCATGGCGATTTCCTCGGTTTCCTGCCAACTGTTGCGACCAAGGTAGATATATACCGGGTCGGCTTCGGACAAGACATCGCCGCCCGCATCGTAGCGAATGGTGACCGGAACGCAGCCCTGGGGTTGGGTGGGGGACAGGGTGACGACCCGGGGGGCCGCCCCGCAATCGGCCACGGTCAGGTGCCAGTCGCGGCCGAGATTGTTGTCGAAAATCTCGTTGGTCGGCGCTCCGTTATGGAAGAACAGGTCGATTTGCCAGGTGTTGTTGGTGACCTCGAACACCGTTTCCCAGGCGCTTCCGTTCCAGCTCATTTGCACATCCTGTCCATCCTGCCATCCATTCCGGGCAATGGTGGCGTAGACATTGACCGCGCCATTCAAAGGACCGTCGGCGGGATCAAAGGTAATGGTAATCGGGTCGCATCCACTGGGCTGGGCGGGGTCGAAAGTCGCGAGTCCGGATTGGTTCGGCGGGGTCTTGGAGAAGATTTGTACTGCATACATCCCCATGTTGACTGTCCCCATGGCCGGACTCCCGCTGGCCATGACATCCGCCCCGCCGATGCCGTCAAAATCTGCGCCATAGCTCGTGCTGTCCCCGTTAAAGTGGCAGTACCACAGTCCCTCGGAAGGAAATTCGATTTGGTAGGAGCCGCTCTGGAATTTGGTGGCGGAGAAGTTGGCCACGACCACCACATCATCCGCTCCGCCCCCGGCATCCCAGCGGATGAAACCGAGGACCTTGTTGACATCATCGATGTGGTGGACATTCACCCCGGTGCCCTTGAGGCCCTGGGTGCCTCCGCGCAAGTTGCGGCGGGCATGGATCAGACCGGAATAGGCATCGACAATTCCGCTGAATTGGGTGGCAAGGCTCCAGCGAAGGGCGGTTTCGGCACTGAAGGTCCAATCCTCATTCATTTCCTGCCCTTGAAAGATCATGGGAATTCCCGGGGTGGTCATGACAATCGAGGCGGCCAGAAGTTGGCGTTTGCGGGCCCAGATACTGGTGGGATCACCGCCGTCAATATCCCGGGGCAGGCGTTGCTTTTGATTCAGGTCGCCGACGGAATCGTGGGATTCAGAGAATAGAACCCGGCTGTGGCTGGCATTCTGGGAAATGCGATCAGCCATCCAGCCCATGTTGCGTCCGGCATCGGTGCTCTGGGTGACTTGCCATTTCAGGTGGTCATGAAATCCGACATCCCATTGGCTGTGAAAATTCATATTGAAGTCGAACGCATGGTCCTCGGCGATTCGAACCACTCCGGGGTAATTCTGTTCCAGTTCCCAGTTGATGTCCCGCAGCAGGGACTCACCATCGGGCAGGTGATTACCGCCGCTGTTGTAGTAGATCATGTTGAAGACCGAGTCCCATCGGAATCCGCTGATGTGAAACTCTTCGACAAACATGAAAATCTGGTCCCGGATAAAGCTGCGCACTTCGGAACGGCCGAAGTCGGGTCGGGTGTCCCCCCACCAGGTGGATGCTTTGTCATACTGATTGTAAAAGTAGATCCCGCCGAGGTTGTTCTGGTTCCATCCATCGAATTGCCAGAGGGAAAGATCGCTGGGTCCATAATGGTTGTGCACGACATCCATGAACACCGCGATGCCCCGCTGGTTCAGTGCCTTGACAAACCGCTTCAGGGCATCGGGACCACCGAGTGCGCTCTCAATTGCGAAGATGTCGGCCGGGTTGTATCCCCAGCTCTTGTCGGCAGCAAATTCATTGACCGGCATTAACTGGACCACGCTCACACCGAGATTCTGCAAATGCTCGATCCGGTCCAGGTTGACATCAAACGTGCTGGGAACCCAACCCTCGGCGTTGAAGGTTCCGGCATGCATCTGGTAAATCACGGTATCGTTTCGATAGGGGTAGGGGGTGGTTGCGTCACCCCAGTCGAAGGCATTGCGGTTGTAGATGATTGAATTTCCGGCGGAGTTGGAGACCCGTCGGGAGCGGGGATCCCTTTTCCACAGGTTCCCGTTGAGGAAGTACTGGTATTGTTGACCCGCGACCGCTCCGTTGATGTCCACAGACCAGTTACCATTGCCCTCACTGGTCAATGCCGTCTGGCCCCATCCATTAAAGTCACCACGAACGGCCACGCTCGATGCATTGGGGGCCCAGGTTCGGAAGGTAACGCCGTTGGTGCCGCCATCGGAGTAAGGGATCGCCCCCATACCAGGGCGGCTGGATTGGGCCAGCGTCAGGCTCGCGCTACTTAACAGGGTGGCTGCGACAAGGCAGGTGAGCAATCGTGTTGGATGAATCATATTGTATGCCTCGCTTTTAGTTAAACCGCTATAATTAATTGGTATACCCCTTTACTTGGGGCATGTAAACCTTTGAATGAGTCTATTTTCATTGAAAATAAGTAATACGTTTCTATAAAGGTGGGGATCGGCTTCTTGATTTTTCGCGGGTGTTCCTCATACTGCGCAGCATGAATGAACCGTCCTTGAACGACACCATGCGGAGGGACGATCCGGAGGTTGAGATCAAACTTCGCCCCGGACGATTTGACGATTTTATCGGTCAGGCCCGGGTTCGGGAACGAATTGAGCTTTCGGTCGCAGCGGCCAAGGGGCGCAATGATGTTCTTGGGCATCTCTTGCTGGTGGGTCCCCCGGGACTGGGCAAGACTACGCTGGCCCATATCGTCGCCGATGCCATGGGGAGTGAGCTGCGGACCACGTCGGGCCCGGTCATTGATAAGCCGGGTGACCTGGCGGGATTATTGACCAACCTGGAGCGGGGGGATGTCCTGTTCATCGATGAAATTCATCGTCTCCCCCGGACGGTGGAGGAATACCTCTATTCGGCCATGGAGGACTATGTCATCGACATCGTGATCGATCAGGGGCCGAATGCGCGATCGGTCAGGCTCAATCTTCAGGAATTTACCCTGATTGGGGCAACCACCCGAAGCGGATTGTTGACGGCGCCATTGCGTTCACGGTTCGGGTTGACCAACCGGTTGAACTATTACGGCCTTGATGAATTGACGGCGATTGCCCTGCGTTCGGCAAGGATTCTGAATGTGGACATGGAGGACGATGGGGCCCGTGAGATCGCCGGCCGGTCCCGGGGGACTCCCCGCATTACCAACAATCTTCTGCGGTGGGTTCGGGATTATGCCCAAGTCCGGGCGAATAACCGGATTACCCAGGACATTGCCGATCAGGCATTGTGCATGCTGGATATCGATCGCTATGGGCTTGATGAGATGGACAAGAAGATTCTGTCCACGATGATTGAAAAGTTTTCCGGCGGTCCGGTCGGGATTAACTCGTTATCGGTTTCCGTGGGGGAGGAACCGGGAACCATCGAAGAAGTCTATGAGCCCTTCCTCATTCAGGAGGGATATCTCAAACGCACACCGCAGGGGCGGGTAGTTACCGCTCTGGGTTATGAGCGGTTTGGCTTGAAAGCGCCGCCTGCGTCCGGCGAGTTGTTTGCTGAATAGCTTCAGCGCGGGGGGTGCGGTGGAGCCAGTCCGGGGGTGGGCGCAATTGAACCGGGCGGCACTTTGGGGATGAGGTATCCGGTGCCGTTACACCGCTGGCACGGTTCGGCATCGACGATGATGCCAATCACATCGGTTTTGTGGCGTTCACGTTGAATCTTGCCCATGCCGCTACAGTCGGGGCAAAGGATGGTATCAGTCGGCATGTCATGGATGATTCGCTTGCCGGAGGATCCGCAAACCGGGCAGGCGTAGACATGATTTTTTTCGCGGCGATCCAGATAGCTCAACCGTCCTTCGCCCTGGCAGGTCGGACAGGTAATGGTCCTGTCTTTTTCCCGCAGTTTTGCCGGGGGGTGTGGCTCCCGGGGTTTTTGCTTGTTCGCGTGGAAGAACCGTCGATAGGAGTCCATGATCCGGTCCTCGCCGGGTAAGTCGGGCAGGCCGACTTCCGGGTACTGATGTTGGATCACCTTATAGGCGCTCACACCGATCAACAGAAGCAGGGCAAAATTCAGGACCCGCCGCATGATAAGCCCTATCGTTTGTCGATTGATTTCACACAGCGAAACCCGATAAGCGGACGCCCGTCCTCACCCATGCCGGTGCTCAGCTTCTTATTTTTCCCGATGTGTCCGCGGGCAAAGGTGGTCGCATCGTTGTCCGGACTCAGGTAATGTCCGCCGCGAAAGACCCGGCTTTCGCCCTGATCCGGTCCGGTGGGGTTGAGAATCGGGGCATGGGTGTAGGTGTTTGCGCCGTACCAGTCCTGGACCCATTCGGCGGCATTTCCGGCGAGATGCCGCAGTCCGTAGGTGGTTTCCATTGGAGTATCCGGTGTCACCAGCATGCGCTCGGCCTGCGTAGGTGATTTGCGGTCCACCTCCCAGGTCACGGAGGGCAATTGCATGGGGGACTGCCCTTCGGCGAGCTGGCGGTTCATCAGCTTCTCGATGTGGCTGCGGCCGGAGGGTAGGTTCACAAAAAGTTTGCCTGGGGAGGCTTCACCCCATGGATAGGTTCTGGCGTCATTGCCCCGTGCGGCTCGTTCCCACTCCGCTTCGGTGGGCAGGCGCTTGCCCGCCCAGTTGGCATAGGCATAGGCGTCAAACCAGTCCACCCCGACCACCGGCTGATCATCGCCACTGAATTCCTCCAGCGACCATCCCCTGGGGGTGTGGTCCTTCAGCGGGGGGGCATCGGGATGCTCCATCGAATAGTCACTGTTATCCCGGACGTACGTATAAAACTGGCGGTACTCGGCATTGGAAACCTCGTGCAGATCGATCAGAAATGGGTCGAGATGAATGATCTGGGGGGGGAAGGTATCATCACCAATGGTTGCCGAGCGATCGCCACGCAGGAAATAACCACCGGGAATGAGTACCATCCCGCTACCTTCGTCGGGCCGATAACCCCGGGGCACTTCATTCCCGCCACCCGCAGCATAGTAGGCGTCCAGCACCTGAGACTGGATGCGGAGAATAAAGTTCATATCCATTTCCTGGTAGAGATCGAGGTCTTCCTTCCGCATTTTTTGGGCGTCGCTACCGGATCCGAGTACCCGGGTCAGGATGAATTTTTGAAACGCATCGACTTCGGAGATTGCGAGGGCGTGTTCCTGGTCCGCGAGCAGGTTTTGCAGAGTGGTGTTGAGCGTTTGGGGCAACTCCCGGGCGATCAACCGCTGGCCTTCTCGCAACCGGTTATAAAAAGCCTTGGCCCGGGCATCGCCGGTATAGGGATCCCGTTCGATGCCCTTGTACTGGGCTTCGATGGCCCGCAGTCTTTCCTCGGCCAGGTCGTACCGTTTGAGAGCGGCCTGCACGGGAGGCAGCCAGGCGCCATCCACTTTTTCCATGCCCCGGTCGGCTTGTTTTTTCTCAGCGAGAATGGCCGCCTTCAATGCGGACACTTCGGGCCATTGTTCGCTGGCGGTGGCTTTTTCCAGGTATTCATCCACCACCGTGAGCATGGTGTCAAATTTGGTGTCTGCGGTGGCCTCGGGAAGCAAGTCCCGGTAGCGCAGCAGCACTGTGGCGAGGGCTCCGGCGACATCCTCGCCCTTGACCGAGGCCACCTGATCGCGCGGATAGGTCCGCTCCATGGTCATTGTGCCTTCCTTCAGCTTGATCGTATAGTCCCGGCTGGTTTCGGAAACCAGGAGCCCCTGGACGGTTTTGCCCTCCTTCAGGGTGAGCGTGATGGCGGTTTCGGGGGGGAGGAGAGCCCGCGCCTGCTCGGAGAGATCATCACGGGTCAGCGCGTGAGCCGTCGGTAGCAGCAGGGCCCAGACCAGCGCGCAAGTGGTGCAAGTAAGCAATGATTTCATGGTTGAGTTCCTTGTTGTGCGAGGGTCATTCACCCTCGGATGCATCCTGGGGCTTGCGCCAGTCGGTTGAGACTTTGGCGGATTCGGTTTTCTTGAGAAATTCCTGAACGAGTACATCCTGTTCTTTCAGTTTGGGGCGACGGTTATCCCAGTCAAAGACCTGACACCGCTGTGCCCACCCATTGGGGGGTACGATAAACACTGCGGGACATTTATTGAAGCGAAAGGTCGAGAAAAGCGGCTGGTCCTTTTTTTTGATCGGAAGCTGAACCTGTACTTTAATGTAGGTCTCGAGCAGTTTTTTGACATCTCCTTCCTGCAAGCCCCGCTTTTCAAACCAGGAGCATAGTCCCTTTTCGTCGGGAAGGTCATGGCGGTAGAAGTACAGAAAGAGTTCAACCCCGGTTTTCTCCTGGAGGGCAAGGGCGTCACGATAGCCATCGGCATCCTTGAACCATTTTCGCTCCGGCACCTCCGGGTGAGAGGTGCGCCCAAAGTCAGGTGCGGCCTGGGCGGGCCCGGATAGTCCACATGCCAAAAGCAGCATCCCCGTCAATCGTGCGTAAACTGGTTTCATGTCGTTTCCTTTCTCGCCCTTGGGGGGTGAATCCTGGGAAGGCTATTCCGGTGGCAGCTCCCGAAGCCGAATGGCTTCGATCCGGATGTCCCCTCCGCCGTTGAAGTATACCCGCGGTTCCACGCGAAGGTAATCCTTGATTTCGAATTCAATCCGGAGGGGGTGGGCCGGGGTTTCAGCGGTGAGAACCCGGGTGCCAAGATCGATACGTCCGCCGTTACCGGACACATCAACAATCGCAATCTCAACACCGGGGGGAGCGGTCACATCGATATCGTACTCCATGACAAATCGCCCCGGATACAGATAATCGTATCCGGCTGCGAGAAGCCAGCCGGGACGGTCTTCGGAGGTGGCCACCCGAATGGCCCGATTGGTATCGGTTGGGTGGGGCATGTTCTTCCCGGTTAACCGGTGTGCGGTGCTGAAATCCACCTCCAAATCGATACGGTCAGCCGGGTCCAGTGGCGTGAGGGTGAACCCGGAGCCGGACCGCTCAATCAAGAAGGGAGATCGATCGGCAAACTCGTGCATGATGGCATGCGCGCAATGATCCAGCCAGCGTACGGTAAGCACCCGGCTATCCAGCCCCCTTGGATTATACAGGAAGTCGTGGCTGTGCCAGAGTTCACTGGAAATGTCGTCGGGCAGAAACAGAAGGCTGTGATCCGGGGCAGCGTCATAGAGGTTCAGCAGGGCTCGCCGGGGCGCGGTGATCTCCCGGATATACAGGGCTTTCTCCCGCATAAAGGCCTGCCAGGGAATGAACCAAAGACCGGCCACCATGAGACCGGCGAGACCTGCGGCGGGCAAGGGAATCCGTCGTTTCACCAGGGTCAGGATCCGGTCAAGCCCCCGCGCCGCCAGAAATAGAATCATCGGCATGGTTTCAAAGTAGTAAATGGGGCCGGTTTCATTCCACCCCGGGAACCAGAAGGCCACATAACCGATCGCGACTGCAGTCGGAACGGCAATGAGCAGTGGTGTCCAGCGCCTGCTCCAACCGACCAGGGTGAGGAAGCCAAGGACCACCAAGCCGCCATGAAACCCCCACAGCCACTGGTCCAGGAGCAGGAGGTTACTGCCGAGGTACGCCATGCCGCGAGCGGGCGTGTGTTCATAACCCAGGCTGGCCGGGTAGACGTTTTGGTGATGTCTCAACCCAAACCCCAGGTTATCTGAGGGATTATAGAGCAAGTAGGTCATGGTCAGGGGATGGCCGGTGGCCTGCTTGTTATAGACCAGTAGGGCGATGACCCCGAGTGCGGCGCATCCGGCGAACGCAAGGGTGCCCAGCAGTTCCTGGCGGGTTCGCTTCCTGGCCAGTGCAATCAGGGCATCGAGGCCAAACGGGATGGCGATCAGCAGGGCGGTATAGGTGCGGTTCAGAAAAACCCATCCCCAGGCCATGCCGGCGATGGCCGCCCACCCGGTACGGCCCTCCTGCTGCCAACGCAGATAACCGGTGAGCAGGATTGCCACGGCAAGAAATCCCGAGGTATGGCTGAGCAGGGTTCCATACATGAAAAGGAAATAGGGAGAGGACAGGGTTACCCATGCGAGGACCCAGCCTCTCACCGAGAGCGCGGGCGCCATCCGGACCAACAGGCCCACGCCAAGCGCACAAGCGAGGGCCGTGATGACGGATGGGCTGCCGATGAGAAGCCCCAGGAGGAGCCACAGGACGTGTCCGGGAGGATACCGGGAAAGCCAGCCCGCCTCCTCATCGAGGATCAGCATGCTATTGCGGGAAATAAAGGGAATCGTCAGATTGGGCGCCTCGCGCGCCACGGTGCCATCGAGAAATGCCTGGGCCTGAAACAGGTAGCTGGTCTCATCCGATGTGATGGGAGCCCGGTGAAAGACGGCATGGCTCATGACCATCGCGAGGAGAAAGGCTGCGGCCGCACAAAGCAAAACCAGAGACCATGGTGTTTTTTTCGTCATGAGACCTGAGAGTATATCCCAAGAAAAATCGCAGGGGTAGATGAAAATCCGATGGCCAATGGTCAGCGAATGCAGGCTATGGTGTTTCCAGAATACGGACACCGGAGATGATAATCTCAGCCCCGCCCTGCGTGTGCACTCTGGGCTCGACCCGGGGAAAGCCTTCGACGGAAAAGGTCAGGCGGACCGGTTCCTGGGTGGTCAGGGTGCCGAGGGTTTGACTGGCGAGAATGGTGCGACCACTGTCGGTCGAGACATCGATGTCCACCGGTTGCCCTGGTTCGGTCGCCGAAATGGTCAGGTCAAATTCTGCGGTGAAGGTGCCGGGGTAGAGTCGGGCAGTTGCCGCTGCAAGAAGCCATCCGGCTGGCTGGCTTGGCATGGCTACCCGCAGGGTGCGGGCGGGGTCATTCGGGTTGGGACGGTTCTCGCCGGTTGTTCGATGGGCATTGCCAAGCGAGAATTCCACCCTGAGCGGCGACTCCCGATCGAGGGGTTTCAGTCGATAGCCGCCACCATCCGCGACCTCGATCAGGTAGGGTGTGCGATCCGCGTATCGGTGCATCATTGCATTGGCATTGTCGCCCATCCAGCGCACCACAAGTACCCGGCTGTCTTCGCCTCGCGGATTATAGAGGAAGTCATGGCTCACCCACAGACGGCTGGAGATGGCTTCTTGCAAAAAGAGCAGACTATGGTCAGGGGCGGACTCGTAGACATCGAGCAGCTCCCGCCGGGGGGCGGTGACTGCGTCCATGGCCTTGGCCTTGGTGGAAACAAATCCCGGGGTGAAACCAACCCAAGCCAGGGCAAGAGCGGCTGCGGCGGCCCACGCGAGGGGGCGCTGCTGGTTGATACCGCGAAGGATTCGCTCGATGCCCAGGGCGGCGGCGAACAGCATCATGGGAAGGGTTTCAAAATAATAAATGGGGCCTGTCTCGTCCCAGCCCGGAAACCAGAATGCGACATACCCGAGGGCAACCGAGGCCGGAATGGATAGCAGAAGCCAGGACCAGCGCCGGGACCAGCCGGCGATGCTCAGGGCGAGCCACGCGATCAGGCTTCCGGGGAACCCGAACAGCCACTGATCCAACAGCACGAGATTGTCCCGAAGAAATCCCAAACCCCGGGCCGGGGTGTGGAGATAGCCGGGTACTTTCGGAAAGGTATTGAGGTGGTGCCGCTGGCCGAAGCCGAGGTTGTCGGACGGGTTATAGTAGAGGTAGGTCATCCAGAACGGTTCGGCTGTGGCCTGCTTGTTGTAGACCAAAATCAGGAGGACCCCGATGGCGGCACATCCCGCGAAGCTCAGGGTGCCTATGAGTTCCTGGCGGGTTCGCTTTCTGGCCAGTGCCAGCAGGGCATCGATACCGAAGGGAATCGCGATCAACAGCGCGGTATAGGTGCGGTTGAGGAAAATCCAACTCCAACACAAGCCTGCGAGGGCCGCCCAACCAGGGCGCGAGGTCGTCTGCCACCGCAGATAGCAGGCGAGCAGGCCCGCAGCGGCAAGAAATCCCGAGGTATGGCTGAGCATGGTGCCGTACATGAACAGGAAATACGGGGAGGCGAGGGCCAGCACCAACACGATCCAACCGCGAATGGAAAGCGCGGGGGAGACGCGGACCAACCAGGCTACCCCAAGGGCTCCGGCCAGGGCGATGCACCAGGCCGGGTGGCCGAACAGCACGCCGAGAACGAGCCAGAGGGAGTGGGCAGGTGGATACCGGGACAGCCATCCCGCCCGAGGCTCCAGAATCAGCATGCTGTTGCGGGCCGTGAACGGTTCAATGATTTCAGGGGCGTCGCGGGCAATCGTTCCGTCAAGAAACGCGTGAGCCTGAAACAAATAACTGGTTTCATCCGAGGTGATGGGTGCCCGATGAAAGACCGCGGTGCTCATCCATAACGAGAGACCCAACACCAGAAAGCCGCTGAATCCGACCAGCGACCAGGAACTTTTTGTACTCACCATGGCACGGTCTATACCTGATCATGCCGCATTCGGGTAGTCGAATGTTCTGGCGAATTGTTCATGCCGGGTGCCGCGGCAGGATCAGGGTGAATTGGGTGGATTCCTCATCGGAACGGGTGAGGTTCAGTGTGCCGCCATGAGCCCGGGCAATTTCACGGGCCAGACTGAGGCCCAGCCCGAAACCGTCCACCCGCCGGCTCCGGGAGGAATCTCCCCGGTGGAAGCGGTCAAAGATGTGTGCCCGCTCGGCTGGGGGAATCGGGGGGCCGGTATTCACGACCGAGATCAGGGCCCGGTCAGCGTGGGCGGTAAGGGCCAGGGTAATGGTGCCTTCCGGGTCGCCATAGTTGATCGCATTCGTCAAAAGGTTTTCGATGGCCTGAGCGATCAATGCCCGGTCCCCATGCACCACGATCTCCTCCGGGAGCGAGAGGGACACGATTCGGTTAGGGGCGATCAGGGAGGCATCCTCGGCGGCATCCCGCAAAAGGTCGGCGAGATGAACCGGCTCCGGGGTGATCGGCAGGACACCCGCATCAGCTTGAGACAACAGGAGCAGCTTGTGCAAGATGACCTTGATTCGCTGTACCTCTTCGAGCTGTTCGGCACAGGTGCGCTGTTCCTGGCTGCCATGTTCAGCCAGCTGCAGGGACCGTTCCATCTGTGCCTGTAGAATGGCCAGCGGGGTTTTCAGCTCATGGGCGGCATCGGCACTGAACCGGGTCGCCTGGCGGAAACCCGCCTCCAGACGTTCCAGCATCTGGTTGAATACTTGAATCAAACGGGCAAATTCCATGTCGGATCCGCTTGTGGAAATGCGGGCATCGAGTCGCTGGGCCGTCATGGCCTCGGCGGTGCTGGCCATGCGATTGATCGGTCGCAATGCGGTTTGACCGATCACCCAACCCCCGACGGCTAGCAACAACAGGCAGAGCGGCGCGGCCAGCAGCATCCGGCTCCAGAATTGATCGATCTCCACCTGCACAACGTCAAGATTCATGGCCAGGGTGAAGGTCACGATCTCATTGGCGATGGTCATCAGACGCCATCGGCTGGTCCGGTCACCGATGGTTTCATATACCGGGCCTCGGACAAACATGTCGGGGGGAGGCCGTCGGTCCGGTGGCGGACCACCGTCCCCCCGGCGGATGGGCGGGGGGGCTTCCAACCAGGCTTCCGGCGCCTGGTCGAGCGGCAGGGGAAGGCGGTCGGTGGAAAGAGATTCGGGCCAGGCGGGTGACTGAAAAACGAGGTCCCCGTCTCGATCTGTCACCAGCACGAGCAAAGCCGGTTCCCCCGAGGGGACAAGCTGGGCGCGCAGAGAACGGTCAAGTTGAGACCAATGGTCGCGGGGATGTTCCCGACGGATCTGCGCATCCGCGAGCGCCCGGAGTTCGCGGTCGATCCGGTTGATGCCGACCCGCTGGATCACCGAGGTCGCGTACAGCGTGAAACCGAACAGAACCATCCCGGACAGACCGACGCTTAGCAGACCCAGTCGCAGGCGAAAGGAACGCAGCTTCACCGGGAGTCCTGAGGTTGGAATCGGTATCCCACGCCACGCACGGTTTCAATCCGTGACTCACCGGGGCGGTCATCCACTTTGGCGCGCAATCGCCGGATGCAGACATCGACCAGGTTGGTTTCCGGATCAAATCCGTAACCCCAGACATGCTCGAGGATCTGGGCGCGGGTAAACACGCGGCCGGGTGATCGCATCAGATACTCGAGAAGGCTGAATTCCCGGGGGGACAAAAAGAGATCGCTCTCTCCGCGTCGAACTTCCCGGGTCATCAAGTTCACGGTCAGGTTTCCCGCCTGGAGCAGACTGATGTGGCAACCCGCGCTACGGCGGAGTACGGCATGAATGCGGGCGAGCAGTTCATTGATAAAAAATGGCTTGGCCAGATAATCATCCGCCCCCAGGTTGAGGCCCTCGACTCGTTCGTTGGCTTCGGAGCGGGCGGTGACGAGAATCACCGGCACCGGGATTTTCCGTTCCCGCAGGTTTTTCAGGATGCTGATGCCATCCCGCCCCGGTAGCATGATATCGAGTACAATCAGGTCGAACGATTCATGGAGGGCAAGGGCATAGGCTTCATCGCCATGGTGGGAAACAGTGACCGCAAACCCATGATCTTCCAGACCCTTCCGCATGAACCCGGCCAGCTTTTTTTCATCCTCAACCACCAGGACTTTCATGCCGGCAGGTTATCATGGAAGACATCAACGTGCCAAGGCGGCGCGGATGACAGTTCTGTCATCTTACAGCAAGCCGGATGTCATATGGCAATCGTATGGTGCTCATGACAACAGAAAGAAGGATGTCCTCATGAACAACATATACCAAGCTATGCGGTCTCTCCCCTTGGGCGTCCTGGCCCTGATCCTGTCTGGTACCCCCCGCTCTGTTCTGGGTCAGGCCGGAAACGAGATTCTGACCGTCACCCCGGACTCCGCAGGCCGGGGTTCCGCCGGTCTGCTGGTGACCTTTGAACTGGATACCGATGCACCTGCTGCACCGCCTGCTGGTGCGCCGGTCAGTCTGGTCATGATTGGCGGGGTTACCGGATCCGTGCCCACCCACGCCAGCCAATATACGGTCTCAGCGACCTTTTCGATTCCTGCGACGGAGGCGCTGGGCGCCAAGGATGTGGTGGTCCAGTTTTCGCCGCCCGAAGGGACCCTGACGTTTTCGAAGGCGTCGGGCTTTACCGTGACCGAGGAGGTGGATCAGGCTCCGGTGATTTCCGGACAGCCTCAGTCCCGTTCGGTGCGTCCGGGAGCTACCGTCAGTTTTTCGGTGAGTGCTTCCGGAACCGAACCCCTGTCCTACCAATGGCAGAAACAGGAGACAAATCTCCCCGGAGCCACCAACCAGTCCCTGATCCTTTCTCCGGTCGCGATGGCGGATGCCGGATCCTACCGCTGCATCGTGGTGAATGTCATGGGCGGTGCCACCTCTTCGGTGGCGCACCTGACCGTCTCGACCAATGCCGCCACCCTCGCTGCGGACGAGGCGGCCGATCCGGTCTATGATTCCGGGTGGGGGGATGGCTCCAATGGCGGTGACGGGTGGGGCCCGTGGCAATTGACACCGGCTTCCGGGGGTGGATTCTTTACCGCCGCCTCGACCGGCAATGCCGGAGGCAGCAGCGGTGGTATCGATACCGGAGGCCGGGCCTGGGGATTATGGTCGACCAATGGAGTCACTGAAGCCACGCGTTTGCTGGAGGGCAGCAGTCTCGGGGTGGGGCAGATTCTTGGTGTGGCTTTTGACAATGGCTATGTCAATGGCGGCAAATCCGTGGGTATGGCTCTGCAGAATGCCGCTGGCGAATTGCTCTGGGAGTTCTATTTCTCCGGCGGTGATACCCGTTACACGGTGCATGATGGATCGGGAAGCCGGGCGACCCCGGTTTCCTTTTCCGGGGATGGATTGTGGATTGAGTTTGAACAGACCAGCACCACCAATTGCCTGGTTCAGGTAACCGATGCGGTGGGAACCTGCTACCGGTTCGCCGGCTCTCTGATGACCGTGGCCGACCAGCAAATTGCCCGGATTCGCCTCTGGAATTACGAGGCCGGAGCGGGGAGCGATGCCGACTTGTTCATCAACAGCCTGTCGGTGCGCACAGGAACCCTGGCCTCAACCGGGGGGGCGCTTCCATATCCCATCACTGATACCGCGCAGGCGGCGAACTATGGTGTCTCTGGCATCATTGCCGCACCCGCACCGGACGAGGCTTTCGCGGGGCAGGACGCCCAGTATGAGGGCCATCAGCCGCAGTTTGTCCTTGGTGCGGATGGTCTGACCGTGCTGGACACAGTATCAGGCCTGACCTGGAAACGTTCACCGGATACGAATGCCGATGGATCCATCGATGCCACCGATAAGCTCAACTGGGTGGGTCTCCAGGCCTATGCCGCAGCCCTTAATGCTGGCAACTATGGAGGGTATAGCGACTGGCGCCTGCCCTCGATCAAGGAACTGTATTCCCTGATGGACTTCCGGGGTACCGACCCCAGCGGCTATGATGGTTCCGACACCTCGGGCCTCATACCGTACATCGATACCGACTACTTTGATTTTGCCTATGGCGATACCAATGCCGGCGAACGGATCATTGATGCCCAGTATGCTTCGAGCAACCTGTACGTGAGTACCACGGGCGGCGGCGATACCACACTGTTCGGCGTCAACTTTGCGGATGGCCGGATCAAAGGGTATGGCCTTTCGGTATTTGGCTCTGACAAGACCTTCTATGTCATTTGTTGTCGGGGCAATGTGAATGTGGGGAGGAATGTCTTCACCAACAACCAGGATGGAACGGTCAGTGACCTCGCCACCGGACTGATGTGGCAGCAGGCGGATAGCGGCTCCGGACTGAATTGGCAGCAAGCCCTGGCTTATGCCGAAGGTTTGAGCCTCGGGGGGTATCAGGACTGGCGCTTGCCCAACGCCAAAGAGCTTCAAAGCATCCTGGACTATTCGCGATCGCCGGATACCAGTGCGTCGGCGGCGATCGACCCGCTGTTCCATTGTACCGCGATCACCAATGAGGCTGGGAATCCGGATTATCCCGCCTATTGGACGAGTACCACGCATGGCAATTGGACCGGATCCGGGTTGTGGGGGGTGTATGTCTGCTTTGGGCGGGCGATGGGATTCATGAATAACACCTGGGTGGATGTTCATGGCGCCGGGGCACAACGAAGCGACCCCAAGTATGACGATGGCACCGATTATTCATCGGGTCATGGTCCTCAGGGTGATGCGGTACGAATCGATAACTATGTCCGCTGCGTGCGCGGTAGTGCCCTCCCTCCGGATATGGATACCGATGGTGATGGTCTGAGCGATTGGTACGAATACAGCTATACCACCAACACCACCGCGATGGACGCTGCCGGTGATCTGGATGACGATGATTATACCAATCGGGAAGAATGCGGTGCCGGTACGTCGCCCATCGATGGCACCTCCTGCCTGGCCATCGATCTGTCGGTGTGGATGGAGGGTTCGGGCCTGGCCCTTTCCTGGCAAAGTGCGATCGGCATGTCGTACCGGGTGGAAAAAGTGAGCGATATGGGCGCAGATGACGTTCAGGTTGTGGTGTCGGGAATTGTCGCCACCCCGCCTATGAACACTTTGACAACAGCATCAGATGGTGAAATGACCGCGTTTTACCGGGTAACGGTGGAGTAGTGCAGGGAAGGAGATCGAAATGAAACCTCTGCGAATCGTACTGTGGCTATTGCTCGGCAGCATTGCCCTTGATCGCGCCCGCGCTCAGAGTCTCTCGTACCCCATCGTCGATACCGGGCAGATAGTCTGCTACGACGACCGGGCGATGATCGACTGTCCCAGCCCGGGTGATGCCTTTTATGGCCAGGATGCCCAGCATACCGGCCTGTTTCCTACTTACCGGGATAACCGGGATGGTACCATCTCGGACCTGCAGACCGGCTTGGATTGGGTACAGGCCCGGGGCGAAAAAATGACTTGGGATGAAGCGATGGCCGGAGCGACCACGTGTCGGGTGGGAGGGTATGATGACTGGAGGCTACCCACGATCAAGGAGCTCTATTCCCTCATCAACTTCACCGGGCATTCCGGGCGGAGGGAAAGCGAGTGTCTGCCCTATCTGGATACCCGGTACTTCGAGTTTGCCTTTGGAGACCCTGCCCAGGGTGAGCGCATCATCGATTGCCAGGACTGGTCGGCAACCGAATACGTCGGTACGACCATGGATGGTAACCCCACCGTCTTTGGGGTGAACTTTGCCGATGGGCGAATCAAGGGCTATCCCAAAATCATGAAGCGTCGAGAGGGCAGGGTCACCAACCGGCTCTATGTGCGCTATGTCCGGGGAAATCCTGCGTATGGGAAAAACCGCTTCCGGAAACTCGGGGCGGACATCATTGAAGATGAAGCCACCGGGTTGATGTGGTCCCGAAAGGACAGCGGAACCGGCATGCAGTGGGAACAGGCACTTGCCTGGGTGGCACAAAAAAACCGGGAAGGTTACCTTGGCTATCGTGATTGGCGGTTACCCAATGCCAAGGAACTGCAAAGCATCGTGGATTACACCCGAAATGATCCAGCGGTGAATCCGCTCTTTCAGACCACCCGACTGGAGGATGGGGAGTACCCGTTCTTCTGGACCAGCACCACCCACCTGGAAGGTCCGCCAGAGCATCGGGGGCAGGCCGCCGTCTATGTCGCCTTCGGCCGGGCGACCGGATGGATGCAGATTCCCCCGCTCCGGGGTACCGCCCAACTGCTCGATGTCCATGGTGCCGGCGCCCAGCGAAGTGATCCCAAGGCCGGAGATCCAGCCGATTATCCCGAGGGTCGAGGCCCCCAGGGGGATGTCATCCGTATCGAGAATTATGTGCGCTGTGTTCGGGGAGCGCTATAAGTTCTTTGTGCGTTGGGCGTTTGGACGATCCATGCACAAATTTCAATGCCAACAGCTTGCGATTCAGCCCTGAATCCCATACAACCTCTTCATTCAGTCATTGCCCCCTGACTTTTGCCCGAGTGGTGGAATGGCAGACACAACGGACTTAAAATCCGTTGACCGCAAGGTCGTGTGGGTTCGAGTCCCACCTCGGGCATGCCCGGTTTTCAGAGGGAAGAGGGGCCATGACGGCAGCACGGTCACTGGTTGTGCCGGGAACCGAAATGTTGGCTATCCGATTCCGGAACCCCAAGCCGCCACCGGATTTCTGAAAACAGCGTGAAGGGAAACTGTCCCCTTGCTCTATTGCTGAACGCCTCCGTTCACGGTAGAGTCCCTTTATGACTGAACCGCAGATGCCCGAAGCCGGCACCTCCTCGGACCGGCTTCACCTCAAGTATTATATGTTCGACTGGGATGATAACATCCTCCACATGCCGACCCGGATTCACCTGGAGCGTGAGACAGCCTCAGGCTGGGAGCCCTATGATGTGACGACGGCGGAGTTTGCCAGAATCCGGCGCGAGATGAAGGACATCCGCCCACTGGGCAATGACTGGGATCAGGCGTTTACAGAGTTCTATGATATAGGCAAACGGGGTGACCGCGCGTTTCTGGAAGATACCATGGCGGCTTTGGAGCCAATCCGGCGTGGTGAACAGGAGGGGGCTCCCTCGTTTCAAGTCTTCAAACAGGCGGTGATCGAAGGCCGGTTGTTCGCGATCATCACCGCCCGTTCCCACCACTCCTCATCCATCCGCAAAGGGGTGGAATATTTTCTTGAGCAGATGCTGAGTGCCTCCGAGCGGCAGGTCCTGCTGGCCAATTTACGCGGTTATGCCGAGCGCTTTGATGGCGACACCGGTTCCCTCAGTGATGGGGATCTGCTTCGACAGTATCTGGACCTGAACATGTATCTTGGCGTCACCTCGCCGGAATTCGAGAAGCGGATGGGGGGATCTTCAGCGGGGTCGGAGAGCCCCGAAGTTGCCAAGCAGTTCGCGATTGAAACCTTTGTTCAGCACATACTGGAACAAATCCGCGGTCACGAGGACACCTGCCGGATCAGTTTGGGCTTCTCGGATGATGACCCCAATAATATTCAGGCCATTGAGGCGTTTTTGCGGGAACGGTTATCGGAGCGTTATCCCCACATCCGGTTTGTGATTTATGACACATCCGACCCGAACCTGCGGCGGGGCCGCAAGGTGGTGATTGAGCGGGGGGGAGCCGAATTTCCGCCGACTTGATACCGGATCGGCCCCGGAACCGCTACCGGCCTTGCCGGCCATTCCATCCCCCGAAGATTCGCTTGTCTCCCCGCCGGTGTCCCGCTAGGTTCCATGCTTCACCGGGCGGGTGACCGCGCGGAATCGAGACAAACACTGAACCAGAGGATTGATCATGGCCATCCATAACCGAACGCTTGCCTTGGTATTGTTAGGCGCGGCCGCCCTGCCCATCAGCGCCCACGCTCAGGAACCGGTGGTAGACACCGGCATCACCGCATGGATGCTGACATCCACCGCTCTGGTGCTGTTGATGGTCCCGGGATTGGCGATGTTTTACGGGGGGCTGGTGCGCACCAAAAATGTACTGGGTACGATGATGCACAGTTTCGCTGCCATGGCCATCGTCGGCGTGCTCTGGATGGTGTGTGGGTACGCCCTCTGCTTTGGACCGAGCGTCTGCCCCTGGACCGGGTGGAGTTGGGATTACTTTTTTCTCCGAGGCATTGACCAGTCCATCACCGAGGGCGGCATCCCGGAGTATGTATTCGCAATGTTTCAGGGCAAGTTTGCCATCATCACCCCGGCGCTGATTGCCGGGGCCTTCGCCGAGCGGGTCCGCTTCCGGGGATACTGCCTGTTCATCGCCTTGTGGTCGCTGCTGGTGTACAACCCTCTTTGCCATATTATCTGGGGGGGCGGATGGCTCACCGGCAAGGCCATCGATTTTGCGGGTGGGACGGTGATTCACATTTCCGCCGGGGTGGCCGGCCTCGTGGCCGCCCTGTATCTGGGGGCTCGCCGTGGGTACCCCAAAACCGCAATGCACCCCAACAACCTGGTGATGACGATGATGGGGGCGGGTTTGCTGTGGGTGGGTTGGTTTGGTTTCAACGCCGGTTCGAGTGTAGCCTCGGGTCTGAAGACCGCGCAGGCCCTGACCATGACGCAAATCGCAGCCGCCGGGGGAGCGCTCTGCTGGATGGTCATCGAGTCCCTGCATCTGAAAAAGGCAACCGCGCTCGGTATGGTGTCGGGAATTCTGGCCGGGCTGGTGGCCATTACCCCCGCCGCCGGGGATGTTCTTCCCATGGGGGCGCTGCTTCTCGGATTTGTAGCATCGGTGGTTTGCTATCTGGCTATTCAGATGAAAAACCGGCTTGGTTATGATGACAGCCTCGATGTTTTTGGCATTCACGGGGTGGCGGGGATTGTCGGAGCGATCGGCCTTGTATTCTTTCTGCGTCCGGGAGCGGGGACCGGAGCGTTTGGCAGCCAGATGGGGCATCAGGTGGAAGGGGTTTTAATCAGCATGGGCTATTCCGCTGTGGCCACCATCCTCCTGCTCGTGCTGGTCGAAAAAACCCTGGGGCTCCGGATGTCCGAAGAAAGTGAAATGGCGGGCATGGATCATAGCCTGCATGGCGAAACCGGCTACGGCCTTATCAACCCGAACTGATTTTCCGGAGAACCACGACCATGAAAATGATTACTGCGATTATTCAACCCGACCGTCTTGATGCGGTGCGGGAAGCCCTGATGAATGCCGAAATTTCACGGATCACGGTCAGCCGGGTGACCGGACACGGCCGCCAGGAAAATATCGAATTATACCGCGGCCAGAAAATCACGCCCAACCTGGTACCCAAGATCCGGATCGAGATTGCGGTCAATGATGACTTTGTCGAACCGGCCATCGATGCGATCCTTGCTGCGGCCAAGCACGGCGACGGGGTGATTGGTGACGGAAAGATCTTCGTGACCCCGATGGATGAATGCATCCGCATTCGCACCGCCGAACGGGGCGGATCGGCGATCTGAGCCCAATCGCCGGTTTGTGGATTGGGTTTGCCCCAGAACCGGTGTAGATTGACCGCATGGAGCTTCATCCGGTCATCCTGTTTGATGGCGATTGCCGGTTCTGTCACCGTGCGGTTCAGTTTGTGCTGAAACGGGACCGGGCCGGGGTATTCCGCTTTGCCGCACTGGATTCCGCTTACGGTCAGGCCCAATTGGCCGCCCATGGGCTTGCGGATCCCCGTCCTGATTCCCTCGTCCTCATCGAGGATGACTCCGCCTTCATTGAAAGTGAGGGCGCCCTGCGCATCGCCCGCAGACTGGGAGGCGGCTGGCGGTGGCTCTCGGGCTTGATCCTGCTTCCCCGGGTTCTGCGTGATCCCGTCTATCGATGGATTGCCCGGAACCGCTTTCGTTGGTTCGGTAAGGCGGACCGGTGTTCTGTTCCGGATCCGGCGTTTATCGACCGCTTTCTCGATCAATAAGCATTGCAGAAATGTTGCAAACAGCATTGAATAGAGCGGATGTGCGGAGAGTCCAACTCAGTGAGCGCGGCGGTGAGTACCAAGGCGCTGACTTGAAGGGTTCACCTGTCTTAGCGGAAAGGATATTTCTATGAAACGGTTTTTCATTTCACTCGTCACACTGACCACCCTCGCGGCAGCCGCCCCGGCCTATAACGGATGGGGTGTTTATCTGGCCGCTTGGAATACTGCGGATCTGGACGATGCGGTGGGTCCAGGCCTGAAGATTTCCATGGAGATGGTACCGGATGTGCAGCTTGAATTGCGGACAGCATACTTTGACTCGCTGGATGGCCATCAGCAGGATTTGTCGATCCTTCCCCTGGAGGCCAACCTGACCCTACAGTATGAAGTGGGGACGTCGATGACCGGGTATGGCGGCGTGGGGCTTGGCTATTACCTGCTCGACGGCGGCCGTAAACAGGCGGGGGCAACCCTGGATCCGCAGGCGGATGATGAAGTCGGGTTCTATGGGCTTTTGGGCCTGGAAATGCCGGTCAAGGAAAACGCCGGCCTGTTTGCCGAAGTGCAATACCGGTTTCTCGAAGCCAGCGATGCCGATGCCTATGGGAATCAGCTCGATACGCTGGATCTATCCGGGATCGGGGTAAACATCGGCTTGATGATCAACTGGTAGGGTTTCTGACCACCTGGGCGGTTGAAACCGGCTGGGCCCGGTTCAGCCGCCCAGGCCGATCCCTCCATCGGGCTTGTCGAGAGACCGACACGGTTGACTTTCAATTCTCTGTCTTGCCGCACCTCCCGGTTGTGTTTCCCGGGGGTTTCGGGTAGCGTACGCGGCAAGGAAAAGAAATGATCGAACACGATATAGCCTTGGCCCAGAAACTGGTAGCAATCCCCAGCGTCAACCCGCGCCTGGGGGATGATCCGGCAATTATCGGCGAGCATCGCCTCGCTGATTTCCTCTCCAATTATCTGAACAACCTGGGTTTTGCCGTTGACCGGCATGAAATGACGCCCGGCCGGCCCAATCTGGTGGCATCCTATGGCCCGCAAATGCCGCGCAAAACCTTTTTATTCGAAGCCCACCTGGATACCCAGGGTATCCACAACATGACCGTGCCTCCCTTCGCCGGCATTCTCAGCAATGAAGGCCGCCTTTATGGTCGGGGGGCATGCGACATGAAGGGCCCCATGGCATCCGCCCTTTCCGCGCTTGAGCCGGACCGGTTGGCCCGTTTGGCCGAAGCCGGCGTGCGGGTGTTGTTTATCGGTGCGATTGGGGAGGAAACGGGAAATATCGGGGCCACCCAGCTTGCCGGGTTGGGTATCGGGGCGGATGAGGCCATTGTTCTGGAACCCACCGACTTGAATATCGTTCATGCCCACAAAGGGGTTGCCTGGTTTGAAGTCGAGTGTTTCGGGGTCGCCGTTCACGGATCCAATCCCGGCCTCGGTATCAATGCCATCGAGGGGGCGGCGGCATGGATCGCGGAAATGAAATCTGCCTTGGATGCCTTGCCATTGGAGCACCCATCCCTGGGAAAGCCGACCCTGAATATCGGTCGGATTCGGGGTGGGTCTTCGATCAATATCGTTCCGGAGCGGTGCGTACTGGAGGTCGACCGGAGAATGGTGCCGGGGGAAAAGGCGGAGGAGATCCTTGACCATGCCCGGGCCATTGCCGAACGCCTGGTGAAGCATGGACTCTTGCGGGCGGCCAGCATCGAGTCGATTGAAAGTGGCGCGCCCTTTGAAACCGGGGTGGATTCGAGTTTGATTCGCAGGCTTACCGAAGCCTGCCGGGACGAAAAGACCGAGCCCCGCGTGGAGGGTGCTTCCTGGTATAGCGATGCGGGGCCTCTGTCCAAAACCTGCGGCCAGATCGCGGTCTTCGGCCCCGGCAGTATCCGCCAGGCCCATACCGCTGATGAATATATTTCGGTACAGGAATTACAGACCGGAACCCGGATTTTGCGACGCTTGCTCGATCGGCTGGCGGGGGAGGGGACCTGACCGGTGACGCGTGCCTCCCGAATCTGGGCATGGATGCTTGTTACCCTTGCGGTGATTGGTCTCAGCACCGCGAATCTTTGGATGGGTGAGTTGAATCAGGATGAGGGGTGGTACCTCTATGCCGCTACCCAGGTGGCGGAGGGGCGGTTGCCGTATATCGATTACTCCTATACCCAGGCCCCGGTGCTTCCATTGGTGTATGCCGCAGTGACTCCGGTGATCGATTCCTTCGGAATTGCCGGGGGGCGGTTCGTCACCTTGCTTCTCGGCTTGAGTGCCCTGGGACTGGCTGGGCTTGCGGCATCCCGGATCTCCGGCCAAAAACTTGCCCTGCTGCTGACGGTGATCCTCGGGGGAATCAATGTCTACCAGAGCTACTTCACCACGATTGTTAAAACCTATTCCCTGTGCGGCTTTTTTCTCGCGGCGGGCTTTTATCTGCTCAGCCGGTTGGTTCGCTCTTCCAGTTGGTGGCCGGGGGTCTTTGCTGGTGTCTGTCTTGCCCTGGCCGCCGGCACCCGGATTTCTGCCGGGGTTGCCATGCCGGTGGTCTTTCTGGTGCTGGGCTGGGAATATATTCGAGGCCGGCGTTCGCTCGGGCCTGCACTCGGGTTTGCGGTGGGAGGTGGATTGACCCTGATCGCGATCTTTATGCCCTTCCTGATTCTTGCCCCTCAATCGGCTCTGTTCCACCTGGTGGAATATCATTCTGCGCGAACTGCGGGGGGGCTGGTTAACCTGCTGGTCTACAAGGCGGGTTTTCTTTCCCGGGTGGTGCAGGCCTATTTTGTCGCCGCAGTATTGCTCGCGGGCTGTGTCCTGTATCGCTGCCTTGGTGATCGCAAGCAGCGGATTGCCGATGGCTCCACCCGGAGTTGGTTGACCATGGCGGTCGCCAGCGTGGCGGGGATTTCCCTGCTGCATTTCTTGGCCCCATTTCCTTATGACGACTATCAGGTGCCGGTCTACCCGCTGGTCTGTGCAATCCTGGCCGTGGTTCTTTCGGCCTGGTTGGCTGGGATGGAGGCGCTGAAGCGAAGCCGGTACGAGTCCCTGATGGTGTGGTGGCTGTTGCTGGCGTCGGCGGCCGCTGCGGGTTCTTCCCCCATCAATCAGAACTGGATGATCGCGGGCCGGGACCGGATCTGGTGGCTCACCAAATCCCAGCCGGCCATCGTCCAGCTCCGCGAAGCTGCGGCCCAGATCGCGGCCTTGCATCCCGAAGGACGCCTGTTCACGCAGGACATTTATCTGGCCGTGGAGGCCGGACTGGCGGTTCCGGAGGGCATGGAGATGGGGCCCTTCAGCTACTACCCCGGCTGGCCGGACGAACAAGCTGCCGCCATGCATGTGATGAATGAGGCGGGACTTCACCAAATCCTCGCGACCACAGACTGTCCGGTGGCGGCGGTAAGCGACTATGGTTTCAGCATTGACTCCCCTTCGATCAAGCCGATACCGGCAAAAGACAGGACACGGCTGCTGGCACAGTTGGAGGAACGATATGATCTGGCTGAGACCATCGAACAGTTTGGTCAGGCGGGCACGACTCTTCGCCTCTACACCCTGAAGCCGGAGCTCGCCCGGCCATGAAGTTGTCCATCATCATTCCCGCCTATAATGAAGAGCAGCGGCTGACCCCAATGCTCAAGGCCTATGGGGATTATTTTCTGCCCCGGTATGGTCAGGAGGTTGAATTCATCGTGGTGGTCAATGGATCCCGTGACCGGACCGCGGACATTTCCCGGGCCTTCAGCCGGGAGCATCCCCAGATCAGCACGATCGAGGAAAAGGATGCGATCGGCAAGGGCGGGGCGATCATGCTCGGATTCAAGCACGCCCATGGCGACTTGATCGGTTTTGCCGACGCGGATGGGTCCACGCCCCCCGAAGCCTTTGATGATCTGGTCAACCACATTGGCGATGCCGGCGCGATCATCGCTTCCCGTTGGTTTGAAACGTCCGTGGTGGAGCCTCGTCAGCCCCTCAAACGGCGGGTCGTGTCGCGCATCTTCAATGGGTTGGTTCGGTTGCTGTTCGGACTCGACATCTGGGACACCCAGTGCGGCGCCAAAGTCGTGCGCCGGGAGGTGGTCGAGCAAATATTACCGCACTTGGGACTGACCCGCTGGGCCTTCGATGTGGACCTGCTGTTTCAGGTGCATCGATTCGGGAACCCGATCGTGGAATGGCCGACCACCTGGCATGATATTGGCGGATCCCAGCTCCGCATTCTCAAGGCTTCGCTGGAAATGCTCATCGCTATCGTGCGGTTGCGCCTACTCTATTCTCCCCTGAAATGGATTGTCACTCTATACGACCGGACCCTCGGACGGTATACCCATCCCAGCGTATGAAGAAGTCGATCGACCAGTCCGGATTGCTGCGGCACAGCGTTTTCCTTTTCCTGACCACCCAGGTCGCGAATGTGTCCAACCTTCTCTATCAGGCGGTCACCGGACGCAGCCTGACCACCGAAGAGTACGGGGTGCTGGCAGCGATGATGAATCTGTTGTTGATTACCGCGACACCCATGGAAGCGCTGCGTACCGCGATGGCGCACTTTGTCGCCCGCACCATGAAGGCGGGCAATCCCGGTGAAATTCGATGGCTGGTTGGTATCTGGAGCCGTCGCCTACTGCTGGTCGCGGCGGTGGTGGTGGCGGCTGGATTTCTGTTTTCCGGTCCGGTGGCCGATTTTTTTCAGCTCACCAACACAGCTCCGTTCGAAATCACGTGCGTTCTGGTGGCCTGCACCCTGTTTCTGCCCTTGATGACCGGGACCTTTCAGGGGGCGGAGAAATTCATCTGGGTCTCCTTATCGCTCCATGTATGGACCATCCTTCGGCTGGGGATTGTGTACCTGTTCATGCTGCTTCATCCCTCGGCAATCATGGGCTTGGCCGCGCATGGGCTTGCCCTTGCCATGGGGTTGCTGATCAGTGTCGAAGGCCTGCGGCGGTTGACCCGGGGATACGAGAGCGCGCCTCCTGCTCAGGGGATGGGTTCGTACTTCATGCAAACCCTCTACCTGCTCGGGGCCTTCGCCATTCTGATGAATGCGGACATCCTGCTTGTGAAGCACTTTTTCCATCCTGAAGACGCCGGGCTTTTTGCCCGGGCGGCAACCATTGGCCGCTCGGTCATCTTTTTACCCATGCCGATTGCCCTCGTGATGTTTCCCAAGGTGATCAGCCGGGGCGCGGTGGATGGCTCAGGGCGGGGGACCCTGCTCAAGGCCCTGCTGCTGGTTGTGTTCCTCGTCGGGGGGGCCGTCGGGGCGGTGTATCTTTTCCCCTGGCTCCCCTTGTGGCTGCTTTATGGGGACCGGCATCCCACCGCCGACATGATTCGCCTTCTGATCACGCTGGTCACCGCAATGGCTCCCATGGGCTTTACCTACCTGCTCATCAATTACGAAATGGCCCAGCGCCGCTTTCGTGCCACCCGGCTCCTTGCCGGATGCGCGGTCGCCTACATGCTGGGCGTATTCTTCTGGCATGAGACGCTGATGCAAATCGTCTATGTGATGGGAACCGTCACCATGACCGCTTTCCTCGGCCTGCTGGTCATGATTCTGTTGGAGAATCGCCGACCAATGGCACCCGAGGTTGACGATGCGGAGGTGAGCGTTGAAAGCCCGGGGTGAAGCATGAAAAAGGTGGGGTCGATTCTGCTGTTGCTTGCATTGGGGTTGACGGTGGACATTGCTCGTGAGCTGGTTCTCGGTACGGCTTCGGTGTCCGCACCAGGTCGCTACGCATCGCGCGAGGCCGCGACCCGAGAGAACAAGCCGGACCTGTTCAACCGTATCTTCCTCTACGAAACCTTCCGGGCTCTCTTGTGTTTCGGAGCTGGATATGCCTGCATTTCAATCGAACGCGCATGGGATGCCAGGGATCCCTTTTCGCCCACAAACCGTGGCACCACGGATATCCAATCACCCGATCACGACACCAGGCATGATGCATGACCTCTCCGGCCTTTGCCGGTGGCGTTCTTGTCCAACCAGCATGTGACTTTCAATCCTGGCGGGATTCAAACTGAGCAAGTGCTTGCTGATGGCGATGGACAGGGCGGTGATGTCTTTTGTTTTTTGGTGAAAATACCGCTCGGCAATACCCAGATGCCGGGCGAAGAACCGGGAGACCGCGTTTTCAGGATAGGCATAGACGATGACCTTGTAGGTACAGGCGTCCTCTTCCGGACCGGCTTCCGAAACATGAATGTCGATGATGGCCCGGAAGGTGCCAAAAAACCGCTGGCCCTCGGTGTAAAACACAAGGTGCCCGCCCAGATCCCCGGTAAAACTGCGATGCAGCTCCAGGATACGGGAGGTTTCCTGTTTTCGGTTGGTGTAGTGCCAGGCGTTGGTGCCGGCGGCTTCAACAACAAACTCAGGCTCCTCCCCCTTGGGCAATAGGTCCGCATAACTTTCCTGAATGATGTCGAGGATCCGATCGCTTTCAAACAGATCCCGGGCGGCAGGGAAGGGAATGTTCACGGTTCCCTGTCCATGAATCTCGATGAAGTGGGACTCGATCACTGACCGGTATGCTTCCGACTGGGTGTAGTCGGCGGCGGTGGCGACGGTAGCCATCACAAGCCATGCAAGAATCCAGCGGGATTTCATGGCGAAATCCTATGCAGGCGCTGTCAGGGTTTGGTGAGCGGCGGGTAAGAATTCACCCGGGAGAAGGCGGGGTTCAGGTCTGCGCCTCGCAGGCGGAGGGCGTTGGTGACGACGCTGAAGCTGCTGAGGCTCATGGCGATCGAGGCAACCATGGGGGTGAGTAAAAAACCGGTCCATGGAAACAGCACCCCTGCTGCGATGGGGATGCTGATCAGGTTGTAGATAAAGGCGAAGACCAGGTTCTGGCGAATGTTCCGCATCACCAGGCTCCCGAGGCGAAATGCAGCGACGGCGCGGTTGAGGTCGCCATCCAACAGGGCGACATCTGCACTTTCGAGGGCGATATCGGTGCCTGACCCCATGGCAATGCCGACGTGGGCGGTGGCCAGGGCGGGGGCGTCATTCATGCCATCTCCGATCATGGCCACGGTCCGTCCTTCCTGTTGCAGTTGCTTGATCAGGTCCTGCTTATCACCAGGTAGCACACCGGCATGAACCCGGGTGATTCCCACGCTTTCGGCGAGGTGGCGGGCCGTGGTCTCGCTGTCACCGGTCAGCATAATGCACGCCAGGCCCATGGCCTGCATGGCTGCTACCGCCGGTGCAGACGTTTCGCGAAGCGGGTCGGCGATGACCAGATACCCCAGACATTCCTGTCCGTGGGCGATAAAGCTGACAATCTTGCCTTCCCGGGCGGCTGGCTCTGCGGCCGACGTCCACACCGCCATGTCAGAAACATGATGGGATCGAAGCCACTCGGCCTTGCCAATGCGAGCGTACTGCCCCTCGACTTCGCCCTCGACTCCCAGTCCGGGGTGGGCATGAAATCCCGACACCGGCAACCGGGAAAGTTGCATGGCATCGGCTTTGTTCACGATTGCCCGGGCGAGAGGATGTTCGCTGTGCGTCTCCAGTGATGCCGCAATCTGGAGGAGGGCAGATTCGGACTCCGGGGTGCGGGCATGCAGGCCGACCACTTCCGGCCGACCCTGGGTCAGGGTCCCGGTCTTGTCCAGCACCACGGTATCGATATGACAGAGCTGCTCAATCGTCTCGGCGTTGCGAATCATGATTCCCTGCCTGGCTCCCCGGCCCATGCCCACGACAATCGACATCGGGGTGGCCAGACCGAGCGCGCAGGGGCAGGTGATCATCAGAACGGTCACTGCATTGATCAGGGCGAACAAGAGCCTGGGCTCCGGCCCGATCCGGTACCAAATGGCGAATGTGATGGCGGCAATCACCAGAACAGCGGGCACCACCCATCCGGTGACCTGGTCTGCGATTCGTTGGATCGGGGCCTGGGTTTCCTGGGCCTCCCGGATCCGCTCGATGATCCGGGCCAGAACCGTGTGGCCTCCCACCTGTTCCGCGATCAGCACCAGGCTGCCGCTGGTATTGATGGTTCCAGCCCGCACCGGATCTCCAACCCGGGCATGGCGGGGAATTGGCTCGCCGGTCATGGTGGATTCATCCAGATAGGCCTCTCCCTCAATGATCGTGCCATCCACAGGGATGACCCCACCCGGTCGAACCCGCAGGTGATCGCCCACCGCAATCTGATCGAGGGGAACTGTTCGTTCGCCGGCCGGTTCAATGCGCACTGCGGATTGGGGGGTCAGTGCCATCAGCGAGCGGATGGCGGACCCGGTTCGCTGTTGGGCTCGCGATTCCATCCACTGGCCGGCCAGCACGAGGGTGGTAATCATGGCGGCGGCCTCAAAAAAAACCGGAACACCATGCTCCCCCTGGAATGAGGGAGGAAACAGGTGGGGCGCAAGCCAGGCGGCCAGGCTGTACAAATAGGTGACCATCACCCCGAGTGAAATCAGGGTGAACATATTCAGCCTGCGAAACCATGAGCGGGCTCCCTTGACCAGCAGGGGCCAACCGCAGCCAAAAACAACTACAGTGGCCAGGGCGGCTTGCAGCGCAAGCACCCGGGGGTCATGCAGGCTATGGCTGATTGAGTCAGGCAGTCCGGGAACATGTCCGGTCATGGCGAGAACGGTCACGGGCAGGGTCATTGCCCCTGCGGTCAGGGTTCGGCTGGATAAATGGCTGATCATGTCGACGGCTCCGGCTTCCGCGGGCACCGGGAAGCCATGCCTTCCAAGCTAGTGTGCGGCATCAAACATGGACTGGGACAACTGGTGGGCTGGGGTCACTTTGGGCGAAACCTTGTGCAGGGTGATCTCCCGGTTCTTATCCGCAAAGAAGTCGAGCGACCACTGGGTGGGGAAAAGCAGCACACAATGTCCATCCACATCCTGGGCGGCGGCCACGCCACTTCCCAATAGCAGTTTACCGGCTTGTTCGCGGGTTACATCGGCATCCAGCCAGCGGATGGCCTGATAGCTCGCGGGTTCGAGCCGGGTTTCCGCACCGTATTCCGTGGTCAACCGGTATTGGACGACCTCGAACTGCAGGGGGCCCACCGCGCCGAGCAGAGGCACATTCTGGACCGAGTCCAAGAGATGAAAGGCTTGAATGACGCCTTCATTCAGCAATTGATCCAACCCTGCCCGATACTGTTTGGCCTTGGCGAGTTGGGCATTGCGGAGATAGGCAAATGCTTCCGGCGGAAACCTGGGAATTTCGTGATAGGAAATGCTCTCGTCGGTGGCAAGGGTATCGCCGATCCGGAACGAGCGATGCGCGACCAGGCCCACAATATCCCCGGGATATCCCACCTCCATGGTCTCCCGGTCCTGGGCGAACAGTTTCTGGGGATAGGACAGACGCAGCAGCTTTCCTGGTTCAGCCGGATCATGCACCTGCATATCTTTCTTAAACACACCGGAGCAGACGCGCACAAAGGCCAGTGTATCGCGATGCTTGGGGTTCATGTTGGCCTGCACCTTGAAAACAAATCCGGAAAAACCCGGGGTCTCGGTGGGGATGATCCGGTCTCCACTTTTCCGGGGCGCAGGCTTCTCGGCATAACGGACAAAATAATCGAGTAGTAGCTGGACCCCGAAATTGGTCATGGCACTGCCAAAAAAGACCGGCGATACCTCTCCGGCCAGGATGCGGTCATGATCAAATTCGGCCCCGGCGATATCCAGCATGTCGATCTCCTGCCGCCAGGTGTCGAAGAGATCAGGGGGAAGTTTGGCCTTCAGTTCCGGATCATCGGGGCCGCTGACTGAAAAAGGGGCTCGATAGGCATTGTGGATGGTTCGTTCAAACAGGTGAACCTGGCGGGTGAGTCGGTCATAGACGCCTTTGAAGTCGCCCCCACTGCCCAGGGGCCAGGTAACCGGACATGCGGCCAGTCCAAGGACGCGCTCGAGTTCATCCAGCAGGGCGAGGGGATCCTGGGCCGGCCGGTCCAATTTGTTCATGAAGGTAAAGATTGGAATGCCCCGCATGCGGCAGATTTCAAACAGCTTGCGGGTTCGCTCTTCGATGCCCTTGGCTGCATCAATGACCATGATCGCATTGTCCACGGCGGTTAGCACCCGGTAGGTGTCTTCGCTGAAATCCTTGTGGCCGGGGGTGTCGAGCAGATTGACACAAAAATCGCTGTAGTCGAACTGGAGGATGGTGGAGGAAATGGAAATCCCACGCTCCTTCTCCAGTTCCATCCAGTCCGAGGTGGCGGATCGCTGGTTCTTGCGTGCGCGGACCGACCCGGCCAGGTGGAGGGCCCCGCCGTAGAGCAGCAGTTTCTCGGTCAGGGTGGTCTTCCCCGCGTCGGGGTGGGAGATGATCGCCAGAGTGCGGCGACGCTGTATTTCGTCTTGCAGGGAACGTTCAGTCATGGAAATCCGTCAGGGTTGGTGGCTAGGTTGCTTGGGCCTTATCCAACGCGCTCCGGATTTTGCGGTAAAGGACGGCAGGGGTAAAGGGTTTTTGAACAAAGGTTTCCTCATTGATGGACACATCGCTGTCCTCGATGGAATTGCGCGCATAACCGGACATGTAGACGATGGGAACTTCGAGGCTGATCTCCCGGATGGCCTCGGTGAGCGCCCGGCCGCTCATCCCGGGCATGACCACATCGGACAGGATCAGGTCAATCTCCCCGGCATGCTGCCGATAGAGGACCAGCGCCTCATGCCCATTGGCCGCGGTGAGGATCCGATAGCCTTTCAGCAACAGCATTTTTTCCGCGAGTTTGCGTACGGTATCCTCATCTTCCACAATCAAAATCGTCTCGGTGCCCGGGTGGTCCGATGTCTCGGCGGCGGGCGTCTCGAGGGGAAGGTCGCCCCGGACCCGGGGGAAAAAGATGGTGAAGGTGGTGCCTTTCCCCAGTTGGCTTTCGACCAGAATCTGCCCTTCATACTGGTTGATGATTCCGTAGACCATCGAGAGCCCGAGGCCGGTTCCCTTGCCGACCTCCTTGGTGGTAAAGAAGGGCTCAAACAGGTGGCTCATCACCTCGGAGGTCATGCCGGTACCGTTGTCCTGCATGCGCAGGGCGACATACTCGCCGGGGTTGATCGTGAATTGTCCGACCATCACCGGGGTGCGGATGGTCTCGTTCAAGGTTTCGATGAGCAGGCGCCCCCCACTGGGCATCGCGTCACGGGCGTTGACTGCGAGGTTAATAATGATTTGCTCGATCTGACCCGGGTCGGCTTGAATGGTCCACAGATCCTGGGCGAGTTGGGTGGTGATTTCGACCTGTTCGGTCAGCGATCGCTTCAGCAGGGTCTTCATTTCCTGCACAATTTTGTTGAGGTGCAGCTTGCCGGGTTCCACCGTCTGCTTACGGCTGAATGCGAGCAATTGCCGGGTCAACCCGTGGGCGCGCTCGGCAGCCCGGCTCATCTCCTGAAGCTCTTCACGCATGACCGCATCGTCGGGAAGGCGCTTGCCCAGCATTTCGCTATAGCCAAGAATTACGGTAAGCAAATTATTGAAATCGTGGGCCACCCCACCGGCCAGGCGTCCCATCGCCTCCATTTTCTGGGAGTGTCGCAGCAGCGCCTCGCTTTGCTGCAGGGCCTCCTCCGAATGCTTGCGTTCGGTGATGTCGCGGGCATTGAGGATGAGCAGATGGGCCCGGTCAACCATTCGACTCGGTTTGATCGCCGCTTCGATCCACCGGATGGTCTGGTCATCCTGCTGCAATCGAAACTCAACAAACGGCTGCTCGCGCAACTGGTTCATCGCCCGTCCGCACGCCGACACCACTGCGATCTGGTCTTCGGGCTTGATCCATTGAAAGAAGGATTTTCCCAGCAGACCCCCGTTGGGGCACTTGAGATCCCGTTCCACCGAGGGGCTGGCATAATAGATGATGCCGTCCGGACTGATTTCGAGAATCATATCGGACGCGTTTTCAATCAGCGACCGGAACTGTCCCTCACTCTCCCGCAGGGTGTCCTCGGCACGTTTGCGGGCGATGGCTCCGCCCAGGCTGCCGGCGATGGTGGTCAGTACGGAGCGGTCATTGCTGCTCCAGACCCGGGCCGCATCGTGATCATCCAATCCGATGAATCCCCAAAAATCGCCTTCGACCATGATCGGGCAGAACAGGATCGCCCGTACCTCGGCGCTCTGGGAAAACGTTGTTCCGTGCAGGACATCGAGAACGTGACCGGGAATGGTTTGTCCATTTTTCATGATGTGATACCAACCCGGGAATGCGGTATCATAGGACCACTGCGCCTGGTCGCCATTGGCGGCATAGGCTACCTGCTGCCGGCTCCAGTAATAGCGCAACCTCGCCTGGGGAGTAACATTCAACGCATCACGAATGTTCTCCACGATATAAACCCGTTCGACATTGACCGCTTCGGCGATAATCTCCAGCGCATTTAGAACCCCTTGCTCGAACGCGGCGGAAGTAAGCAGGGTGTTGGTGGCGCTGGCTACGCCCCGGAGGGTCTGGTCGCGAACTTTCAGGGTTTCCTCGGCTTCGAATCGCCCGATCGCTCCAGCCAGACTGCTGGAGAATGTCTGGGTAGCCCGCAGAAGGGGCTCTGGCCATTCGGGATCTTCCGATTCCGCCCGGCAAAGCACCAGAAAGCCCCATCGTTGGATATGGGTCCGGATCGGGGCAATTAGAATACTGGAAGCCTGGATGCCCTGCAGGATACCCGAGACCGGGCCATCGCCGCCCTCCTGGGATAAGAGGGTCAGCTCCTCCTTTGCCCAATCCGGTGGCAGGAGTAGCTCGTCCCCATCGCGAAAGAGATCCATGAAGCGGTCCTGCTCTTTCATGGCCGGAAGCCTGCCCCGATTCCATTCATAAGGAATGGTGAGTTCCGCAGTATCTTCCAGGGCAGAAACCTTCTGCTTGATCAATAATACCCGGTTCGATTGGGTCATCTCGCCCATGATCCGAAGGGTCTGTTCGATCGCGTCCCGGCCATTGTTCATGGTCAGAAGGTGTTGAGAGGCTTCGGTCAGGGAAAGGAGAATGCGGTCCCGCTCCTGCATGGCTTCCAAACTGAATTGCCGCTCCAGGATACTCCCGAGCATCGAGCAGTAGATGGCGAGCAGGTGCTGTTGGTGTGGATCGATTTGCTCCCCGGAAAAACCCGGATCATTGCAGAAGACCGCGATGGTTTGTTTGTCCGCGCCCTTGATTGGGGTGACTACAGCCCAGGGTATCTCGCCTTGGCGATTGCCCGCGCCCGGACCCCAAAGGGGAACGGATTCCTCGATCATCCAGTTTTCCAGATTGGCATCCCATTGGTCGAGCTGGGCCTTCCATTTGCCGCGAATCGGAAGCAGAAAGTCACTTTCCTCGGTAGGTTGGCCATCAAGGTCTGTACCAAAGGTTCCCCGCAATTGATGGGTCTCCCGGAGAAAGATGGAACACCGCTTGAGGCCAAGTTTTTCTTTCGGTATTTCTACCGCTCGACGAAGCAGTGCCTCGCGACCAGCCACGTTCATGACCTCGCCTGCCATTTCTGTCAGTGCCTGCAAATCCTGGGCATTGGTTTGCAGGGTCAGGTCATTGACTGGTGAAAAAGGATAGGGCCGGTATCGGGGATCCTCCGGATGATCCCCGTTGGACACGCGTGCCTCGGAGGACTCGGGAGGCACTGGTTCTCCCGGTTGGGCTGTGGTAGGTCGAGACATGGTCTGAATACTATCATAACACCAATTCCATGCCAATTGTTCAATAAACAGAGGCTCGCGATGACCTCCAAGGCCCACACGACGAAAGGGCGACGAGGCTGCGCCCCGGCACCTGCTGCTGATGCATTCAACCCATTCCCATCCGTGTGGGGCAAAGGTAAACCCCAAGAGGCCACCGGCTGGTTGTGGAAACCATGCTCGGCTACTCGGGAGGGAAAAGACTGAGCCGGGTCAGATCAACGGCTTCAATGCATCCATGACCGCTTGATAGTCAGGCTCTTGTGCTATTTCTGGGACAAGCTGCGAGTAGACGACACAATTTGACTGATCCAGCACCAGCACCGCCCGTCCGAGAAGTCCCTTGAGGGGACTGCCGGTCATGGTCATTCCATACAGGGTGCCAAAGTCAGGATGACGGAAGCAGGAGAGGGGGATTACCTGATCGAGGTGCTCACTGTCGCAAAAGCGCTTGGCGGCAAAAGGCAGGTCGGCGGAAATATTCAAGAGCACGACATGGTTCAGTCCGGCAATCTCCGCATGAAACCGCTTGGCCGACATCGCACAAATCCCGGTATCCAGACTGGGGACAATATTCAGAACCTTGGCTTTACCGGCAAATGCTTCCAAACCAACATCGACCAGATCCGCTCCGGTGAGGCTGAAATTCGGTGCAATGGTTCCGACTTCCGGGAGGGTGCCGCAGGTTTCGAGGGGTTCGCCTTTGAATGTAATGGTTGCCATCGTGATCTCCTTGTTTTGATGGGGAACTATAACCCGTATTTGATGCGGTGCAACCGGGATTCACATGGATGAAGCTTGAATCCCAGAGAGGCCCATGGTATCGGTGTGCGATTGGAAGGGAAGAGGATATGAAAAAGATTTGGTTGATTGCGGCAATGTCATGGCTGGCGTGTTTCTCCGGGAACCGGGCAGAGGCCAAGGTTACGTTGGATTCCGGCTATGCGATGCTGGTGGTTCCAGCCCGGTATTCGGTGATTCAAATCATGATGGATGTCATCGATCAACGGCCCTGTGTACTGGTTGCCTACCAAAGTGACCCGGCACTACCCGGGCAATACCGCGTCGATGTCTGGAATGGCCAAGCCTGGCTCGAGGTCAATGCCGCAGATCTGGCCGATCTAAATTTTGTCCGGGTCCCGCCGGCGAACGTGGTGCTCGTCGGCAGCGACAGCCTGGTACCTCCAGAGGTGTTGTCGGCGCTGGAACTGCGGCCCGATTTGGTGCGTATATATGATGTGGACAATGCATCGATCGTCAATGATCTGGACCCGGTCTTTTCCTGGAATCGCCGGGAGTGGGCCTGGTTTGCTGCCCGGTACAACCTGGCCCTTGAAGACGAAGCTGCGGCGTATCGCAATTCGAGCTGGTATGACCAACCGGGTCCACTGACCCGCAATCAGGATCAGGACACCTTTGTTCCCGCCCCCCCGGTTACCCGCAAATCGGTGGTGATCGAACCGGTCGTTCTGGATGAGCCGGTGCGAGAGGAAATCCGTCACCTCGGGGAACCAGTGGAAAAAGAAGCCACTGGATTGGAACAGCCCGAACTCAACACCCCGGCTCCCGTATTACCCAGTCCACGCTTGAGTGAACCACTGCCCATGGATGATGAGGTGGTGGAACTCGATCCGGCGCCAGTGGTGGAGTCTGTTCTGGACGCGGATAGCCCCGAAGCTCCGCTCAAGTAGGTTGCGATCATGGTCAAGCATCACTGCGGATGGCGATGGGGGCTGCTGGCTTGTCTGACCCTGGCCGCCGGATGCGTCACCGAAACCCTCAACAGCCGGGAAAATGCCCTGGCCGAAACCAGGCTTGTGGTCACCCGGGCCGGCGAGGAAGTGAACCTGTCCTGGCGATCCGAACCGGGGCTGGTCTACACGGTGTATCATACCGCTGGTGAAAATCTATCCGGCCGCTGGGAACCTCTTCCCGGAGCGGAACAGGTACGCGGCACGGGAGACATGATCTACCTCAAGGACACGGTTCCAGCTTCGCGACAGCGCTATTATCGGCTGCAGATTACTTCCGGGGTTGTTCAGAAGCCTTGAACACCCCGAGCAGGGGCCGGTGATCCGATGCTTTTCGATTCTGCGGATGGCGCACCACCGATGACTTTTCCGGCACCAACTCAGCCAGCATACCCGGACTGCAAAACAGATAGTCGATTCGCGAATAGCTCTGTCGGTATGTCCATTCATGGGTCCAGATGTCCCCGACATAATCCCTAAGCAGGAGGTCGGTAACCCCACCTTCTTCGAGGATAAGGCGAAGGGGCGCGGAACCGATCTCGTCATTCATATCCCCGACCACCAACAGATTGGCCTCGGGATTCTCCTCCAGGCGGTCTTTGAGAAGTTGGGTCAGCAAGCGGGCCTCATTCCGCCGCATTTCGGTCTGGCCCAATTCATGGAATCGTTTGGATTTCAAGTGCACATTGAACAGCGTGAATTGATAGTCCTCATTCACCTGAATGGTCGCCTCCAGAAATCCGCGCGATACCCCGACCTCGGTATCGGCAACGGTATAGGTCAAGTTGGTCCAGAGGGTCACCGATGCCAGGGGATATCGGCTCAACAAACCGTTCTTGGCATGGGGCGTGAATCCGGTGATGAATTGGGTATAGGGATAGTCCAGTCCCTCCGCCTTGAGAAGTGCTATCAACCGATCGAATGCTGCCTCATCCCCCAGCTCCTGAACCGCCAGCACATCCGGGTGGGTCGCCTTGAGGATGGCGAGCAGCGCCGAGACTTCTTCGTCCGGTTTGAAATCATCCGCCTGTCCATCCTCATCCCGGTCGTAATAGCCGAACCGGTACAGATTGTAGGACATCACGGAAAACTCATCCCGATCGAGTCGGGGAATCGCCGATGCGCCCGCATCCGGCTTCCGTCCGCACCCCAGGGTCAGCGCAATCAGGCCGAGGGCCACCCCCCCGAGCAGAAGCCATGGATGGCATTTCATCGATCAGGACGCCGAGTAGGATGAATCGATTTTCTGGGCCACATCGCGGTAGCTGATGTCCACCGCATAAATCTGTTTGTAATATTCCCGGGCCTTATCCATTTGTTTCATCGCTTCGTACACATCCCCCAACTCGTAGAGGATGTCCTTCTTGGTATCATCCATGGTGCTGAGTTCGGCGGCAGCCTTGGTCAATTGTTCGGAGGCAATGTCGTACTGGTGCTTGGACTTGAAACAGCGAGCGAGATAGTACAGAGAGCGGATACGCCGCTGGGGGTTGCGCTGTGAAAGCTGGAACTGCTGGATCGCTCCGTTGATGTCCTCATGCTCAAACAAAAGAACCCCCAACTCATAGCGGAATTGCAGGTCATTGGGGTATCGCTCAACCCGCTCCCGTGCATCGGCCAACAGAAAGGTATCGAGCTCGGTCTGCTTTGCTTCAGCGGCGGCGGTGTTGCCGGCCCGGGTGAGGTCTGCCACCTCCCGCTCGATTTTCCGGATTTTCATCGTACTGAGCAGCCGGTCAATCTGCGGGTCGCCCCCGCCGGTTTGGGCCTGGGCCTGCTCCAGTACTTCGATCGCCTCGTCAAACCGGTCGGACTTGCTGTACAGGTCGGCCAGCCCGCGCTTGTAGTTGATGTTCTCCGGCTCGGTGGCAATTTTTTTGATCGATTCCTGAATGAGTTCTTCGACATCCTTTTCGGACTTGACCGCCTTACCCGCCTGCTCCAGTTGAGCAGACTCCTTCTCGTCCTTGATCTTGCTGCGGAAATCACCTTCCTCTTCCCATCGGCCGCGTTGCATCGTGTCCAGCGCCGTGGCGTCCTTGAGGTCTTTGATCGCCCGCGGATCCTTGGGCAATATCCGCTGCACATCCTCATAGACCTCGCGCGCTTCGTGCATCCGGTTCACGCTTTGATACAATTTGGCCAGCCACCGCAACACCTTGACATCACCGGGGTTTTGTTCCCGGTACAGTTCAAGGGTCATGATGGCCACCTCCGGCATGTCCGCCGCCTCCGCAGCTTCGCCGTGCAGGGTGATAAACTGAACATTCAACGGATCGATCCGCAACAGGTCCTCGGTGGTGCGCAGGGCCGCGAGAGGGTCTTTCTTGAGCTGGGATTGGGCCTTCATGAGCTTACCCATTCCCTTGACCGGGGCGAGACTGCGGGCAAAACTCCCGGATTTACTGTCGAGAAGCTTTTTGATTTCCGCCCCGCGAAGAAACCGGCGAACCCGCAGAAGTTGGGGGCAAAGATCAAGGGCGAGCAGGAACATATCCATCGCGTAGTCGAGATTGCCACGTTCAAGCGCAGCGAAACCCTTGTCGAAATGTTCGCGCGCCTTGCGCGGTGCCTGTTCCAGTGTTAATTCAGCCATGGTGATTACTCCGAGCAATGTTTTCGTATACCGCAGGATCATTTCAGAAAAAGCGTTTTAAATCAACCCTCGTCGACGGATGCGGTCCGGACCCCGGAAAAGGCAGGACTTTCCCCGGACTCTCTGCTAGGCTGCGCCCCCATGCAAACGGAGCGAGCCCGGTTTCGTGTGAACGGGCTGCCGAAACCACCAAATCAGAAAGGAGCCCAATGAAAAAGACAGGACAATGGATCATCTTGATGAGTTTGATGACGGGTATGGCCATGGCGGGGGAAAATCGCCTCGGCATTGGCGCGCATTACTGGAAAACCGTGGATAATGTCGATGTCCAGGATATCCAGGAAGACGGACTGGCCTATGTCCTGACCTACCAGCGCCTGCTGGGAGACCTCTTCCGCCTCGGACTCGAGCTGGAGTACTATCCGGATGAATTTGTCGGGAGCACCGATGCGGCCTACTCGCCCCAGGCCATTCTGACTGCGGGGGGCGGACTGTATGCCGGACTCGGGGTCGGCATGGGCTATTATGAAGACGGGTGGGCGGATGAACCCTATTTTCTGCTTCGAGGCGGTCTCGAAATCGAATTATTGCCGGGAATTTACGGGGACATTCATCTCAACTACCGAGCGGAAACCTTTGATGATGTGACGAATGCGAACGAAGAAATCGACACCGACGTGTTGACGGTCGGGGTTGCAGTCCGATTCGATTATTGATCCCGGCCCCTTGCGAAACGAGAAATCCCCTCTATCTTATGCCGAAATAGAACCCGGGGTACATCCCCAACAGGAGGCTTATCATGATGAAACAAATGACGACGATGATGGCTCTGGCAGTCGCCGGATCCCTGACCACTCACGCGGCAACGTATGAACTCGACCTTGCGCACAGCACAATCGGATTTTCAGTCCGACATATGATGGTGACCTCGGTCAAGGGACAATTCAAAGAATTCCAGGGCGTGATTGAGTTCGACTCGGAAAACCCGACCGCAATGACCGCTACCGCAGAAGTTTCGGTTCCCAGCATTTACACGGCAAACGAAAAGCGGGACGACCATTTGCGCGGTGCCGACTTTTTTGATGCGGAAACATATCCGGCGATTACCTTTGTTTCCACCGGGGTCGAAGGCGATCTTCCGGATCTGACCCTTCATGGAGACCTGACCATGAAAGGGATCACCAAGAAAATCGCGATTCCGGTCGAGGTGCTTGGCCCGGTCGTCAATCCCTGGGGGGCCACGGTCATCGGTCTTGAAGGCCAGGTGACGATCAACCGCCAGGATTTTGGTGTCAGTTGGAGCAAAGCCCTTGATGGCGGTGGCGTGGTGGTTGGCGACGAGGTCAAGATCAGTATTGCCCTCGAAGCTGTCCGCAAGGACAACTAATCAACAGCAACACCATCGATTGGGAAAAGCCCGGGTTACCCCGGGCTTTTTTTTCGGATAAAGTTCGTTTCCATCGTTTCCTGCAGTTTGTTACCATACCGGCCCAAGCACCACGGAAGGGCTGAATGTGAGCGCAGAAATTCTAGATGGAAAAGCAATCGCGGCTGAATGGAGGCAAACCCTCGCAGCGGATGTGGCGTTGTTGCAACGCGACCACCAGTTGACCCCCGGATTGGGCGTGGTGCTGGTTGGCGACAATCCCGCCTCCCGGTCTTATGTCACGGCCAAGGAGAAGGCCTGTGCCGAGTTGGGCATGTATTCACGCGAGGAAACCCTGCCCGCCACCGCCGGTCTGGATGAGATTCTGTCCGTGGTGGACGCGATGAATCGGGATCCCCGGATTCATGGCATCCTGGTGCAATTGCCCCTGCCGGACAGTTCAATGGAACAGGTGATTCTTGAGGCGATCATGCCAGAAAAGGATGTCGATGGTTTTCATCCGGTCAATGTGGGCCGTATGATGCTCGGCCTGCCTGCGTTCCTGCCCTGCACCCCCCATGGTATTCTTCACATGCTCAAACGAAGCGGGGTCAAGACCGCGGGCGCTCACGCGGTCATCGTGGGCCGCAGCAACATCGTTGGCCGCCCTCTGGCCAACCTGCTCTCGATGAAGTCAGCGCTTGGCAATGCCACCGTGACCCTCTGCCATACCGGAACAACCGATGTGGGAACGTTTACCCGGCAGGCGGATCTGGTGATCGCGGCGGCGGGACGGCCCGGAACCATCACCGCCGATATGATTCGCGACGGGGCGGTGGTCATCGATGTGGGCACCAACCGGATCGCGGATCCCTCCCGCAAGTCGGGGTTCCGTCTGGTCGGGGATGTGGATTTTGACGCGGTCCGGGAGAAAGCGTCGAAAATCACCCCGGTTCCTGGCGGCGTCGGGCCCATGACGATCACCATGTTGCTTTACAATACCCTGCTGTCCGCCCGCCGCCACCACGGCCTTGGCGATCCAGTTTTCAGGAGTTGAGCCGTGCGCCAGCTTGCCCGCTACCTTTCCACGGACTTTCTGGTCATCTGCCTGATGACCGTGCTGGTATTCACGTTTGTCATGTGTATCGGGGTGGTGATCCGGGCCATCGACTACGCGTCTCTCGGTATTTCCGGCGGCTTTATCGGGAAGTTGTTTCTCTACAACATCCCGTACATGCTTTCCTTTACCATTCCCATGGGGGTGTTGACCGGGGTATTGCTTTTGTTTGGCCGCCTTTCCTTTGACGGCGAATTGACCGCGATGAAGGCTTGCGGGTTGAATCTCTGGCAGGTGGTTTCTCCGATCATCATTCTGGCCGGGATCGCCAGTTTGCTGTGTGTCTATATCAATGCTTATGTTTCGCCGCTATGTAAGCATCTCACCCGGCAATTGATGGCTGAAGTCGGAGTCAAGGAGCCGATGAAGTTCATCGAACCTGGTCGTCTCATCCGGGAATTCCCCGGGTTGCTGCTGGTGGTGGGCGACCGGGATGGCAGCCGGGTCGAGGATATTGTGGTGTACGAGTTGGATGATAGCGGCAACCCCACCCGCAATGTACGGGCCGGGTATGGCGATATCGATGTCGACGAAGAAGCCCGGGTGATGATGATCGACCTCTACGAAGTCTTCATCGACCAGCGCGATGGCGGGAAGGGCAATGCCAAATCGCACTATATCAATGCGGAATTTTACCCGGTTCGGCTGGATTATTCGCGCTTCAATAACAAGCGGATTACCAAGAAGCCCTCCGACATGACCCTGATGGAGCTGATGACCGGGATCAAGGATGTCCACCTCAATTACCCGGGGATTACCGACGAAGAGGTGCTGACCAAGGCCCGTACCCGGATGATCATCGAGGTTAACAAGCGGATGGCCCTGTCCATGTCCTGCTTCGGATTTGCCCTGCTCGGAGTTCCCCTCGGGATGCGGTCCCGGCGCAAGGAGTCCTCGCTCGGAATCGGGGTGGCTCTCCTCCTTGTGTTCATGTTCTACTTGTTTATCATCATTGCCGACTCCCTGGTGGGCAGCCCCCAGTATCACCCCGGACTGATCACCTGGATCCCGGTGTTCGGTTCCCAGCTCGCCGGCTTTGTGATGATCCGCCGCATCCGGTAGACGACCCGGAATACCCGCAGGACCTGCGGATTCCATGGATGACTTACCAGGCTCGAGCCTCCTGAATGGCCAGGCGGCGTGAATGCAGGATGAAGTGGCCCAAGCCCATGGAAGCCACCACCATATACGCGGGGAAATACGCCAGCATAAACGGAAGCACAAGAAATAGCTTCAGCAGGTCGCGGCGCTGGCGAATCAAGGGAATAACATACAGCCCATTCAGCAAAATAAACCCGGCAAACAACCAGAGTTGTTCCCTGATCATGGATGCGTACAGGTAGGAGATTGCGGGAAAATAGTCGCGCCATGGGAAAAAATCATTCAAAACATCCAAGATCTGCAGGATGCCACGAAGCATCAGGGTGTTCTGAATCAGGTCGTGAACGCAATGGATGGACAGAAATGAATACAGCCCTATCAATGCGATGTGCATTGGGTTCCTGATCCATACCGCCGGATGCCGAAAGAGACATTGAAATCCGCCAGCCGTCCATCGCATTTTTTGGTGGATCCATTCCTGAATCGTGCCGGGAACCCAGCTACGAACCGCAACCATGCTTTGCTGTACCCGCCATCCATTCCGGTTGAGTTTGTGGGCAAGATCCACATCTTCGGTAATCGCGGAGAGGGAAAACCCCTCACACGCCATGAAGGCGGAGCGGCGCACCGCGATACAGCCACCCCACAGGGCTAAACCCGAAAATAGATTATAGCCCCCCTGAAGCAGGGCTATCATACTGTAGTCAATGGATTGCAAGTTGGGCAGCCAGCCTTTGTTCAGGGGTTGGTAAGGGCAACTCACTGCCCCGAGCCGGGGGTCGCTTTCCAGTCGCATCCAGAGATCAGCGACGGCGCGCGGATTGAGCACGGTGTCGGCATCGACAAACAGCAGGATTTCATGGGTTGCCAGGGCGGCCATCCGGTTCAACGTCTCGGATTTCCCCATGTTGACTTTATTGTGATGAACGGTGATCGGATAGCGCTCAGCCAATTCGTCGATCACGGATGCAGACGCATCTGTGCTGGCATCATTTCCCACCAAGACCTCCAACTCTGGATGGCGACACGATGCAAAAATGCTGTCCAAGGTGGCCGCCAGGGTTGCCGCATCGTTGTAGCAGGGGATGAGAACGGAAAGTTGGATCGCCTCAGCCGGTAATCGAGTTTGCCTCCTTCGATGGTCATATGCCGCCACCGATGCGGAGAAAAGCAACATGCCGAGTAACAAAATAAAGGGAATCCATGTGCTCATGATGGCAGGGTTGCCTCACGATTGATCTAGCGTTTATTCAGTGACTCTGGTCTCGGGCCGAAGTGCAGCGAACTGTTGTCAGCTATGTCGCGAAGAACGTTACTGTTGCGGAAACGTTTTACAAGGGAAAAGGGGAGGACACTTGCCGCTACTCGAGATCCAGGCTGGTCAGCACTTTTTCGGGATCATTTGCCAATGTCTGCCGGCATCGGTCGGTGCATAAATGAAGGGTGTAGCCACGGAGGGTCGCGGAATACTCCGCCCGTCCCTTCATGTGCAGTTTGCAACTCGCGCAGTCCTCTACCACATGATCAACCGTGCCATCATGGGCATCGGCCTTGGCCAATATTTCCAGTACCGGCTCGGTCAATTCCTGAGACAGCGGCACGACGGCGGCGGGGGGAGGTGCCGGTTCCGATTTCCGGCTGCAGCTTGACAGGCCGAAGGTCAGGGTGAATGCAAAGAAAATCCGGAGGCCGACTTGGGAGTTGGGTTTCATGGCCGCACTGTAACGACTTTCTGAATTGGCGAGCAAGGGTTTTTGCCCAGGCTGCGCGCTTGCGGGGCCTGGGCTGCTTACCAGCCTGTTCGACGCGCCTTGGCCCTCAGTTGCGGCCTGCGTCGCTACTACAAACGCCTGGTGGTAAACGCCTGGTGGTCAGTGAATCAGGGATGAGCCCCCACGCTTGCGAGGACAAGGACCATTGGGTACCGCCGGCGACCTACGTTTTTGGGTCAGCCTTTACCAAACTTTCGGTCCAGCTCGCTGCGGCGGGTCAGGATAACGGTGGGGCGTCCGTGAGGACAGGTATAAGGCATGTCGGCGCCGGCCAGGGCGTTGAGCAGGGACAGGGCCTCTTCCGGTTTCAGGCGGCGTGTTCCGCCGACGGCCGTTGCGCAAGCTGCCCGGGCAATCCGTTCCCGCAACAGGTCACCCATTGCCCGCTTCTGGCCGCCTTCGGTCAGGGCGGTCGTCAGGTCGTCGAGCAGTGCCCGCAAGGGGGCATCGCCGAGGCAGGCGGGCAGGGCATCCACAAGGAACGTGTCTCCACCAAAGTCCGAGATGCCGAAACCGAGCTCGTGCAGGGAGGCAAGATGCCGCCGGAGGGTATCGCCTTTGACCGGGGGCAGGTCAATGGTCTCCGGTTGAAGCAGCGGTTGGGCGGGAATTCGGTTCGATTGAATCTGATGCAGATACTGTTCATACAGCACCCGCTCGTGGGCGGCCTGGGGGTCCAGTAACAGCATCCCCTCCGGGATGGCAAACACCGCATAGCCATTGCCAACCGAGCCAAGAAATGTGGCGTTGCCCCAGGGACTGTCCGGGGAGGAGGCGGGCGGCGGGGGCGCCGCCGGTTCTCCGGGTGAGTGGTCACCCCGCAGTGGCGTAAACCCGGATCCGGGCAAGGCCGGAACCGTTTCTGTTCGGGGCATCGGTGGCTTGGGGGGAAACGGGTGCTGCAGATCAGGCAGGTGCAGGGCTTCGGGCGCAAGCGCAGGCCCGGCGGTCCGTTGTGTGCCCGGTTCCGGAATGTCGGTTCTGCGGCTGGGGGGCGGTTGTTTGAGCGCCCGGCTCAATCCTTCAATGAGCAGATCCCGCACCATGGATAGAACCCGGAATCGCACCTCTTTCTTGGTCGGGTGAACATTGACATCGACCGCATCCGGGGGCACTTCAAGAAAGAGAAACAGGACCGGGTGGCGGCCCTTGGGCACCGTTCCCCGGTACACCTCACCCAGGGCATAGTGAACCACCGGGGCGGTCGCGGGGCGTCGATTCACAAAGGTGATCTGATCGCTGCGGTCACTCCGGTGGAGGGTCGGTTTACCAATCAGTCCCCAAACCCGGTAGCCATCGCGGGAAAAATCCACCGGGACCAAATCCCGGGCAAAGTCCTGTCCGTACAACTCACCCAACCGGGCCTCCAGGGTATCTGCAGCGGCAAGCCGATGATGCTCTCGCTCATCCATCGTCAACCGGAATGCCACATCGGGATGGGCGAGGGCATGGAGCAGGAACATCTGGCGCGCGTGCTGTTGTTCCGTGGCGGCGGCCCGCAGAAACTTCTTCCGGGCCGGCACATTGAAAAACAGATTGCGCACCGCGATGTCGGTTCCCGGCGGGCATCCAGCGGCCCGGACATGGAGCAACTTGCCCCCGGAGATTTCGATTTCAGTTCCCTCCACTTCCCCGGCCAGCCTGGTCAGGAGGGTGAAACGCGAAACCGACGAGATGGCCGCGAGGGCCTCCCCGCGAAAGCCCAGGGTGGCAATATGTTCAATGTCCTCACTGTCCCGGATTTTGCTGGTGGCATGGCGCTCGATTGCGAGCAGGGCATCATCACGATTCATCCCGGACCCGTCATCGGCGACCCGGATCAGTTTGCGCCCGCCGTCCACCAGCGAGACCTCAATGGAGGACGCCCCGGCATCGAGTGCATTTTCCAGTAACTCCTTGAGCACGGAGGCCGGGCGCTCGACCACTTCTCCGGCGGCGATCTTGTTGATGACATGATCGGGCAGGAGCTGTATGCGTTTGGAGCCGGTCATGACCACGGATGCCGGTGGAGGGACATGGCCCGGATGATCCTAGGGGCGTGCATCAGATCTGGGGGATCAAGGTGGCGTCAGACGGAGGCTGGGGAGGGGTCTGATCCGAGTCATATTTGTTTTGGATTTCGGTGCGAAAGCTCTGATAGGCCTTCTTATACCGTTCCCGCTCGGCCTCGGTGAGGCTGGTGATATTCGCCTGCTGGAGCTTGCGATAGGGTTTATGGCCGAGGCGGAGGAGGTGCCACAGGCCATGAAAGATATCGTCCGCCCTGCGCCGGTAATGCATGGCCGGCAGGACACATTCCTCCGGCCTGGCATCCAGAAACTGGCAGAGGAATCCTTCCTCCCCCTCGAGGTGCGTTTGGTGCTGCATCATGGAATGAGCCGACTGCACATTATGGGAAATCAGCCGGAGAAAATGGAGCAGGTCATGCTCTTCCTGGGTGGATTGCGGGGATTTGGTCGAGAAAAATGCATGAAACTGCGCGGTTTTCAGCAGGGCCAGCACCTGCTCTACATGGTGGATCCGTTTGTTGGTGTCCATGTCCTGCATCGGCATGTACAACATCTCCACCGCCCGCTCGAAGTAGGCATCGCGGCGGGCGAGGTGAATGGGGCGGTTTAAGTTGAAATCCTGAACGGGCATGGTGTCTTTCCTGCTGGCCGAAACTCTACCAGATTCCGGCGCTGTATCACAAGAGTTGGAATTTCAAGGCATCACCGCTTTGGCGAGGAACAGAAGGGTCAACACCCAGGTGACCGGATGAATGTCCCTGAATTTTCCGGTCAGGGCCTTGAGTGCGGTGTAGGCGATCACCCCGAACAGGATCCCCTCGGCAATGCTGTAGGCCAGGGGCATCATCACCATGGTCAGAAAAGCCGGAATCGCCTCCGTGGGATCGTCCAGTTCGACCTCTTTGATGGGGGACATCATGAACAATCCGACCAGAATCAGGGCGGGTGCAGTGGCGGCGGCCGGGACCATGGCAAAGACCGGAGAAAAACACAGGGCAAGGGCAAACATACCCGCAGTGGCGAGGGCGGTCAGTCCGGTTCGCCCTCCGGCGGCCACCCCGGATGCACTTTCCACATAGCTGGTCACGGTGCTGGTACCAAGGCAGGCACCCACCACAGTGCCCACCGCGTCGGCCAGCAGGGCGGGTTTGGCCTCAGGCAACCGTCCATTTGCATCGAGCCGTCCCGCCTTGTTGGCCACCCCGATCAAGGTGCCCACCGTGTCGAACATGTCGACAAACAAAAAGGTCAGCAGCACCACGGCCATATCAAGGGTGAAGACCTGATCAAGTTCAAAGGCAAACAGGTGGGGAGCAGGGGGCAGGGAAACAAGTGTCATGCCATCAGCCGGGACCCGGGTGATGCCCATGGGAATTCCCGCCACCGTCGCGGCAAGAATGCCCAGGAGTAGCGCGCCATGAATCCGGCGGGCAAGCAGCGCCCCGGTAAGGAGCAGTCCCAACATGGTCAACACCGGTCCGGGGCTCCGCAGATTGCCCAGTTGAACCAGCAGGGCCGGGGCCTCCGGTTTTACAATGATCCCGGCATTGACCAGACCGATGAATGCGATAAACAACCCGATGCCGACTGAAATTGCCTTTTTGATGTTGGTGGGAATGCTGTTGAGAATCGCCTCCCGCACATGGAAGAAAGACAGGACAATGAAGATCAGGCCTTCCAGCAGGACTGCGGTCAGGGCGAACTGCCAGGTGTGCCCCATGCCGAGGCATACCGTGTAGACAAAAAACGCATTCAACCCCATGCCGGGGGCGAGGGCAAATGGAAGGTTCGCCCCGAATGCCATGATTACAATGGCCAGGATGGAGGAGAGAGCGGTCGCGGTAAACACCGCTCCCCGATCCATTCCTGCATCTGACAGGATCAGTGGATTGACCACGAGGATATACGCCATGGTCATGAAGGTGGTTACCCCCGCAATCAATTCGGTACGGACAGTTGTCCCATACGCCGTGAGATGAAATTGTTTCTCCAGCCAAGCTTTCATGACCGCAAGTATGGCGGGATTCAGGATGGATGGGAAGAGGGTTTCATGAGCCTGTCTCGGGTTGAGCTTGAATAGAAAGTAACCCAAGAAACGAAGAAAGTAAGTAATGCATGAAATATGTTGCAAAATGCATGTTGCCGGGTAATGTGCTTATAGAAAGGAGCTGATGATGCCATCTTTACAGGTTCGGGAAGTGCCTGCGGCCATTTATGGTGCTTTGGCAGAAGTATCTCGTCGAGAACATCGAAGTTTGTCCCAGCAGGCACTCGTTGCCTTGGAGCGGGGATTGGGGTTTGAAGAAGACCCGGTCAAACGGCGTAAGCGGGTGATCGCCGAGATTGCAGGTTCCAAACCTGCAATACCTAAGGGGTTGCCGGACCCGGTAACGATACTGCGGGAGGATCGTGCGAGGTGATCGCGGTTCTTGATGCCAGTGTGGCGGTTGAAATTCTTCTTCAGCGTAAGCATGCCGACCTCCTCGGGGCACGGGTGATCGATGCGGAGTGGGTCCTGGTTCCCTCCGTCTACACCTCTGAACTATGCAATGTATTCTGGAAGTATCACATGCATTCCAGGCAAACGATGACACGCGAAATCTGTGAGCATCTGATTGCCAAAGGCATGGCTTTGCCGGATACGGTTGCGGACGATCGTGAACTCTATCGGGAGGCTTTTGCCATGGCCTGCGCCTGTACCAGTACCGTATATGACATGATGTATTTGGTGCTAGCACGCCGGAATTCCGCTCACCTGCTGACCATGGATCGAAAACTGCGAAAAATTGCTTCGACACATGATGTGCAAGTCATGCAGGACTGACAAAGCGTTCCGTAACTACCGGCGAAAAAATAGAATCACTCGGTTAATCTGAGCCAGTACAGGGATGCCACCTTAGGTTGGCCCTGTAGTTTTTTCTGGCCATGGACTGTCGTTTGTTTCCATCATGGGCCGTCGCATGTCGCAGCAACAAAGGAGGCCAGGTTATGCAGCACGACTTCGAATCGATGATGAAGGAAAACCGTTCCTTTCCACCGTCCGAAACCTTTTCGTCCAAGGCCCGGATTGGATCATTGGCAGAATACAATGAGCTGTACCAGCAATCGCTGGCCGATCCGGAATCTTTCTGGGCCGGGCAGGCGAAGAAGAACCTGAGCTGGATGGCGCCCTTTTCCGAGGTGCTATCGCACGACTTTACAAAGATTGGCCGGGAAGCCGGGGCGTATGTGGAGTGGTTTAAAGGCGGGAAGCTGAATGTCAGCGTGAATTGTCTCGACCGGCATATGGATGCGGGATTTGGAGACCGCCGGGCGCTGGTCTGGCAGGGAGAGGCGGAGGCGGACAAGAAGGTTCTGACCTATACCGATTTGCATCGGGAGGTGTGCCGGCTTGCTAATGTGCTCAAAAAGCTCGGGGTGAAAAAGGGAACCACGGTGACCCTGTTCATGCCGATGGTACCGGAACTGCCGGCGGCGCTCCTTGCCTGTGCCCGCATTGGGGCGATCCATTCGGTGGTGTTTTCCGCGTTCAGTTCGGATGCCTTGAAAAACCGGATCATCGACTGCCAATCCGAAGTGGTGATTACTGCGGACAGTGGGGTGCACGCGGGTAAACTGATTCCACTGAAAAGCAAAGTGGATCTGGCGGTGAAGGATTGCCCGACCGTTCGGCATGTGCTGGTGCTCCAACGCGGTGATGTGGAGGTCGCGATGGCCCCGGATCGCGATGTCTGGTGGCATGAGGCCGATGCGGCGGCAGATATTGCCGACACCTGCGAGCCGGAACCGATGGATGCGGAAGATCCGCTGTTCATTCTCTACACCAGCGGCAGCACCGGCAAACCCAAGGGGGTGCTGCACACCACGGCCGGCTACCTGCTCTATACCCATCTGACGTTCAAATACATCTTCGATATCCGGGATGAGGATCTCTTCTGGTGCACCGCAGATATCGGATGGATCACCGGTCACTCCTATCTGGTGTATGGCCCGCTATCCAATGGCGCTTCCTGCATGATGTTCGAGGGCGTACCAACCTATCCGGAAGCCGACCGGTTCTGGAAAATCGTCGCGGACTACAAGGTGTCGATTTTCTATACCGCGCCCACCGCGATCCGGGCCCTGATGCGCCTGGGCGAAGAGCTGCCGAACCGGCATGATCTCTCCAGCCTGCGCCTGCTCGGCACCGTGGGGGAACCCATCAACCCCGAGGCCTGGATGTGGTACCACTCGGTGATCGGGAAAGGTAACTGCCCGATTGTCGATACCTGGTGGCAAACCGAAACCGGAGGCATCATGATCACCACCTTGCCGGGGGCGATGCCGGCCAAGCCGGGCTCCGCAGGCAAACCCTTCTTTGGCATCGAGCCGAAAATCCTTCGCGATGACGGCACGGAGGCGGATGTGGATGAAGGCGGGTGTCTGGTGATCAACCGCCCCTGGCCGGGGATGATCCGGGGGGTCTATGGCGACAGCCAAAGCGAACTGATCCGCAACGTCTACTTCTCCCGCTTCACCGATATCTATTTCTCCGGCGATGGCTGCCGAAAAGATGCCGACGGCTACTACTGGCTGATGGGGCGGATGGATGATGTACTCAATGTGTCTGCGCACCGGCTATCCACTGCGGAGATTGAGAGCGCGCTGGTGTCTCATCACGCGGTGGCTGAGGCGGCGGTGGTGGGATTCCCCCACGAGACCAAGGGGCAGGGAATTTATTGTTATGTGACCCTGAAGAAGGGAGTGGAGCCGACCGAAGCGTTGCGGCAGGAGTTAGTCCAGCAAGTACGCGGAGAAATCAGCCCGATCGCTACCCCGGACAAAATTCAGTTTACCGACGGCCTGCCCAAGACCCGATCAGGAAAGATCATGCGGCGGATTTTGCGTAAAATTGCCGAAGGCCTACCGGATCAAGTGGGGGATACCAGTACGCTGGCTGATCCGGCGGTGGTGGATAGTCTGATCTCGGGGCGGGCTTAACGGTCCTTGGTCCCGCGCATTCGGGACCTTGCGGACCTACTACGAACACTTGCTCGGATTGGTTAAATGTTTGTAGTAGCGTCGCCCTTGCCGGACAGGCAAGCCCGGCAATTGTGGGGCAAGGCGCGTCTAGTAGAAGATGAACGAAACATCATGTGGCAACTCCATTCGAGCTCCGATGACCCTTTCCACAACCTCGCACTTGAGGATGCCCTTCTCTCGTCGTTTGACGATCTCGGCCCGGGGCTGCTGACCTATGTGAATCGATTGTCGGTTGTGCTGGGCAAGAACCAGGTGCCGTGGCGTGAATGTGATATGGCGCTGCTGAAAAGACAGGGCATCCCGTTGGCCCGGCGGATCTCCGGAGGCGGCACCGTAGTTCATGATCCGGGAAATCTGAATGTCTCTCTGTTCTTGAACCGGTCTTCGTATCAGGCGGATGCGGTGTACCGGAGATTCATTGAGGTCTTGGGCGCGGTGAGGGTTGCCGCACGGCTCGAGCATGGAAACAGTTTGTTTGCCGGGAATCGGAAGGTGTCCGGACAAGCCTTTTGCTATCGGCGCAATGCCGTGCTTCACCATGCAACGTTTCTGGTATGCTCCGATCTCGATCAACTCCGGGCACTGCTCCTTCCCTCTCTGCCGGAAATCGAAACCCGCGCCATCGCTTCCCGGCCGGCTTCAGTGGCGAATCTCTCTGAGTTGAGTCCCGGGCTCACTGTGGAATCTCTAAGGAAGGCTGTGCAGGAACGTTTCGCTGCACACCAGGCCCGCATCCACGAAATCTCCATGCCATCTATTGATCGCGACCGCTTTCTTTCCGAAGACTGGGTGATCGGACAGACCCCGGCCTTTCAGTGCCGCTTGCCGCAAAAAGACGGGACAAGCCTCGCCCTGAGCATGAAGCGCGGGGCGATGATCGATGGCGCGGTGCTGCATACGGATGCGGGGCCACACGACCGGCCCGACCTGGTCGGTCTCCGATTCGATCTGGATCGCGTTTTATCGGCAGGTTAACGGTGCGGAGTGGAGCTTCAGGCTAGGGGGTTTCTTCCCCGGCGGATTTCCAGTTCTCCAGCAACAAGGCGTTGATTTCCCGGCGTAACTGATCGAGCTTTTCATAGTCTTTCCGAATCATCGCGCCAAAATTCTTCAGATCGGTCTGGGTTTTCCGGGCGTCCTGGTTCCCAATCGGGGTGCCAGGGTCATCCGGCGTCTGGGCCTGCCGGATCTGGCCGATCCGGGTTTCCACACTCTGGTTTAATGCGGCGATGTGTTCCTGAACCAGGGCATAGAGCTGCTCGTCCTGTAACGCCTCGGTCCGCAGGGTCAGGTCATCCGCCCGCATCTTCAGGTTGATCGCATCTTCCTTCAGTTTCTCAGTGACCTTGGCCACCAGTTCCTGTGCACGCGAATGCAGGAGTTCGGCATTTCTGGCATGATCCCGTTCTGCGCCGCCTTGTGCGGTCTCAAGCCCTGCCGCCCGATCCCGCTGATTCTGGTCCAGATAGGCCTCGCTGCCTGCGTGGCGGGCAAGCGAAGCGGTAATCGTCACCACATCGGCAATCCGCTTTTCCATCTGGTTGTAAAAGTAGGTGATTTCCCGCGCGATCTGCTCCCGGGCCAGAGGCAGGTCGATTTCCCGCATATCTGTGGAGAGGCGATTGATCCGCTCGTGGCAGTAACCAATGATGTCTCCGAGGGCGCGCAGGGCATCGCGCTTCATCTCAATCACTTGTTGCCCGGACATCCGGCTGTCCTCGATGCGCTTCAGGGCGTCCATCACCTGGCTCATTCGGGTTTCGATTTGGGTATCGACTGCCTGCATGTCCGCCAGTGCTTTGTTCAGCTTTGCCTGGTTGATCTCCTGGGCAAGGGGCGTCGGTTCATCGCCGCCTAGTGCAAACAGTGGATGGATGACGGTAAGAATGATCGCGAAGGTCAGAAGGGTCTTATGCATGGGGGTTCTCTCCTTTTTGATTGAATGGTCCTGATTGTATCATCTCGTGGGGTAGAGACGGCTTGTTCGCCCTTATCATGCTCAGGTGACAATCCAGCATACGCGCCTGACATTATAGTCTTGGGGGCTGCTGCGTCGAGTACATGTGATCAGAAGTAATGGTGAAGCCAAAGCTGAGCCTCCGGGTATTCATAGCCATCGCGCCAGGTATAGGCGCTTTCCAGGCGAAGGCTCCATCGGTCGGTGATTCGTAAGTCGGTGCCCAGAGAGGCCGCGTGATCCTCGTAGGTCTCACCCAGCGCCATCCAGGTTGCGGAGGCCCGGGCGAGGACTTTCCACTGCTCCGTGAATGATATCATCCATCCAATCGAAACTCCGCCCCCGCCCGCGTAGGAATCAGGGTGCTGGGGAGCGAGTTGACCGCGGACTTCCGCCATGCCGAAGATCAAGCCGGGCAGAAGCCGGTTTTCCCAGGCCAGTCCGCTACCGGTATTCAGGAAAAATACCAGGGAGTCCTGATTCGGGCGGCGGGGGTGCTGGCTAAGGCCGGTGCGTACTTTCCAGGAATAGGGTTGGAAAAACTGGTTTCGCGGGGCGATCGATTCCACACTGACAATGTCAAGATGCTGCAGTTGGAACTTGTCGCGTTCCGGGTACCAGCGTCCGATGGTGTTGAGGAAGAGGATCTGGGCGCCCCGATCGTACCCGATATCATTATCCATCAATTCATGGTAGGCGGGACGAAGGCGCAGGGAGGTATAGGGTTCAGACCGTTCCCAGCCTGCGCCAAGAGCCAACAGGGAGGAGGGGTGCCCTTCATCAGGTCGCCGGGGGGTGGGAATCGGGAAAACATCCTCCTCCAACGGGCCCAACTTGCTGCGGGTTCGAAGGAGGCTGAAGTATTGTTTTGTGTAGGTTTCTTTGGTCACAACCCCTTCGGCAAATTTCATCTGGGTGAGCATGGCAGCCATATCGAGAGCCACCTTGCGCATGGATTCATCCGGAAAATCCTGGGCGAGGGTATCGAGGTCTGACCGCCCTTCCGCGAGTGCGAGAACCTGCTTCTGTTGGGCCGGGGATAAATAGGACGCCAGCCCCCGGACTCGTGAGACCTTGGAGGGGCGATAGGCGATGTCCACCACCAGGCCGCGATCGACAACACGCTTCACGGTGTCGATGGGAATCACATAAGGCCCCTTGTGCTTCCTCATCCCCAGTTCAGGCCGCGCACTGTCATACAGGCTGTACAACATGTACGCACAATTCTCATCAAAGAAGAAATACCGGGCATAGGTCCGTTGCAGTTCCCACGTATGGAGAAAGATACGCCGCACCTCCTCGGGGGTGAAGTCGAGTCGGTATTCCCAGATGTCGCGACGGTTGATGTCATTATACTGCTCAACCTTGTCGTAGTAGGGTTCGATGGCAAAATAGCCGGGATAGAGGCCAAAGATCCCGGCAAAGGCAAAGAGTGGGCCGATGGATTCATCCGTGCGAGCAGCGTAACTGACCGAGCGGGCAAGCAGGCGGTTTTCATCAGGTCGGTCGAAGACCAGCAGGGTGTGTCCGAACATGGAGGCCGGGCTGTTCATGTAGGCAGAGGGAAAAACCAGCGTGAGTTCCGAGGGTTGAAGAAACGTAAAGACCTGTTCGACGATTGGACAGGGATCGAGAGGCAGCTTTGCCGGGTCGATCTGTAATTGCGCCTTGAGCCACTCAAATCTGGCCGGATACCGGCAGACCGGATGATTGGTAAGGGTGGTTTCATCGACTGGTTCGAAGAAGGCCGCCAGGGTGGCCTGCAGTTCCGCCTCGGGATTTCGCTTCCCGTCGGGGGCGAGGAAAAAATCCGGATCATCAATCAGGCTGACCGTGCCGAACAGGCCTTTATGGTAGTGCCCAAGAACCTCCCAATAGGGCTCGGAGGCAAGATGCTGATCCCGCGCTTGCTGTTGGAGCTGCACGAGGTAAGTCTCTTCAGCTTGGGATGTGGCGGCACACAGGATGACCAAGGCAAGCGCGGGTATGCACCGTTTGCCGCAGGAGAACGGTTCGGCGGGACGCCGAACCCTACCGAACCCGTGTGGATCACGCCCTGTATGGTAGGGTTCGGCGTCCCGCCGAACCGGGGAATGCTCTCGATGAGATTTTCCTACCCAGATCGTTAAGCTGCGGATCAAGATGGCAAGCCTGAGCTTCATGGGAGCGGATCATGCATGAGCGCCCGGCAAAAAAAAAGCGCGGATCGTTGCCGACCCGCGCTTTGTCCAAATGATTGTTAACTGGACTTAGCTCTGAATAACCTTTTCGAGGTTGGTCATGACATCGTCCGAACTCACCTCGCTGGAGGTGAAGATCTGATCGAAGTTGCTTTGCAGTTTCACATAGAGGTCGGGACGGTCCTGTTGCGAAACTTCCATCAAATCCGCGAGGGCCTCGAGGGTCTCGCCCTGACCGACTGCGATATCCATGGCGACATGATCCATGTTGTCCTGGATGAACTCGCGGATACGGGTGTTGGATGCGAGCCCGGAATTGGGGGCGCAGTCCAGGGTACCCGAGGTGATACCGAAGGTCTGGTTTCCGCAAAGACCATTCAGGAAGGTCGCCGCCATCTGGGACAGAATGGTGGGTTCCTGGTCGCCCAGGGCCATGGTGCCAAGTCCACATCCACAGTTGTCACGGATCGTGGCGGCGTGAGCGGATACGGCGAGTATCCCGACGGTGCACAGCGTGATAATTTTCTTCAAGAGTAGCCTCCTCATTGCTTGAGCCGGAGATTCCACGGCCAACAGCAGCCATGATGATAAACCGCCGACATGGCCACAGTATGATCAAGAGATCTGAACGTGGCAAGGGATAAGATTCCCCATCGCTTGTCGGGCCGGGTAATCCGGGATAGAGTGAGCGGTCATGAACTTCCGCCTGTTTTCTGGACTGACCTTGCTGCTTGTCCTGTCTTTTTCGACGGGTTGTGTGAGCCGGTTGTTTTATCACCCCTCTACAATTCTGCGGGAAACGCCGGAGGTGCTGGGTATCGACTACGAGGATGTCTACTTCCCCAGCGAGGATGGCACCCGGTTGCATGGTTGGTTTCTTCCGGCCCGGACCCAGCCGGGGTGGGCCACGGTGGTGCAGCTTCATGGGAATGCCCACAATGTATCTTCGCACTACCGATACGTTACATGGTTGGTGGCGGAGGGAGTGAATGTCCTGTGTTTTGATTACCGGGGCTATGGGCTTTCCGAGGGCAAGCCGGAGCGGGCGGGGATCCTGAAGGATTCGCGGGCGGCGATCCGGTATGCGGCCTCGCGGCCGGACGTTGATCCGGATCGCATCGTCCTGTTGGGGCAGAGCCTCGGCGGGGCGAACGCGGTGGTGGCAGCGGCCACGTTGCAGGATGTGACGGTGCGCGGGGTGATTGTGGATTCCGCCTTCTACTCCTACCGATCGATTGTGGCCGACAAGATCAAGCTGATTCCGGTTCTCGCCTGGTTCCGGGCCCCTTTATCCTGGATCCTCATCGGCAATCGCTATAGTCCGGGACCGGTCATCGGCAGTTTGGCGCCGATGCCGCTACTGTTCTTTCATAGTATCGAGGACCCGGTTGTGCCGGTAAGCCATACGCACCGGCTCTATGAGGCCGCAGGCGAACCGAAACAGTTGTACCTGATCGATCAACGCGGTCATATCGATGCCCTGGGCTCGCAGCGGGATCGGATGCGTCCACGGGTGTTGGCATTTATCCGCAGCGCGGTGGAAAGCGATCAGGGGGCGGACAACTGACGCAGCATCCCAAGGGATGGGGCATGGGTGGCGTCGATGGCCAGGGCCTGCCGAAGCGCCTGACGCGCGGCCGGGATGTTCTGCATTCGCGCATAAACCGTGGCGAGGGCGAAGGGTGGTTCGGGTGAGGATGGTGCGAGTTCACCCGCCTTGATCAGAGCGTCAGCCGCTTTGTCGAGGCGCTCTTCGCCGGCGTAGGCGAGCCCGAGATTGTACCAGGCCCGGCCAAATCCAGGGGCCCGTTCCACCGTGAATTCCAGCCATTCCCGTGAGGCTGCGGCCTGTCCCTGTTCGGCAAGCAATAGCGCAAGCGAAAAGCTGTACTCGGCATTTTCCGGATCGAGGGTTGCCGCCTGGGTCAGGTTGGATCGTGCCGCCTCAGCCTTTCCGAGGATATGCTGAATTCGTCCGAGGGCATAGTGGGGAACCGGGGTATGATCCCAGGCAAGCGCTTTGGCTGCCCAGATTTCCGCGGAATCCGGACGGTTCTCCATCAGCTCAAATTGGGCATTGCGGAGTGCGCCGGGAGGCTGATCGGCAATGTTTTTCAGATAGGCCCGCAGTTCTCCATAACTGTTGGCTTCCCGCTCGCGGGGATTCAGCGTGGCCCAGGCGGCATCAATCCGAACCAGGGCGGAGGAGTCCTTGCGCAAGGGCTTGATCCACTGCTGCGATTCGGGGGTGGGGGGAAGGGACCGGATCGAGGCAGAGCGGACCATGGGATCGGGGTGGGTCAGTTCCGATTGCAAATAGCGGAGTACGGCAGGTGTCTGGTTCCATCCCGCCAGCAAACTATTCAAGGCAGCACGCCAGGCGGTGATCTCCTCGGATTCAGCCATGGCGAGCAATGCTTCTCCGACCGACTCATCCCGTTGATGGGCCCGTGCCACGACCCTGGCCCGGTCGCGGGACCGGCGTTCCATTTTTTCCCCGTACCATTCTTCCGTCCAGCCATTCGCCCATTCCGCGGTCTGATCGGTATGGCATCGGTTACAGGCATTCGGGACGCCATGCTCGATGGTGAGCAGGGGGTCGGGGGAGGTGAATCCATGATCCCGCCGCCAATCCCTCGCCATATAGAGATTCTCCGGCATATGGCAGTCCACACAGCGGCTGCCGGCCTCGCCGGGGGGATGAAAGCTATGTGCGACCGCGTCAATGGGGATCGCGCCATGTAAGCCTGGCGGGGTGTGGCATTGCATGCAGATCGCATTATTTTCCAGCGGTGCTTTGAGTTTTCCCGAGTGGGGGTCGTGGCAGTCAAGGCAGGTCACACCCATATGGCCCATCCGGCTCATTCTGAAGGACGCGTATTCAAAATCCTCGTCGAGGACTTGCCCATCGTGTTGAAAAATACCGGGGGTATCGGGCAGGGTCAGCCGGTAGTGGTCGTTAAAGTCGTCGCCGGGCTTGAACGTTCCAAAGAGCTCTTCCCGACGGGCATGGCAGGATGCGCAGTTGTGGATGTGCTGGATGCTGGATGCTGGGTTCTGGGTTCTGGATGCTGGGTGCTGGGGGCTGGATACTGGATGGAAAGTTTCGATCATGGGACAGACATTCGTATTTCCTGAAACCTGCCTGCCCGGCCAGGGAAACCCGTCTACCCGGTCAGGGACACCTGCCTGCCCGGCCGGGGACACCCCTTCTCGCAGGGTATGGCACTGGGCACAGGACACCCCCATGGCCTGCCAGGTGGAGTCATAGCTGTCGGAGGCGATGTCGTAATGCTTTTCGAATCCGGTTGTGTGGCAGAAGGCGCACTGGACATTCCAGGTCATGCTGCGATTTTTCCAGAAACCCCATTCGTGGGGCTGCCGGTTATCGTCGCCAAAGGCATTAAACCAGTCATTGCTGCGCGGATCATACGAAAGATCCACGGTCTGCAACCGCCCGCCGGGAAACGGAACCAGGTACTGGCGGAGCGGGGTGATGCCAATGACTGCCTCGGGGTGAAAAGTCTCGGGCGGCTGGTTGCTGAACGAGGTGATGAAGGAGACGATGCCCTGGCGTTGCCGGAGGGTGGTGACAAAAGAGCCATGTTCAACCGTGCGATCCGGGGTAAAAGCCCCGGCATCAAGATCCGGTGAGACCAGTCGATTCGCATTCGCATGCTGGGAAGCGATCCAGGCCTCTACAATGTCCGGATGACAGGCGGCACAAGCCTGGGCGTTTGGGTCGGGGACGATCGACTGCATGCGTTGGGCATCATCGATGACCGACAGCTTCGCTTCCTTCGCGCAACCGCAGGCGATGAGAAGGGTGACAGCCAGTTCCCACCGTTTTCCAATGCCTGGAACGCTCATACCAGCACTGTTCCAATCCCTGGAAGATTTGGCAATCGGCAAGTGGCTGATTCAGGGCATAAAAAAAAGACCGCTTCCGCGCGGGTCGGAAACGGACTTAGCCTGCATGCGTGATCAGCCGCTTCAGGGGAGGTATACACGGAGACCGAGCAGAATCCCGTAGTTGGTGGATTCGGCTTCGAGGTTGTCACCGACATAGACATCATCGGAAGCAAGCGACCAGCCAAATTCCGCATATGCTGCCACGGAGTCGCTGAAAAAATATTTCAGACCGCCGTAGGGTTTGAGGACCAGGGCGTCGACACCATCGACAAACTCACTGTCGGGGTCGCTGGAGGTCCAGGTCAGCCGCCCGCCGACATAGGGCATCCACTCGGTCGCGGTTTCAAAGTTGAATTCGCCGTACCCGCCGATATCAAACACCGTGTTCACATCATTGTCCTGCAGGCCAAAAATGCCGCCGACCACGACATTGTCCGCGACAGCGTAACCATAACCAAGGTTGATGGCAAAATCGGTTCCCATCGGGGTTTCCATGGTCAGGCTTCCCGCCAGCGATACTTCCTTGGTACCCAGCCCAATGGAGGCTGCCATGGCGGTGCTTCCGGTTGCGATTGCGGTCAGGATGATCAGTACTTTCTTCATGGTTTTTCCTCGGTTGGTTGTTGTCCGCCGATGTTGAGAGATTCGCGCTCCGGTCGGCGTACTGCGTTCCTGTGTTGTTGCTTTGGCCCTTGACCAGCCCACGACCGCCTGTCTACACCAACCCACCGCTGGGGACAATCCCATAGTTTGTGCGTGAAGGCTTGACCTCGTTGGCGTCAGGACTTAAAGACGCACCCATGAATTTCCATTTGGTCTCATCCTCGCTCCGGTGGTCGCTGGTCGCCCTTGCCGGCCTGGTCCTGTCTTTTTCGCCGGTGTATGCCCAGTACGCCGACTTCAGTCGACAGGTTCTGGTTTCCGAGGAAGGGTCGGAGCCGCGTGACGAGGGTCTGGCGATGGCCGATGCACGGGCGAATCAGGGGGTTTTGACCACCATCCTGTGGTATCTACCCAACCGGGTGATGGACCTGATCGATATTTTTCGCCTTCGGTTGAAGGTGGGCCCGGGGCTTGGGGTGGGGTTCCGAATGACGGATTATGCTGCTTTTTATGGCGGCAGCCAGTACGCGGTCTATCTCGGGTTGCCCGGCCCGCGCTATCCGGAGGCATTCCGGTATCCGGTGGGTCTGGAATATCAGCGGGGCATTGTTCTCGCCGGGGTGGATGCCTCGGATGATCTGAAGCATCCACCGCGCTATGGCTTTTCTGAAGTGGATGCCGGTCTGCACCTGTTTTTGATCGGGGCGGAGGCGGGTATTGATCCCTTCGAAATTGCGGATTTCCTGTCCGGCCTGTTTTTGATCGATCTGCGCCGTGACGATTATCCCCGGGTCCCGGCGCCGCCATTGCCGGAAACGGGTAGTGTCGTGGTCAATCAATTGATCCACCCCGAATTTGAAACCGATCCCAAGCCGGAGTCCTTTGTCAGCTATGCCGCCCGGTTGGATTATCTGGAGCGGAATGTACCGCTTCGTCTCCAGGGGGGGATGCGTTATGTCGACCAGCGATTTGCCGCAGAGGGCCAGCCGCTCGAAGTGCAGCCGCCCATGAATGACCTGAGCTTTGGCATCTTTATCCGGTCGATTGTCGGGGGGACGACGGAAGTGGAATTCAAGCCGGATGTCAACCTGGACGTGGCTTTGCCCAACCTCGAGCGCCGGGTCAGTCTGTTTGTGGAAAGCTCGTCCTCGGATGATTTGCCGGGGCGGGACAGTCTCGAACAGGAGGACAAGGGAGTGACGATCGGTGCCCGGAGGAAAGCCGAAGACTGGAATATCAGTGTCGACGCCGGTATTCGGGCGAAGTGGTTGCCGGAATTGTATACCCGGGCATCGTGGAAGCCGAATTGGGAATGGGATGCCTGGCAATTCCGGTTTGAAGAGCGGGCCTTCTGGGAGTCGGATGACGGTTTCGGCAATTTGACCAGCCTGGCGGTTCACCGCTGGTTCGCCAACGATCGCTGGCTTTTCAAGGAAAACACCTCGGGAAAAATCTCCGAATCGACGGATGGCTTTGAATGGGAGCAGAGTCTGGCGGTCGGGCGGGTCTTCAAACTCTTCGATGAAAACCGCCGTGCGAACCGTCGCAGCATCGGTTCCGACGATGCCATTTCCGGGTATGCCATCAAGGGATCGATCTTCGGAGAGGATGATGCAGTTACCCAGTATCGCATTCTGGGCACGTACCGGTTTGCCCTCTATAAAGACTTTGTTGTGGGCGATTTTCGTACGGGTCCCCAGTGGCGGGAATCGGAAGACTGGGAACCCGAATTGCGCATTGATCTGGGGATGTCCCTGATCTTTTAGACAAAGCCGGAAGGGTAACGCTTGTGACCGGCACCGTACCGGCCGCAGCATGGAGGGATCGGATGAAGCGAATACGATGGAAGAACACCTTGCCGGTGGGGGTCGCTCTTGCGAGCCTGGCCCTGGTCGGGGGCTGTGCAAGCTCCGGGTCCCGCATGCCGGATCGGGCATCCCGTGCCCCGCTGGCCGGACAATTTGCCTGGCACGATCTGGTGTCCACCGATGTCGCGGCTTCCCGTGTGTTTTACCAGCAATTGTTGGACTGGACATTTGTGGGCAGCGGAGTCGATGGGTATGAATGGATTGAGTACCAGGGGCAAATCATCGGCGGCCTGGTGGATGCGACGCGGCTGGAGCGGACACCCCGTCAATCGATCTGGTTGAATGGGGTGGTCGTTGATGATCTGGAGGCGGCAATGGGCCGGGTCCTCGAGGCGGGTGGCCAGATCCTGAAGGAAGCCCAGCGGGTTCCCAAGCGCGGCGGATTTGCGGTGGTTGCGGATCGTGAGGGTGCGCTGTTCCAACTGGTGGCAGAAAACCCACTGGCGGCCAGTCCGAGCGAGCCATCGACCGGACAATGGTTGTGGACGGAGCTGCTGAGTGCGGAGGCTCCGGTGGCGGCAAACTTTTATGAAGCGGTTCTGGGGGTTGAGCCGGCCTCAGTCAGTGATGCCTATGTTCTGCTCATGGCCGGGGATAGCCCGCAGTCAGGTATTGTGACCAGCCCGTTTGAGGAAACGGCCTCGGTCTGGGTTCCCTTTGTCCGGGTTGCGGATCCTGCCGTGACCGCCGCACGGGCGGTCGAACTCGGAGGCCGTGTGGTGCTGGCCCCGGCGAAGGATGTGCGCAGCGGTTCGTTGGCAATCATCCTCGATCCCGGTGGGGCACCCCTGGCGTTGCAACGATGGACCGCGCCATCGGAAATGGCCGAGGTGTCGCCATGAGGATACGAAGGATGATACTCACTTGGTTTGTCGCGATAGCACTCCTTGGTGTGATCGCCGGATGCACATTGTCTCCCTCGATCGACATGGGTGTTGATTTTGACTATTACGGCGGGAAGTTTCATGTGCGACCCAATGCCAGCATCGGGGTCACGGGGCGTCCATGAGGCGCACCCTGGGATGGCTGGTTCTCGTATGGATGATGTCAGCGAGGCCGGGGCTGGCGCAAAGCATTCTGTACAACTCAACCGAGACCCGGCTGACCGAGGATTTCGCATGGATTCCCTATGCTTTTTCCAGTGCCAGCTTTGGTCTCGGGTTCGGGGTGGGGGCGTCCTATTCCGGCTGGCCGGCGGAAGAGAGCTCTCTGATCGGTGCTGCAACGCTGGGCACCAAGTTCTCTTACAACTTCGCGCTCGGGGCCTCGGATCTGCGGGTACCGGGAGCCAAGCGGCTCTATGTTGAGCCGTTGTTGATTCTCGGCAAGTATCAGGACCAGTTTATTTATGCCGGGCGGAATAACCCCGGATTTGAGGGCCAGCGAGCCGGGGCCAATGACTCGGATGCCGATCATTACGTCGAGGCGACTCAATGGGACAACCGGGCCGAGGTTTTATTCCGGTATCTTCTCCCGGTCGGGCATGGCCGCGATGAGAATACCATCATTAGCCGGTATGTGTTGAAGGAAGGGCTGCTCGCTTCCGGCGCAACCGGCGGCGCGTCGTGGAACCCCATGACCAGCGGGCGAACTTACCTCAAGCTCACGCCCCAGGTGCGGGAACAGACCTACGCGAATGATGACCTCAATGCACCGCTCCGCACCCTCAATCTGGAAACTGCGGTTGAGCGGGAGAATTGGGATTTTCCCTTCAACCCGACCCGGGGCAGTTACCAGCGTGTCGCGTATACCCGGGATTTTGATTCCGATGAAGCCTTGGGTGAGTGGGATTTATGGGAGGTCGACCTGGCCAAGGTATTTAACCTCGGCCAAACCGGGATCTTTCGCCAGCAGGTGTTGGCGCTGAATGGATGGACTGCCTATACGCCAAGTTGGGAGACCGATTCGGTGGATGGGCAGGCCGTGGTGACCCGTCGGCCTCCACCCTATGCCGGGGCGACCCTCGGCGGGCTGACCCGAATGAGGGGCTTCGAGGATAACCGTTTCCAGGACAAGGCAGCCATTTATTACGCGGCGGAATACCGGGTGATTCCTGAGTGGCAACCTTTGCGCCACATCACGGCACTGGAATGGGCGGACATCAGCTACTGGCAATTTGTGGCGTTTGTCGAAGCGGGTCAGGTCAGCCCGGACTGGCGCATCGATGATCTCCATTCCGATCTGCATATCGATGGCGGGGTCGGCTTACGGGGGATGTTGCATAAGGCGGTCTGTCGGTTGGATGTCGCGGTGAGCGAGGAAGGCCTCCGGATAACCGCGATGTATGGCCATCCGTTTTGACGATGAAACTGATACTCGATACCAGCATCCTGATCGTGACCGTGATGATGATGCTCGCGATCGGGATGCAGCTTGCCCGCGAACCGAATCTGACTCGCGCTCCTCGGTTGGGTTCACTGGCCCTGATCCTCATTCTGCACATGTGCCTGTTGCCCGTGATCGCCTGGCTCACCTGCCGATGGCTGGAGATCCGCCCCGCTTTGGCCATCGGCCTGATGGTGGTGGCGGCCTGTCCGGTGGGGGATATCTCCAATTTTTATGTCTGGCTGGTCCGGGGCAATGTCTGGGTTTCCCTGTGGCTGAATGTCGTGTCCTGTCTTTTTGCCGTGGCCTCGATGGCGGGCATCTATCATCTTTATTCCTGGTTGTCGGGGTCGCCTTTTCTGATGGCTCTACCCACCCTGGGTATGGTGGTGCGGTTGCTGGCCTTGATTGTCTTGCCATTGTCCGCAGGCATCCTTGCCGGTTGGCGGTTTCCCTGCGCCGCTGATGCCCTGACACCCTGGTTGCGGCGAGCCACCGGGGCCGGGATCCTGTGGGTGGTTTGTCTGATCGTGGTGATGCGATGGGGACAGCTCAGGGAGGAGGCGGCCGAAGCTGCGCTCGCCAGCCTGGTTTTCCTCAGCCTCGCAACCATGACGGGGGTTGGCGCCGCCTTGCTGGTTACCAGATCCCGGCGGGAACGTATCGCGATCGCCTTCTCGTTTCCGGTGCGGAATGTAGGACTTGCCACCGCCCTTGTCGTCATCCTGATGAATCAGGTCGGCTATGCCGCCTTTGCCGTGGTCTACTTTGTGGTGGAGGTTTTTTTCATGCTGGCGGTGGCAGGGATCACGGCAAGGATATGTCCCGCTGGGCGTGAAGAGACGACCCGACTTGGCGCATCCTGACGCGGTGGCTTCACGCTCATCCCTTCAGCAAAATTATCTTGACCTCATTCCCGGGGCTGTTCCGGCGCCATGGTCTGGGTCAGTTGGTGTTGAATTTCACGGATCAATGCCTCGGCGGCAGGGGACAACCGACGATTTTTCAGGGTTACCAGTCCGGGGTTGGAATTCATTGTGAAGTCGCTCACCGGGATCACCGCAAGGTTTCCTGCGGCCACATCGTCACGTATCAGGGGCTCAATACCTCCGCAGATACAATGGCTGTTGTCGACAATTGTCTTGAGGGTGGAGTAATGGCTGCACACGATGGAGATCTCGAAGGGAGCTTTACTTCGGGCTGACTGGTTGAGGTGGTCCCGCATGGGGCGTGGCGGGGAGGGGGCGACGATGGGATACTTCAGGAGTTCCATGAAGGTGACAGAGGATTGGTCCAGGATTGGATGGCCTTTTCGACAGAACCAGATGATGGGCTGGGGGGGGACCTGGGTAATGACAAGATCGGAGGCATCGTCCAATTCGGAAATATCGGCAATGAACAGGTCGAGTTCGCGGGATCGCAACAGGGTTGGAAACCGTGAATAGTTGTCGATGTGCAGCATGATGCGCATCTGGGGATAGTGCGTCATCAGATTGCCCACCGCTGGACCCATGATCGCATCGGCCATGATCGGGCCGGCGCCCACGGTAAGTTTTCCCGCCGCGAGTCCCCTGAACAGGGAGACCTCCTGTTCGAGATCTCCCATGTCAGACAGGATGGCCCGGGCATGCTCGGCCAAAAGCAGTCCAAATGTCGTGGGCACCGGTTTGGGAGTCCGGTCGAATATGGGATGCCCCAGCAACTCCTCCATCCGCTGGATGCTCTTGGTCAGTGCGGGCTGGCTAATGTGTAGCTGTCGGGCCGCCTGATTGAAATTGCCGGTTTGCAGGACGGCAAGAAAGTGACGTAGATGTTGAAGTTCGACCATGGGTAATCCTGATCAATAAGTATCAGTTATTGAAATAATAACAAGTATTCATTTGAATAGGAGGCTGGAGTTCGGTATTTTTTTGCCTTCTTGCCACACAATTCATACGAGGAGGTATTCATGTTGAGAAAAATGCTGGCCGCCATCGCGGTCGTTTCGCTTGCCACATCCATCACCCAGGCCCAGGACGTTCCTCCCAAGCCGAACGTGCTTGTGATCTGGGGGGATGATATTGGGATCTGGAACATCAGTCATAACAATCGGGGCATGATGGGCTACCAGACACCGAATATTGACCGGATTGCCCGCGAGGGCGTGGGTTTCACCGACTACTATGGGCAGCAGAGCTGTACCGCCGGTCGGGCCGCATTTATCAATGGCTCGGTGCCGGTACGCACCGGGATGACCAAGGTCGGCATGCCTGCCGCCCCCGAAGGCTGGCAGATGACGGATGTCACCATGGCGACGGTGATGAAGAGTTTGGGCTATGCCACCGGTCAGTTTGGCAAGAACCACCAGGGGGACCGTGACGAACACCTCCCCACCATGCATGGCTTCGACGAATTTTTCGGAAACCTGTACCACCTCAACGCTGAGGAGGAGCCGGAGAATGAGGATTATCCAGCGGATATGGTACTGGCCGACGGCAAAACATTCCGGGAGGTCTTTGGTCCCCGGGGGGTGCTCAAGTGCACCGCGAATCCCGACGGCACCCAGACCATTGAGGATACCGGCCCCCTGACCAAGAAGCGCATGGAGACTATCGACGAAGAAACCCTGGCTGCGGCCAAGGACTTCATCAAGCGGCAGGTTGCAGCCGGTGAACCTTTCTTCTGCTGGTGGAATGCCACCCGGATGCATTTCCGCACCCATGTGAAGGAAGAGCACCGCGGCATCAGCGGCCCGAGTGGAGACGAATATCATGATGGCATGGTCGAGCACGATATGATGGTCGGCGACTTGCTGGCCTTGCTCGATGAGCTGGGTATCGCGGAGAATACCATTGTCCAGTATTCCACCGACAACGGACCGCATTTCAACACCTGGCCGGATGCCGGCACGACCCCGTTCCGCGGCGAGAAAAACTCGAACTGGGAAGGTGCCTACCGGGTGCCCTGCTTTGTACGCTGGCCGGGTCACTGGCCCGCCGGGGTGACTCTGAACGGGATTGTGTCACATGAGGACTGGCTGCCCACCTTCGCTGCGGCTGCCGGCAACCCGGACATCAAGGAACAGCTTATGGCGGGTGTTGAGCTCAACGGTCGTACCTACAAAAACTATATCGACGGCTACAACCTGCTCGATTACCTCAGCGGAAACGTTCAGGACTCGCCACGCCGGGAGTTTATCTATGTTGACGACGGGGGGAATGTGGCGGCGATCCGTTATGACGACTGGAAAGCGGTCTATCTCGAAAACCGGGCTGAACAGTTGCAGGTTTGGCGTGAGCCCTTCGTCAGTCTTCGCCTGCCGCTGTTGTTCAACCTCCGGCGCGATCCGTTTGAAAAGGCGCAGCACAACTCGAATACCTATCATGATTGGGTGATCGATCGCGCTTATGTCCTCGGCCCCATGCAGGTGGTGGCGAGCAAGTTCCTGATGACCCTCAAGGAATTCCCTCCGAGCCAGATGCCGGGTGATTGGAGCCTCCAGTCGCTGGAAGCCAAGATCAAGGGAATGACCGCAGGCGGTCTGTAACCTACCCGCAAATCAACCATCGGCGGGTCTCCGAACCGGAGACCCGCCGCTTTTTTATGATGATGAAAACAATTTCTATCGTTGCCCTGAGCATGGCGTTGTTCATGCCCGCGTTTGCGGCCGATGATCCACTGCCATCATGGAATGATGGCTCGGCCAAGGCCTCCATCATTGCATTTGTTGAAAAGGTCACCCAGGCCGACTCGCCGGAATTTGTTCCGGTGCCGGAACGGATTGCCACCTTTGACAATGATGGTTGTCTCTGGTCCGAACAGCCGATGTACTTCCAGGCGTTTTTTATCTTTGATCGCATCAAGGAACTTGCCTCCCAACATCCGGAATGGGAAACCCAGGAACCGTTTGCCTCGGTGTTGAAGGGGGATTTGAAGGCCGCGATGGCGGGTGGGGAGCATGGTCTGATGGAAATGGCCATGGCCACCCACGCGGGTATGAACACCGAGGCATTTGCGCAGATCGTCTCGGACTGGATTGCCACCGCCCGGCATCCCACCACCGGTAAGCTCTACACGGAAATGGTCTATCAGCCGATGCTGGAAGTGCTGGCCTACTTGCGGGACAATGGTTTCAAAACCTATATCGTGTCCGGCGGCGGGATTGAGTTCATGCGGCCATGGACCGAACGGGTCTATGGCATCCCCCCGGAGCAGGTGGTGGGAAGCAGTATCAAAACTCAATTTGAACTGCAGGATGGCGTGCCGGTTCTGATGCGGTTGCCGGAAATGAATTTTATTGATGACAAGGAAGGTAAGCCGGTGGCTATCCATCAGCACATCGGGCGCCGTCCCATCGCGGCATTTGGAAACTCGGATGGTGATTTGCAGATGTTGCAATGGACCTCGGCCGGCGAGGGGCTGCGTTTTTGTCTGTATGTTCATCATACCGATGGCGAGCGTGAGTGGGCTTACGACCGTGAATCCCATGTCGGCCGGCTCGACAAGGGTCTTGATGAGGCCATGGCAAAGGGATGGACCGTGGCCGATATGAAAATGGATTGGAACCGGATTTATCCGGATGCCCCAGCCGTGATCCCGGCAAACCCGTTGATGAAAACAAGCTGGCTGGTCGAGGATCTTGGCGGTCAAGGGGTGATCGATTATGCCCAAACCACCATCCGGTTTGATGAGGCCGCCGGGGTGTCCGGCAGTACAGGGTGCAATCGCTACACCGGCTCGGTGAAGATGGATGGGGCGCAGCTTTCCTTCGGTCCCATGGCCTCGACCCGCATGGCCTGTCCCGAGGCGGTCATGGATCAGGAACAGCGGTTTGAATCCGCGATGGGTCGGGTGAAGACTTTTGCCCTTGAACAGGAGGACGCCATCTTGAACCTGCTCGATGAGGGTGGCGATGTAGTCGTGCGCGCATCCAGAATGATCGAACGGTAATCCTGGCCCGGCAAAACATACCCCGAGCGCTGTCCGTCTCCGTGTTGTTTCCTGAATAGGAGATAGCGCTTCCGTGATTGGCGCTATCCCGCGATCGACAATCACGGACAGGAGTTTTGCCGGATCCAGTATGAACAGGTGTGAAAGGCGAGGTGCAGAATATGATCAGGAAAATTCATGGGCTGAGTTGTTTGGTTCTCGCAGTTATAATTCTGGGAAGCGGTTGTGCCACCACGGCCAAAAAAGCTACCCAAAAAGTGGCCAAGAAGTCGGTGGAAGCCACGGTTGAAGGCGCCAAGGTAACGGGCAAGGTCGCGGCCAAAGGCGCCAAAGCTGTGGGTGGAGCCGCTGCGGGTGCCGTCGGTGCGGTGGTCGACCGAGAGTAAACCTCGACGCCTATAAGTTGTGATCCGCAGCGTGGGGCGGGCCCGGGGGATCCGGATGTCCGGATTATTGCTGCTCCGCGCCAATCACCGGGGTGCGTTTTTGCCCGATGACAACGCAATTGTAGAGGATCCGGCCGATCTGATCACGGGTATAATAGGCATTGCTGCCGGGAGCTTCGGAGAAGGCCACCACCGCTTGTTGTTCGATATCGATGATGTCGCCTGCGAGTTCTTCGTGTTCCCATACTGCGGGATTGGTGAGTTCGATATCCGATGCCCACCGGAGCAGCAGGTTGCCTTCCTGCCAATAGGCCCAGATTTCGTTGGCGACGGGAGAGAGGGGGGCGACAAACACGGTTTGGGGGCCGGTGAGGCCATCGCGGTGGTCGCCGAGTTCTTCAAGGATGGCTTCCCGGAGCCGGGCGCTCAGCTCGGGGGAGGGGAAATCGGGTTGGCTTCGGGTGTTGAACAGGTAGGTGAGGATATCCCGGACCGGATAGGCGATGGTGATTTCATCTGCGACCGGTTCAGGCGGAAGGGCAAGGCGCTCGACATTGACAATCTTGAACCGGTCGCTGCGCACCTCCACGCCAAGCTCATCGATGGTATAGTCGGTCTTTTTCATCTGCACGAGGGTGGCGAGGGTGGGGATATACACCTCGGCATACAGACTCTGATCGCCTGCGTCCAGCGTGGGATGTTGGGGCCGGATGTGAAAGGCGAGTTCACCCGTGCCCGCGATGCCGTCAAAATCCTGCTCGTCGAGATTCCACCGGTAAAGGTGGCGGGCAATTTCGCTGAGAGTGGTCAGGTCAGAGAGTTCGGCATACCGATCGGCGACCGGTGTTTCCATCTCCGCGCCAATCGATGTCTGTACCGACCCTGGCAGAAGAATGAGGGCGAGCAGAAGCATGGTGGAAATTCTTTTCATCACAGATCCTTGAGGGTGAAGAACCGGTTCCCGCCGAGGGATCCGTCCAGGTTGTTGGGGATTTTGACAAAGTTGCCGCCGGGGCTGTAGCAGTCGCGGTCGGTCATCCAGGAATACGCCCGCCCGGTCACGGGGGTGGAGCCCACGCGATGGAGGCTGGCGAACCGATCGGCTTCCTGGATGCCTCCCTTCAGGTAGGCCTTGGCAAGGCCCTGGCCATAATTCAGCAGGCCGGCAAATTTTCCGGGCTTGCCTCCGCTGTTGGCGATGTTCGACAGGTATTGGATGCGCTCTTCGACCCTGGGCACTGCGGCGAGGTTGCCCTTGGCGTCGCGATAGAAACCGTCACATTGACCCTTCTCGCCGCCAGCAGTGATGATGTCGAAAATGTCGGATGTCTTGATGGAGGCGATGTGCTCCTGGCGGTAGCCGTCGGGTATGTAGTGAATGCGGCCATGGAGAACCCAGAGGATCTGGAGCATGGTCGCGCGGGTGTTCTCCTCGCTCACGTAGCCCTTTTCGCCGGGGAAGGGGGCCTCATTGATCAGTAGCCGGGCAAGGTATCCGGACTGGGAGGTCGGGGGTTCCAACTCGGCAAAGGGCTGGGCATGGGAAAGAAGGGGGCCGATCATTACTGCCAGCAAAATGGTATGAATCCGGAATTTCATGCGTGGCACTTTAGAGGATTGGCGACAACAGTCGAGCGAACTTTACACCAAGTTTGAACCACAGGCTGCGCTGTTCATAATCGCTGATATCTACCTCCCGGCACTGGGCAAAATCCTTCGCCAGCATGGTCTCCACTTCGCGGGCAAACCGTCGGTCTTCAACCACCATGGTGATCTCGAAGTTGAGGCGGAAGGACCGGTTGTCGGCATTGGCGGTGCCCACCGAGGCGAGGTGGTCGTCGATGAGAATGACCTTTTGGTGAAGGAAACCCGGGGTATACCGAAAGACATGGATCCCGGGCAGGTTCAAGATCGCGAGGTAGGCAAAGGAGGCGAGATAGACCATCCGGTGGTCCGGTTTCAGGGGGAGCATGATCCGGACCTCGACGCCACGCAGGGCTGCCGACTGGATCGCACTGATCACATCGAGGTCAGGTACAAAATAGGGGCTGACAATCCAAATGCGCTGGGTGGCGGCATGGAGGGCATTGACAAAGAACAGGCTGCAGGTTTCCAGGGGGTCTGCCGGTCCGGAGGGCAGGACAAGGATGGATTGGTTGGCTTCCCTGGGTGCGGGCACCTCCCAGTTCAGCCGCAGCCTTTCCCCGGAAGCCCAATGCCAGTCTTCAAGGAATGCCACTTGAACCGCAGTGACACAGGGGCCGGTAAACACCGCGTGGGTATCCCGCCACGGACCGAACCTGGGGTCGCGGCCCATGTATTCATCACCGACATTGAGGCCGCCAACAAAAGCTTCCACCCCATCAATGATGACAATTTTCCGATGGTTTCGGAAATTGAGTTGCAGCCGATTCCGTAAACCCTTGCGGGTGTCAAAGGGCCGGATGTCCACACCGGCATCCCGCAGCTCCTGGAGATAGTGCTTGGGGAGGGCGTGTGAACCGACTTCGTCGTAGAGCACATGGATGCGCAGGCCCGCCCGGGCCCGGTTCAGCAGATGCTGTTTCAAGTCTCGGCCCAGTTGGTCATCGTGAAGAATAAAAAATTCCACCAGAATGTAGTCATGGGCCCGCTCGATGGCTTCAAAGATGGCGGAGAAAGTCGCATGGCCATCGATGAGCAGCCGGGCTTCGTTGCCGTGGGTAAAGGGCATACGGGCCAGGGCTTCCAAGCCGATCAAGTGCTGATTATGCCCGGTTACATTCGAGCGTATGTCGGGAAGTTTTTCCGCGAGATGCCGGGTGACCTCATGGATCTCATCGGCTCCCTGGCGCCGGGCATCGATGTAGCCGCGAAATTTATTCCGCCCGAATATCCAGTACAACGGAACGGCAAGATAGGGGAAGGTAACCAGCGCCATCGACCATGCGATCGCACCCTGGGGCGTGCGTGCGGTCATCAGGGCGCTGAACACGGAGAGAATACCCGCGAGGTGAAAAAGGAGGATCGCAATACTGATCAGGGGCATCATTGAGGTCATGGTGGTTCCGTATATAGCAGACGTCCCGGTCATCTCCAAGGCGACTTTCCCGTTATCGATTCCCCTCACCATATTCTTCGAGCTTGTATCATGACCCAAAAGGCAGGACATCTTGGGGCAACTGGTCATGAAAATCCCGATTCATCCGAACCTTGCCGCCGCTGCCGGAGCCGGCTGGTTTCTGCTTGCCTCCGGTTGTATCACCATGCCCTGGACACCAGCGCCCTATCGGTTGGAGATTGTTGGTATCGAGGATAAGGAGGTTACTGCAGCACTGGCGGCCCTGACCGATCTTCCGGCGCGACCAGCGAAGCCGGATCAGGATCCCCGGCGGCTCGAACGCCGGTATCGGGCGGATGCGGCCAAGCTACAGCGCTATCTTGAGGCTCGGGGCCTTGCTCATGCGGAGGTGTCGCTGGACATCGAGCAGAAACGCAAGCAATCCGTGATCCGCTTCACGATATCGGGAACCAATGTCTATACCGTGCGATCAGTTGAGGTCACCGGATGGGATGTCCTACCGGAGCAATGGACCCACCAACTGGTCGGCCAACCGCTCTCCTATACCCGGATTGATGAGGCTGGCCGGCGGTTGGTCCGTACCCTTCAAAATCAGGGATATCCATCTGCGGCGGTGGAGCACAAAACCGTCGGACTGGATCATGAGACGCAGGAGGCGGAGGTGCGCTACTCGGTGCAGGCTGGTGCTCCGGCAGTGATGGGATCCTGGCAGGTCGATGGATTGAAACGGGTCGACCCCCGGTTTGTCGAGCGCCGGGTGCCCTGGGTCCCGGGTGATGTCTATCAGCGGAGCCTGGTCGATCAGTTCAGCCGTCAACTTTCCGAATCCGGTCTGTTCAGTTATGTGGGAGTCTCCCGCGCGGACGAGGATGCCCGGACCGGGGTCTATGATGTTGCAGTCCATTTGAAGGAGCGTCGCCGCCGAACCATTGGGGTGGGAGCGGCCTATCAGTCGGATACCGGTCCCGAGGCCCGTCTGCAATGGCAGCATCGCAACCTGTTTGGCATGGGGCAAAAATTTGAACTGGACGCGAAGTATGCCGAGGATCTCTGGCTCGGTCTCGCGGTATTGACCCTGCCTGATTGGCTTCGCGGCGACCAAGACCTCAATCTGGGAGTCAAGGCATCGGAGGAGTCGACCGATGCGTATCTGGTACGGTATGGGAAAGTATTTCTGACGGTACAGCACCGATGGAGCGAATCGTGGTCGGGAACCTTTGGCCCCGCTTTGCGGGAGTCCGTATCGGAGCAGTTGGATGCTGACGAGGCCTACTTGCAGGTTTCCTTTCCGGTGACCCTGTTTTGGAATGGACGCGATGATGTATTGAATCCGACCCGGGGTTTCGGGGTGGCTGGTGGCATCGAGCCGTTCTATGACCTCGAAGAGCAATTTGGATTTTTCAAGTCGATGGTTACCCCGGCGGTCTACCTGCCCCTCGCGGGGGAGACCCTGGTCCTGAGTTCGCGGTTGACCCTCGGTTCGATCAGCGGCGTCTCTTTGGATGGTATTCCGCCTGATCTTCGGTTTTATGCGGGAGGCGGACAATCGATTCGGGGATACCAGTATCAATCGGTGGGGCCCCGGGAGGAGGGACGGCCGGTGGGGGGCAAGTCCTTGGTGGAGGCTTCGGTGGAACTGCGGTGGCGATTCTGGCGCAATCTTGGGACGGTCGTGTTTCTCGATGGCGGTTCAGCCTATGAGCCGGAGATCAGCGACTTTCGGGAAAGTTTTCAGTGGGGCACGGGGTTGGGCTTCCGCTATTTTACCGGTGTGGGACCGGTGCGGATTGATGTGGGACTGCCCTTGAACCCCCGCGATGGGATCGACAACGATTACGAGTTCTATATCAGCATTGGGCAGGCTTTTTGATGCGTACACGGGGACTACGATATAGCCTGGCCGTTCTCGCGGTGGGGGGGGGGCTTCTCTTGCTGCTCATGGTGGGATTGGTAGGCACGCAAGCCGGTCGGCAGATGGTGGTGAACCGCGCGATGACATGGCTGGATCAAACCGCGGTGACGGTCCGGGTGGAGGGGTTGGCCTGGCCCGCCCCTTCCACGTTCACGGCAGCATCGTTTTCGATAGCGGATGCGGACGGGGTTTGGTTGGTGGGCGAAGACGCGGTACTATCCCTTTCCCTTTCCGCTTTGCTGCATCGTTCTGTGGAAGTGCAGTCTGCATCAGTCCGGATGGTCGTGGTTCAACGCCGCCCCGGTTATCCCGGTGGTACGAATCAATCGCCATCGACCGTCGGGTGGGTCCTGCACGTGCAGGATGCCTCGGTCGACCATTTGATGTTATGGCCAGAGGTCACAGGAACCGGTATCGAGGGCCCCCTTCAGGGACAGCTCGGTCTATCGGCGAGCAGGAGTTCATTGGCGCTGATATCGGAGCAGCTATCAGTCGCATCACTCGATCTTGGCCTGCGGCTCCAGGGCAGTTGGTCCCGTGATGGCCAGGTGGTGGTCAGGGGTTGGTTGGGTATCCAGGACGGCGTGGCCGAAGGGGAGGGGCGTTATGATCTGGTGGACCGGTTGGGAACCGCGTCGCTGGTTTTGGATCAGGTGCCGTTATCTTTGGCAGGCCAGATCGGGGAGCTTCCGCTATCCGGACGAATCGATGGTGCGGTTTCCGCCCGCTGGTCCATTGGTGCCTATCAGGCGGGATGGGATGTGCTGGTCAAGCAGCCTGCCTATACCAACTTCTCTGCGGAGACGCTCGTCTCTACTGGGAGCCTGGAGGTCGTACAGGGTGAAACCAACCCCGATGCCCACGCCTGGATTGGCTTGCAGAACCTGAATCTTCGCGGTCACACCGTAGACGTCGCGAGGGCAAGCCTATCCTGGCTGGATGGCTCATGGACGGGTGACCGGGGACATCTGCTTTTGACCGACGGTATGGTAAAGACTGCGGGGGGAGTGATGGACGGCGAGGGGCGGTATGACCTGACATCGGGGAAGGTCGAGGGCTCCATCACGACGGAACGATTCTCCCTGAACCCGGTGGGGGCAACCATGGGCCTTGCTGCGGTCCAAGGGTATGCCACCGTTGCCTGTACTGGTGAATGGGAAGAGGGCCGGTGGCTGGTCCACTGGGAGGGAGTCATGGATGAACCGGCATATGGTGTTGCCGCCGCTGGTTCATTGGTATCAACCGGCACCGTGACGTGGGCAGGCGGTGAAACCGGACTGATGGGCGTCGCACGTCTTGAGGCATCCAGGTTGACACTGGCCAAGCAGACCATGGATGTCGCATCGGTCCATTTCGCGTGGAACGATGGCCAATTTGATACCGATCTGCATGCCGGGAGCCATATGCCCTTTCCATGGCATCTACAGGTGTCCGGTTCCGGTGAGGCTCGGGATGGGCTGGTCACGGGCTGGCTTCAGCATGCGGAGGGAGCCATCCGTCATGAATCCTTTGCGATCACGGATCCGGTGGCTTTTCTGGCAACCAGCAATCGCTGGCAGATACAGGACTTCCGGGCAACATGGGACGGAGGCGAGCTGGTTGCCGAGATCAGCCGGCAGGAGGGGTTCAGTACAACCGGTCAAGTGCGCGGTCTGAATCTGGATTGGTTAGGGTTGACTGGGCGGACGGGCCTTCAGGGCGGGCTTTCTGGGGAGTGGAACCTGGAACTTGGCCATGTCGCACAGAAAGGGCGGTTAGCCCTCGGACTGGAATCGCTGTCCAGCATCCACCCGGAAGTGATCCCCTATTTGCCAACCGAGACGACACTCACCGCCCAGTTGACACCAACCGGTCTGGTGGTCCAGGGGCGGGCAGAAGGTGGGGCTTTCCAGGCCTTCACGGTGGAGGGCGCAATGCCCCTGACCTGGCCACCCGCGCCTCCATGGATCACCCTGCATACCCACACATCACTGACCGCACAAGTGCGGGGGACGACCCAGTTGGGCCTTCTGATGACTGGCCATCTTCCGGAATGGCAAGCCATTGCCGGCGAAGTCAACCTGGCTCTCGATTTTGCCGGGACATTCGACAATCCCCGGATCCTCGGCACGCTCGCGCTTACCAACGGTCTGTTCGAAGATGTGTCCCGGGGAACCGAAGTCACCTCCATTGTCGTTCGGTTGACGGCCGAGCCAGGCCCCCATCTGACCCTGTCCGCCTCGGCCACCGATGGGATGGCTGGCACGGCCATGATGACCGGCAGTGCGCATATGGTGGATGGTACACTGCAGCTTGAGGGCGCGGCGGATATCGTCCACTTTATTGCCGCCCGCGCGTTTGGCTCTGACATTCCGGTTGATGGATTGCTTCACTTATCCGGCACCGGAAAGACCGCGCGCCTTTCAGGGCGTCTCTCGGCACTGCCCATCGATTTTCAACTCCCGTCCCGGCTTCCCCCCGCAATCAGTGATTTAAACGTAATCGACCTTCGGGATCCCGGGCCGACCGATGACGCCGGGGGCAATCGACCGGTTCGTACCTGGCCGGTGATGGTGGAGACAGATATCCGGGTGGATGCAAAAACGGTTCGGGTGGAGGGGCAGCGTTTGCGGACCGAGTGGGCCGGTTCCGGCCGTGTCACCGGCACCCTGCCGGAAGTTCGGTTCGGGGGATCGATCGGCATTGTTCGGGGGAGTTTTGTTTTCCTCGGTCGCCGATTCAATATTCTTCGGGGGGATGTGGTGATTCCGTCCGGGCGGGCGGCCGAGCCCGTGCTGTTCATTACCGCGGAGACTCGGGCGGCTGGAGCCACCATCCAGTTGACCGTGGAGGGCCCGGCCAGTTCCCCATCCCTTGCTCTATCATCGGACCCGCCGATGGAGGAGAGCGAAATTCTTTCCCGCATCCTCTTCGGAAAACCGGGCGATTCAGTATCTCCCTGGCAGCTTGCTTATCTTGCTTATGCGCTGGATGTGATTGATGGCGGTGGGCCCATCTTGCAGAAGTTGGATCGCGGGCAGGATGTGCTGGGCTTCGATCAGATCAGTCTCAAACAGAGCGAGGACGAGTCCGGTTTATCTGCCATTCAGGTGGGGAAACAATTGAGTGAGCGGGTTTATCTGGAAGGGGAGGTGGGATTCAAGGATCAACCGGATGTATTTGCGATCGAAGCGGAGCTCGCGCCCAGTCTGATCTTGCGAACTGAAACCAGTCCACGGATGCGCGAAGGTATCGGCATCTATTGGCGCCGGGACTATTGAGCACCACCCCCCTGATTGGACCGGGAAAATCCCCATAAAACAGGGGGCAATTCGATTGACACCCCGACCGCCTCCTCCTAAGTTCCGCCCATGAAAAACAACCTCACCATCACCCTGATGCTTCTGTTCTTTGTGGTCGGCTGTGCCACCACTCCCACCCGGGTCCAGTCCGGCAAGATCACTGCGCAGACCTTTTCTTTTGTGCAGCCCGGCCCATCGGCGAACCTGCGGGGGGTGGAACAACGAAAACCCATCCATGCGGCCATTCAGTCGGCCATCCGAGAGAACTTGGAGGCCAAAGGCCTGACCTATCAACCCCGGGGTGGGGACATTACCGTAGCCTACCTCATGATTGTCGGGAACAACGTCAGCACCAAATCCGTGGCTGACTACTTCGGTTATGGCCGGGAGTATGCGGACCTGCAGGACAAGGCCCACCAGAAAATCGCGGTCGACGGTCGCAACCCCAATTATTTTGAAGTCGGTACGCTGTTGATTGATCTCATCGACTCCGGGGATCAATCCCTGCAATACCGGAACTATGCCTATCGCGAATTGTTCAAGGACCTGCCGGAAGAGACCCGAAAGGAGAATCTCCAGAGCGCGGTGGAGGAAATCCTCGCGAAGCTCCGACTCGCCAAGTAGGAGCAGAGCAAGCCACCCGGCTCGGTTTTGGCCTTTCCCCTGGGGTGTGTTCACTTGTATACAGGGGCAGGCATCACGCTTTGACCAATGTTCCATGGAATCAACGCTGTGTTCAGAAAGGTGTATTCATGAAGTCAATCAGGTACAGCATTCTTCCCATCCTTGCCGGAGCCGGGTTTCTCGGTTCGGGATGCGGACCCAGCAATCAGTTCCAGCCGCCCCCGCCCCCGCAGGTAACGGTCGCGCCTCCGGAGATTCGGGATATTACCATCTTCCAGAGCTTCCCCGGCCATCTGGAAGCAGTGGAACAGGTGGAAATCCGGGCCAGGGTTCGGGGATACCTTGAACAGGTGGCATTTGACGATGGTGCCCGGGTCGAAAAAGACCAGGTGCTGTTCATTATCGAGCAGGCCCCCTACGAAGCCGCTCTGAAATCTGCCGAGGCCAAGCTCGCTCAAGCGCATGCCAGCCAATCGCTGGCTGAGTCCGCGCTCGAGCGAAAGAAACGGGCGTTTGCCAATCAGGCAGTTTCCGAGCTGGATGTCTTGTCCGCCGAGGCGGATCTGGAAGCTGCCGGGGCAGCGGTGCAGGCCGGGGAGGCTGCGGTGCAACAGGCCCAACTGGATTTGTCCTATGCAACCATCACCGCACCAATCTCCGGCCGGATTGCCCGACACTATGTAAGTGAGGGGAACCTGGTTGGCGGTGCGGATGCGACGCTCCTGACCCTGCTGGTCAGTGAGGACCCTGTCTACTGCTACTTTAACATGGATGAACGTTCCCTGATGCGACTTCAAAAGGCGGTTGAAGAAAAGGGGGAAACCACGTCTCCCCCGGTGAGCCGGATCCCCCCGGTCCGATTGGAGTTGGCGGACGGGTCCGTGTATGGCGAGACCGGGGTCGTCGATTTTGTCGATACTGCTGTGGATGCCTCCACCGGAACCCTTACGCTGCGTGCCCGGTTTCCGAACCCCGGGAATACGTTGGTTGCCGGGATGTTTGGCAAGGTTCTGTTTCCGGTTTCCCTGCCGGGGGCCATGCTGGTGCCGGAGCTTTCGGTCCAACGCGACATGGTCGGGGCATATGTCCTGACCGTGGATGGCGAGGGCACCGTGGAAAGTGCCTACGTGGAGCTTGGCCCCAGGTATGAGGACCTGCGGGTGATCCGGTCGGGCCTGGACGCCACCGCCCCGGTCATTGTCAAGGGGCTGCAGCGGGCTCGACCCGGGATCAAGGTCCAAACCGGGTCCGGGGCCAAGGGCGAGGGGAACTAGATCGCCATGTTTAGCCACTTTTTTATCCGCCGGCCCATTTTTGCCGGGGTGGTTTCGATCGTGATCACCCTGATCGGTGGATTTTCCCTGCTCTCCCTGCCGATTGCCCGGTATCCGGAAATTTCGCCTCCCACCGTGACCGTGTCGGCGGTCTATCCGGGTGCCGATGCCCAGACGGTGGCGGATACCGTTGCCACCCCGATCGAGCAGCAGGTCAACGGGGTCGAGAACATGCTGTATATGAAAAGCGTGTGTGGCAATGATGGCAGCTACACCCTGACCATCACCTTCGCTTCCGGTACTGATCTGGATACCGCCAATGTGCTGACCCAGAACCGGGTCTCCAGTGCGATCGCCAAACTTCCCCAGGAAGCCCAGCGCATGGGGGTGTCGGTAAAAAAGAAATCCACCGACGCCAATCTCTATGTCGCGCTCTACAGCCCGGATGATTCCTTCACCGAGCTGTTTTTGTCCAACTACCTGAACCTGCAGATTCGTGACGAGGTCGCCCGGTCGACTGGCGTGGGCGAAGTGCAAACATTCGGCGTTGGTGATTATAGCCTTCGGCTCTGGCTCGATCCGGACAAGATGAAGGCCCGCAATGTCAGTTCAGAAGAGGTGGTGCAGGCCATCCGCGATCAGAATGTACAGGTCACAGCGGGAAAAATCGGCGACCCGCCGGTGCCGGAAGGGCAGGCCTTCACCTTGACCATCAATGTGGATGGCCGTCTGGTCGATCCGCAGCAATTTGAGCAGATCGTCATTCGGTCGGGAGCGGATGGGCGGTTGCTACGCATCGGTGATGTTGCCCGGGCGGAATTGGGTTCGAGCAGTTATATCCTCACCTCAACCTATTTGGGTAAGCCATCGGCCACCATGGTGGTCTACCAGATTCCCGGCGCCAATGCGCTCGCGGTCGTGGAGGGGGTCAAGGCTCGCCTTGCCGAGTTGAAGAAGAGTTTTCCCCCCGGTCTCGAGTATGCGGTGGTCTACGACAATACCGACATCATCAAGGCCTCGATCAAGGAGGTGGTGATTACCTTGTTTGCCACCCTGATCCTGGTGGTCCTGACCGTTTACCTGTTCCTGCAGAATATCCGGTCCACGATCATCCCATCGGTCACCATACCGGTATCCCTGATCGGCACCTTCGCCGCCATGTCGGCAATCGGCTATTCCATCAACCAGTTTACCTTGTTCGGCTTGATTCTGGTGATCGGAATCGTGGTGGATGATGCCATCGTGGTGGTGGAA
>JACKPT010000008.1 GCA_024233345.1 Verrucomicrobiota bacterium
ATGCAGCAAAACGAGGGTACAGGCATCTTCTGTATCAATGCCATTCGCGGCCAAAGCCGCTTGCAGACCGGGATTTTCTGCACCGGGGTTGAAAATCACTCTTCCGGGCTGAAGCTTGATCAGGGCCTCCTCCATGGTCGTGGAGATGGCTGCAGAAACATAAAGCGTTACCGTATCCACCGGACCGGTAATCCCGGATAACCTGGGCATGACCGCAACGCCCTCGATTGAATCGACGGCAGGATGAACCGGGATTACATCATGTCCATGCTCGAGGAGCAATCGAATCGCCCGATTGGCATAACGCTCCGGTTTGGGGCTTGCCCCGACCACCACAACCCGTTGTTTCAGATTTGCCATATTCCCTCCCTGAAATCAGACAATACAACCTTTTCGATGCCACCGCCAGCAGAGCCAACAACGAATCGGGTGAGACAAAAAACGGCGTCCCCGAAAGGACGCCGGTTTTTTGTTTGCGATCCGAATGGATTAGTTGACCGTCGCTGTCGCGTAACCCACCGCCGGATCGCGTTTGGAGGTGCCATGGGAGTCGATGACTTCCATCCAGTAGAGAATCTGGTTTCCGGAGGCATAGGTCCCCAGATTCTTGTTCCACCAATCGTTGTTGCCTCGGACACCGGCAAGATCCATCGTGGTTACGTTCCAGGTAGACCCGCCATCATCACTGTAGTGAACGAAGGCTTCCACCCCGGCTTCACGCGGCCAGGATTCGATGTTCAGCCACAGGTTATCTCCGGCATTCAAACTACCGTCGGGTGGGAATTGTTCAGGATTGCCCGCCCAAACAAGGGCAGGGCCGACCGTACCCACCGTGGTCTTGTAATAGTTACCACTATTGCTGACCGTCTTGACCGTTCCCTGTGAATCTACCGCACGCATCCAGTACCAGATTTTGGTTCCGTTTGCGAAGGTACCAAGGTTCTTGTGGAACCAGTCATTGTTCCCTTTCACACCAGCCATGACCATGGTGTTGGTGAACCAGGTCAGCCCTTCGTTCGTGCTGATGATGGCTTCGGTCACTGCGGCAGCATTCTGCGGATAGGTTTCAAGATTCAGCCAGACGTCGTCGGTGGCCTTGATCTCACCATTGAAGGGCCACTGAGAGGGATTGCCCGCCCAGATGATGTCCGGCCCGGCCACACCCACGCTGAGCCGATAGTAGGCACCGCCATTCTTATCGATCTTGGTGTTGCCGTAGCCATCGGATGCCCGCGTCCAGTACCAGACTTTGGTCCCATTGGTGAAGGATCCGAGGTTCTTGTGGAACCAGTCGTCATTGCCTTCAACCCCGGCCTTGATCATCGCATTGGTTACCCAGGTCGCACCTTCGTCGAGACTGACCACCACATCCGCACTCAAGGCGGCATCCTGCGGATAAGCGTAGGTATTGACCCAAACGCTATCCGTATTGCGGATAGAACCGTCTACCGGCCAGTTGTAGGTGCCGCCATTCCAAATCAGTTCCGGTCCAAGCACGCCAACCGTCAGCTTGTAGGGATCGCCGGCACTGCCATCGAACAGACTCAGATCCTGAGCATCGGTGACCTGAACATAATACCAGACCTTGGTGTTGAATGCATACTGTCCGAGATTCAGGTTCCATTTGTCATTTTGTCCCGAGACGCCAGCGTCGTTCATCGCATTGGTTACCCAGGTCAAACCTTCATTGGTGGAAACCATCAGCGACGCGCCGACCCCGGCATTCTGCGGGAAGGAATACGCATCCACCCAGATGCTGTCGGTGGGGTTGATGTTACCATTCGCAGGTATATTCTCGACATTCCCGACCCACTGCAATGCGGTGTAGTTCGGGATGTACCCGATACTGACAGTATTCTGGACTCCCTCATCGGGAACCTTGACGGTCAATATCCGGCTGCCGGCGTCGTAGCTGTAGCACTGGTTAGCGGCATGGCTCTCGTCATACGGAACCGGGGTATCGTTGATGGTCACCGTGGTCGGTGAGTCCATATCGCGAATCTTCAGATAGAAGTGGCGCGCACCCGGATTATACCCGCGGGCCAACTGCTGCACGGTGACGGTAAAGTTACTCGCGCTCTTGTAGGTGTCGAATTGGGTCTTGGCGTATTCCCCACCAAGGAAATTAAACGTCTCACCATCATCTTCGTAGAGGGTGAAGCTGGACCCAAAGCCCTCAGGCGCAGGCCAGACATGGATGTCCATGAAGTCTGGCTGGAACTGATTGGCGTAAGCCATCGAAGGCCCCATCGGCACAATGGCACCGGCTCGGGCGTAAAGAGGAATCCGGCCCAGTGGAGCCTGCTGAGAGGCCCAGCCCCCACCGGCAAGCTTTTCGCCGGTGTAGAAATTGTACCAGTCAGTCCCCGCGGGCAGGTAGGTCCAACGCTCGCTGGCCCCTTGCTCATAGACGCCGGACGCAAGCAGGTTATCTCCAACCATGAAGTCATAGTCGTTCTGATAGTGAGTTCCCGGATCATCCTGGAAGTGCATGACCGTAGGCGTGTTCATGGGAATGCCATCCACCGTGGATTGATAGGCCAGGGTGTACAGATATGGCATCAACTGATACCGGAACTTGATGATATTCCGCATCAAGCCGCCATAGTAGTCGCCATAACGCCATGGCTCACGTTCTTGATTCCCTTTGATGGAGTGACTCCGGAAAAAGGGCGTCAGGGAAGCCCATTCATGCCACCGCGTGTTCAGCTCTGCGGAAGGATCGCCGACAAACCCGCCGACATCATGGCCATAGTTGACCTGGCCGGAGTTCATCACACTGATCCCAAGACGGATGTTATGGCGGCAGTGATCCCACGACGCAACATTGTCACCACTCCAGCCCAGAGCATATTTCTGGATGCCCGGGAAGCCCGCGCGACTCAGCACAAACGGACGCTTGCCAGGATATTTCTCCAGAAGTGCCGCATAGGTCAGGGAGGTTTCGCGGATATTGTACACGTTCTTTTCGTTGAGGTGGAAGCTGCGGCTGTCCCACTGATCGGGATAGCGCCCGTCCAGCCAATACTGACCATTGCGCCCAATCGCCTCGTTATCCGCAGGCTCATTCAGGTCGTTCCAGATACCCGCCAGCGGATACTGGTTAAGAAAATTGACCAACTTGCCCTTCCACCAGTTTCGGGCCGGCGAGCTGCTGAAATCGATCCATGAAACATTACCAAAATAGATCGGGGTGATCATCTGGTTAAAGTCATAGTCCTTGATGAAGTGGAACTGACTATACGCCTCGCCCCACTTGGGGTCGCCGGACGAAAGCCAGGGCTCAACCAGGGGAACCAGTTTCACCCCGCGCTGCCCGGTATAGTTGATCATGCCCGGAACGTTGGGAAAGTTGTAGTTGAAGGTCAACTGATGCAGGGTGCCGTCTTCGTAATAATTGTCGGCATTCGTATCCATGTAATCGAGATCGATGTAGATCGCATCAAGCGGGATATCCTGGTTACGGAATTCCTGAGCAAGCCATTCGATCCAACCCTGGTTGCTGTAGGACCAGCGGCTGAGGTGATACCCGAACGCCCATTTCGGCAGCATGGTCGGAGCACCGGTCAGTTCGGTATAGCGATTGAGAACCTTTTTCATTTCATGATGACGACCGCCACCGAAGAAAAAGTAATCGATTTGGCCATCCCCGGCTTCAAACGAAAACTTGTCGCCCCACTGGGTGCCCATGCGGAACACCGGTCGAGCCGGATTGTTGAAGAACAACCCCCACGCGGTCGAAGGACGATCTCCTTCAACGCCGCGCAAACCATAAAAGAACGGCATGGTCATGTACAACGGGGTCCAATACTCCTGCCACTGAAAGGTATCCGAATTCCAGCCCTGGATGGTATGGCCGCGGCGGTTCAACGGCCCCGCGTAGGGACCAAACCCGAAGTACGCCTCGCTGCCCGGCATCTCCCGAACATTCTTCAGCTTGAACTGCGAAGGCACCGCGTGGGTGTAGCGGACTTCATTGTAGCTCGGGTCGGACACCGGATCGTACAGGGTGTCATACTCAATCCGGTTATCCTGGGAGAGATAGAATCCGTCCCGCGACTTGAAGTGAACCTGAATGTTCGGGCTCTTGACCACCTCGACCTCGAGGTCGTCGGTGATGATCCGGTAGACATTGCCATCATCCTGGAACGTCGGGTTGAACGAAGGCCACTGATCAAACCACTTGGCAATCGCCACATCTTCCTTCGCCCAGATCCCGTCCCAATGGAACCGGACCCGAACCACATCGGGGGCATAGGGGGCCACTTCCAACGCTCCCCCCGTGCTCAAACCGAACACCACCTTCTTATTGCCATTCACCGGATCGGTGACGATTTCCGTCGAGCTGACCGAACCGACGACCGTCAGGGCCTGGGCTGCGGTTGCGACACACAGCATCATGATGGCGACGATCAGCTTCCAAGAACCATTCAAGGTTTTCATTTGCTGCTTCATGAGTTGTACTCCTGCTTTCATTGCGTTTATTTCTGTATAGGTAAAACGTATTGATAAAACGTTTCGACCGATACTCAACCAAACCGCGCCCCGGGTGTAAAGGACTTTTTGAAGAAACGTTTTACCCGGGCGGGGATTCATGCCACTACAACTTGATGTGCAGCAAGTTATGGACACGAAAAAAGTTCCAACGCCTGGAAAATCCGCTCAAATTTCTTCCAAGGATTGGAACTTTTCGGGATATTTTTTCCAAACGTTGGAACTTCCTGGGGGCGTCTGGTTTTCTTCCACGCCCGCCGGGCGCATCGTGACGCAGGCTCCGTTTATCCAGCGAAAATGCTTGTCCCGGTGAAACGACCCGACAAGGATGATGGGCATGAAATCGAATACTTGTTTCTCTCGTTGTTCTCCTGGTGGTCGTTCTTCTGATGGGGTGGCTGATTTTCTCCCGCAGTTCCGCCCCGGCGAGACCACATCGACCGATCCTTTCCGGCGAGGCCCAACCCGTCGCGCAACCCATCACAGTGCCGGTGCAGGGTGGATTCCCCAGTTCAACGGCGCCCCCAACCCAAACCAGCGAGGCCCCAACCATGATCGACCGGACCCCACCCCTTTTCCACCTCGCAATCGCCCAGCAATGGATGGAGGAGGAAGGCATACCCTGGATGAAACTCCTCCTCGCCCAACAAAAGGCCCGCGAGGCCGGTCTTTCCGAAAACCTGCTGAATGATCCAGGGTGGTCCGGCGCCACCTGCCCACCCACTACATGGGGCCGGTACAAATCGATGAAGTCCTCCTGCCGCGACCACCAAAGCGGGATCGCCTCACCCTTCACGGTGCGCGCCGCACCCCGGGACAGGGTTTTGAGTTTCTTCGCTTCAATACCATCCAGGGTTCGGTGATCCGAATCAACGGGCCTCGGTTCACCCGTGACCCCACCGAAGGGTGATGACCGATACCACCGAGCCCAAGGAGAAATCCCCCGCTTCCCCCGGCGAATACAAGGTCTTCATTGCCGAACTCGGACCCAACGGCACCTTCCCTTCACCGTTGAGGAACAGTCCGGATGCGTCGGGACCGATCCAGCCGCATCGCCGTGGTCGGGGCCGGACCGGCAGGTTGCTTTGTCGTCCTGGAGATCCTCAAAAAAATCCCGGACGCCACCATCGATCTGTATGACAAGCGACCCACCCCGTATGGGCTGGTCGCATACGGGGTCGCACCCGACCATTGCCGGACCCGCCGCATTCTCAAAGTGCTCGATGGGGCCATCACCCATCCCAAGGTCACCTTCCATCCCGATACCATCATCGGCGAGGCACCCCACGCTGTCGCCGACCTGCTCCACACCCACCGCGCAGTGATCCTCTGCACCGGGGCGGAAATCCCGGTAACGCTCGATGTGCCGGGACGGGATGGTCCCGACCTACCCATCTGGTCGGGGCTCGATTTTGCTTACTGGGCGAACGGCCACCCCTCGCCCCCCTTCCCGGTTGTGGATGCACCCAAGGTCGTGGTGGTGGGCCACGGCAATGTTGCACTCGATGCCGCCCGCCTGCTTGCCCGCCCACCGGAAACCCTGCGGGAAACCGATATCGCACCTCAGGCCCTTCGGCAATTGGAGCGAATGCAAACGAAAACCATCACCCTGCTCGGCCGCCGCGGCCCGGCTCAATCGAAATTTGGCCCGGAGGAACTTCGGGAAATTGCCGAGTCGGACCTCTGGAATGTCGATGTGCGCGAGGAAGACCTGGTCCTCACCCCCGAGGAGATCGCGTGGCAGGAGGCCAATCCCCACCACCCCCATGTGTTTAATCTCGAAACCTTCCGATCCATGGTTGGACGCAAGATCAAACCCGGCCTCAGCACCATTGCCTTCCGTTTTCACACCAGGGTCACCCGGATCGTCAGTCCCCTGCAGATCACCGTGGAGACCGGGCCGGACCAGCATACCGCCATGGACTACAACCTCCTCATCGAGGCCATCGGGCATCGCGCCCGGCCCATTCCCGGGCTCCCCTTCGACGAGGCCCGCAGCATCCTTCCCCATCAGGCCGGAAGGGTCGAGGGCTCGCCCGGAGTCTATACCTCCGGCTGGCTCAAACGAGGCGCCACCGGCTTGATCGGCCACAACCGCAAAGACGCCATCGAGACCGTGTCCTGTCTTTTCGACGACTGGAACAACGGGGTGATATGACCTTCCGCCGCCCGGCCAACCACCAGGTCTGTATCGACGACCAGGTCATGATTCCGAAGCTGGTCATCGCCGACACCTTCTGGACCCGTGCGGTGGGCCTGCTCGGACAACCATCCCTGCCCGAGGGCATGGGCCTTTGGATTCGCGGGGCCGCCTCCATCCACACCGTGGGGATGAAATTTCCCATCGACCTGGTTTTTCTCGACCGGGCCAGGCGGGTTGTCGCCACCAGCGTGAATGTGCCACCGGGTAGAATGCGATTCGGTGGACTCGGCGCAGAGTCGGTGATTGAAGTACAGACCGGCTGGCTGGAAATGACCGGATTCGCGGTGGGGGCGCTGGTGGACATTTCGCGGGTACCCTGAAAACCGATGGGGCAGGTCCGCTCCCGCGACGCGGGTCAGAGACCCAGGCTAAGGGCAGATAGCGCATATCTCATCCTGCGCATCACCGATGATCAGGACTACGATTCTGAAGATGACAATGCGTGGAATGCCCGTAGCGCGTACCTCCGGTGCGCGCCTATTGCTCACCACAAACACGCGGCCTTGCCGAACACGGCCTGGCCGGCGAGGGAATTCCGAAACCTGAAACCCGAACCCCTCATCAGTCCACAACCAGCAGCTTGCCGCCGGTCGCGCGGGCGACTTTTTTCCAGTATTCCTTGGAGGCTTCGCCTTTTCGCCCGGTGGCCTTGTAGATGATCGGGTTGATTTTGACCGAGCGTCCGAAGTTGGTCTCGATCTCCTTCACAAACCGCATGACATCATCGGGGTGGGATTCAATGGTCTCCCGGTTGTTCTTGCTGTGAACAATGGAGATGTAGGGCACATCATCGGTAAGCAGAAAAATGGTGTCGACCCCCTGCTCGGTCGCGAGCCGGATCGCCTCATCCGGGGTACTGCCGGAATAGCCTCGCTTGTTGCCCTGGGAATTCATCTTCAAGGTTTTCAGCCATGCGATCGCCTGGTCCTTGTTTTCCTGAACCGCATAGAGCATCTGATCGGACATGGCTTCCGAGCCATCCACAAATGCGATGAGGGTGAACTTGGTTCCGGGGTGCAGGTCCTGCAGCATCGAGGAAGCCTCCCGCATCACATCATCAATCGCCCCCTTGTTAAACATACTGGAGGTCACATCGACGAGGATGCCAATCGCCCGGGTCCGCACATTCTCCCCGAAAAACTTGGTGTCGGAGTAGCCGGTGCCCCCGGTATCCCCGCGCCCGAGCCCGCCCCCCGCCCGGCCGAGATCTCCAAGCAGCCCGGCGTTGCGCTGCATCATCGGCGAGTCCTTCATTTTCTTCAGGTCCGGGGTATCCATCTTGGGCAGTTCCGGCAGGGCCACCGCGCTGGGGGCCTGGGAAACCAGCCGCTGGAGAATCTGGGGCTTGCGCACCTGCTGCTGCATCTGCTTGACCCGGATACTGTGCTCCAGTTTGCGGGCGGTGATCGAGGGTGGCTTCTTGGCCTCAAACATCACCTTCTCCCGCCCCTGAATGACCAGCACGGTGAGGTAGCCCGCACCAATGATGAGCAGGATATGGGCGAAGACACTGATCAACACGGCGATGATCGGGGCCTGCTTATCCTTATCCCCCTTGCTCCAGATGGCGCCCAGATCCTTCAGGTTCATGACGCGTCGTCCTCTTCCATCGCGAAGGTTACATTGTTGATCTTGGCGGCCGCGCAGGCATTCAGCACATCCACCACCCGCTGGTGCTTGACCAGGCCGCCGGGGGCGATGGTAATCATCGCCTCCACCTTGTTGGCATCCGCGGTGGCCTTGAACCGCACCAGGGTATCCACCAACTCCGGCATCTCCTGGTTGTCCGGGGAGTCATACTCCAGATCGTTGAGCAGCACCCGCCCATCCTCATAAATCTCAATGATCTGCTCGTCGGGAATCTCCACCGGTTCGGATTGATCCGCCACCCCGGGCAAGGCAAAGCTGATATCCGCCTCCTGGCGGTGCAGGGTGCTGGTCACCATGAAAAAGATCAGCAACAGAAAGACACAGTCGATCATCGGGGTCATATCGACCTTCATCATCACCGCGTCTGAACGTTTCATTCTCATCTCAGCCGCCCCCCGAGCTCTGGAAGGACCCGAAGATCACATCGAATACCCCGACCTCGGCGCAGGCCTTGATCGCCCGGCGCACCAGCTTGAAGTCCGCATTGCGATCGATCCGCATATACACCCGCAGCTCCGGCTCCGCCTTCAACCGCTCGCCAATCGCCGCCTTGAGCCCCCGGTCATCGACCAACGACCCCGAAACCATGAACGGCTTCTGCTCGGTCACCTCTTCACCCGACCCGGTCAAGGATCCCAGGGGGAGAATATTGATCACCCCGCGGGCACGCAGATCCTCCGGAACCGCTGCCTTGGGCGCCACCGGCAGCTCCAGCTCCGGGGTCATGTCGACCTTGGACATCGAAGCCACGCACATGAAGAAGATCAACAGCAGAAAGACGCAGTCGATCATCGGCGTCATATCGACGTCCATCTCCAGGTCCTGTTTGCGTTTCATTTTCATGGTCGTACCAAGGTGTCTGGTGTCGGGTGTCGGGTGTCAGTTGTCGCGAAGCGATGACCAGAGCCAAGCCACCTGAAACCTGAAACCCGCCTGCCCGGCCAGGGACATCTGAAACGCCTCCTCAGCCCTCGCTCCCGTGCATCCCGGTGCCGGTCAGCCCGTCGAGAATATCCGCATACTCCCCTTCCGCCTTCTGAATAATCCGGTTGAGGGAGTTACGGAACATAAAATAGAAGAACATGGCGGGGATGGCGATGATCAACCCGGTCGCGGTGGTGATCAGAGCTTGTCCGATATCCCCGGCGAGCAATTCCGGCTTGCCCATCCCGCCCGCGCCAATCTTCTGGAACGCCCCGATCATACCGCTGACCGTTCCCAGCAGACCGGTCATCGGGGAAACCGCGGAAATCAGGGACAGAAAGTTAATCCAGAATCCGAGCTGCGATTCCTCGCGGGAGACCGCCTCGGCAATCGCGTCTTCGACATTGCGCTTGCTGCCCTCGGGATCGTCGGGCCGGAACTTGCGCATGCCGGAGGCGAGGGCGTTGGTAAACAGGCTCGAATTCGAGGCAGCGAGGTCATACACCTTCTGGGCATCCTGCTGGTCGGCCGCCGCCTTGATCTGCCCGAGCAGCTCGGGGGGCATGATTTTCTTCAGGCTGATCTTCTGATAGTTGACCGTGGCCATGGTCACCATGGCAAACGACAGCAAACCGAGGGGCCACATCGCCCAACCGCCCGCCGCGATCATATCCCACAAACTCTTGGATTCCGCCGGAGCCCCTGCCGCAGCCTCCTGGGCCATCGCAGCCGACACGGCAAACAGGCCGATCACCATCACCAGACCCACGGTCCAGGCGCGCACATTCATCCATTGATTCCGCTTCATTATTCCATCTCCTCTACTTGAAATTGCCGTTCATTCTCCACTTGGTCACTGTAGGAAGCCAGCCGTTCGCGGGCCGACGCGGTGGCCGGACTGTCCGGATAGTCCGTCTCCAGCGCCTCGAGCGTTTTCACCGCTGCTCCCCACTCTTTCATCTCCGCATACAACGGAATCGCTGCCGCCAGATTCTCCACCTCGTTGGACGAGACGAATGGATAAAACACCACCAGGTACAGACGATCCTCAAGGGCCTTGAGGGTCTGGCCGGTTGACGCCAGGGCATCCGCCCGGGCCTTCATCACCCGGGAGAAAAAGGCGAGGTCGTCGTCGGGAATCGGGGTGGTGAGCAGATAGCCGAGGGCGTCATCCTTGCGGTCCATCCGCCACAGGCACATGCCGGTGAGCAAGCGTATCCGATTCACATCCTCGACTTCATAGTCGAGCTTCAGCAAATCGGCATAGAGCAGGTAGGCATCGCGCCACAGCGCTTGCTGCTCGTACAAGCCCGCCTGAATACGGATGGCTTCGTCGGTGGGAATGCCGGGGAGATCGCGGTAGGGCCGGTATTGCGCAGCCATTTTGCGCAAACCATCATGCAGGGCCTTGATCTGTTCCGGGGTATAGGCATCGATGGGCTGCTCGGCCAACTCAAACAGGCGGGGGCGGGGGGCGACAAACCGGATGATTTCCGCCACCGGCACCCCGGTCTCCACATAGACCTTGTCGCTGGTGAGCCGATCCACCCAGACAATGTCACCATCCCGCCGAAGCAGGCGAACGGTGATTTCACCCCGGGTGGTCACCAGGGTAAACGGACCGAGACCGCGCTCCCGCTCGGTCTGGGCCTGCGTGACCGGAGCCGCCATCCACCCCGAAAGCAGGAACGCGAGGATGATCACCATCCGGTTCATGATGAGGTGCCCTCCAGTTCGGCCAGCTTCCGCCGGGCCTCTTCAAGCTCCGGACGATCAGCGAGCGATTCTGATTGCAGCATTTCCCGGTAGGTGTTGGCAGCGGCCTCGCGATCGCGGATGTGCAGAAACGCCCGCGCGCTGCGCAGGTAGGCCTCGACCACCTGATCGGTGAAGGCCTGATACAAAACATAAATCCGCTGGTAGTAGGGAATCGCCTTGTCATATTCGCCGAGCGCTTCATGACAGATGGCCGCCTGGATCATCGCCCGGGGCTTGAGGATGCGCGGGCTCGCCCGATTTGCGAGGACCTGGTGATAGTCTTCGATCGCATCCTGATACCGCCCCAGCGCCTCGAGGGCCTGGCCTTTGGTAAAGGTGGCCTCCATCATCAGGGACGGCTCCATGGCCACGGAGATCGCGAATTCCGCGGCGGCCAGGGCGTTGGTGGCGTCGCCCTCGGCAAGCAGGGCCTCCGCCTTCCGGGCATAGGCGACATCCATGTAGCGGGAGCGGGGAAATTCCCGGATCAACTGCTCGAGCAGAGCCAGGCCTTTTTCCGCTTCGCCATTCCGGGTGTAGGTGTCGCCGAGGAAGGCCAGCAACTCCGCATCCAGCTCCTCAGTCCGGAACCGGGTCATCAAATCCTCCGCCTGGGCCAGCGGGTCAATGCCCTCCCATTCCATGCGGGCCTTGTGCAAGCGGGCGACCAGAGTGCGGCGGTTTTCCCGCCGGGCCTTGCTGATTAAATCATTCATATCCGAGTCCAGGGACCCTTCGGGCAGATTGCCATACATCGAGCGCACATCCCGCAGCAGAGTGCCGAACCCGTCCCACTCGCGCTTGTTCCCAAACCGCTCAAGGGTATTCCAATACAACTTGCGCGCCTCATCCAATCGACCGATTTGCTTGAGGGCCCACCCCGCATTGTGGGCGGATTCGATCATGTTGGGCGAATCGGGGTTCTCCTTGATGTACTCGATGTGCATCTGGGCCATCCGCCGGTAGGCGGGTTCATCGGCCAGGGCCTTGTAGATTTTGTTCAACTGGGAGATCGCCAGGTAGTGCATCGGACCGCCCTCGGCGGTCACACTGCGGTAGGCCGCCTCCGCCCGTTCCAGTTCTCCGATGGCGGACAGGGCATCCCCCAGGGTCACCCTCGCCTCCCACTGAAAGATGTGATCGGGGTACTTCTCCAGCCACGCCTCCAACTCGGCAGCGGCGGGTTCATAATTTTCCATCGCGTACTTGCAGAGCGCCGACCGGTAGGCAGCTTCCGGCGCATAGACGGTCAGAGGATGCTCCTCGACATACGCATCAAACAACGGAATCGCCTCTTCATATTGACCGTTGTAGAACATCGAAATGGGCAACCAGTAAGCGACTTCAGCCGCCATAATATTGCCGGGATACTCCTCCAGCCATTGCCGGAACAGGGAAATCGCCTCGTCAAACCGCTCCTGCATCGCGATGGACAGGGCATAGTAAAACTTGATCCGGGTCATCCGGACATGTTCCGGATAGGTTTCGATCAGCGAGGCCATCTCGGTCTCCGCCTCCTCGAAGCGCTCCATATTGATAAACGACTCCGCCCGCATGAAGGCCACCGCAGGCACCCGGCCATTCTCAATCAGCGCCGGATCTTCACCGAGCGTTTCCAGATACACATCCGCTTCCGCGATCAATTCCTCAAACCGCCGCAACCGGTTCAGGGAAAGAATCAGATCAAAGTGGGCAGCCTCCTGCAACTTGCTGTCGGTAGCGGCGGAAAGCGCGCGCGTATAAGCGGTCCGGGCTTCCCAGAACCGGTCGGTGCTGTAAAAGCAGCGCCCGATCCGGTGAAACAGCCCGGCATCATAGTCGGGGGATTCCTCCAGCTTGGCCAGGGATTGCTGCAGAGTCAGCAGGGAGGTCAGTACCCGGCGCTCGCGGCGGAAATGCTCACGCAACTCAGACGGGGGCACTTCGGCCTTGCGCATCAAGGTCAAGGCGATGGTCGTCTTTTCGATCTCTTTGCGCTGAAGCCGAATCAGCGACTCGTTGGTGCGCACACGACGAAAAGCCCTCAGCGCAATCTTGTACTCTGTATCCTCAAACGCCGCATCCCCGATTTCCATGGCAAGAAAATTGGCGTAGACAATATGTTCCATCGACTGGGACTCGGGGTCGACCCGTTCGAGCGTCTCAAGCGCCTTGAGATAGTCACCGGAATCAAAATAGGAACGGGCCATATACACGAGGGCCTGCGGCACCATGTCGGAATCGGGAAAAGCCCCGACAAACTGTTCAAAGGCAGTCACCGCCTCATCCGGCTTGTCCGATGCCATCAGGGTCAGCCCAATCTGAAAGGCGGCGTCTTCGGCAAAACTGGAAGAGGGGATCTGGGTGAGCAGGGTCCGGTAATTTTCCACGGCGGCATCGTACTCATCCTGCATTTGGTGGGCGGAAGCCATCCGGAAGTAAGCCTCATCCACATAGCGGGCCCTGGGAAACCGTTCGATATAGGTTTTGAAGGTTTCAATCGAGGAAGCGTAATCTCCGACATTGTACTGGCAAGCCCCGAGACCGTAGAGCGAGGCCTCGATGATTTCCTGTAGCTCCTCCTCCCGGCCAAAGATATCGATCAGTTGTTGAAAGTAGGGAATCGCCTGAGCAAACCGATTCGCGCCGAAAAGCTGCAACCCCTGGGTATAAAGCTCATCCGGCCCGCCTTCGGGCTGGCCCCAGGCGGTGACGGCAACCAGGCATGCCAGCAGCACACCCGCCATCCTATGCCTGATCGTGTAGAAGTGGTTTCGCATCACAGGGTCACGAAGGCCAAACCATACCCGAGATGAACAGGTATGCCTAGTATGGATTTGGTTCAATCTTCATCAAATCGAATAAGGCCGTTTACCCGCCATACGCATCGTCCCCTCATCCGGGACTGGCCTTTTCCCCCCGTACGCTTATGATACCCAGCCATATGAGCAATCAGGACCTTGTCATCACCAGCGTACAGAATCAGCGAATCAAGGATCTGGTGCGTTTGCGCAAACGCCCCCAGCGGGAAAAGGCCGGGGCCCTCCTCATCGAAGGCTACCGCGAATTGAACCGGGCCCTGGCCAATCAGTACCCGATCCGGCAGCTCTACTATTGTCCGGACTGGTATCTCGGAGAGAATGAGCCAGGTCTGGTGGCGGCCTGCCGGGCCGCCGGCGCGGAGACGGTGTGTTGCTCCCGCGATGTCTTTGATAAAATTGCCTACAAAGACCGACCGGAAGGCTTGCTCGCGGTCGCCGCCCCTCTGGCCAAAACCCTCGCCGACCTGCCGGTCGTCCACCCCGGACTTTACCTGATCGCCGAGGCGATCGAGAAGCCGGGGAACCTCGGCTCGATCCTTCGCTCCGCCGATGCGGCCGGGGTGCACGGGGTGATCGTCTGCGACCATTGCACCGACTTGAACAACCCGAATGTTGTCCGGTCCAGTGTCGGCACCGTCTTTTCACTCCCGGTCGTCGAGGCCTCTACCCAGGATACGCTGGCCTGGCTGAAGCAGCATGAGGTGAAGACCCTCGCCGCTACCCCGAGCGCAAAGGCCCTCTACACCGATGTGGACATGACGCAGGACATTGCCCTGGTGGTCGGCACGGAAAAGTTTGGTCTCAGCGAGGCCTGGTTGAACGGGGCCGATCTCCCGGTGCGCATTCCCATGCTGGGCCAGATTGATTCCCTCAATGTCGCCTGCGCCACCACCCTGCTGCTCTACGAAGCAGTGCGTCAGCGCGCCTGAAGCTCAACCGGCAAACAACTTTCCGCCGCATCAAAAAACGGCCCGGCCTCCACCCGCGCGGTGGCCACCCCCCGCCGAAAACCCTCCGGCCACGGAAGCACCACCGCGGCCTGGCCCGATGCATCCAACCCGGTGGAAGCCGCCTGAACCAAAGCGCCGTCCGCATCAACCAGGGTGACCGACACATCGATCGACGCCGGAGCCTTCGGCCAGACCCGATAGGCACCGGCACGCAAACTCAGGGCCAGACGCAACGCTTCGCCAGATGGTTCCAGGTCCATCCGCACCGTCATAGGCCCCAGCAGGGGCGCGGGTTGAAGTGCCTGACTCTCCAGACCCGCCAAAGGCGGCACCCCCTCCAACTGCCAGGTCTCGGTGACCCCCTTTTGCCCCAGCCTGACCTCCGCCGACAACCGGAACACCCCACCCTCGCCCACAGAAAAGGATAGATCCGAATCCACCCGCGATGCTCCGGACCGCGAGCGCAGGGAAACCATCCGAAATGCATAGGCGGCATCCCCCGGACCCGGAGAGGAATACCCTGCAGCCTCGCCCCAGACATCTGTTTTGCCATCCCAGGTCCAGAGCACCCTCGGCACCCCCTCCGCATCCGGACGGGCCAGCAGAAAGGCCATGACCTCCTTTTCGCCGGGGCCATACTGAAGGGCAGAAAAAGACAGGACATCCCCTGAATAGGGCACCTGGGCAAGCAGGCGCGACGTGGGGATCGACTCGGGAACCTTGAACAGCCAGACCGGACGCTCGGGGCGGGCTGGCGGCTCGACCTGGGCGGGAAGCCGAAGCGGGTCAAAGCGATGACCCGAGTCCGATGGAAACCCGAGCAGGTTTCGACGGTAGTCGGCATCCTGCATCAACCGGAAGGAGGGACTGACCATATCCCACGGAACCAGCACCGAATGCGACCCGGTCGTCAGCTCAACCCCCGCGTCCGTGGCCTCGATGGTCGTGCCGGTCAACACCTTGCCATTGATCAGGGTCAACTCCCCGGCGTGCAGCGAAGCCGCCCACAGAAAGCCCCCTCCCAGAATCGTCCTACACCAGACCTTCATAGGGACACTGTACCGCCGCGCCGCTCAAACGAAAAGCTGTTTGCCGCCCGGTCCGTGGGCACCCCTGGCGCGATCGGTCGGTTTCCTGGTTGTTGAAATGAACGCGCCGTGATAGGTTGCGGTCTCACGGTTGGTCATGAAGGAGATAGGTTGATGAAAAAATATTTGGTTCTGTCGGTGGCTGCGTGCCTTTGCCTCGCTGCAGGGTGCGAGGTGGATTCTCCCAACGACGTCTCGCGGTCGGTACGAATCAATGTTGCCGGAGTCTACCGCGGAACCGATGGCAACAACCTCGTTTCTCAAACCTCCGGACGGGCCGTCACCTCCCTGGACCTTCGGCAGTCCGGCGACTCCCTGGAGGCGGTCGATAACAATGGCATCGTGTTCCGGGGCACCATCGGCAGTGTTCAGGACTCTGCCGCCAGCTTCAACATCGAGGGGGCCTCTTCCACCGGCAACAAGGCTCTGATCTCGGGCACCATTTCCGTCAGCGGCAATAATGGAACCATGCAGGGGACCTGGATCGAAGACAACCTCTTCGGCACGGTGTCCGGCACTTCCAGCGGGCAGAGTGTCTCCACCAATGCCCCAAGCACCAACACCAACGACGTGGTGATCAGTGCCGGCATCATGGAAATCAGGGATGCGATCGCCTACCGTCGGGTCGCCCAGTGGTTCAGCGAGGGCTGAGACCGGCGAATCACTCCCCACGCGCCATCATTCTGGTCATCACTGCTCGGGAAACCTGCTTTTCCGGATCGAAAGAGACCTGGATAAACAGGAGTTTGTTATCCGCCATCAGGAAGGCGGAACGACCGTCATCCCGGGCATTCCCCCGTTGCGGCAAATCCAGCTCCCGCCAGCCGTCGGCAAGAGATTCACTCACCAACGATTGGCAAAAGACCTCCGGCGGATCGGCGCTGGTGAGCAGGGTTGTTTCCGCCCGCTGGGCGCCCATGTTCTGGGAGAAGGTGGTGGGATGGTCCGGGTCAATGCCCTGTTCTCCAATTCCGAGGGACTGCTCCAGCTCCTGAGCGAGTTGCTGGGGTGACCCGTATTCAATGTAATGAATGCCCACCCGGGTCAACCAGGGGTGCCCCCCGTCCTTGACCGCCACGGTGGCATGCGCTCCCCACTTCGTGAAGGTCGCCTGTGTGCGCATCATGTGATCGTAGTTGCGAAGGAACGCTTCGTTTTGAAGATCCAAAACCCCTTCCTGATAAGGGTTCTCGGTCATCGCCGCCTTCCGGATTGCCTCCTCGGTAATATCGTGCCACCCACAGCTGACCAATTGCTGCCGGTAGTAGTGCAGGATCCGCTCCGGCCGGGCACTGACATCGAAATCAACCCGGAAAAACGGGTGGCCGTTCAGTTCCATCTCCCCGAATTCCGGATTCTGCATGCCGGGAAATAATGGGAGCGGAAACCGGGCCCGTTGCTCCTCCATTGTCGGCTTCTCGCTATGGGTTCGCTGATAGATCGATTCCGGATGCTCCCGGTACACCGAATCCATGGTGATCCGGTTGGATAAGACCGCGAACTTCACACACAGCCACAAAAAATACAGGGCAAGGAGGGTGAGCAGAATACGCAGAACCAGAACAACCTTGGCCCCGGGCTGGATGGCCGGGTCACGTTCTGGGCAGGACGCCTTCATCACCAGGGAATGATCGCGTCGATGATGCCTTCAAACATATCAAAGAAGCCATCCCACGTTTCGGAAACCGTGTCCCACTCAGCATGGGTGGAAACACTCATCAGGGTCGGCATCTCGGAGTTCGGCATCAAGGGAAAACGGGTTTTGGTAAGAATGAAAGGCCACCCCTCCGGGTCGCTTCCGTCGGTAATCCCAAACGTCACATCAGCCTTCTGGATGTCGGGGAAAATACTGAGGATCGCGGAGAAGATCGCATTCCCGGAAAGCTCGCCGGTTGCATCACTGGTCTGGTCGGATGCGGTCTGCAGATCCACCATGTCTCCGTTATCGAGAAACACATCATCCGCGAGCGAGGAGGCATCGGTGCTCGACCCATTCCCCGCTGCCCAGGCAGCATGCCGGGCGGAAACCGCCGTGCGGGCAGCATTGGAAGTCATATAGCAGGCAAAAAAAGACAGGACCCAAACAAAGGCCATCAGGGAGAGGCCTATCGCCGCCTCGACCATGGCCTGGCCTCGCTCATCGCGAAGCAGACCAACGCGCCTTGCCCCGCGAGCGCGGGGCGGCGGCGCCACGACAAACGCCGGGTCACCAGAGTTTGATCGCGTTTGTAATAGGCGCGCAGCAGAGCAAGCGCCGTTCTTATTGGAGCGATTCATCTTCATACTCAATGCCAGATCATCACCGAGGTGACAAAATCGTTCTCCCCCGGTTCCCCCAAATGCACCGAAATCAATTCGGGCTTGGAGAACTCTTCGAAATTGCTGTGGCTGCTCCGTTCCATCAGGGGAGAGCCTCCGACCTGACTGCTGGCCACGGTGAAAAAGGCCGGGTTGCCAAAATTGCTCGGCGACTCCGCCGCCTTCCCCCGCTGGTCAAATACCGGGTACAACTCCTGGAATGTGTAGACATCGATCTGTTGCTCCGGGGTATCCATATTCGGGTTCAACCATTGCAGGCGCATCAGATCAGGCCATAGGTTGCGGCGCTTCTTACCGGTAATCCAGGTGTTATAGCTGGGTCCCCCGCAATAATAGGTGTCATCCCGCCAACCATAGTCATGGTCCGGCTCCTCCGACATGGCGATACTCCCGGCGGCCGCACAGGCGACATCACTGGCAATCACCAACCCCTTGATGATGCCCAGGGTATCCCAGGGCAGCCAGTCCGGATCCGGATCCTTTTCGGCAATGTTCAAATCGATCAACTGGCCGGGCTTGAGCGGAAACGCATAGATGTCACCAATGCCAGGAATACCCGCCATGCTGTTGAGCATGCTCTCGAAGCCGGAAATATCCATGCCAATCAGACCGACGATCTGGCCGGCGATTTCCCCCACCCATTCAAGGATCTTGTCCGCGCCATTCACCTCGGCCAGGTTGTTGGCGCTGAGTCCGGCAAGCACCGGGAACGCGGTATTGATCACCTTCTGCACCCCGAGAATCATTTCCGCGATGGTGTTCTGGGCATTGTCCAGTCCTTTGCCGACCGACTTCAGGTTATTGCAGCAGGACATGTAAAAGCTGTAGTCAAAAAAGACCGGAGGCGGACGAATGGAAAGCAACGGGCAGGTGATTCGCACCGTCCAATTGACGGTTTCCAAACCAAACAGAATCCAGTTGGCCCAGTAATGAACATCGTTCAAATGCTGGGCGACATTGAGTCCCCGGGCCTGAAATGCGGCAAAGGTATCGGCGGCGGCATCCACCGCGGTCTGAGACCGGATGCGGTTGTAGACGAGGACTCCGGAATTGAGGGTGGCGAGGGTGAGCATCATCGCCATCAGCACCATGATCGCACTGAGCACCAATACCTGCCCGCGGTCGTCCCCGCGCAGAGCCTGGGCCCGCTTCATCGGCAGCATTAACATGGCGAATCGCTTTTTCATCTCAGACAACACATTCCCGGCCCCGGTTATGGGGAGCAAAGATCCTCCACGGCCCCCATACTGTCCTCGACCGCCTGTCCGGCTTCTTCACATTCATCGGTTTCATCCTCCGCCTTTTCGTAGGCCAGATTCTTCTCGTGAAGCGCCGACTGTTCGGCGTTCCACAGCCCGACACAATCCTTCTTTACCGAAACAGGCTGCCCGTAAATATTGACCTTGTTGACATACTCTCCACTCGGATTCGAACAATTATTATAGGCATTCAAGGCGGCGGTATGATCCGCGTCCGCCTTCTGATAGGCCTTGGTTGCCTCATCCGCCTCCTTGCACTCCTTGGACTGCTTGTCCACCAGATCCTGATTGGCCTCGGCGGCATCGATACAGGGCTGCATGCTTTCGTCAAACTCCCCCTCGCAATAGGGATCGGTATCGTCGGTGCGAACCGTGCCGCTCCATGGTTCAAATCCGCACACTGCCTTGGCCTTCAGTTCCACGTTATTCCGGGCGCCGACCAGGCCGGAATTGTAGATGGTATCCATCGCGGTATCGATGCTGTTCTGAATCCCGGAAAGTTGTCCTCCACCGATCAGGTCATCAAGCGTGGCAATGGCATCCAGCACTTCGCTGGCGGTGCCGGAAAGCGCCCCCGGCCCACCGGCTTCAAAGGCCTGATCCAGGCTCTGGCTTTTATCCCGAACGCGCAGATAGTTCCACATTTCAGCAAAGCCGGGAATGGAAATGGGCACCAGGTAATCAAACTCCACCTTGACCACCGAGGTCGGACTATCCGCGGCACCATCGAGGGTCAGATTAAAGCCCTTCATCCGGTAAATCATCGCGGTCACATAGCCCTCGGCAATTCCATAGAACCGCTGGACGACCTGGGGCATGCTTTTCATGGTGCTGCGGATCGGTTTCCAAACCATCATGGCCTCACCCGACTGGGCATGAGATACCGGCGCCATGACCAGAAGCGCAGCATCTTTGGCTTGGGCGGTGGCATCGTCGTGGGCCTGGTTGGCATCGCCGGATTCACCAAAGAACAGCGAGAAGGAGGTCGCATAGGACCGGGCCGCCGCGAACGCGGCATAATTGGTGAGGAGGGCTGTCCTCGCCACCACCATGGCCTGGAGCATAGAAAAAAACAGGAAAAGCACCACCGGAATAATAATGACAAACTCCGCCATCGCCTGGGCCCGGTCATCCTGCCCGATCCGCCGCATCCGTTTCAGCGCCTTCATCCGGGAAATCCCTCCGCCCCGATGAGCACATGCACCAGGCAACCGGCAACAATGGCCAGGCCATATGGAATCGTCAGGGGCCTGGCCGCGACACCCCCGGCCTCATTTTCCTCAACCGGATCCAGAGTCTGTCCCTCCTTCACGGTAAAAAACATACCCAGACTCTCCCGCAACCCGGACCAGAACCGGCGGTTCCAGATCAAGGCAAGCAATGCCATGCCGCCCCCGATAAATGCGGTATACATGAGCACCGGCAAAATATCCGGAAAACCGAGCAGAGCCCCCACCACCCCCATGAGTTTTACGTCGCCTCCCCCCATCCCGCCGAACAGGTAGAAGAGAAACAGAAAGCCGAACCCGGTCAGGAAACCGAAAAGACAGGACACAAAAGGAATGCCAAGGCCAACAAAACTGACCACAAATGCGGCGGCAAGCGCGGGCAGGGTAATCCAGTTCGGTATGCGCGCGCTCTGGATTTCGGTGTAGGTGGTCAAGACCAGCACCACAGCAAGCAGATACAGGGACACCACCGTCCCGTCAGGAAGGCCGCCGCTGCTTCTCATGGCCCCGGCCACCCGACCACCAGGGTGGTCTTGTTATAGACATGACGGATCGCCTGGTAGATTCCATTGTCGGGAAAGTACAGATAAGCGGCAATGGCGACGGTGACTGAAACCAGGATGGCATACTCGGTCATGGCCTGACCCCGGGTGTCCTTCCGCAGCCGTTTCGCTCTCTGGATTCGATTACATGCTTGAGACACAACCACATCCTCGCGGATTCGCTACCGGCACCGGCCCCCCGGTCATGGAGACCGACGGGGCAGCCATGGAGGGGTCCACCACAATCGGCACACGAATCGCCGGGTTCTCCGGATCATCCGTGATCAAGACCAGGTCGCCCAGAGGTCCTTCCTTCCCCTCCTGCCGATCAATGTACACATTGATTCGAATTTGCTCAAGGCTGAACCCAGGCATGAATTCCCACCGCACATGCTCGTCAGGAACCCGGACTTCCAGGATATTGGCCGGGGGATTTTTTCGCTGATCCACAAACAGAATTCGCAGTTGCTCCCGGACTGCGGGGGCGATACGAAGCCGGGCGGGATAGACATGGATTGGCGGCGGAAGGAATACCGAGCCATAGATGACACAGGGCGGATCCCCGGGGTCGGTGGAGCGCAGGGGGATGGTCAACTCGCTCATCCCGACCGGGATGGCCGAGGTGGTGGTCAGGGTTGCGATATAGGAACCCGTTCGTCGCGGATCTGGATCCAGCGCCACTGAAAACAATCCGTGACCCTCCCCAGGCGATTCGAGCCGGCCCGCAAGAGGCACCTGGGGCGTAATTCGCACCTGAGTCGTGAGCCGATCTGACTCCGCGTTCGCTTCCAGCAGAAACGGGGCACCAACCATGCGGTAAGAGGGACGTATCACGGCGCTCACCGGGATACCCACGGCATCACGACCGGGCGATTCAAGGGTGACCATTTCCTCCAGAATTCCTGCCGTTTGGTCAGGGCACAGGGTAATCCGAAGGACCGCCGCCTCTCCGGGAGCCAGCCATTCCAGGTCCAATTCGGTTGACAAACAGTCGCGGCAAGTCCGGCCCACCCGGGAAACGGTAATCGGCTCGGAACCTCCATTGATCACCTGGACTTCCCGAGTCTCCATTGCATGTTCAAAGACCTCGCCAAAATCTACCGCCATCGGTTCGACCAGCAACGCCGGCAATGCATTCGCCCCGGATAACAGACCGAAACTGAAGCCAACCAGAACCAGAAACCATGCCCGATCTCGTTTCATGCTTCGTTGACCCACCGGGCATGGCCATCCTCATACAGTTCCTTTTTCCAGATCGGCAGCCGCTGCTTAAGTTCGTCGATCACATACCGGCAACCGGCAAAGGCGGCATCGCGGTGGGGAGATGCCACCCCGACCCAGACCGCCGGCTCGCCTGCGGGCACCTGTCCCACCCGGTGAATCGCGATCACCTGGCTCAACCCAAATTGCGCGATGGCCTCCTGCTCAATTGCCGCGAAGGTCTCGGCGGCGAGCGCTTCCACCCCCTCATAAGCCAGTGCGGTTACCGCCTGATGGTTGTGATGATTGCGAACCACCCCCTCGAAAACAACCACGGCGCCATCGGTCAGTGAGTGGAGGCGGCGATGGAGGGCCGGACCATCAAGCGGATCTGGACTCAGGGCAAACAGGGTCAACCTCCCGAAGCCGGGGGTAAAAACAAAATTTCATCGCCGGGTTGCAGGCGAACTGTCCACGGTTGAACCCTCCCATTGACCGCCACCGACATCGCGGCCCGGGACCAGCGAAAGCCATGCGCTGCCGCCACCTCATCATACAACTCTGCCGCTGTGGCCGCGCGGGCATCTCTGGTCTCCACGCTTCGCCCCGCAGCTTCCCGCAGATACGCAACATACTGGACGGTAAAACTCATGGCGAAGGCGGGGGCTGTATGCCGGTTTTGCCCCCGGTTTTTTCCATCAGGCGAACCGACAGGATTTCCATGTCATGGGAGATGGATTTGCAGAGATCATACACGGTCAGGGCCGCGACCGAAGCCCCGGTCAGGGCCTCCATCTCCACCCCGGTTTTCCAGGTCGCCCTCACCCGGCAATCCAGAAGCAGTTTGTGACCGGGAAAATCCGGCGTGACGGTGATCTCACATTGATCCAGCGGAAGGATATGACAGAGCGGAAGCAACTCGCTGGTTTTCTTGGCTGCCTGGATCCCCGCAACCACCGCAGTCTGGGTCACCGAACCCTTGGGGGTAACCAGATCCTTTCCGTCAAACGCCGCGACAATCTCCGGTCCCAATCGCATTTCCGCCCGGGCCCATGCCGTGCGCACAGTCGGCGGCTTGCCGGAAATGTCCACCATGTGAGGGGCGCCATCAACGCGGATGTGAGTGAATTCGGGCATGGAGGAACAGAATAGTCCATGACCAAGTCAGGATCAATCGTAGATCACCACCCTCAACCTGGAAACCAAACACACCTCAGGGAGAAAAGTGACACCGGCTGCCAGCCCGTGTCGGCTACGGCCAGGCTGGCCGTGCCACCTTGGACCCAAAAGACGAAAGACCGCAAAGTGAGAACGTGATCCGGCCAGACACAACTTAAATTGCGCCCCAACCCCGAAAAGGAACCGGTATTGCGGTGGTCAGGTTCGGCACAACTTCCGGGTCGATCACCACATAGCCATCGCTCTCCGCCAAAGCTGCGAGGTGGCCGGAGCCCTGATACGCCACAAGGTCCACCGCACAGGGGTGGTTCATGTCGGGAGCTTTACGGACGGGAAAGTATCCAGTAAGCGGGGCTACAGAGGCGGGCAGGTCATTCAGGGTGACCCATTCAGTCAGAGCATCAGGCAACCCCAGAGAACGGCGCAGCCAGGGGACCACATACTCACGAAAGCCGATCAGGGTGGACACCGGATTGCCCGGCAATCCGAATACCGTTGCCCCCTGGGGATGCTGGCCAAACCAGAGAGGTTTGCCGGGCTTCTGGGCGACCCGGTGAAAGATTTTTTCCACCCCGGCCTCTTCCAGCGCCCGGGGGACAAAGTCGTACAACCCCTTCGAGACGCCGCCACTGACCAGGATCAAATCCACCTCGGTCACCGACGCACTGAACAGCTCTCGCATGGCCTCCAGGTCGTCCGGAACATGTTTGCGCGCGGCCCGGCAGCCATAATCACGCAGCGCTGCAACCAGGCCATAGGCATTGGAGGGCCGGATCTGGTAGGGCGCCAACGCCTCGCCGAGGTCGACCAATTCATTGCCGGTGCTGACCACCATCGCCCGGAGGGGCTGGCTCACACACACCGAGGCGGCACCCGCGGAAATGGCGATCGCCAACCGCTGCGGTGTCAGCACACACCCACCCGCGAGCAACACGTGTCCTGCCTTTTTGTCGGAACCCTGACCGTGAACATTCCGGTGTGGTTGCCACACGGCGGTGTCTGCAATCTGTGCAACCGTTTCTTCAAACAGAACCTGCTCGCTTTCCAGAACACCGTCGCAACCGGCGGGCAATACCGCGCCGGTCATGATCCGAAAGCAGCCCGCCGCCGGCTCGGAAAGCCGCAGGGCAGGAGCGCCGGCAGGCTGGATGCCTTCAATGGTCAATCGCCTCACCCCGGCCTCCCAGGCCGTCCGGGAAAATGCGATGCCATCCATGGTCGCACGATCAAACGGGGGCTGATCCCGATCGGCGAGCAGATCCTCCCGCAGCACTGCGCCGGCGGCCAGATCCATGGACCGGGTTTCAACCGGCCCGGGAATGGCGGCGGAGAGCACAGCGTGGAGCGCTTCGGTATGGGTCAGCATGTGAACTAGCCTCCGATCTCCGACATCACACGGTTGCGGGGGTGGACCTGGTCGGCAAGGCCATGACCCCACGGCTTGCGCCAGATGGCGGCAGCGATGGCCTCCTTCAAGACCGCATCGGATGCCCCTCCCCTCATCAGGGCTTTCACATCCAGCTCGTCATCCCGAAGCAGGCACAAGCGGAGTTTGCCATCCGCCGTCAGCCGTACCCGGTTGCATTCCGAACAAAAGGGATTGGAGACCGACGAGATAAAGCCCACGCTACCGATCCCATCGGCCAGCCGGTAGAGCCGGGCCTCGCCATCGAGCTGGCCTCCGTGCTGCAGGTGCAACTCCCCCAGGGCGGCAGCAATTTTTGCGACCAGCACCTCCTCATGGACCGCATGGAGTTGTTGAAACTCGGCGATGCGGCCGAGGGGCATCATTTCGATAAACCGGACCTGCCAGGGATGGGCACGGGTCAACCGGGCGAGGGCAACTGCATCATCACCATCGTTCCAGCCCCGCACAATCACCGCGTTGATCTTGATGCCGAGACCCTGGGCCTCTGCAGTCACCAGTCCATTCCAGGCATCCTGAATCGAACCCCACCGGGTGATGTTCCGGAATTTCACCGGGTCGAGAGTGTCGAGGCTGACATTGAGACGGGACAAACCCGCGGCTTTAAGCGGGGCAGCAAGGTGTTTGAGGAGAACCGCATTGGTGGTCATCGCGACTTCGCGGATGCCGGGCAGGGAGACCAACCCCTGCACCAGCGAAGGCAGGCCCTGCCGCAGCGTTGGTTCGCCACCAGTCAGCCGGATCTTGCGAAACCCCAGCTCCGAAAATAGAGACGCCAACCGGAGCACCTCTTCGTCCATGAGCAGCTTTTCATCCGGCTGAAAGATCAGATCCTCCGGCATGCAGTAGACACAGCGGAGATTGCACTGGTCGGTCAGGGAGATGCGAAGGTAGTCAATATCCCGACCGTATTGATCCAGTGCCATTGTGGTCTCCTTCAGGGGGTACGCTGGAAAATCGCGATATCAAAGTCGTTGAAATCAAACGACTCGACCCCGATATCGACCACGGTGAGGCGGTCGGCCACCACATCGACATCCCCGCTATAGTACCGGTCTCCGCCATTCTCATCGAGAACGAGACGATAGGTCCCCGGCTCGCGGTCATAGGAACGGTCCGAAAATGCCTCGACCGCGGGCTGGCGCTCGCTATCGACAAACACAGTGATGTCAGAGGCGGTTCGATTGTTCAGGCTGATCGCGCCCTGGCCCTCCGGCGGGCGGTGATCGATGTCATCGTCATCACAGCCGGTGAGAAGGAACCCGGCCATCAACAGAAAACAGGCGAGCAGCAAACGGTTCATGGAACCACAGTACCCGGGCTCCGTCCCGGATTCAAGCAACCTTGCCACTTGCCTACTTGCCCCCGCCCCCGTCCCGCCGTATCGTGAGGATCGATGAACCAGCTCAATGACTTCACCACCTTTCTGGAGAATCGGTTTCAATCCAGAATCCGGGCCCACCGGACCCTGGCGCCAGCCCCCGGTGCCTACCACGACCTGCCGGGGGAACTTGCCCCGGCGCTTCGCCAGGCCCTGGCCGGGGTACCCATCGACCGGCTGTATGAGCATCAGGCCGAAGCGTTCGCTTCTGTGACCTCCGGGCGGGACACGGTGCTGGTTTCCCGGACCGCCAGCGGTAAGACCCTGTCCTTTTTTCTTCCCATTCTGCATGACTACCTGACTGCGGAGCAGCCCTTCAGCGTCCTGCTCCTGTACCCGACCAAGGCCCTGTCCCGGGATCAGGAGGGCACCCTCGGTAAACTGATCCGGTCCGCGGCAGGCACCCGGGCCATCGGAACCTTCGATGGCGATACCCCCCGCGACAGCCGCAAGGTCATCCAGCAGTCGGCAGACTTTGTGATCACCAACCCGGACATGCTGCATGCGGGAATTCTCCCGCACCATCACCGAGGCTGGAAAACCTTTCTGAGCCGGCTGAAGTATATCGTCGTTGATGAGGTGCATTGCTACCGCGGCTCGTTCGGCTCCCATGTCTCCAATGTCTTCCGCCGCCTTCTCCGGGTCTGTGACATGCACGGCAGCCACCCACAATTCATCTGCTCTTCGGCCACGGTGGGCAACCCGAAGGCGCATGTGGACCTACTCTTCCACCGGGACTTCCACCTGCTTGACCGGGATACCGCGCCCCGGCCGCAGCGGGACATCTACTTTGTAAACCCGCCCCTGGTGCAGTCCGCGGGCTCGGCGGTCTATCGGAAAGGCGCCGCCTCCATCTCCATTCCCCTGATCCGCAAAGCAACCGAACTGGGCATCCGCACCATCTGCTTTTGCCGGGCCCGCCAGGAGGTCGAGCGACTCTACCGCGCAGTCACCGATGGCCATCCCCAACTCGCCCACTCGGTCAAACCCTACCGGGGCGGTCTGCTTCCCACCGAACGGCGGGCGCTCGAACGCGATCTGTTCGACGGCAAGATCACCACCATCCTCACCACCAATGCCCTCGAGCTGGGAATTGATATCGGCGATCTTGACCTGTGCATCCTGTCCGGACACCCCGGCACCATTGCCAGTTTCTGGCAACAGGCGGGGCGGGTCGGGCGCAAAGCATCCCGCGCCGTCATTGTCTATATTGCCAAGGACTCACCCATCGATCAGTACATCGCCCACCATCCGGATTTTGTGACCGACACCCCGGCCGAGCAGGCGTGGTTGAATGCCGACAACCCGTACATACTCCTCCAGCATCTACCCTGCGCCGCCCATGAGTATCCACTGCGGGATGAGGAGCCCCTGTTTGCCAGCACGGCCTACCCGGCGGCCCTGAAGGTTCTTGCCGACGAAAAAACGCTGGTTCCCTATCACGAGGCCTACCGGTATGCCCTGCGCGACTATCCCGCCCGCGGGGTCAACCTGCGAGGGCTCACCGACTACAATGTCGACATCCATTGCGGCGGCGAGGTCATCGGCGAGATCGACCCCATCGGCGCCCGGGGCACCCTGTACAAGGATGCGATCTATCAGCACCTCGGCAAGCGGTATATGTCGATGGACCTCGACCTGGAGAAGAAGCTGTGCCGGGTGGAGGAGGTGGAGGTCGACTACTACACCGAGGCGGTATGGGAGCGGCGGGTTGAGATGGTCGAAGTGGATCAGGAAACCGACCTCCGGGGGGCGGGGCTGAAGTTCGGCTATGTCCATGTGAACCTGCAACCGAAGATGTACAAGAAAATCCGCGAGCGCAGTCTTGAGAACATCGGGTACGGTCCGATCACCCTCGACCCGTTCGAGTACGATACCACCGGGCTTTCCCTATTTCCCCCCAAGGCCTGGCTGACCGCGATGAAGGACGCGGATGCCCGGTTCGTCGGAGCGGGCCTGTACGGGTTGAAGTACCTGCTTAAACGGTCCGCCCCCAGCCTGTGCATGGCCGACGAAAATGACATCGAAACCGATGTCTCCCGATTTGAAGAGAACACCCAGACCTATCAGAGCGCACTCTACCTCTATGATGCTCAGGAGGGCGGGGTCGGGTATGCGGAAAAAATCTTTGACCGGATGGAGGAGGCGCTGGTCCTGTGCCGGAGCATTCTGGACGACTGCGAATGCGAAGCGGGCTGTCCCTCCTGCGTACCCCCGCTTCCGCCCGGGGTCGAGGATGAACAGATGGAGCAGTGGCTGATCGAATCCGATGCCGCGCTCGCATGCACGCGAAGCCTGCTCGACGCCCTGATCGATGGCACCATCCGGGTGCCCACAGTCACCCTACAGAGACACCCCATGGGACCGATGATCGAGCCGCCCCCCGAAGATGAAGAAGCGAAGAAACTGCAGGCTCGCCTCGAGCGATCTGCGGACATCCTGCGGCGGAAGCGGGAGAAGTTGCATTGATGTCGCTCACCTCCGGCGCGCTTCGACACCTTCCCGGAATCGGACCCGAGCGGGAAAAACGGCTCCGGGCCAGCGGCATCCGAACCTGGGATGACCTGTTGCGGGAGCGGCCGGGGCATCTACCCGGACTCGGAATTACCGACCGGCTCCACGATGCCGTGCAGCAATCCCGCGAGGCCCTGAACGCCCGGGACCTTGGGGCTCTGACCGGCCTGCTCGCCCGGGCTGATCACTGGCGGCTGCTCCACGATTTCGCGGCCGAGGCCACCTATCTCGACATCGAAACCACCGGCCAGCAGCAGGCGGAGATTACCGTGGTCGTCTGCCTGCACCGCGGCGAGCTGCACACCTTTGTCCAGGGTGAAAATCTCGATATGCTTCTTGATCTGCTCGACGATACCCGCTTGCTGGTTACCTTTAATGGGGCGTCTTTTGATCTGCCCCAGATCGTGGACTACTTTCATATCCCGCCCCTCACCCTCCCCCACATCGACCTCCGTTGGGTTTGCTACCACGCCGGGCTGTCCGGCGGCCTCAAGCACATCGAGCGCGCGGTGGGCATCCAGCGACCTCATGACCTGGTCGGGACCGACGGTGCAGAGGCGGTCTGGCTGTGGGATCGGTGGTGCACGACCCGCCAACCCGAACTGCGAACCAAGCTGCTCCGATACTGTGCCGCGGATGTGATCGCTCTGGACCTGCTGCGCGAACAACTTCTGGAACGCATTCTGCCGGGATCGTGCCCGGCTCGTCCCGTCCGCACAAATGCCGATCTCTGGCGCCTGCTGCCGGAGCAGGACGCGGTCATCCAACCTGCGGTGAAGGGGCTGGGCCCACTTCCGTCTGCAAGTCCTCTTTCGCAGCGGCATGCCCGGTTGCGCGAGCACTTGCGACACCCATCCCGCTGAGGAATGCACCCTCAGGAGGTCGCCTCTCCGGCAATCACCTCAAACCGCACGGGCAGCACGATGGCTCTACTCTTTTGCCGAAGCGATGAGGTCACCTTGAGTCTCTGTCCCAGATCCGGATACCACAGGCCGAATTGCAGGGTGTACCAACCGGGGGACAGGCTGTTGGGAAGGTTCAGCATTCGCTGCTGCATGACCGGCCAGCCATCGCGGCCTATGCTCTTGCAGGTTTCATCCCGTAATCCATCCGCGACAAGAAAATCATCCTGGGCAACAATCTTACCGCGATCATCGACCACATGCAGAAATGCCGTGGGCCGATTGTGGGGTACCTTGCTCCAGAAATAGCGCATGGTGACCCGGTCGCCCGGACAAGCCCGCGAACGATCCATCGACAAACCATCGAAGCCAACAAGCCCTTCAAAGGAAGCAGTCGCGGGGTAGTCGATGCGGGTCATGGCCTCAAGGGCCGCAGCCAACCCCGGCCGGTCACCCGGAGAATCCGGGCCGGACAGGGCCGACAAAAGGGCGGCGCACACTCCGGGATGGGTCGGCATCAGGGTGTGGGCCAGCGTCAACTCCCGAAGCAACTCCGGATCGGAAGCCGGGACCGGAGACCCGCTGCGGAGGCGGTCGAGCAGCCGCGCCACCCGATGCTCGAGGGAGCCAGCGGATCGAAAGACCCGATGACCATACCAGGCCAATTCGTGTTGCCCGGAAACGCCGGCGCCATCATGGCCGGCCAGCCGGAACAGGGTCCAGCAGGTCATCGGGGTTTCCGTCCACCCGGCACCACATCCCCTCAACGCCACCCGGGTTGCCTCGCAATCCTCGTTCCGCACCAGCAAGGCGCTGCGGTTATCAACCGAGATCGGCCAGGGCGATTCCCGGGGGGTGCCGGTTACGTCCCCGGTGGTTCGATCCCAAATCGCTGGCTCGCGTGGGGTCCACAATCTTTCCCCGGAGGCCTCAGCCAAACGATTCGCCGCCCACCGCTCGCAGTACACCCGGTTCACCGTCGTCGTCGCAAGGCTTGTGATTACCCGCCCCAAGTCCGCCTCCAGATCCGGTGATCCCTGACCCGGACCATACAAAGAGATCTCGGCGGGTGAAAAGAAAGCCCGGCAGGTCGTGGGCCAGGCCCGAAGGGCAATCTCTTGAACCCGCACCGGGGCGAAATCCACCCGGGCATGATAACCGGATGCATCCGCAAACAGCCGGGGGCCGCTCCAGATCGTAGCATTTTCCTGATCCACCCCTCCCAGCGTCTCCCAGGAACCGGTTTCAGATTTACCATCCAACCGCCAGACCCCTGGATAGGAGAGCCAGCACGGACAGTAAAAGAGAATCCGGGAAAGCAGAACCGGCTCCCGAAAGGTGATGTACAAGGTCTGCTCGGCATCCGGCGGAATGGGAAGGGCGACACCAGTCAGCATGTCCTGATCGGTCAGCACTTCGGTCATTTCCGAATCGACACCCCTTACCCTTGCCGATTGCCACTGATCCGGGGAAATCGGGGTTACACTCAGTGGCGGAGGCTGGATCGCATGAACCAGGTTCAGGCCTTCGATCCGGGTCACCGCAGCGTGGCCACCGGTTTGCTCGATCCACCGAACACCTCCCGCGGTATGACCAATCAAGGCAATCTTCCCGGCGGCATCCGCCCGCCGCTCATGCGGATTATACCGGTCGGTGGGAAGATCCACGAACGGCTCTTTTTCCTGAACATAAAAGTTCAGCCATGAGGTTTGCATGAAGGGGCCATAGATCGCTTCGGTCGGGTGTTCGGAAATGAAATGGGCGAATGCTTCCGCCGTCCGGTCGCGTGACGTTTCACCCTGGTGAAGCAACCCCCAGACCTCCCGGATATTTCCGGAAAAGAACACCAGAAGCATGAGACCCCATAGCCGAACGCCCCACCGCCCCCACCGGGTCCGGCCGACCTGGCTCACCCCGGCCGCAGTCACCACCACCAGCACAGGATACAAGGGTAGCGCATACCGTGCCGCCCGGGTCAGGGCATAGCTGGAGCAACCGGCGGACAGGACGAACACCACCGAAAAAGACAGGGCAGAGGCCAGATACAGCCGTGAAATTCGTGACCCCGCCACCCGCCGGTTCCGGATCATGTCGGCAACCACGAAGCCCACCGCGATCAGCAGAATCATCGACCAGCCGATGGCCACAGACCATCGCAAAGTGCAGCGCAAGCCGTCGCATCGCCAAAGAAAATCCGGGCCCGGATCCAGGTAATCCAGAAAACGGGGAACGATGATTCCGAGAAAAGCGGGAATGCCATGCCGCAGCGGTACCGCCAGCAGCGCATCCGCCATCCCCAGCGATGCCCAGTGGTGCTGAACATTCCAAACCCACCAGGGGGCACTGCCGCCCAAAAACCCGAGCGGCAGCAACAGGTATGCATAGGTCCAGCGTCGTCGAATCAACCAGCTCGCGAGCAGGATCACCGAGGCCACCGCCATCGCCGGCACCAGGATCTGGCTGGTCCACCACCCCACCCCCATGGTCAGGCCAAACCCCAGCAACGCCAATCGCTCGCGACCAGTGAAACCGGAGGTACCCAACGCCAGGCGGCAACTCCAGGTCAGGATCAGCGGAACCAATATCAGAATCAGCGCATAACCACCGCGAGGGGAAATCAGATAGTAGTCGTAGTAGGTCGGCCCAATCAGGGCAAACAGGCCCGCCCACCGGGCGGCCGTACGGCCAGCAATGTGAAAAGCCCACCCATACAGCAGGGGGATGATCCAGACCCCCACCAACACGGTGCCAAGGTTCACCGCCAGGACCGAGGTTCCCAGCCACCGGCAGCACAGGGCACTGACCATGGGTTCCAGACTACCCATGTAGGCCTGACCATAAAAAAAGACCGGCCAGTCCCGACCCTCCGCCATATGCTTGGCCATCAGGGCAACAATTCCCCAATCGCCGCTGATGGCATCCCGGTACGCCCACGACAACAACGTACGCCAAACGGCAGCGATCAAAACCAGAACCGCAATCCACCAGAAGTCCTGACGGCCCATCCGGGGACCTTTTGTCCCTAAAGAACCATTCTGCTGATCAACAACACCCATCGGATGATGCATCTCTCCACCTCGCCTCAGGATCCCAGACTAATTCAAATTGACTAAAAAATCACCAACAATGAAGATCCGGGCGAACGAGATGAAACCCCATGCGATCGGGAGATTGATGAATGCTTCGTCGACCTACTGGCGAAGCGGCGCCGCCCTGCTGGTGATCGGCGCCCTGATCCCGGTGGTCCATACCGGAGGCACCTGGCTGCATGGGCCGCGACTGCTGAGCGCCCTCGCAGTGGCAGGCATCGCCACCCTGGCCGGGGCTTGGCGCTCTCCACACAATCCGGACGGATCTGCCGTCCCGGACACCACCCGGGCGGCGGGCCTGCTCACCCTCGGCCTGCTGATCGCGGTCAGCTCGAGTTGGGTACAGTTTCAGTGGTTTTTCTTTCCGGACTGGCGGGAGCATCAGGATTTTGTCTGGCCCTCCATCCACCTGGTTTTCTTGCTGAACCTACTGCTGGCCGGATGGATCCTGACCCGCCGCCCGTCGGGTTGGCGAACCGCGCTGGGGTTGATGCTGGTCCTGCCCCTGCTCGCGGGCATCCTCGCAGTATGGCAAGTCACCGGGGGCGCCGCGATTTATAAGGATGACCATCCCTCATTCATGTACCGGCTGTGGCTGTTCCGCGAAACCTTTCCCCGAATGGTCAATTATGTTCCCCAATGGAATGCGGGGACCGTCGATGCGACCCCGATCCTGACCGGAGCATGGATTCCCGGTTTGGTCGGGTTTCCCCTGTGGCTGGTCGCGGATCCTCATGTGTATTACACGGCGGGCTTCATCTGGATGTTCATGCTGCTGGTTCCCTTGCTCGCCGGGCTGTCCACCCGGATGTTGGGCGGCTCCCTGCTCGCCTCTCTGGCGGCGGCCGTTCTGGCCCTGCTTCCCACCCGGTACTACAGTTTATGGGTGCTCCATTTTGGCACCTTGGGCGGCAACTTTGCCATGGCCCTGGTGATGCCGGTTGCCGGGCTTCTCTTTGTGCTTCTATGGAACAAGCGGGCGCCCCTGGGGGCGGCGATTGCCCTGGCGCTGGTCATCATCGTCATGAATCTATGGCCCTTGTCGCCCTTCATGGCATTCCCCTTTGTTCTCGCCATCGCATGGAACCTCCGCCGCCTGACCGGGCGCTCCAGCCTGCTCATCGGCGGCGCGGCGGCGGTGGCCGGGGTCATCCTATACCCCTACCTGAATACCCTGCTGAACCAGGCGGGAATCGATGCCGGGGCGCTGATGCGGCAAGGGCGCCCACCCTTCTCCGCTATAATCATCCAGGGCGCCACCCTGTTCCGCGATCAAATCCGGATGGCCAACCCGCTCCTCGTATTTCTGGGGTTGGCCGCGCCCCTGCTGGTGTTGAAGGGCTCACAGCGCCGGTGGCTGGCCCCCATAACCCTTGGCTTTATCCTCCTCTCCGGTTGGTCGGACGTTCTTTTTCCCAACCGCCAATTGCACCGCATGAGCATTGCGCTGTTTTTCATGACCATTCCCGCCACCGCACTCACCCTGGATGTTCTGCTGGAAACCACCGGATGGCGGCGGAGCTGGCTGGCCGCCCTGGTTGCCGCCCTCGTTGCCGCTTCCGGATGGAATGCCCGGCTTATCTATCAGGGCCGGGGCGTGGAAACCTATGGAATCTTCACCCCCGGCTTGCACACGCTCGCGGAAAGGGTGGCGCAGGAAACACCGCCGGAGGGACGGGTCATTCTCGCAGGCGCGGTGGGTGAGGATTATGAGGACGGACACATGGGATATCTGCCCATTTTGTTTCATCGCGAGCTGCTGGGTAATGCCTATCGCCATGACCAGGACATGAATCCATGGGCAGGAACCCCTCCCGCCCATCCCCCGGGAACCCCCGCCGAATTCAAAACCTGGGTCGACACCTTTGCCGGTCACTTGATCATCACCATCGAGGACGAATGGCGGAACTACCTGCGCGCCCAACCCGAATCGTATGAGGAGCGCGGCCAGGTGACCACCACCCATCAGACCTATACCCTGTTCCGGGTTCGCCACCCCGCCCCGTTGTTTGCCGCCGGGGAAGGAAGGGTCGAGGCGCACCCCAACCACCTCATCGTGAATCTCAATGATCCGGAGGTGCCAGCGATCCTCCGTTACCGATGGACCGATGGCCTTACCGTCTCTCCCCCCGCCGAACTCTACCCCGCTCCGGTCAACCAGGAACTCTCCCTGATCGGCATACGCCCCGGCGGAGAAACACACCTTGTCATCCGGTATTCCAGTCCATAGTCAGGCCCGGCCCGGACTGACTGGCCGGGTATGGGGTGGATGGTTCAAGATCCTCATGAGCTCTGCGGGCGGCGGATCTGCGCCAACACCTCCGGTAAATCCCCCGCCTGCCAGGGATAAACATCCAGACACCGGCCCATCACCCCGGAAAATGCGTTCAAGAGCGCCATCCCCACCTCGCCCATGCCCGGCTTGGGGTCGCCTGGCACAACCTCCTCCAGCGACACCACCTTTTCCCCCACCAACCCACAACCCACGATATGCCGGAAACCATCCAACCCGGACCGGACATTGAAACTCAATCCATGCAGGGTGACCCAGCGTTTGATGTGAAATCCGATCGCGGAGAGTTTGCCCGCATCCGTCCACGCCCCGTTCATCCCCTCCCGGCGATAGGCCGTCACCCCGAAGGAACCTGCCGTGCGGATCGCGACCTCCTCCAGGTGATGCAGATACCCGCGAGAGGAAGCCTCGGAACCGCCGAGCTTCAGGATCGGATACAGCACCCATTGGCCGGGGCCATGGTACGTCACATCCCCACCCCGGGATGATGTAAAGAGATCCACTCCCCGCTCGGTCAGGGCCGCCCGCGACGACAACAAAAACTGATCGCGGCCGCGGCGGCCCAGGGTAATCACCGGGCGATGCTCCAACAGCAGCACCGTGTCGGGAATCGCGTCGGCAAGCCGGGCAGCATGAATCGCCTCCTGAATCCGCACCCCTTCCAGATAGGGCACGGGATCCGCGAAGGTGATGGCCCAGGAACGGGTCGAAGGACCCACCGCCATCGTTAATCGTCCTGCGGCAGAATTTCCTCGTACTCGTCGGCATTCATGAGCTGATCCAGCTCCGCTTCGTCATCGGGGGTAATCTTGAAAATCCACCCCTCGCCATACGGATCGGAATTGATCAACTCCGGGCGGTCCTGCAGCTCCTCATTGACCGCGGAAATGGTTCCGCTTACCGGCGCATAAAAGTCCGAGGCGGCCTTGACCGATTCGACCACGCCGACTTCTTCCTGAGCGGCGAAGGAATCCCCCACCGCCGGAAGTTCAACAAAGGTCAGCTCTCCCAGTTGCTCCTGGGCGAACTCGGTGATGCCAACCTTGAGTTCCTTCGTGCCTTTGACCCACTCGTGGGTGTTCGTATATCTCAGATTACGGGGACTTTCCATGCATCCGCCTCTTTAGGTTCGTTCATATTCGCGCGACTCACTTGACTGGCGTTGACATCGCCTCAACGTGCGCCTCTTTTTTCTCATTCAACCCGACAGGTCAAGCAAAGATTCCGCAAGACCTCATTTCCGATACAGATCCCACCAGGGCCCATACGCAGGGCGGTAATGTTTCTTGGTGAGCTCCAGGGCCAGACACTGCTCCAGCCGGAGCATCGCCCGGTGCTTTTTCTCCCGCCGGGTCAGGGCGTGGGAGCCCGCGGGTACGAAACGCCCGGTCTCTTCAGGAAGCCAGTCCCGAATCACTGCAGGATGGGAACCGGTGAACCCCTGCAAGATCTCCGGATCAATGGCATCGAGGTCAATCACGACCCCGTTCGCGCTCCAGAACCGATGATTCTGATCCCGCGCCGCCTGGATCTGTTCGCGACCCCGCACCCATCCGTAATGAAAAATCCTTCCCCCGGCATGCACCGCCCGGGGATACCGGGATCGCTTGTGGGAGTCCAACACCGTGAAAAACAGCCCCTTGGGAGCCCAGGCCGGGATGGTATTGCGCAAGATCCGCGGGGCGCGCCGATACCAGGCCGGGGACCAGGCCACGGTATTCCCATTGCCATAAAAGTGCAGGTAGTCGAACACCATCGCCTCCACCCGGTCATCCTCCAGAAACCGCTCCATCGTCGCCCGGATCGCGGGGAGATCCTCCTCATGCACCACTTCATCCCCCTCAAGATAAAACGCCCAGTCACCGGTACAGTTAAACAGGGCAATCGATTTCTGCTGCCCATAGACAAACCCCTTCACGCCAAGATCATTCCGGATATGCTCATTCCAGGTGGTGCGAATGATCCGCACCTTGGGATCCCCAATCCCGGCCAGCGCTTCCTCCGTGCCGTCATCACTCGGCCCCAGCGCCACCACAAACTCATCCACCAGCGGCAGGATCGACCGGATCGACGGCACAAACGGATACCCGAGCCGACACCCGTTGCGCAAAAAAGTACATCCACTGACCTTCATGACGCCACTATCCTACGCACCTGAATTCCCGGCAAGAGTGGAGTTCGCTTCCTTTTTCCATGTTCAATCCGCAATCCTTGCCTACAATCGGCGGTATGAAATCGAACACCCTTACCTTTCTTCAGGCCCTGGCCATCGACATTCCGCAAGGCGAAAATGCCCGCTATTTCTACGGCGACAATCTCGAAGGTTATTTCGAGGGTTGCACCGGCAGAATCGGCGGCGGCAATGGATATGTGAAAGACAACCAGGCCGTGGTGAAGGATGTCCTGTCTTTTTGCGGCAATCGTATTGCCCCCCGGGCTTCCTTTACCCAGGCCGAGATCTGCCCCCACACCATTCGCCATCACTATGGAAAAACATGGCAGGAGGAACTGATGCTGCCCCGCCGCCAGAGCGGGTTGATTGCGGCGGTCAACTGCACCCGGGCTGCGCGGGTCGGGCTCGGGCCGGTGATCGATGCGGAAACCCTCGCGGTCGAGGAACTCCCGGAGGCCCGCGCCGCCGTCATCCGCTGCCATGGCCGCCCCCACTGGGTCGCGGTGGCCGCCGACCGCAAGATCGCCCTCCGCGAAATTCTGCGCCGGGACGAAGGCCTGATCCCGGTGTTTCAAACCGAGCGCCCCGCGAAGTCCCTGACCCTGTATATCGGACTAGGGAAAACCGCCGCCCAGGCCCTCCGCCGCGCCGAAGCGCTGCGCGACGGCAACGCCGTGGTCGCCCACGCCGAAGACATTGCCGCCTTCCTGAAACAGTCACGCCTGACCACCGGCCAGGCCGACTACGACAAAGCCCTCGCCTGGGCCAAACTCACCAGCTACTTCCTCGTCTCCGACGAATTTGGCAAGGGCATCTGGGCCGGCCTTCCCTGGTTCAAAAACAACTGGGGTCGCGACACCTTCATCGCCCTCCCCGGCACCCTGCTGGTCACCGGAATGTTCGACGAAGCCCGCAAGGTCATCACCGACTTTTTCCGCTACCAGGACACCAACCCGAAATCCCCCACCTATGGGCGGGTGCCCAATCGCGTCCAGAGCAAAACCGACATTATTTATAACACCACCGACGGAACCCCCTGGCTGATCCGGGAGGTCTTTGAGTACCTGAACTACACCGGGGACCGGGCCTTCGCGAAAAAAATCTATCCCCAGGTCAAGCTCGCGATCAACGGGGCGATCAAACACTATGCCGACCCCGAGGGCTTTCTCACCCACGACGATGCCGACACCTGGATGGATGCGCGGATCGAGGGAAATCTCCCGTGGTCCGCCCGCGGCAATCGGGCCAACGACATCCAGGCCCTCTGGCACAATGCCCTGCTGGTTGGAGCCGAGCTCGCCGCCGCCAATGGCGACACCCGGTCCGCCCGGACCTGGAGCAACCTCGCCGACGCCCTCACCGACCACTTCCAGAAGCGATTCTGGAACGCCAACCAACAGGTTCTCGCCGACCGGATTACCGAAACCAACCGGCGCGACGAAAAGGTTCGCCCCAACCAGTTGATGGTGCTGTCCATCCCCCAGGTGGAACCCCTGCTCGCCCCCGAGCAGGAGGAAGCGGTGGTCCGGAACGCCGTGACGGAATTGCTCTTCCCCTATGGCATCGCCTCCCTGAGCAAAAACGATCCCTATTTCCACCCCTTCCACCATAACGATGAATGGCACCACTTCGATGCGGCCTACCATAACGGCACGGTCTGGGGATGGAACGCCGGGTTCACCATCACCGCACTATGCAAGTGCCGCCAGACCGAATTGGCCTGGAAGCTGGCCCGAAACCTTTCCGACCAGATTCTGAACCTCGGTTGCCGGGGCTCCATGAGCGAACTGATCGAGGCAATTCCCCGCAAACCCGGACAGCTCAATCTCTCCGGCACCTGGGCCCAGGCCTGGAGCACCGCCGAGTTTGCCCGTAATGGATATCAGGACTTCGGCGGTTTCCGGCCACGGTTGCTGGAAGATGCCATCGAGCTGATGCCTTCCGTCCCGAAAGACTGGGGCAATATCGAAGCAACCTACGCCTTTGGCGAGAACGGCAACCTCCACGTCCGCCGAAAAAGACAGGACAAGCAAACCATCTGGAGCATCACCATGACCGGATATGCCATGCCCCTCACCCTGCGCTTGACCCTCGACGATGGTCGCCAGCGGTACTCGGTGGAGGAACCACTGCTCGAAGGAAAACCCGTCACGGTGACCCTGGGCGGAGGCAAGGCCACCCTCAACCGCACCGTCGAACTCCCCGGCCAATCCCTGCCCAAGGTCAAACCACTGACCTTCGCCAAACCCGTACTCCAGAAAAAGCCACCCTCCCTGCGCAAAAAACACTTCCTCCAGAAACGCATCGAGGCGGGAAAATACCGGTAAGTTGTTCCAGACAGGCCTCAAACGCCGACGCGCGAGCACGGTAGCCAAAGGATATCGCGGTGCGGAGGCGATCCTTCAGATCATCCGTCAAACCGGTGTAGTGGCGGCCCGGCTTCGGACTGCGGTGGTGGTACTGCGCCGTGGCAAGCTCGGAGCTATTGGCACATCAAAAATGCCGAGAGGCAAACACACGGCCGGAATGACTTTTCAAATAGGCCTCAAACGCCGCAGCACGCTCACGGGAGTCAAAGGAGATCGCGGTGCGGATTTTCCAGGGTCCACCGGATTTCGTATGGGTCACTTCGCCAGCGTTGTGACGGTGGAGGCGATCCTTAAGATCATCCGTGAGCCCTGTGTAGTGACGGGCCGGGTTGGTCTCGCTTTGCAGAATATAGACATACGTAATGCTCATGAGGATACCTCGCTGGCTTGCCCGGGCGTAGTTCGGAGCGCTGATTCATCAGGCGGCCCGGCTTCGTCCCGTTGACATTTCCGCGCCAATGCCAATCGGCTCAAAATCACGTTGGAAAAGGTATACATTGCTCATGGTCAATATTGGATACTTGGCTTGCCCGGGCGTAGTTCGGAGCGCTGATTCATCAGGCGGCCCGGCTTCGTCCCGCGGTGGCGGAACTACGCCGTGGCAGGCTTCTCCCTCCACTGCGCTCCGGTCGAAGCCTGGAGGCGCGGGTGGGAATCGAACCCACGAATAAAGGTTTTGCAGACCCTTGCCTTACCACTTGGCTACCGCGCCGATCAGAGAGTGGGTTGGGTACGTTGGCGCCAGATCGGTCGGATTTCAAGTTTTCTTTTGGCCAACATTTCTTATCCCGATTCCCGGGCCGCCGGTGTAGAATAAGCAGAATGTTGTGGAAGAACCCATATTGCCGGGTGTTTTATCGCCTGAGCCTGCCTGGCTTGGCCTGGGTGGTGCTTGTCCTCGCGGGGTGCGTGAGCCCCCACCGCACATCCTTCGAACCCGAGCAACCGCCCACCACCCGCCCCCCGGCCAGGAAGATCGAACCCCTGATCGAGACGCCCAAGTTGATGCGGGAGGACTATCGCCAGCCCCGCGATGGAACCCGGCAAAAATTTTACTGGGAGGGCGAGGAGGCGGAGTGGCGTATCCATTTTCCGGCCAGCCGGTATGCCCATGCGGGATTCCGATTCTATTATCCCCTCAACCTCAGGGAGAACTTTGACCGATATGCGCTGGTATTTGAGATGAAGCCGGCGGCGATGGCCAAGTATCTGTGGGTGGGACTGGTGGACGGCTCGGAGGATGAACGGCTGGTGATGGTCGAATACCCGCTTGCGAATGATCCGGGCGCCCAACAAGGGCTGGAATGGGGTGAGTTCTGCATTCCCCTTTCCGCTTTCGGGAAAGAGGGGGAACGGTTGTCCGACGATAATCCGGATGGCCTTCGCACGGAGAAGACGGCGTTTGACTGGCAGGATGTGCAGGATATCCGTTTTGTGGTGTATGGTGGTAAACGGCCCAACCGGGCCATCGCGATCAAGCACCTTCGGTTTGACATGACCGGCAAGAAGAAGGGCCTGTTGAAATGAGCCGATACCCCGGGGCATGACGCAACGGCTGCCCATCTATGAGATAGAGGCCGAGCTGCAGCACGCGCTGCAGTCTCACCGGCGCATCATCATTCAGGCCCCGACCGGCTCGGGCAAATCCACCCAGGTGCCCCAGATGCTCCTGCGGCATGGTCTGCTCGATCAGGGACAGGTCGTGGTGCTTCAACCGCGGCGGCTCCCCGCGCGGATGCTCGCAAAACGGGTGGCCGAAGAGGTGGGGTGCGCACTGGGCGAAACGGTTGGATACCAGATCCGGTTTGAGAACCACACGAATGAATCGACACGCATCCGGTATGTCACGGAAGGCATTCTGCTCCGACAATTGATCAGCGACCCCCACCTCAATGGGGTTCGGGCCCTGGTGTTTGATGAATTTCATGAGCGTCACTTGTATGGGGACATCACCCTGGCCCGCGCCCTCGCGTTACAGGAGCAACATCGCCCGGATTTAATTCTGATTGTGATGTCGGCAACCCTCGACACCGGACCGCTCCAACAACACCTCGGCGACGCCAAACATCTCACATCCGAGGGCCGTATGTATCCGGTCACCACCCGATACCTCGCCAAATCACCGGGGGAGCGACAACCCGTCTGGGAAACCGCGGCGGACGAACTGGCCACTGCGATCCGGCAGGGTGAAGAGGGCGATGCCCTCGTGTTCATGCCCGGCAGCTATGAAATCAACCGCACCATCCAGGCCTTGTCCAGCCGGCGGGAGACGTCGGGCTTTGCACTCCTTCCCCTGCATGGTGAATTGACCACCCAGGCTCAGGATGCGGCGGTCTCGCGGCAGTCGCGGCGCAAAATCGTCGTGTCAACCAATGTCGCGGAAACCTCCCTGACCATCGACGGGATCCGGATGGTCGTGGACAGCGGGCTCGCCCGCATTCCCAACTATGATCCCCGCCGCGGCATCAACACCCTGCTGATTGAAAAAATCAGCCGGGCCTCCGCCGATCAACGGGCAGGACGGGCCGGTCGGACCGCACCGGGACTGTGCCTGCGCCTGTGGACCGAACGCGAGCACCAGCAGCGGCCGCTCCATGAATTGCCGGAAATCAAACGACTTGATCTTGCCGAGGTTCTGCTAACCCTGAAAGCAGCCGGCCTGCATGATGCCCGCACCTTTCGTTGGTTTGATCCGCCCGAGACTTCTTCGCTCGACCGGGCGCTGCTGCTGCTCCGCGATCTGGGCGCGATTGATTCCGACGAGGGCCCCCTGACCGACCTCGGTCGGCGGATGCTCGCGTTTCCAATGCATCCCCGGTATGCGCGGATGCTCCTGGCGGCTGCCGAGGTTGACTGTGTGCCCCAGGCCTGTCTGATCGCCGCATTGACCCAGGGGCGGGATCTGCTGATCCGCCATCCCGGCAAAGCGGTCGAAGAAGCCCGGCGCCAGGCATTTGGTGAGCAGTCGGACTCGGATTTTTTCACCCTGATGCAGGCTTGGGACTATGCCCGGAGCCGCCAGTATCATCTGGACGCCTGCCGATCTCTTGGCATTCATGCCAGCCATGCCCGCCAGACCTCTGTTCTGCATGAACAATTTCTCCGTATCGCCAAAGCCGAAGGACTGCCGGTGTCGGATCGGTCCGAAGGCCCGGAGGCCGTCATGCGGTGTATCCTTGTCGGCTTTTCCGATCATCTCGCCCGGCGGTTGGACCGGGGGTCGCTGCGCTGCGACGTCATTCATGGACGGCGCGGGGTACTGGCCCGTGAAAGCACCGTGCAGGACTGCGACCTGCTGGTGGCGGCGGAAATCGCGGAAATCGAAGGCCGGGATAAAGCGCTGAACACCCTGCTCTCTCTCGCCACCCGGGTCGATCCAGCCTGGCTCGACCGGCACTTTCCCGGGGATAGCACACACCGGATTCACGCCACCTATGACAGCGCAAAGAAGCGGGTCACCGCCTCCCGCCAGACCTTGTTCCGGGACCTCGTGATCAACGAGAAACCGATGGAGCCGGTCCCGATCGAACTGGCGGCGGCCATCCTCGCCGAAGAGGTTCGCCAGGGCCGGCTGCATCTCAAGGGGTGGGATCACGATGCCGAGCAGTGGGTGTTGCGCCTGAACCGCCTGACCGGATGGTGCCCGGACCTGGAACTCCCGGCAATGACCGAAGAAGACCGGCTCTCTCTCCTCGAACAGATCTGTCACGGCGCGACAACCTACAAGGACATCAAAGACCGGCCGGTAAAACCCTTCCTTGAGCAGTGGTTAAACCCCATGCAGAAGCAACTGGTGGACAAGCATGCCCCGGAACGGATTCAGCTTCCCACCGGCAAACGGGCCAAGATCACCTATGTCGCCGAAGGCGAACCGTTTATTTCCCTGCGGATCCAGGAGTTGTATGACCTGCCCGACACCCCGCGCATCGCCCTCGGCCGGATTCCGCTCCTGATCCACATCCTCGCCCCCAACATGCGGCCCGTGCAGATCACCCGGGACCTCGCCGGCTTCTGGCGAGACCACTACCCGAGGGTGAAACAGGAATTGGCGAGAAAGTATCCCAAGCATGAATGGCGATAACCGGGCTGCTTCACCAGTCCTGTGAAATCACCGGGCTAGAAACGTTTACGTAATGCCGTAGGCGTACAGCGGTTCGCCGGGCCTGCCCGTGACAAACCGACCGGCCACAGTTGAACTTGAACGGCTATAGGGTCACCTCGGCATCAGAACCCGCAGCGCCTCGGGTCGGACCTGAACCCGGACCTGATCGGTAGCGGGCATCAGCTCGCCGTCGAGTTGGATCACGCCGGCAATCTCCCGCCGGACTTCCAAGGACCGAAAGCGGCGCGTATTGACAAAGGGAGCCTGATCGATGGTGCCGGCAAAAAGGCGGGGCAAGGCCGCCGCCGCCTTGGCGGCATGGGCCCGGGTCACCACCACCAGTTCAAGGAATCCATCGTCTTCCTTGGCGCTGGGGGCAATTCTTGCCCCACCCCCGAACTGGGTCAGGTTCGCCATGGTGAAGACCATCGGATCTTCCATTTCCTCCCAGTCCCCACCATCCACCCGGACCCGGAATCGGCACGGGGTATAATCAAATAACTCATACATTCCGGCAAAGACATAAGGCAGAATGCCCCTTACCGGCGAACGTTCAAACGACCGCACAAGGGCAGCGTCCCAGGCCAGGCCGCACGTGACAAAAAAGGGATGATCATTGATGACCCCGACATCAATGGCCTTGATCTGCCCGCCACACAGGGCCTCGGCCGCCTTGTCGGCCTGTAAGGGAATTCCAAAATGACGGGCAAACCCATTGCCGCTGCCACAGGGCAGGACTCCCATCGCCACATCCGTCCCCATCAATTCACGCCCAACGGTATTGATCATGCCGTCCCCACCGGCCACCAGCACCAGATCAACCCGGTCCTGGATCGCCAACTGGATTTTCTTCCGGCTATCCGCCTGGTCATGACTCAGCTCATAGGTAATTTCCGCACCGGTCTTCTGCCACGCGGCCTCCACCGCAGAAACCACGACCCCGATGGAAGCGCCAAACCCGGACTTCGGATTCACAATGACCCGGATACGTCGAATGAGAGGCTCCGGGGTCATGCATCCGGCCCCAGCACGGCATCCACCTTGTCCCAGGTTTCACGCAACCAGACCTCCGCCTGCTCCTGGGTGGGTGCCTCCACGGTGCAGCGAAGCACCGGCTCCGTGTTGGATCGCCGGACATGAATCCAACCTTCACCCAAATCGATGTAAACGCCATCGAGCAAACTGACGGTACCGGACACCACCCGATGCCGGAGACCGCGCAGCGCCCGGGTTGCGCGGTAGGCGGAAAGAGGCCGCTTGTCCCTGACCACCGCATACCGGGGAATTTCCGCGCGCAGGGCACTGACGGTTTTACCGGAATCGGCCAGCAACTCCAGCAACAGCGCCATGCCGGAAAAGCTGTCCCGACAGGGATGAATACTGCGAATCATCACCCCTCCGTTGTGTTCGCCTCCAATCACACACCCCTTTTCAATCATCGCCTCCGCGACGTTAATCTCGCCGATTCGGGTGCGGTAAACCTTGACACCAAACCGCGCCGCCACCGCATCCACCGCCTTGCTGGTTGAGAGGTTGACCGCGATCGGCCCACGCTCATGGCGGTTCAAAACCTGGCCGGCAGCCAGCGCGGGGGTGAGGTCCTCCCCGATCGGCTGCCCCTGTTCATCGACGATGGCCAGCCGGTCACCGTCAGGATCCTGAGCGAATCCGATATCGCAGCCATTCTCCACCACACAGCGCGACAGGGCAGACAGGTTCTTCGGCAGCGGTTCCGGGTCGCGTTCGAACAGACCCGAGGGCGTGTCAAAAACCGGAAACACCTCGCACCCCAGCAATGCCTGGAGAAAGAAGGGGGAGTACAGAGCCCCCACACCATTGCAACAATCCACCGCGACCCGGAATTTCCGGGTCCGGATGGCCGGGGCATCCACATACTTGAGGATCGCCTTGAAATGTTCCTCGGTGGGGTATTTCTCCACCTCAACCATCCGCAGTTCACCCTCCTCAACCAGGGGAAATTGCTGCTGGTGATAAATGTCGAACAACTCCTGAGCCCGGGACTCGGAGAGAAACAGGCCATTCCCGCCGATAAACTTCAGGGCGTTCCAGGGCGCAGGATTGTGACTGGCGGTGATCATGATCCCACCGCGCACACTGGTTTGCCGAGCGAGATACAACAGGGTCGGGGTGGGCACCACCCCGGCGAGAATGGGTTTGCAACCGACACTTTCCAGTCCCGCGATGACCGCATTCTCGATCATCGGCCCTGACGGCCGGGTATCGCGCCCCACCAGCACCGCACCCCGGCCCACAAAGGCTCCGAATGCCTGGGCAAACCCACAGGCAAGTTGCGGGGTGAACGATCCGCCAATCATGCCGCGAACCCCGGACACCCCCACCTTTAAAGATCGATTTCGTCCGGACATGTCAGAGCAACTCCGTAATCCGGCGGACCATTTGTTCCGCGCGCTGCTGAGCCTTCTCCTTTTCCTGGTCTTCGGAAATGACCCGGATGACCTGCTCGGTGTGCGATGCGCGAACATGCAACCAGCCGGTTTCCCAGTCGACACGAATCCCGTCGAGGGTGCTGACCTCCCCGCCTTCGCGCCATTCATCCGATTCCCGGGTCAACTGATCGAGCACCGGATAAGCCCGCCGGGCCTCACAGGGAATCCGGCGTTTGACGATATGGAAACGCGGCAACCTGCGGAGCAGTTCGCCAAGTGAAACCGCGCTCTTGGCCATGGCCTCCAAGACCAGGGCCATCATCAGGAATCCATCAAATGCCTTGGTAAAGGAGGGAAGGACCATACTGCCGCTACCCTCGCCGCCTATGACCGCCAATTCATTTTTTACCCCGGCGACCACATAGGCTTGCCCGACTGCGGATTTGCTGACATCACAACCATGATGGGCCGCCACCTCATCGAGCGTGCGGGTGGTACAGATATTGGTGACCACGATCCCCGGGGTGCGGGCCAGCACGTGATTGGCGATGAGCGGAAGCGTCAGTTCCTCGCTGATGGGTTCCCCTTCATCCGTCACCAGGGACATGCGGCTCATGTCACTGTTCAGGACAAACCCCGCGTCACCCTTTACATGGCGGATAAACGAGGCGAGATGCTGGGCGCTGCGGGGGCGGGGCTCCGCTTCCCGGGGCAGGTAGCCGGAGGGCTGGGCATTGATCGCCACCAGCCGAAACCCCAGCACCGAGGCAAACTCTTCGAGAAAGGCACACCCGGCACCGGCCAGAGGGTCGATCAACACAGTCAGGTTTGCCGCACGAATGGCCGCCGTATCCACGGTCTCCCCGAGGGCTTTCATGTAGGGGGCGATATAGTCGGCGGTTTCACGGGCGGACCCGAGCATGGGGGTTTCCCGGCGCAGAAAATCACCGGCATGAAACACATCCAACACCGACTCGCCGCCCTCCGGCTCCAGCAATGCACCATCCGAACCGACCAGGGTGATCGCATTCCAACCCATTCCATGGTGGCCGCCGGAAATGGCAATCGCACCGGCAGCCTCGTACAGGCCCACCGCAAACTGGGCTACCGGCGTGGGGCAAACGCCGAGGTCCAGCACCTCGCACCCGCAACCAGCCAGGCTGGCCAATGTCGCGGCATGAAGCATCGGAGAGGAATCACGCGTATCCCGGGCCACCAGCACCCGGCCCCCATTCAGGTAACTCCCGAAGGCCGCCGCATAGTCCATCACCACCCGCGGCGTCATCGATACCCCGACAAAACCGCGCATCCCATAACTGGCCAGACGCAAGGTCATTCGGTTGCTCCCCGCTCGTTCTTGTCCTGGTTCCAGGTGGACATAATCCAGATACAGACTTCAAAAAGCAAAATCAGGGGGATCGACATGATGACCTGCGAGACCACATCCGGCGGGGTCAGCACACAGGCCAGAATCAGTGCAGCCACCACGGCATGGCGGCGGTGGTCCCGCATCCACCGGGCATCGATGACCCCGATCTTGCCCAGAAACAGAAGGACCAAAGGCAACTCAAACGCCAGCCCGAAGGCAATCAACAACCGGGTGGAAAACGCAACATAGCTGTCGACCGTCCAGATGGGAATCACCCCGAGCCAGTCATTCATCACATACATCGCGGACAGCGCAAACGGGAGGGTATAAAAATACCCGAGGGATAAACCGAACGCAAACAGCACCGCACCCGCAGCGGCGCCGCGATAGAGCAGCACCTTTTCGTGGGGTTTGAGAGCGGGCAGGAAAAACATCGCGGCAATCACCACCAGCGCAGGCGAGGCCAGCAACAGGCCGGTCCAGAAGGAAATCCGCATCGCCGCAACAAACGCCCCCGATACCTGGATCGACTGGAGAAACGCCTCCGGCGTATCGGTCACGGCATAGAGCGGGCGGCGAAGCACCTTCAACCAGAACGGGGTCAGGGGAAATGCAATCGCCATGCCCGCCGCGATCGCGACCACGCTGCGCAACAGCATCGTCCGCAGATCTTCAAGATGATCCAGAAACGGCTTGGTCGCCTCGGCTTCCGAGGGAGGATTAAGAAAGCGTTTCATCCCGGTTCACTGCCTGGGCCGGGGCCTTGGGTTCGACCGGAGATGTCTCCGGTTCCTGTTCCGCCTGCGGCTTTTCGGGGTCCGTCGATGCCAGGGCCCTGGGTTGCAGGACGGGCTTGGGTTCATCCTTCAGATCCGCACGCATGATTTCATCGGTCACTTCCCGGCTGGCCCGGCGAAACTCTTCCATGGCCCGGCCCATGGAGCGGGCCATGTGCGGAAGCTTCTTGGACCCGAATAACAGCAGCATGACCACCAGGATAATCAAAATTTCACCGCCCCCGGTGGAGCCGCCAATGAATGCCAGTATCGGTGCTTGCATGGGGCTACGATACCAGATTCCCGCCCCGGGTAAAGCGTGGTCAGGGGTTTGATGAGGGACACCTTAATCTTTGGCAACACTTCGGCGTCGCATAGCTCCGCCCTCCACAACCATTTGGAGGGGCGAGCTATGCGAGCCCGTGATAGGATTGATTCAGCTTCACCCATGTGGTGAAGGTAAAACGAGGTCGCCAAGGATCAGGGGGGGACATCATCTGCGGGGAAACCCCTTGAATCCAGGCCGGACACCTCCGTAGGATGCCCCCATGCTACGCACCCGAGAACAAGCCGAAGCCATCGAGGACAAACTGTTGGCGCCCTATGCGCATCGAAGCTCCACCTCGCGAGGCCGGGCCTACCCCGAATCACCACACCCCCACCGCCCCGATTATCAACGCGACCGGGACCGAGTCATTCACAGCCAGTGCTTCCGGCGGCTGGAGTACAAAACCCAGGTGTTCGTCAACGGTACTGCCGATCACTATCGCACCCGCCTGACCCACACCATCGAGGTGGCCGCAGTCAGCCGGACCCTGGCCCGTGCCCTCAATGTCAATGAGGACCTCGCGGAAACCATCGCCCTCGCCCACGACATCGGACACAGCCCCTTCGGTCATGTCGGCGAGCGCGCCCTCAATGACCTGATGAAAGATCATGGCGGATTTGATCACAACATACAGAGCCTGCGGTGGACCGAACTGCTGGAGCACCGCTACCCCGGCCACCCGGGCTTGAACCTCAGCTGGGAAGTGCGCGCGGGTCTGCGCAAGCATCTGTCTCGTACGCCTGGAGAAACCCTCGATGGCCAGGCCATCGGCCCCTTTCAGTCGATAGAAGCCCAGATCGCAGATGTCGGGGATGATCTCACCTACTATGCCCACGATGTAGATGACGGCCTCGATGCAGGCCTGATCACCCCGGAACAGCTGCTGGAGATTCCCATCTGGCGCAAGGCCCTGGAACGGGCCCGGCGGGAATTCACGGCCATGACCCAGGACCAGGAAGTGGCGATGGCTATTCGCGGACTACTGGATCTCCAGGTAGAGAATGTCCTCGAACGCAGTGCCGAGAAACTCGCCGAACATCAGCCGCAGACCCCGGCCGAGGTCATGGCATGCCGGGAAAGGCTGGTGGGCTTTACCCCGGCCCTCGCCGAGGAACTCAAGCCGCTCCGGGCCTTCCTGTTTGAGCATGTCTACTGGCACCCCTCGGTGCAGAGTGAGAACGAGCAGGCGGTGGAAATGATGCGAAAACTGTTTGCCTTCTACACCGAACACCCGGAGTGTATGGGACGGCAGGCACAGGAGAGGATCGCCGCCGAGGGGGTTTGGCGCACGGTTTGCGATTATGTATCAGGCATGACAGATCGGTACGCCCTCGCTGAGCACCACCGCTTTGTCGGAAGCCAGGCCAAGTTTTAACCAGATCAACAGGAGACAGGGATGATACGGGAAACCATTGCCGCCTTATCGGAAGGAACCGAACTGACCTTTGAAGAGGCCCTCGAAAGCATGCGGCAAATCATGCGGGGGGACGCCACCCCGGCCCAGATTGCCGGATACCTCATGGGACTGCGCATCCGTGGAGAATCGCCAATGGTCATCGCGGCCAGCGCCCAGGCCATGCGCGAAAACTTCACGGCGGTACCACCACCCGAAGGCATTGTCGTCGATACCTGCGGAACCGGAGGCGACGGCACCCACACCTTCAACATCTCGACCGCATCGGCCTTTGTGGTGGCGGGAGCCGGGGTGACGGTCGCCAAGCATGGCAACCGAAGTGTCTCCAGTAAATCCGGCAGCGCGGATGTGCTCGAAGCACTCGGGGTCAACATCAGTGTACCGCCGGAAACCATGGCCACCTGCCTCCGCGAGGTCGGCATTGCCTTTCTGTTTGCTCCCAGCCTGCATCCGGCCATGAAACACGCGATCGGACCGAGAAAGGAACTGGGCATCCGTACCCTCTTCAATATTCTTGGCCCCCTTTCCAATCCGGCCGGCGCCAAACACGGCGTGATCGGGGTCTACGCCGATGCCCTGGTGGAAACCGTTGCCGAAGCCTCGGCCAAACTGGGCGCGGAACACCTGTTTGTTGTCCATGGGAAAGATGGACTGGATGAATTGACCACCACTGCGGAAACCCGGGTTGCTGAAGTCAAAAACGGAAAAGTGACGGTCACCACCCTCTCCCCCGAAGACGTCGGCCTGCACCGGGCCGCCCCCGGCCAACTGAAAGGCGGTGACGCCTCCGTGAATGCCGATATCATCCGCGCCCTGTTGAACGGGCAACCCGGCCCGGCCCGCGACATCGTGGCCCTCAACGCCGCCGCCGCCATTGTTGCCGGCCAGAAAACCGCAACCCTTCGGGAAGGCCTCGATCTCGCCTTCCAGTCGATCGACTCCGGAGCCGCCCGCGAAAAGCTCGCCTCCCTCATTGCACGAACCCAATCGTAGACCCATAGACTCGGCCGAGGCGTATTCTTCCCAATGCTCTTCACCCGTTGATTCGTGCCCTCTCTTTTTGTGAATTTTGGGCCTTCTGTGGCCAATACAATTCTTTTCCACCCCCAAGAAACGGAGATGAAGTATGAGAAACGAGCAAAAGGTTCTGAGCCTGTGTGATCAGATTCGCGAGACCGCATTCTCCCTGCACACGTGGCTTCGCCACGGTCATTTAGAAAAAGTCTATGAACAGGGACTTGCGCACCGCCTCCGAAAAGTGGGTCTCAAGGTGGAACAGCAGAAGGCACTACAGGTGAGAGATGAAGATGGAACCATTCTGGGTGACTATTTTGCCGACTTGTTTATTGAGGACATTCTAATCGTCGAGTTAAAGGCCTGCAAAGCCATTGCAAACGAGCATGTTGCCCAAGTGCTTGGTTACTGCCGTGCAGCCAATCAACGCGATGCCTTGATCATCAATTTCGGAGCATCACGTCTACAGATCAAGAAGCTGCTCTTATGATTTCCGTCACATGACTCGAGAACAAATGAGCTGCCACAAAACGCACAAAAGTCACAACGATGCACCCGGTTACACGAAGAATCATCACGGACAGAGGATTTTCTTTTGTGAATTTTGGGCTTTCTGTGGCCATCCCTTTCGGTGCATCACGTCTACAGATCAAGAAGCTGCTCTTATGATTCCATCACATGATTCGAGAACAAGTGAGCAGCCACAAAACGCACAAAAGTCACAAGGTTGCACCCGGTTACACGAAGAATCATCACGGATAGAGGATATTCTTTTGTGAAATTTGGGCTTTCTGTGGCCATCTCTTTCAGTGCATCACGTCTACAGATCAAGAAGCTGCTCTTATGATTTCCGTCTCATGCCGCGAGAACAAATGAGCAGCCACAAAACGCACAAAAGTCACAACGATGCACCCGGTCACCCGAAGAATCATCACGGATAGAGGATTCTCCTTTGTGAATTTTGGGCTTTCTGTGGCCATCCCTTTCGCTGCATCACGTCTACAGATCAAGAAGCTGCTCTTATGATTTCCATCACATGATTCGAGAACAAATGAGCAGCCACAAAACGCACAAAAGTCACAACGATGCACCCGGTTACACGAGGCATCCTCACGGATAGAAGTTTTTCTTTTGTGAATTTTGGGCTTTCTGTGGCCATCCCTTCGCACAAAAAAGGCGGGACCGAAGTCCCGCCTTTGCGTTTGAATCCTGGATGGATCCGGCTTAGTACATGCCGTCCATGCCACCCATGCCGCCCGGAGGCATCGCCGGGGCTTCCTTCTTCTCGGGAAGCTCGGTGATCATGCACTCGGTGGTGAGCAACAGGGCTGCAATACTGGACGCGTTCTGCAACGCAGAGCGGGTGACCTTGGCCGGATCGATGATCCCGGCCTTGATCATATCCACATACTCCCCGGTCGCAACATTGTAGCCGTTGGAGCCCTTCTGCTTCTTCACTTCCTGAACGACCACCGCCCCTTCGAGGCCGGCATTGTTCACGAGCTGACGAAGCGGAGCCTCACAGGCCCGACGCACGATGTCCGCACCGATGGCTTCATCACCTTCGAGCTTGATCGTATCGAGAGAGGACTGAGCGCGCAGCAGGGCAACCCCGCCACCAGCCACAATACCCTCTTCCACCGCAGCGCGGGTGGCGTGCAGGGCATCTTCCACCCGGGCCTTCTTCTCCTTCATTTCGGATTCCGTCGCGGCACCGACATTGATCACCGCAACCCCGCCCGCCAGCTTGGCCAGGCGCTCCTGCAGCTTCTCGCGGTCATAGTCCGAAGTGGTCTCATCAATCTGACGGCGAATCTGGGCGATCCGGCCTTGCAGATCGGAAGACTTGCCCGCGCCCTCGACGAGGGTGGTGCTTTCTTTATCGATGGTGACCCGCTTGGCCCGCCCGAGATCGGTGATCTGAACGCTTTCCAGCTTGATCCCCAGGTCTTCGGTGATGAATTTGCCGCCGGTCAGGATGGCAATATCTTCCAACATCGCTTTGCGGCGATCGCCAAAACCGGGAGCCTTGACCGCACAGACCTGCAGAGTACCGCGAAGCTTGTTCACCACCAGGGTGGCCAGCGCTTCCCCTTCCACATCTTCGGCAATGATCAGGAACGGACGGCCGGACTTGGCCACCCCCTGCAGCAGCGGAAGAAGATCCTGGAGATTCGAAACCTTCTTTTCGAAGATCAGAATGTAGGGGTCTTCCATGGTCACTTCCATCGACTCCGCATTGGTCACGAAGTACGGGGAGAGGTAACCCTTGTCGAACTGCATGCCTTCCACCACATCCAGGGTGGTGTCGATGCCCTTGGCTTCCTCGACGGTAATGGTGCCGTCCTTGCCGACCTTGTCCATCGCCTCGGCGATGATATCGCCGATGGTGGTGTCGCCGTTGGCGGAAATGGTCGCAACCTGGGCAATTTCCGAGCGATCCTTCACCCTCTTGCTCTGCTTCTGAATGTTCGCCACAATGGTGGCAACCGCCTGGTCAACCCCGCGCTTCAGGCTCATCGGGTTCGCACCCGCGGTCACATTCTTCAGCCCTTCACGATAGATCGCTTCGGTCAAGACCGTTGCGGTGGTGGTGCCATCGCCCGCGATGTCGCTGGTCTTGCTCGCCACTTCGCGAACCATCTGGGCGCCCATGTTTTCAAACGGGTCCGCAAGCTCAATCTCCTTGGCGACGGTCACCCCGTCCTTGGTTACCGTCGGGGAGCCGAACTTCTTGTCGAGAACCACATTGCGCCCGCGGGGACCCAGGGTCACCTTGACCGCGCGGCTCAACTGTTCCACGCCCGCGAGTATCGACTGGCGGGCTTCCTGATTATACTGCAACTGTTTTGCTGCCATGATTTATTCCTCCGTTAAAACGTGATGCTTAGCCAATCTTCGCAAGGATGTCATCCTGGCGGAGAATCTGGTATTCCTTGTCGTCGATCTTGACTTCCGTGCCGCCATATTTCGGCATCAGAATTTTGTCACCGGCCTTGACGTGGAAAACGGTATCGTTGCCCTTGTCATCTTTTTTGCCGGTTCCAATGGCGATCACCTTGCCCTCCATGGGCTTTTCCTTGGCGCTGTCAGGAATGATGATGCCGCCCTTGCTTACTTCTTTTTCCTTAATCGGCTCGACCAGTACGCGGTCGCCCAATGGTTGGATCTTCATGTGTATCTCCTTTCGGGGTTTTCTTACGTGTATTCGGGAACAGCGGGCACTCGCCGCGATGTTCCGGGAATCAGGTGGTTATTTCTTCTGGTCGTCGTCGACGACTTCAAAATCTGCATCGATCACCTCTTCGCCGTCCCCCTTGTTGGAGGCTCCGGAAGAAGCGCCGGCATCTGCGGACCCGCCGCCAGCGTCAGGCCCGCCCGCTTGTTGCTGGGCGGCCTGGGCATACAGGTCCTGGGAAGCCGCCTGCATGGTTGCCATCAGAGACTCCAGGCCGGCCTTGATCTTGTCCTGATCGTTTCCGGACAGGGCTTCCTTGAGGTCCTTCGCCTTCGCTTCCAGCTCACTCTTCTTGTCGCCAGGAATCTTGTCGCCATTTTCCTTGAGGAATTTCTCCACCTCGTAGGCGGAGGCATCGGCGCGATTCCGCAACTCAACCGACTCGCGCTTCTGGGCGTCATCGGACGCATGCGCTTCGGCATCCTGGACCATCTTCTTGATTTCATCCTCGGAGAGACCGCTGGAGGCGGTGATGGTAATCTTCTGCTCTTTGCCGGTACCCAGATCCTTGGCGCTGACATGCAGAATGCCGTTGGCATCGATATCAAAGGTCACCTCAATCTGCGGCACCCCGCGCGGGGCGGGAGGAATGCCGTCGAGATGGAAACGCCCGATGGTCTTGTTGTCGGCAGACATTTTCCGCTCACCCTGGAGGACATGAATGTCGACCTGGGGCTGGCTGTCGGCAGCGGTGCTGAAAATTTCACTCTTCTTGGTCGGGATGGTGGTGTTGCGCTCGATGAGCGGGGTAAAGATACCGCCCAGGGTTTCGATTCCAAGGGTCAACGGGGTCACGTCAAGCAGGAGGACGTCCTTGACCTCGCCCTTGAGCACCCCGCCCTGAATGCCCGCGCCGACCGCGACCACTTCATCGGGATTCACCCCCTTGTGGGGATCCTTGCCGAAGAATTTTTTGACCACTTCCTGGACCTTGGGCATCCGGGTCATCCCCCCGACCAGAATCACTTCGTCGATTTCCGAAGCCTTCAAGCCCGCATCCTTCAAGCAGGCCTCCAGCGGCTTCAGCGAGCGCTGAACCAGGTCGTCCACCAGTTGCTCAAGTTTGGAACGGGACAGGGCCATGTTCAAGTGCTTGGGGCCGGAGGCGTCTGCCGTAATGAACGGGAGGTTGATGTCGGTGGACTGGGAGCTGGAAAGCTCGCACTTTGCCTTCTCCGCCGCTTCCTTCAACCGCTGCAGGGCCATCGGATCCTTGGACAGGTCGATACCACTCTCCTTTTTGAACTCCTCGATCAACCAACTGATGATCCGGTCGTCAAAATCATCGCCGCCGAGGTGGGTGTCGCCATTGGTGGCCTTGACTTCAAACACCCCATCGCCAATTTCCAGGATCGAGATATCGAAGGTTCCGCCCCCGAGGTCATACACCGCGACCTTCTCTTCCTTCTTTTTGTCGAGGCCGTAGGCAAGTGATGACGCGGTTGGCTCATTGATAATTCGGAGCACTTCAAGCCCGGCAATCCGGCCGGCATCCTTGGTAGCCTGACGCTGGCTGTCATTGAAGTACGCAGGCACCGTGACAATGGCCTGGGTGATGGTCTCGCCGAGATAGGCTTCGGCATCCGCTTTCAGCTTCTGCAGAATCATCGCGGAAATTTCCGGGGGGGAATAGACCTTGTCTCCCACCTTGACGTGGGCATCGCCGTTCGACGCCTTGGCCACCTCATAGGGGACCCGGGCTCGCTCGCCCTGTACTTCCTCGTACTTGCGGCCCATGAAGCGCTTGATGGAAAACACCGTGTTATTGGGATTGGTCACCGCTTGGCGCTTGGCCGCCTGACCCACCAGACGCTCCCCGCTTTTGGTGAAGGCAACGATCGATGGGGTGGTGCGCCCGCCCTCAGCGTTGGGCACCACGACCGGCTCCCCGCCCTCCATGACCGACATACATGAGTTGGTTGTTCCTAAATCGATTCCTAAAACTTTTGACATGGCTGAATTCCTTGTAATGAAAGTTTGTTCTACAGATCGATAGAGCAAGGGACATGCCAAGAAGGAGACAGGCCAGGCATGGAATTATCGTTACACACTCACAGTGAATGGATAACAACTATTTCCGGGCCGACAGTGGCGGGGATTTACCCGAGGTTCGGTGAGACACCGTGACACACTCGGCACACTTCGCACCCCGGGCGTGTCTCACTTTGAGGGCAAAATCAGGGCCGCGCGGAGCCGACGAATCCGTCGCAATGCGGAAGGGCCATCGAAACCGAATGCCTCAATCCAGACCGGAAGCAAGGCCGGATCACCGTTGAGTTTTCGAGTTCTCCGGATCAGGTCCACCACCGGGGAAATGCTCCCGAGCAGCCTGACGGTGACACGATCGGTGCGGTAGATCCAGAAACTGTTGATCAAGTAGGACACCGGGCGAATCCCTACCAGCAGGAGGGTCGCCGCAGCCAGGGGAATCGGCATCTGTTCGGGAAGAATCGATTCGACTCCCAGCCCGATCATCGCGGCCATCCGGGCGATCACAAACAAGCCGGTGGCGAGGGCGGCATCCAGCAGAATGCGCCAGCTTGCGATCCCGGACCGTTTCACCAGCAGTTGATGGGTCGCAGCGGCGATCAGGGTGCGGACCGGCCAGGTGCGGTGAACGGTGCCGGGGAAATAGACGGTCACCGGAGATCGGCCCTGGAGGATGACGCCCGGGGCCGGAACCGGCAGATCCTGTGTTTCATCGTTCCATTCACGGCAACCGGCCAGCGAGACCCCCAACGGCTTCATCACCTCCAGCAGTCCCTCACAGAACGACCGATCCTCGCAGGGCGCCTGGTCGGGAATGCGGTGCATGGACCATTCAATCAGCAGGGGATGATTCAGGCCTGAAAGCACCACCAGCAACAAAAAGACAGGACCCACCCACAAGCCCGGCAGCAAACTCCACGCGCCATATAACGCGGTCATCATCACCGAGCCAACCAACCAGTCGACCCCAAGCTGGCTGAGAGAAATCACCATGCTCCCTTCGGAAGGTGCTTCATCCCGCCCGTCGCGATCCCCTGCCGTCAACCAGTGCTCGATCCAGTAGAAGGGAAACAGGGCCGCCGTCAACCCGAACACATAGGTCATAAAAAAAAGAATCACCGCGAGCCAATCCGGAGCAATCCGACCGCGAAAGCCCTCCATCATCGTCCCGGCCACCCCGGACTGAACGCCCAGCAACAGGAGCAGGGCCACCGCGCACAGATTCATCACCGGAAACAATGCGCGATATCGATGAAACCAGCGGCGGCGCCGGTAGGGGCTGGGGGCGGTCACAGCTCTTCCTGCAGACCCAGAACACTGATCAGCCGATCCAGCTCGTCGGCGGAATAGAAATCAATCTCCACCACGCCCTTGGCCTTCTTTCCATTGGCAAGGGTCCGGCTGGGGGTGATGCGCACCGAGGTTCCAAACAGCCCCTGCATCTGCTCGGCCAGATCATGCAGGTGGCGCAGGGGGACATCGTCCTTGGCGGCCCGCTGCTTGCGGGGTGCCTTTTTAGCCTGGGCAACAATCCGCTCGAGTGATCGGACCGAAATATCCTCGTTGACCACCCGGCGGGCAAGCAGCTCCTGCTCCTGGGGAATCTCCAACCCCAGCAGCGCCTTGGCATGGCCGGGGGTGAGGCGACGCTCTGCGACCAACTGTTTGACCCCGTCGGGAAGATCGAGAAGACGCAAGGCGTTGGCAATGGTGGGGCGGGCCTTACCGACCTTCTGGGCAATCTGCTCCTGGGTCATCCGGAACGTCTCACCCAGCATCCGGTAGCCTTCCGCCTCTTCCATCAGGTTGAGATCGGAGCGCTGCAGATTTTCCACCAGAGCGATTTCCAGCGCCTCCTGATCGGACACCTCCATGATCACCACCGGCACATCCTTGAGGTTGGCCTCCTGGGCCGCGCGGAGGCGGCGCTCACCGGCAATCAGCTCAAACCCATCCTCCAGCTTACGAACCAGCAGGGGTTGAAGCACCCCCCGCTCGCGAACGGATTCGATCAATTCGGACAGAGCCTCCTCTTCAAACCGGTGCCGGGGTTGCCATGGACTCTTGCGAATCTCCGCAACCCTGGCCCGCACCGTCGGCTCTGCCGCGGTACCGTCACGCCCCGATTCGGCCGGAGCCGAAGCGCCGGATGCGTCCTGAATCAAAGCCCCAAGCCCCCGCCCCAATCCTCGTTGTTTAGCCGCCATGGATGGTATTCCCTTTCATCTCCCAAAGGTTATCGGATACCTCCGTCCTAGCGTCAAGGCGGTTGATGGGAGGGGAAATACACTTCACTATGCCACAACCCACCTCTATACTCCATGTATGCACTGGTGGCATCGCGGCGGAATGCTAGCCCTATGGGCATGGCTATTGAGTATCGAATCGGCCTCAGGAGCCACCCTGTATGTGTGGACCAACAGTCCTGCACCAAACCCACCCTATGACTGCTGGAGCAATGCCGCTCATGACATTCAGTCCGCCATCGACATCAGTTCCGATCACGACCTGATTCTGGTGACGAATGGACTGTACCAGTCAGGCGGTCGGGTTGTTGTTGGAACCACCATCAATCGAATTGCCATCACCAACGCGATCACCGTCCAAAGTGTTCAGGGGCCGGAATGGACGATCATTTCAGGGTGGAACGAACAATCGATACGATGTGCTTACCTTGGGTCTAACGCCCAACTCGTGGGCTTCACCCTTAATTCGGGTGTACTCTATGATGGCAACCTGGATGAAGATTATCAGGGCGCGGGCGCCTGGTGTGAACCATCGGCCACATTATCCAACTGCTGGATTCACTATAACGGTATTCTCATTTTGGGGTATTACGAGAGCGCTGGGGGAGGTGTCTATGGTGGGAATCTCCAGAATTGCAGGGTTTGGTCGAACTATATATTCGGAGGCATAAGTACCTATTCCTCTTTGGGAGGTGGGGCTTACGGCGTTCATGCCGAACAGTGTCAATTCACGGAAAATGAGGCTCCATATGCAAGTGGTGGAGGGGTCGCAGCAAGCGATTTGATCCTCTGCTCACTGATCAATAATCGGGCGGCAATCGGTGGTGGCGCATACGATAGCACCTTGAACCGGTGTCAGATTATCAGCAATGCCGCCCCCAACCTTGCCCTCGAAAACGTATGCATCGGGCCCTATAACTGCTGTCCGGCAGACCAGGGAGGTGGGGTTGCTGACTGCATCGTATCGAACTCTGTTCTTGCCTATAATAGCAGCAAATTTGGGGGCGGGGCTTACGCCGGTACTGTGGTCAACTCCACCCTGATTGGCAACCGAGCCATTTATGGCGGTGGCGCAACATGGTCAACTTTGATCCATACAACCGTGCAGGGAAATGATGCTCAATTTGGCGGCGGTGTTTATAATGCCACATCGATCAACAGCATCATCTACGACAATAGTGCAGCCAGAGGCTCCAACTACCTCAGGGGTGACCTTTCTTTTTGTTGTACCGTTCCCCACCCGGGGGGTAACAACAACATCACGAACCACCCACGGCTCCTGGACGATCGCCACCTTGCCACCGACTCCCCTTGCCGCGGCATGGGAGATCCATCCTTTACTATGGGTACGGACATAGACGGTGAGGTATGGGGCTCCTTGCCTTCCATCGGTTGCGATGAGCCGTTGAATGTATCCGGCAGCAATAACCTCCAGTGCTCCATTCGAACCCACTCCCTTCCCGTATCCACCGGGTATCCGGTTACTGTACAAGCGGATGTTCAGGGACAGCCCACATCTTTGATCTGGCGGATTGATTCAGAGATCGCTGCGGTGAATCGAAGGGTTCTTCAACACGTATTTGAATCCACGGGGAACCATGAAATTTCACTGCAAGCATACAGCCAGTCTCACCCGGAAGGCGTGACAACAAGCCTTACGCTTTCTGTTATGAACCGACAAATCCTCTATGTGGCCCGGTCGGGAACCAACGCGACGCCTCCCTACTCAAGCTGGATGACTGCGGCAACCAACCTTCAACCGGCCATTGATTCCATCACCCAGGCAGGCTCATTGATCATGGTCTCCAATGGTATCTATGTGCAAACCCAGACACTGGTGATCGATCACCCTGTACATCTCTACGGTGTCAACGGACCAGAGGAGACGATCATTCAAGCCACGGCCACCTCGCACTTCAACCTGGTACGTCTGGGCACCAACACCGTTCTCCAAGGGTTCACAATTTGTGGGGCGGGAGAACATGCCGTCAACAGTCAGTTTTCGTCTCTTGTTACCGATTGCACGATTATCAGCAACAGCGCCGAGTACTGTGGAGCTGGAGTGCGGTTCGGCACGGTTACCGACTCGAAGATCGCCTACAACCGGGCTCTGGAAGGTGGGGGCGTGCAGGGTTGTTATGTAAAAAATAGCCAACTATTCGGGAATACCGCACGAAACGACAATTACGGAGGACTCGGGTATGGCAGTGCGGCTCTCTATAGTGAACTGGTTCAATGCCTGATCTATAGCAACCTGCATGCCGGTTCGGCCGTTCACGCCAGTCAATTTGAAAACGGTAACATTCTATACAATCAATCACATGGCGCTTGGGGGGGGCAGACCATCAATTCAATCCTCTACGGGAATACCTGGGACCCCACTTATCTCTGGGGAGATTTCAAGTATTGTCGAGTCCCCGCCCCGATCTCGGGGAAGACGGAGTACTGCATCACCAATGACCCCCACTTTGTTTCCGAGACGGATTTTCATCTTTCGCCAGACTCCCCTTGTCGTGACACCGGGAACAATCTGAACACCGAAGTGGCGCTGGACCTGGACGGTGCTCCCCGCATTGTTCACCACGCGGTAGACATGGGAGCCTATGAATATCAAGGCCCGGAACCGGCCGACTCCGATGGAGATCACATTCCCAATTGGTGGGAAGTTCAACAAGACTTAACCCAAGTTCGACAGTTACGGGGTTAAAATTCGATATTTCCTAAGCAACTCGACCTCTGCCCACCTGTTTTCTCCACTACATTTTCGATTTGTTTTGGACGGGAAGGTAGTTTCAGGTCCAGATAAGCCAGCAGATCAGCCGCCAGTTTTTCGGGCTTGGCGACCAGTCTCAGACGGACCTCTGCTTTGTCTTTTACCGGAAGGATTACATCCATGGAGCGGATGGTTTCGAGCTCCTTGAGGGCCTTACGGGCACAGGTTCCCAACCCTTTGGATTTCATCCACATCTCCAGGCTCCGCCACAGCACCAAAGAGAGGAAGCAGACCAGGATATGGGCCTGCACCCGGTCTTCGCGCTGGTGGTACACCGGGCGCAGGCCCAGATCAGATTTACTCGTTCGAAAGGCATCCTCCACTTCGGTCAGGTGGATGTACCATTTCCAGAGTTTTACCGGATCGGCTTCCTGACAGTTCGTTCTGAGTAAATACGCCCCCTGGGATGCCTGCGCCCAGTCCAGCTTGCTTTCGTCTTCTTCGATACACAACCCAACGGCCAGGCCGGACTCGGCGATGACCTCCACCTCAAAGACCTTCTCGGCTGCGGTATTGCGCCCCATCCATTTGCCGATCCGTCTGCCCACCGCCTCAAGCTTTTGGGGACGCTTCTTCAGTGAGGCATCGATCTGCAGAAGCTTGGTTCGCAGCCGATCGCGCTGGCGGTTGAGCATCGCCGCTTCCTTTTCGTGACGCGCAAGGCTTCGGCACAGAACGTATCGTTCCTGCCCCTGTCTGTCGGGATGGTCGACCAGTTTAACCTCCACGCCGGTTTCCACGGCATGCCAGTCATCGGCTTGCAGCAACTCTGTCTCGAACTTCCTCAGCCGGGCTTTCGGCGTGCCGACGATATACAGAGCATCTCGCTCCCGGAGATAGTCCAGGTTGTCCTCGCTGACCATGCCCCGGTCCATCGCCCAGATCCGCTGTGCACGCCCATACTTGCTTTCCATCAGATCCACGATGTCTTCGACCGTGGTGACATCGGCACGGTTGCCCGCGAAGACTTCATACGCCAGAGGAAGGCCTTCGGGGGTGACCACCAGGCCGATACAGACCTGCTTACAGTCGGAGCGGTTATCCCGGCTGTATCCCCGCTGCGCCTGAGGATTCCGTTCACACTGGCCTTCAAAGTAGGTGCTGGTGATGTCGTAGAGGAGGAACTCGAAGCGGGCGCCAAACAGACTTTCGTAGCGTTCCCGAAGATGAGTGAACAGATCCTCACGAAGCGGAAGCAGCTCATCAAGGCCCCGATAGAGACGGTTGTCATATACATCGTCAGCATCGACCCCCAGAAGGTCGTCCAAAGCGGTTTTGCGATACCAGCAATCGCTTAACGCCAGCTCCGATCCCTGTGAACAAAACGACCCGATGCTCAGGATACACGCGACCGTTGCCCAGTCGATCTGTTCACGTCCGGACCGGACATGGTCTTCAAAAAATCGGTGAAGGCCGAGACGCCGCCATAGGGCCAGGGCCACATACACGCTCCCAAAATCACGGACCCGTTCTACGCGAACTCCAGCCAGGTCGACCTGCGCCCACTCCGGAGGAGGCGGGCAGGGCTCTTCAAAGAGGTCGGCCTGCGGTCGACCCCTTCCGTCGAGCAGGCGAGTGATCTCCTCCCATCCAGCCCGCTCGTCCTCGTCAAGTCCCGGCAACTTTCCCAGCGTGGCAACCGTTCGCTGGCGCGGGCCGCGTGAGGTGCGCACAGATTCCACCAGCGTCCAGTATTCATAGGTTTCGCCGTTGGTCCGTTTGCGGTTGGATCGTAAAAACATGACCTCATGTTCAAACCGCCAGCCGATTCGCGCAACCCCCCAATTCTCCACTACATCGCGTTTCAGAAATTCAAGCGACGATTTACAAGTGATTTCACAAAAACAACCCGAAAATTTGTCGGGTTAAGGCGGTAACTGTCGAATCCGGGTTAAGCCCGGTGGAAATCAATAGCGGAAACTCTGATTCAGACTGGATGACCGACCTGGAGGAGTATATTGCAGATACGAACCCCAATGATTCGGGATCACTTTTGCCACCTGTCGGGACTTTACGGCAAGAAGGTGGCGTGCATTTGTGGCTGTCAGATTCCTCATCCAATCGGATCTACCAAGCCTTTTTCACCACGAACCTGACCGGGGCCACTCCGCTATGGATTCCCATTGAACCTCAAAGATCCGGTTCCGGCAGTGATTTGCTTATTTCCACTACAAACACCTCGGCCATGACTCTTTATCGACTCGGGGTATCACTGCCCTGACCTCAAACTGCCCAGGTATTGCCTCCGCCCCAGACTACTTAAGATCAAACAACAGTGCCTCCGCATCCTCTTCTGCGGTCAGGGTCAGGGCTCCGGCTTTTTCGGTGCTGGCACCGTCCCCCGGCCCCAAGGCTACGCCATTGAGGGTGAGCGAACCCCGCATGATCTGAATCCAGGCCCCGCGCCCGTCCGCCAGGTCGTGGGTAACGGCACGCCCCTTGGTCAGGCGGATTCGGTAGACCTCGGCATCCTGATGAATAACCGCGGACTGATCGCGGCCATCCGGGGAAATCACCAGCACCTTGGCGTCTTCATCCTGTTCGGGGCGGGGATGCCACTCGGTGTAGCTTGGCGTCAACCCCTTCTTACCGGGCTGAATCCAGATCTGGAGAAAATGGATGCCCTCGGAATCGCTGGGATTGAACTCGCTGTGGGTCACCCCGGAACCCGCGCTCATCAACTGAATTTGACCGGGCTTTAAAACCCGTCCGTTGCCCATGCTGTCCTTGTGCTCAAGCTGCCCTTCGAGAACATAACTGAAAATCTCCATGTCCCGGTGGGGATGGGAAGGGAAACCGCGCCCCGGCTCGACCCGGTCCTCATTGATCACCCGAAGCGACCGGAATCCCATCTGCTGGGGGTGATAATAGTCACCGAAAGAAAAGGTGTGGCGGCTCTCGAGCCAGCCAAAATCGACATGGCCACGGTCGCTGGACTTGCGGATCGTGATCGCGGATGCATGGTCTGAACCGTTCATGTTCCCTCCTTGTTGGCGAGACATTCTACCACCATTACCCGAAAATAAAAGTGGGAGGGGGGCACAAAAAACCGGGGCTCCAGCCTGGAGCCCCGGTTGCATGTGAGCGCGTTTGCCCAGCGGTTAGTTTGCGGCCCGGCCGCCGACGCCCTTGGCCTTGGCATCGTAGCTGCCCGCTTTGGCGGTTTTCGGCCGGAGGGAACGGACCGCCTTGCCGGCCTTCCACATTTCCGAGTTGCCTATGGCATCGAGCTCTTCCTTGAGCCGCACCTGGTAATCCGGGGCGCCGCAGACCTTGATGACCCGGCGGGCTTCCTTCTCGGATTTCACCGCCTGGTACAGATCATTGAACACCGGGAGGGTGGCTTTCTTGAATTTCGGTTTCCAGTCAAGCGCTCCGCGCTGCGCGGTGGCCGAGCAATTGGCATACATCCAATCCATGCCATTTTCATCGACCAGACGGATCAGGCTCTGGGTCAACTCCTCCACGGTTTCGTTGAAAGCTTCACTCGGGCTGTGACCGTTTTTACGCAGCACCTCATACTGGGCCTCCATCACCCCGGCAAGGGCCCCCATGAGAATGCCCCGCTCCCCGGTCAGGTCGCTGGTCACCTCGTGTTCAAAGGTGGTGGGGAAAAGATAACCGGACCCGATCCCGATGCCCAGGGCGAGACAACGCTGTTCCGCACGACCGGTGGCATCCTGAAAGACCGCGTAACTGGAGTTAATACCCGCACCGGAAAGAAAATTCCGCCGGACATTCAGTCCCGAACCTTTGGGCGCCACCATGATCACGTCGACATCCTTCGGGGGAACAATTTTGGTCAGGCGCTTGTAGACAATCGAGAACCCGTGGGAAAAATACAGGGCATCGCCGGGATTCAGATTCTTTTTCACCATGGGCCAGACCTTCATCTGGGCGGCGTCGGTAACCAGAAGCTGAACAATCGTCGCGCGGGCAACCGCCTCTTCGATATCGAACAGGGTCTTGCCCGGCACCCACCCGTCCTTGACCGCACGGTTCCAATCCTTCTTGAAGCGCTTGGCCTGGCCAATGATAACCTTGAACCCGTTATCCTTGAGATTCAGCGCCTGCGCCGGACCCTGTACGCCGTAGCCAATGATCGCGATGGTTTCGCCCTTCAGGACGCTTTTCGCTTTTGAAAGTGGAAATTCCTTGCGGGTAACAACCGTTTCCTTGGTTCCGCCGAAATCAATTTTTGCCATGGTGTATTCTCCTCTTGTTGAATGAAGCCGTGGTTTATACCGCAAACCGGTGCTTCAAAGCACGAAGAAAATGCAGGGTCCCCAGGGCAGGGCCGCATTGACAAACCTCACCAGATCGGTACCGTCTGAATCCTTGCCCCATCAACGCCCCAATCCAGCCAACGCCGCACCTGGTCATCGTTCCGGGATGTCCCGCCAGCTCATGGTCTCAGGGGTTTCGATCGTGGTGTGCCTGCTGTTGCTCGAAGTGATCACCGCCGCCCTCTTGTGGAAGCAAACCGGAACCTTTCCTTACGCACGACCGGTGCTGAAGGCCTACAAGCAGGAATTGCGCGAGCTGGCCCGGCCGGGCGAACAGAAAACCTATCGCCATCCCGCCCTCGCCCTGCATCCCTACCTGGGCTACATCTCCAACTTCGACTTGAGCCAGACCCACAAGGGACAGCGAAACAACCGCTCCGGATTTTTCAGCGAGGTCGAGGCGGTCTATCAGCCCGCCGACACCAATGAATATGTGGTTGCGGTGCTGGGCGGTTCGGTGGCCGCGCAGTTATGCATCCTCGGCGGCGAGCACCTCAAAGCCGGGCTGGAGGCCCTGCCGCAGATTGCCGGGCGCAAGGTGGTGATTGTTCCCCTGTGCCAGGGTGGGTACAAACAGCCCCAGCAGTTGATCGCGTTCGCCTATCACGATGCTCTCGGCTTGCGGCCGGATCTGGTCATCAACATCGACGGGGTCAACGAGATGCTGTTTTTCCAAAACAACGCCCTGAACAACCATATCGAGCCATCCTACCCCTGGAACTGGCTCTCCATCTCCCCCATGCCGGACCAGGACCCGGAGGTGATGCGGGCCAAGCTGGCCATCGTGGATCTTCGAGAGGCCCGGGCGAACCGGGCTGCGGCCCTGATGAAGAACCGTCTCTACAAATCGGCCCTGGGCCGGTTGATCATCGAACGTCTCGATGACCGTGCCGAGTTTCTGGAAGCCGAGGCCGCGGTTCAGTTGGAGGCGAGAATGGCCGAGCTCAGCGAGGGCCATCTGACCTACCCGCAGACCGGCCCCCTTCATTGGACCACGGACAGCTTCGAGGCGGCGATGGCGGAATCGGCGGCGGTCTGGCGCCGGGCAGGGATTACCTTGAATGGGATGATCCGGGCCCGCGGGATTCCCTACCTGCACGGCCTGCAACCCAACCAGTACTTCCCGGGAACCCGAACCCTGACCGACTGGGAAAAGGACAACGCCTATACGGATGATCCCGACTCAGAATTCTACCGTCCCCTCTCCGAAGGTTACGCTTACTTCACCAACGAAATTCCCGCACTGCGGGAAGCCGGGGTACCCATTGTCAACCTTACAGACTACCTCGGTGACCCCCCCATCACCATTTACAGCGATAATTTTTCCCACTTCAACCACGACGGCAACCGGCTCCTTGCCGAGGCGGTGGTAAGGGCGGTGGCGGAAGCCGCCAACCTCAAATAGCCAGCCCCTTCCAGGGTGCACCGCGAGATGCCCCGGCGGAGAGATGCGCAAAAAGACAGGACACGGTTTTTCCACCGACATAGCGCACCACCTCCCCGGCAACAAAATCGGCGACTCCACACAAAACGTAGCGTGGGCCTCTGGCCCGCGTAGAACAACAGCACGCACACGGGAGGTACGCGCGACATTTTCCTCCGGCACACAGACGTTGGTGCATACAGGTATCCTTCAAAAGCCTTTTCCCTAGCTTGTGGCCTGATTATCATACGACCATGGTCGGTCATACATTTCAGCCCTTCAATCATCATGAGAAAGTCAAGGTATATCGGCGTAACCTCCCTCATTGGCGGCAGGATGGCTGCACATATTTTGTCACCTTTCGACTGGCCGACTCAATTCCCGCCCCAGTCCTGAGACAATGGAAACATGAGAGAACCCAGTGGCTGATCGCTCATGGCATACAAGGTTCTTTGCGCAATAAAGATGAGATGAATCGCTATCTCGCGTTACCACAGAAAGAACGCAGCGCATTTGAGCGACAGCAAGCCCGCAGACTCCACACCGAACTCGACCAGTGCCATGGTTCCTGCCTGCTCCGTAATTCAGAGGTCCAGCTCTTGGTCAGATCCGCGTTAACCTTTTTTGACGGAACGCGATTGGCCTGTGGCGACGGAGTCATCATGCCAAATCATGTCCACTGGCTTGTACTGCCGTATCCCGATCACTCCCTGGAAACCATTATGAAGTCCATCAAGAGCTATCTATCGAATCAGGTCTCGAAGTTACTATCAAAGCAAGGGAAGCTCTGGCAGCCTGAATCCTATGACAGACTGGTGAGGAACCGAAGGGAACTCGACGCATTCCGTCGGTATATTGCCGAGAATCCCGGGCATGCCGGTCTTTCCAATTCTCGATGTACATCCTGGAAGTCTCGCTGGCTGGACCGCAACCTCAGCGAAGAGCCAATGTGAAGGAAATCACGCGCACCGGAGGTACGCGCTACGTACCCCAACCCATCCCAGGCAACAATGCCGGCAACTCCAAACAAAACGTAGCGTGGGCCTCCGGCCCGCGTAGAACAACAGCACGCGCACCGGAGGTACGCGCCACGTACCCAAACCCCTCCCAAGCAACAATGCCGGCAACTCCACGCAAAACGTAGCGTGGGCCTCCGGCCCGCGTAGAACAACAGCACGCACACCGGAGGTACGCGCTACGTACCCAAATCCATCCCAGGCAATAAAGCCGGCAACTCCAAACAAAACGTAGCGTGGGCCTCCGGCCCGCGTAGAACAACCACACGCGCACCGGAGGTACGCGCTACGTACCCAAATCCATCCCAAGCAACAATGTCGGCAACTCCACGCAAAACGTAGCGTGGGCCTCTGGCCCGCGTAGAACAACAGCACGCGCACCGGAGGTACGCGCTACGTACCCAAATCCATCCCAGGCAACAATGTCGGCAACTCCAAACAAAACGTAGCGTGGGCCTCCGGCCCGCGTAGAACAACAGCACGCGCACCAGAGGTACGCGCCACGCATCCCACCCCGTCCCCGGCAATGCCGTTCCGCGGCCCCTTTCCGGCGGAACATTCTTTCCGCTGTCATCCAACCGACCGATCGCCTACGCTGGCCGCACATGACCCACCGCATTGTCACCTACAACCTGCTCTCCAGTCGGCTGGCCCGGCCGGACTATTTCACCTCCTGCCAACCCCGGGACCTGAAATCAAAGGTACGCCTGCCGAAAATTCTCGATGCACTGACCGGAGAAGTGGCGCGGGGATCGATTCTTTGCCTGCAGGAAGTCTCCACCAGTTGGGCGGGTGAGCTGCACTCGTTTTTTGCAGCACACGATTACCACCTTATCACCGCCCTCTACGCTGGGCGGAAAAGTGGCTATATGGGGGTTGCCACCGCCATTCCTCGGGCCAGGTACTCGCTGGAAACCGTCCGGATCGAGCGGCTGAGCGACGGACGGGACTGGTCATGGTTGCGGCACTGGACGGTGACCGCCCGCAACTGGGCCCATGCCATCACCCGGCGAATGACCTCCCGGATCCATCTCGAACACCCGCAATTTTTCGCCCAGCGGCGATTCAACCAGCTGATCTTCACCCGGCTGCAGGATCGTCAAACCCGGGTCTCGTTCTGTGTCGGGAACTATCACATGCCCTGCGTATTTTTTGTCGGGCAGGTCATGACCATCCATCTCGCCATGCTCATGCAGCGGATGCAGTCACTTGCCGGAGCATGCCCCCTGATCGTGACCGGTGACTTCAACATCCGCCCCGGTACAGACCACTACAACCTGATCACCACCGGAAAGATGTCCAGCGAATCGCCGGATTACCCCGCATGCCTTCCCCGCGATCCCTGGCGGCCAGACCTTCCGCGCGGATACCGCAGTGCATATGCCGAGGTGCTCGGCCGTGAACCCGCCTTCACCAATTATGCCCAGGTCCGGAATGCCCCGCCCTTTTGCGACACCCTGGACTATATCTGGCTCTCTCCCGAATGGACGGCAAAATCGGTACGGCCCTTGCCCTCGCGGGAAGAGGTCGGATCGCCCTTGCCAAACGAGAACTATCCCTCGGACCACCTCCTCCTGGCCGCCGATGTCGAACTCCCGGATCCCGATCAAACCGATGTCAGGAATCAGCCCGATTCCCGGATTTCGGTTTGAACGCAGTCGCTCCGCGTTGCCTCTAAGTCTTTCAAAGCATGAGGCAATAAATGAAAGGAGCGAATCATGCAAACGAACCAACCAAAACAAAGACAGATACTCTTGTCCGGGTTGGTCGTAACCCTGATCGCCGCAGTAACGGTGCAGGGCTACTTCCTCTACCGGATGCACCGACAGGTGGCAACGCTGCAGCCGACTTCAACCCCGGCCATCGCGGGGGCAACGCCACCGGATCCGGGGCTGCCTGACAAGACACTGCTGGGGCAAGCCCAACCACAGAGAGTCGCCCCCCAGCTCTCTCCAACCCAGGATCCTTTCGCGGACGACTGGAACCCGTTTGTGGAGTTACAGCGAATGCAGGCAGAGATGGAACAACTCTTCGCCTCGTCGCGTCAAAGATTTCACACCGGGCTTCCGGCGTTTAGCGACCCAGCCACCCTTGGGGCGGATACTGCGATGAATCTGACCGATGATGGCGATCACTATACCATCACCATGGAAGTCCCGGGCAAGGACAAGTCCGACCTCAATGTGAATGTGGAAGATCGCACCCTCACCGTCTCCGGTACGGTTCAAAATGAGAACGAGGATCAGTCGGGCGGTTTCACCCGCGTGGAACACCAGCGGGTCAGCTTCCAGCGGGCCCTCACCCTTCCCGGCCCCGTGGATTCCGCCGGGATGCAGGCAAGGCTCGATGACGGAATCTTGACCGTTCAGGTTCCGAAACCCAAGTCTTCCCGCAAGGCCCTCGACCTGCAATTCATGTAGGAAAAGGATCGAAACCAGAAGGGCGCAGGCAATCAGGGAAGCGGTTGGCTGCGCCCTTGCTTTGACCCCAAATTCAGGCCTGTTCATCTGCGCCTTGAATTACCGGGCAAGCTGTTCAATACTGCCCCGATTCAACCGTCAGGAGACCCCATGGCATACGAATTGACAGGAACCATCAAACTCATTCAGGAACCACAAACCTTTTCCAGCGGCTTTACCAAGCGCGAAGTGGTGGTGACGGTGGAAGACGGGAAGTACCCTCAGGACATCAACCTCGAGTTTCTGCAGGAAAAAGTTGGCCTGCTCGACACGGTTGCCGCAGGGCAAAAGATCAAGGTTGCTTTCGATATCCGCGGCCGGGAATACAACGGGCGTTACTTCAACAATCTGGTTGGCTGGAAACTGGAACCGGCGGATAGCGGCACCCGGGTGACCGACGAAGAGCCCCCCCCGGGGACCGATGACTTTGATGCACCCCGTGAGTTTGATGAAGAGCCTCCCTTCTGACCAACGACCCCACCAACCCATTCGACAGAAATCCATCTGATGGATACAGTGCCCGGATGACTGCTGTCGAAGATCCCGCGAAACCCGAAGCCGGGCTCTACCTGGTCGGGACCCCGATCGGAAACCTTGGCGACATCACCGTGCGGGCGCTCGAGATCTTGCGGTCGGCGGATCTGATCCTCGCCGAGGACACCCGGATCACCCGGCGGCTGCTCGACCGGTATGACATCCATGCCCCGATGTGGAGTTATCACAAGTTCAATGAAGCGGGGCGCATTGATCCGGTGCTGGACCGGCTGCGCGGGGGCGCGGTGGTGGCCCTGGTCACGGATTCGGGAATGCCCGGGGTCTCCGACCCGGGCGCGCGCATGGTCCGGGCCTGCCGGGAGGCGGAGATCCCCATCACCGCCGCACCGGGCCCCAGTGCAGTCGCGACAGCAATCGCCCTCGCGGGCCTGGAGGAGACCGCCTTTGTCTTTGGGGGATTCCCCCCGGTCAAGCCGGGTAAACGAAAAAAAGCGCTCGCCCGCCTGCTCGCCGCCGGTTGCCCGGTCGTGGTTTACGAGTCGCCCTACCGGGTCACCAAGCTGTTGAAGGATGTTCAAACCCTGTGCCCGGACGCCGATGTCTTTGTGGCCCGTGAGCTGACCAAGAAATTTGAGGAGACGGGATGGAAGACCGTGGAAGGCTGGCTGGACGCGTTTGCCGCCAAGGAACCCCGGGGAGAATTCGCTCTCATCATTCAGAGCCACCGGGAAGCAGTATCAACAACCGCATTCGAACGCGAAGAAGACGAATCGGAAAACCCTTCCGCACCATGCGGTTGATTGACAGTTGTTGCGTACATTGCTAGGTTTCATGCCTTGAAGGGGCACTGCGGATTGATTTCACCGGAGACGCGGTGCCAAGGCTCAACATGACCATGCACCACTGGATGAGGAACGTCATTTGACCGCAAGTCCCGGAACACCGTCAACGGACCGGGCTTTGGTTGCCCTGAAGGATCGCGATGCCTTTGTCCGCATCGAAGGAAGGGGTTCTTTCAAAGTCAGCTCCGCATTGAAACAATTCGCGGATGACTGCATGCAACGCGAGATCCAGCGCATGCTGCTGGACATGACCGCCTGCATCGGGATGGACAGCACCTTCATGGGCGTGCTCGCCGGGGTGGCGACCCGCATGAAGCGCGCCAATGGCGGGGTGGTGATTTTATACAACCTGTCCCCGCGGACCCGGGGGCTCCTGGCCACCCTCGGACTCGACCAGATCATCCAGGCCTTCGAAGCGGGCGCCACCCCCACCGACATGATACCCCGGGACTCGGACAACCTCGCCCCCCTTCAGCCCTCGGAATCCCAACTGGAGCGAGCCCAGACCATGCTCGAAGCTCACGAGAAGCTCTGTGAAATCAACCCGGATAATCTCCCCAAATTCAAGGATGTCCTGACCTACCTGCGCGAAGATGTGCAAAAGAAGTCGGAGACCCCGCCCACACGATCATGACTGACGCCTCTTTTCAGGCCAGCAACCTATTCGTCCTGTTCACCGCACTGACCCAGCTCCTCCTCGTCTCGGGGGGGGCTTTCATGTACTTTCGCTGGCACAAACAGCGGCGGCTCAATGACCGTTTACTCCAGGAGAAGGAGGTCATTTTCGGATTTGTGCACGATGTTGGCGAAGTGTTCGCGGAGGCGGAGGAAATCGAACCCGACCTGCTGCTCAAGCGGGTTCTGTTTTATGCCTTGCGCACCACCCGGGCCTCCGCCGGGGCCATCTACCTGCTCGAACGGGAAACCGAAAATCTTGAAGCTTGCGCGGTCTCCGGCATCTTCCCCCCCCTGCATCAGGTTGTCCGCAAAGAAACCGAAGGCCCGGTCAGCCGGTCCCGGCATGTTGAAACCCTGGTGAAAACCGCGCCGTTTGCCCTGGGCGAGGGACTGGTGGGCCAAGTGGCCGACACCGGGGCCCCCATCCTGATTGCCGATGCCGAGTCCGATGCCCAGGTGCCGCAGCACGAAATCGATTTTTTGAAGATCCAGTCCATCATGCTGGTCCCCATGCGATTTCACCAGCGGGTGCTCGGGGTCATCACCGTGGTGAACCGGATCGATGGCAAGGCCTTCCTCCAAACCGATCTGAACCTGCTCCAAGCTCTAGCCGACCAGGCCTCGGCGGCCGTCTACTATGCCGGGCTGCGGGATACCCTGGATGAAAAACGGCGAATCGACACCGACCTGAATCTGGCCCGCCAGATCCAAAGTTCCCTGTTGCCCCGGTCCCTGCCGGATGTGCCGGGCATCACCATTGCCGCCTTCAACGAACCCGCCCAGCAGATCGGCGGCGATTATTACGATGTGCTGGTCATTGATGACCGACATGTCGGAATTGCCATCGCCGACGTCTCCGGAAAATCCATCGCGGGGGCCATGCTGATGTCGGTTTGCCGGAGTGTGCTCCGGGCCCAGAGCCCGTCCAGCCTCAGCCCCGCCGAGGTGCTCCGGTCCATCAACCGGGTCATGAGTCCGGATATCGCCGAGGACATGTTTGTCACCATGCTCTACATCATCATCCACCTCGATACCCAGGAGATCACCGTGGCTCGGGCCGGGCATGAACGGCCATTTGTGGTCCGGCATGATGACCACAATGTGCGGGTCATCGAATCCGTGGGTACCGCCATCGGGATGACCGATGACGAGACCTTTGAATCGTTGCTCTCCGAAGTCACCGTGCCCTTCCGGCCCGGGGATCTCCTCGTGGCCTTTACCGACGGGATCAATGAAGCCATGAGTGCCCGGGGAGAGGAGTGGGGCATGGAACGCTTTTACGAGGCCTGCCACGCCGCCGCCGCCCAGGGCCCCGCTCAACTGATTCACAATGTCCGGGAACGCATGTCGCGCTTCGTCGGGGAAACCCCCCAGTATGACGACATGACACTGCTTGCCATACAGCCAACAACCCGCTATAGTTCGGAGGCAATATGAGGGAATGTCACATACGACAGGAAACCATGGGCGATATCGACGTCGTTCATCTGGATGGTTCACTCGACGCCTACTCCTTCTCGAGGCTGGAAACCTCCCTGCGCCAACTGGCCGAGAAGGACCGAAACCGGATTGTGCTGGACTGTGTCAATCTGGACTACATTAACAGCGCATCGCTGGGAGCCCTCATCGGGTTCGCCCGGAGCGCGCGCGACCAACAGGGCGACCTGAAACTCGCCGGCCTCACCCCGAAGATCCGCAGCATCGTGGAATTGCTGGGATTCGACAAGATTCTCCAGATTTTTCCGGATACACAATTGGCGGTCAGCAAGTTCAACGGTTAACCGATCCGCCGCGCGAGCCATCATGAATGAACCCACTTCAACCGAACCGAGCGAGCACCCGATCGAGGGGTTTGTCACCCTGCACCTTCCCTGCCGCTACAGTTACCTGCGCATGATCCGCCAGTCGGTGATCGACATGAGCGCTCGCTCGGGTATGTCGGAGTTCAAATCCGCCCAACTGGAAATGGCGGTCGACGAAGCCTGCGCAAACGTGATCGAACACAGCTACGGCGGGGAAGCCAACGCGATGAACAACCCCAATCATCCCGGCCTCCGCATCAACCTCATGCAGAGCAACGACCACATCGTGATCGAGATTTTTGACCGCGGCGAGGGATTCGAATTTGACACCCAGCAGGTGGTCAATCCGGATGAGTACGTGGCCAACGAGCGCCAGCGCGGTCTCGGTATGTTTATCATCCGCAAGTTCGTCGACGAGGTCACCTATGAGCGGGGAACCAGCTCGGGAAATTGCCTCCGCCTGACGAAGCACTTGTAATTTACCCCATTCTGCGTTAGGGGTTTCCGACTCGTTCCGGGCCGGTGTCCTGTCTTTTCGCAGTGCGTACCCGCCCCGGATGATTTCAACCATTGCACGAAAAGGTAGGGAACAGCATGACCAAATCCGAGCAGGCACAAGAAGAACCGCGTAACCCCGAGGATCCGGTCCTCGCGCAGGAACCCACAGAGCCAGCCCCTGGCGTAGCGTCGGAAACCGCCACCGAAAGTACCGATTCGGAAGTGGCCCAGCTCAAAGACCGACTGCTGCGGCTGCAGGCCGATTTTGACAACTTCCGGAAGCGCACGGTCCGGGAGCGCGAAGGCATCATCGCCCGGGCCACCGAGGATCTCCTCGAGGACATTCTCCCCGTGGTTGACCACCTGGAACTGGGCTTGAAGACCGCCGCTGACCATGACACGGACGACGCTGTCCAACAGGGCTTTCAGCTGGTTTATGATCAATTGCTTGCCGCCCTGAAGTCTCACGGAGCGGAACCGGTGGAAACCGGGGAGGTGTTTGACCCCCATGCGCATGAAGCCATTTCCCATGTGCCCTCCGAGGAAATTCCCGCCGACCAGATTGTCGCGGTTGTCCGCAAGGGATTCAAGGTTCGCCAGCACCTGGTGCGGCCGGCCCAGGTGGTGGTTTCCAGCGGCCCCGGAAAGGCTGGCTGAACATGGCCGGGAGCAAGGATTTTTACCAGACCCTCGGCGTGGCCAAGAATGCCACCGCAGAGGAGATCAAAAAGGCTTACCGCAAGCTGGCGGTCCAGTACCACCCGGATAAAAATCCCGGAAACCAGGACGCCGAGGAGAAGTTCAAGGAGATCTCCGAGGCCTATGAGGTCCTGAGCGATCCGGCCAAACGGCAGCGATTCGACCAGTTCGGGCCGGCCGCATTCGGGCCGGGCGGGGGCGCGCGCGGGGCGGGCGGCTTTGGCGGCGGCTTTGGCGGCATCGATCTCGAAGAGGCCCTGCGCACCTTCATGGGCGCCATGGGCGGCGGCGGCGGGGGCGGCAGTATTTTTGATGACTTCTTTGGCGGGGGCCAGCAGCGAAGATCCGAAGCCTCCGGGCGGGGGGCCGATCTTCGCTATGACCTGGAAATCGAATTTGAAGAAGCGGTTTTCGGCTCCCAGCGGGACATCACCCTGACCCTGCTGGACGCCTGTGAAACCTGCAAAGGAACCGGTCTCGGGGAGCACAGCCGCAAAGAAACCTGCAAACGATGCGGGGGGCGGGGCATGGTGGTCATGAGCAGCGGATTTTTCCAGGTACGCCAGACCTGCCCCGACTGTAATGGCAACGGACAAACCATCAGCCAGCCCTGCTCCGCCTGCCGGGGCGAAGGCCGGATGCGCAAGCGGAAGTCCCTGTCCCTGAAAATTCCCGCCGGGGTGGAAACCGGATCGCGATTGCGATTGGCCGGCAAAGGCGAGGGAGGTGCCCGCGGCGGCGAGGCCGGAGATCTGTATGTGGTGATTCATGTCAAAGAGCACCCCTTTTTCAAGCGGCATGGTGACGACATCATCGTCGAAATGCCGGTGCCCATGCACATCGCCGCCATGGGCGGGAGCATCGAAGTACCCACCATCCAAGGGTATGAAAAGCTGAAAATTCCCGCCGGCACCGAATCGGGAACCGTGTTCCGACTCAAACACAAAGGGGTAAGTCACGTCCACGGCGGACACATGGGCGACCAGCATGTCAGCATCCGGGTCGAGGTCCCGGAACGGCTGGACCGCAAGCAAAAGAAGCTGCTTGAAGAATATGCCTCCCTGTGTGACGACCGGACGTATGTCCGTACCCGGGAAACCAAACGCATCGCTGAAGACTTTTACGAAAAGCAATCGGTGATCCACAAAGCCTGACCCCGATCATGATCCGCTGCTATATCGATCCGGACCGCTGGTCCGTGGACCGGATGACCCTCGGCCGCGAGGAATCACACCATGTGTCGCGGGTCCTCCGTGCGGCCGTCGGGCAGCCGGTCGCAGTCACCGATGGACAAGGTCGGGAAGCCGAGACAGAAATCGCCGAGGTCAACCGGGACGAAGTCGTGCTCGCGGTTCAACAGCAGCGTGTGGTGCCCGAACCAGCCACCCGGCTCACCTTGATCCAGGCCCTGCCCCGGGAACAAAAGCTCGATTACGTGATCCAAAAGGCCACCGAGTTGGGGGTCCGGGATTTTTATCCGGTGGTAACCGACCACTCGGTGGCCCGGGTTCGCCCGGGCAAAGAGGAGGCCAAGCAGGATCGATGGAGTAAAATAGCCATCAATGCGATCACCCAATGTCACAGCGTTTGGCTGCCGGTGATCCACCCGGTCATGCGGCTCGATGAATGTCTCGCCGATCTGGCCCGCGCGCACCTGCTGATCGCCTGTTCCCTCGAACCCGATGCGATTCCCCTGCCCGAGCTGCTGTCCGCACTGCCCGGGGGAGCCCCAGGCTCGGTTGCCTGTCTGGTTGGCCCCGAGGGAGACTTCAGCACCCGCGAGCTGGCCGCTGCCCGCAATGCCGGGGCCCGGATGGTATCCCTCGGCCCCCTGGTTTTGCGCAGCGAGACCGCTTCGCTGTACATTCTCAGTGTTTTGCACTACCTGTATGTCCTGAACGGCAGGCACCCCACACCATGACACCCACCTTTGTTGTCGGACATCGAAATCCCGATACCGATTCGATTTGCGCCGCGATCGGATACGCCCGGTTCCTGCAGGCAACCGGGCGGACCGAGGTGGAAGCCGCACGCTGCGGGGATGTCAATGCCCGCACCGAGTTTGTTCTCGAACATGCCGGACTTCCAGCCCCGCGCCGACTCCTGCATGTCCGGGCGACCGCGGGAGGCATCTGCCGGCGCGAAGTGGTCACGATCCGGGAAAATGCCGCGTTAGCGGAAGTGGTTCATATCATGCAAAAACACGAACTGCGATCCGTTCCCGTGGTGGGAGAAACCGGATCCCTGTGCGGCATTGCCTCGCTGCTGCGGTTGCTCGAACTGGTATTGCCGGACCTCGATGATCTGGCGGGAAACCGTCGGGTGGAGGCCAATTTATCAAAAATTGCCACGGTGTTGAATGGCCGGTTTCTCTGTTCCATGTCACCTGAACGGGACGAAGTTCTCGTACAGATGGTGGGGGCGATGAAAGCCCGGGGATTCGAAGAGCACATGAGGGCGTTCCCCGCCGAACAACTGATCATCGTCTGCGGCAACCGGCCCACGGTTCAGGAACTTGCCATCGACTATGGCGTGCGCTGCCTCATCATCACCGGTGGTTATGACCTCGACCCAGCCCTGCTCAGCCGGGCCCGGGAGAATGGGGTGAGCGTGATCATCAGCCCTTGGGATACCGCCACGACCTGCCTGCAAATTCGGAGCGCCCGGGGCATTCTTCCCGCGATCGACCGCAACATTTCCACCGTCTCCGAACAGGAACCGATCCGCAATATCCGCCACCTTGTCCAGGGCGGACGCCAAACCCTGTTTCCTGTCGTCAACCATGAGGGAACCATGATCGGTGTGTTCTCCCGCTCCGATCTGGCCCGCCCTGATCCGATTCGCCTCATTCTTGTCGATCATAATGAATTGGCCCAGGCTGTTCCCGGAGCTGACGAGGCACAGATCCTGGAGGTCATCGACCACCATCGACTCGGCGGGAGCCTGATTTCCCGGGAACCCATCCGGTTTATCAATGAGCCCGTGGGATCCACTTGCACCCTGATCGGAAGGTTCTACCGCCAGGCCGATCTCACCCCGGATCGGTCCACCGCCCTGTGCCTGGTCGCTGGGGTGATCGCCGACACCCTCACCCTGACCTCCCCCACCACCACCGAGGTGGACCGGGAAGTCCTGCGCTGGCTGGCCGAGACCTGCGACATCGACGTGGACGACTTCTCCGAGAAATTCTTTGCCGCAGGATCCGTGCTGGAAGCCTACCCCCCGGATCAGGCCGTAACCATGGATTGCAAGGAATATACCGAGGGCGACTGGCGGTTCGCGGTGGCGCAGATTGAGGAAAACGGCCTCGATCAGTTCTGGGAGCGGCGCGCCTCCCTCGACCAGGCCCTCACGGAACTCGTCAGTAAAAACAGCTATGATTTTGTTTGCCTGATGATTACCGACATCACCCGCAATAACAGCTTGCTGCTCGTTTCAGGCAACCAGCAGGTGATCGATGTCATCGATTATTCGCGGCGAGACGACCACTTGTTCGAACTGGAAGCCGTCGTCAGCCGTAAAAAGCAACTGCTCCCCCACCTGATTCATTTGCTGGAAGGACTCAACAAGTTCTCTCCGGACGAAGAACCGCCAGCCAACACGTAGAGCCGTTTAAGCAATGCCCTCGCCGTACCGCGGTTCGCCGGGCCTGCCCGTGACAAACCGACCGGCCACAGTTCAACTTAAACCGCGCTACGGCGTATCGGGAATGCCATCGATAGGATGCACAAACAACCCCGACCGGAGCTTCGGTTCAAACCAGGTGCTTTTGGGAGGCATAATCCGGTCCGCATCCGCGATCGCCATCAATTGCTCCACCGTGGTGGGGAACATGGAAAAACCGACCGCCATCTCGCCCGAGGAGACCTTGGCGGCGATGCGCTCAACACTGTCAAACCCACCAAAATAATGCACCCGCGAATTGTTGCGCGGATCGTCGACCCCGAGTATCGGTCCGAGCACCCGGTCTTGAAGAATGCTGACATCCAGCGATGAAACCGGATCCGCTCCATCGACATCCGGCCAGGTAAGCTCATACCACTGTTTGCCGAGAACCATGCAGGCCGCCCCCACCCTTTGCGGGCGGGACGCTTCCGTCTCGCGGACCGTCACCACCTCCCGCAACCGGGCCAGAAAGGCCTCCTCATCCAATCCATGTAAATCTTCCACCGCGCGGTTATAGGCAATCACCTTCAGGTGCGAGGCGGGAAAGAGCACGGTAAGAAACCAGTTATATTCCTCTTCACCGGTATGACCGGGGTTATTCGCCCGGCGCTGCAGCCCCGCCCGGGCCGCAGCCGCAGTCCGGTGATGACCATCCGCCACGTAGGTGCACTCTATCTTCCCAAACGCCCTCTGCATGGCGTCTGGTTCCTGAAGCTTCCAGACCGTATGGCGAATGCCATCGATAGCGGTGAAATCATAAAGGGGCGGACCCTCCTGCTCTGCCGTCATCAGAAGATCCACCGCCACCTCATCCCGATAGGTCAGAAAAATCGGACCGGTGTTGGACCCGGTGGTCAGCACATGCTGGGTCCGGGCATCCTCCACTGGTTTCTTGGTCTTCTCGTGCTTCTTGATCCGGTTCGATTCGTAATCATCGATATGGCAGCAGGCAACCACCCCGGTTTGAACATGCTCCCCGAGTTGAATCCGGTACAGATACAAGGAGGGTTCCCGGTCGGGAATCAACCATGCTTCATCGAGAAAGGCCTTCAAATTCGTGGCGGCAGTCTGGTGGTCGATCCCCACCGGCCATTCCGCATCCGCCGGTAAGTCTACCTCCGGCCGTTCCACGTGCAGAAAACTCTTGGGATTCCCGACCGCGAGCGCCCGGGCATCCTTTAACTCCCCGACATCATAGGGCAAACTGGCCACCTCCGAAACGCAGGACGGGGCAGGTCGATAGGTAACGAATGGTTTGATTCGCATGAACTGAAGCTCCCTGTTTAGAAATTCGCCACGACTGTAGCGGCAACCCACCCATCATGCCATGTTGTTTTTGAAGGAATCAATGCAGCGGACCAACCAGGAAACAAACGCTCAATGCCACCAAACAGGCGTTGGTAGTAGCGACGCCCTGGCCGGGCAGGCTGACCCGCAGGGGCACGGCGCGTTGACCTCTCCCAAGGCGGACTGACCAAGCACAACCTCAGGTATCCGGCTCACGTTTCGTCGTCGCCCATCCGACCTGCCGGGCCACCCCCATCAGAATCTGGACATCTGCTTCGGACAGGCGGCCCCGCGAGAAGATGCGGCGTACTGCCATCATCATGTGGTCAGCCTTCTCCGGCTCGAAGAATCCCACATCGTGAAGCATGGACTCCCACATTGCCAGCATGCGTTCCCGGTGTGCATGCGAAGCCTCCGGATGTTTTTCCACCGGAGGCTCATACCCTCCCCCGGCCAGAAATAATTCATAACAACACACCAGCACCGCCTGTGAAAGATTCAGGGAGGGATAGTCCGGTGACGAGGGAATCCGAAGAATCTGGGTACAAAGGGCGACCTCCTCATTGCTCAATCCGCTGTCTTCTGCGCCAAAGATCACCGCAACCGGAGCCGAGTGGGCGGACGCCAGAAACGTTGGCGCCCACGAGCGCGGGGTTTCCGAATGGAGCCGGTACACCCCTTCGCGGCCGGTCGTTCCCGCCACCTGGACGCAATCCGCGACCGCCGAAGCCAGATCCGAAGCCTCCACCCGGGCATCCAGTATATCCCGGGCATTCACCGCCATCATCCGGGCTTCCGCCCAATCCACGCTCGCCTGTGGCGCCACCAGGACCAGCTTGGATAGCCCCATGTTTTTCATGGCACGGCATACCGACCCGATGTTCCCCCCATACATCGGCCTGACCAATACCACCCGTATGTTCTCCAGCGACATGTCCGCGAGTCTGCCAGACATCCGGTCCCGTGGAAAGCCCCACGCGCTTGACATCCCATGAACCAGTTCACATCATCGGAGTAGAGTGATCTGTATAGAGAACTCATCATGGAAGAACGGGAACCATCCCAGACCACAGGGGGAACAACACCCTTGCTGGACGGAGCGCTGATTGAAGCGTTCCTCAATCATATCCCCTCCCTGGCCATTCAGGGCTATCGCGAGGACGGAACCATTTTCTACTGGAACCGGGCCAGTGAACGCATTTACGGCTATTCTGTATCCGAGGCAATCGGCGGGAACCTCCTCCACCTAATTATCCCTCCGCCAATGCGAGAGGAAGCCCGGGCCAGCCTTCAACACGCCGCGCAAACCGGAGAGGCCCGGCCCGCCGGGGAACTCACCCTGTTCAACAAGGAGGGCTGCCCGGTTCATGTCTACTCCAACCACATGGTCATCAAGGCCGTGACTGGGGAAACCCGCTTTTATTGTCTGGATGTCGATCTGACCGAGAGCAAGGACCTGGAGCACCGGTTGCGGACGATCAACCATACCCTGTTGGAATTTCGCGAAAGCCCTCAGAAGAACATCCAGAAACTCACTGAGCTCATGGGAACGCTTCTGCATGCGGATTGTGTCCTGTATAATCGGGCACAACGCGACCTCTTGTGCACCGTGGCGGCGTGGCACCCCCCCGCCGATTTGCTGATGGAGGATTCCGCCGAGGGGCACCTCTGCAGGGAAGTCATCGCCCGGGGTGGACAGACCCCCCTCGTCGTCCGCGACCTCCCCAACACATCGTTTGCCCAATCGGACCCCAACATCCACAAATACAAGCTGAAAACGTATGTGGGACATCCGGTGATCAGCAACCATCGAACCATCGGAAGCCTGTGCGCGCTATTTCTCCAGGATATCGAGCCCACCTCCAAAGATCTCGAAGTCCTGAGCCTGCTCGCAGCCGCCATTGGCATGGAGGAAGAGCGGGGCAGCCTTCGTGACCATCTGCTCAGAACCCAGAAACAGGAGGCGATCGGACGGCTCGCCGGCGGGGTCGCCCATGACGTGAACAATATCCTCACCGCCCTGTCGGGGTTCACCGAGTTTATCGAAATGGATGCCGGGGATGACCCGATCCTCGCCCCTCACCTCCGCGGCATCCAGACCTGTATCCAGCGCATCTCACTGCTCGCCAACCAGCTTCTCACCTTCTCCCAGCGGCGGGAGTTGCAGATGAGCATGCTCGATCTGAATCAGGTCGTTCGGGATGCCAAGCCCATGATGGAGCATACCCTGGGTGACCTGTTCGGCATTGCCCTGTCCCTCGATCCGGAGCCTTGCTACACCAACGGTGATACCGAACATCTGGAGCAGGTGCTTTTGAGTCTTGCCCTCAACGCCAAGGAGGCGATGAGAGAACCGGGCGCCATCGAGGTCGGAACCCTGGCCACCCCCCGCACCATCGAAGAACTCGAGGGTCTGGTCGAAGCTCCCGCCACCCCCAAAACCACCACCTATGTCACGCTCTTTGTCCGGGATACCGGGGTGGGGATGAGCCAGGAAACCCGGGACAAAATTTTTGAGCCGTTCTTTTCCACCAAGGAATTCGGGCAGAGTACCGGTCTCGGGCTACCCACCGTCTATGGGATTGTCCGCCAGCATCGAGGGCTGATCGGCATCAACAGCCTGCCCGATCAGGGAACCACCTTCTTCATCTACCTGCCCACCAATCAACCGACCACTTTTGAAGGACCAAGACGCGGGATGGGAAGCGCCGAAACCCTGCCGGGAACCAAACCCACGGTCCTGCTGGTCGAGGATGACCCATCGATTCTTATCATCCTGCAAAAAAGCCTGGAACAGGCGGGCTTCCCGGTGCATACCGCGCCGAACGCCGAGAAGGCGCTCGAGTTGCTGCAACAGAAAACCATCCCGCTGCAATTCCTGATCACCGACATCGTGATGCCGGGGATGAATGGCAAGGAACTGGCCGACACCCTCCGAACCCACATTCCCGGCCTGCCCGTCCTCTTCATGACCGGCTACATCCCGGAAAAAGTCGAAGCCTGCGGCCTGAACCTTGAACACGACCACATCCTCTACAAACCCTTCATGCCCCGCCAGGTCATCGAAAAAATCAATCAGGTGCTCAAGCAACCTGTTTCACGCGGTTGACGGCCTGATGCCGACGCCCAACATCTCCGGGGCCGACGCCTGGAGGATCGTCCCGGAGATACCCCCCGCGAACGCCGTGTTTATTCCGCCTTGGCCGCCTGATAGGTTTCAGCGGCGTGGGGCCAGGCATTGGGGAGTTCCTTCAGGATTTCCGGCGGGAACTTCTGCCAGCGCTCTTCGTTCCACTGGGTGATGGTTTCGGCAAGGATCTCCTGCTGGGTCAGCCAGGACTCCGGCAATTCGGTCTTGGCGCTGACCAGTTGGCGAATATAGACGAGAAAGTGCCCCCAGGAATTAGCCGCGTCCCGGGCCTGGCCGGCGGCTTGTTGGGTGAGGGCGGCTTTGCCGAGTACCTCGACGGGAAACTGCGCGGCGGCATTCTGGATACCGCCGATGATCTGATCCATCACGTGGTTGATGACCGCGCGCTTGATTTCATCGTCGGGCGCAAGATCCGGCGCTTTGCCGGTCGGCGGGGTATCGATGGTAAGAGCAGCCCGGCTGGATGCGATGCGGGGAGCGCCGACGACCAGGGGCTGATACGTCAGTTCTTCACTTTCCACCGCGAGATCCTTGAAGCTCATCTGCTCGTTGGGGAAGACATCATCGAGGTAGTACACCTGGGTCACCGGCATATTGGGTTGCTCGCGGGAAACCTTCACCGCGATCCGGGCCTGTTTGCGGTGAACAGTCTTGATCCAGGGATAGAGATGAATTTCCTGCTGATAGGCAATCTTGGGGGCACCATCCTTCAAGCCAGCCATCGGGTTGGGTACCTCTACAATGCGATCTGTACCCACTTCCTGATACCCGCGCTCCAGCTCCACCGGGGGCACAATATCCACATTGACCTTCTTCTCCATAATCCCGCTCAACAGGATATCGGTGGGCATCCGACTCCCGATCGACTCAGGCGTGAGGGACTTGGGCGCCGGGACATCCAACCCCCAGGCAATGCCATTGCCGGGCAGGGAAAGATACCGGCAACGGGTCCGGATCTGGAAACCGAGATTTTCATAGTCCTCGGTAACCGCAGGCACAAAGTCGGTAATCAATAATCGGCGGGCCACGAGGTTTTCGACCCGGGCGGTGACATCGGCCGCAGTTTGGTCAGCCTGACCGACCAGCGTGGCTACCGACGCCGGAAGTTCGAGGCTTTGCGCGAGGGCAAAATCATAAAATTCCCGGCTCATCCGACTGGCAATGAAGGCAAGACCAAACCGGTCATTGTAAAAGGCATCATTGGCAAGTTCGAGGAGATGGCGGACCGCATCTTCAACCGTCAGGCGATAGGCCTCCAGCACGCGGGCAGCGGCATCGCTGTCACGCAGCGCGGCAATCGCGGCAATCTGAGTCAGGGTGGAACGGGTCAACTGATAGCCGGTCCAATAGTCCTGGGCGGCGGCATGGAGGCGAATGGATTCGGCCCAGGTGGCGGCACTGACCGAGAGAATCTTTGCCCGTTGAGAAGTCAGGGTGGCGAGGGCTTTCTTGTCGCTGATCGGCAGGCGCTGGTCGCGCAAGACTTGATCCACCGCATCGAGGCGGCCAATCACATCGCTCAAGCTCTGCTCGGCAGCCGCAACCTTGTCGAGGGAGGACTTCTTCGTGCCGAAGTCCCCCTCAATGGCCTGGACCTGATCCAGCGCTTTGCCCATATCGGCGACCATGGTATCCACAAACTTCTGCTGGAACTGCCGGGCCGTTTTGAGGATGGCGGCACTCTTGGGAGATTTATCCAGCGCATCGAGGACCGCGAGATAGGCAGCACCCCAGTTCTGAGCCTTGGCCTGCTGCTCGGCTTCCCGGATTGCCGCAGCGACCTGTTCGGTGAGCTGGCTGACCACCGCCTTGGCCGTGGCCAGATCCTCGCCCCATGCCGGGAGGGCAGTGGCACCATCGAGTTTGAGTACATCCGGGTTGCGCCGGATGAATTCGGCAATCACCTGAGTGTCCTTGATCGTCTTCAATTCGGGCGCGGTTTTATAGGCGTCCCGGTCAATCTCGATTGTGCGCGAAAGGGCCTCGACATAGTCGGTCCAGTCCTCGAGACCGATGTCCGGTGAAGCCGGCCGCTTGCCCTGTATTTTTTCAAAGGCTCGGGCAGCAATTCGCTCGGCGGCTTGTTGCCGGGCGGGTTCCCGGCCCAGAGCGCTGAAGACGAGATAGGCGGCTTCGTCATTCTGAACCTTCTGGACATCCGCAAGTTTAGGGGTGGCACACCCGGCCAGCAGGACGATCCCCGCCGCCGCGAGGGTCCTTCCCGTCCAACGCATCCATGTTTTCATTTTCATTCCAGTCTCCTTGGTCACCGGCTAACGGCTGGTGGTTTATTCCATTGGTTGGGGTACAACGCGGGTTACATCGGCACGCGAAAAAGGCACGGGCAGCAACACCCGGAACCCGACCATGCCTCCCGGTTCATCGAGGCGGGCGGGGCGGAACTCAGGCAGCACCGCAGCGGCGGCTTTACTGCCGGCGTGACCGCCCTTGGTCACCCAGGCTGGCGCTACCGCCTTGCCCGGTTCGGGTCCGACCGGAATTTCCATACAGATTTCCGCGACATTGCCACACAGATCGCGGAAGCCCAAAGGATAGACCGGACTCTGAGCGCTGGACCGGGGTTGGTCCTTGTACAGAAAATAGACCAGCCCATCGCCGGTCAGACCGTTCTTCATTCGTTCCCAAGATTGATTGCCGGGCTGGGGTTCCAGGTCAAAGCCATAGCGGGCAGCCAGCACCCACTCCTCCACCGAGGGCAGGCGGAAGCCAATTCGGTCGGGCAGCAGGGTCCAGGTGCCGGACTCGTCCTTCTGATACAGTGGCAACAGGCCGGCACGCAGGCTCATCCAATTGCAAAACTCCACCGCCTCCTCCATGCCCACAGTCTGATAGGGTCGGGTGGGTTCCCCCTGGGTGCGTTCAAAATCCACCTGTCCGGAGAACCACTTGCCTTCCGGATCCGGATTCTGCCGGGCATCGTCGCGATAAATCCGCAGCGCTTCGATCGGCGCTTCAATTTCCATCAGATAAAACGGCTGGCCGGATTGTCCCTTTGCATCCGCCCAGTCCGGAACCAGCGGCATGGCCAGCTCCAAACTTCGGAAAATTTTTCCCTCGGAGTTTTTCGATTGGAGGGTGACGGTGAGCCCGCGCGGCAAGGTCTTTGCCCGCATGGACTGCCCGGCTGGAGAGGCGAACAGGACATCCAAAAAACCGGCCCCGGAGGTGTTCCAGGTCAAGGCGGACGCACCCAGCAGGGGCCAGTCACCAACCAGCGAGCCATCCGGCAAGGCATCCAACCACTCCTTGGCCTGTTTGGCTGCGGTGGCTTGCCAGTCGATTTTTTTCGTGGAAGTATCCGCAGTCATACTGACCGCGTGATAAACACTCTCCCGGGTGATGGCGTGGAAATAGCGGTCCTTGCGGCCCAGGGATTCGCTGACCGCATATTCCGCCATTTTCAGCCAGAATCGTTGTAATTCTCGAAGGACACTGGCCTGGGTGAGCACTCTGGGCTCGGTGACCGCGCGCAGATGGCCATCCATTTCCCGAATGCGCTGGTGGATATCGCGCTGAAAACTGTCGTAGCCGTAGGAGACCGGGTATAGTCGGTGAAGCACCTCGATTTGCCGGACCAATCGCAGCGCCTCCTCCTGAATCGGGTCGGGGGCTGCGGTTTGTGCGACGGGGGGCGGTTCTGGTTGGGGCACGGGCTTGGCCACGGGTTCCGGTTCGGGCTCCAACTCGGTTGAAGGGGCATAGACCACCGGAGCGGTGACTGATTCCGCCGGGGTTGCCGGAGCCACCTGGGGCTGGGGTTTCGCTTGCTTCTGCTGTTGAAGCCACCACCAGCCACCGCCCCCGGCAGCCGCCAGCAAAATCAGCAACGCCAGCACCACCGGGGTCCGGCTTTTCGACGTCTCACCGACCGCCTTGATTTCCGGCAGGTCCTCTACCGGGGCTTCCGGCAAGGCCGGCGGCGCCGCGGCGGCCCAGGCGTCGTGATCCAGCTTAAACCGTTCGGAGCCCAGCTTCAGTAATTCCTCGTAGACCACATGGGCGTCATTCGGGCGTTCGGACGGAGACCGGGAACACATCCGTTTGACCAGAGAAGCCAGCTCCGGATAGACCTCGAAGACCGAATCGGAAAACCCAATGGTGTGTTTGGAGGTTCCGTTGGCGCGGGCGAGTAATTCGGGATATGCCTCCCGGTCGTCACGGGGAAGGCGTGGCATTGCCGGTCCGCCGGTGATGGCTTCATACAGGCTGAGGCCGAGGGCAAACAGGTCGGAACGAGGAGCGCCTCGGGCATTTTCGATCAACAACTCCGGCGCCATGAAATCCCAGGACCCCGGTACATTCCCGGTCGTTTTGGTTCCGGTCAGATCCCGGGCCACCCCGAGATCCATGATGCAGGCATTTTCCGGTTTGCCGGCCGGGGCATAGAGGTTGGCCGGTTTGATATCCCGATGAATGATTCCTTCAAAGTGCAGATGTCCGAGCGCGGCGGTATAGCGCAGGAACATCGGGATGACCTCGGCCAGCGGCAACCCGGCGGGGTTGTCCTTGATCCGGTCGCGTAAGCTGCAACCGGGCATGCCGTCGAGGTAATCCATCACCAGAAAATAGCTCGCGGTCCGGGCATCGCCCCCGCTCTGGAAAAAGTCCTGGTACTCCACAATGCCGGGATGGCGGCTCTTCGCGAGGACCTTGGCCTCCTTGACAAATTTTTCTCCGGACCGGTCGGGAAACAACCGTTTGATCGCGACGAGCATGCCGTCGCTTTTCCGCCTCGCCTTATAGACCTCCCCGAAGGCTCCGGCCCCGAGGCCGTCGAGCAGTTCGTACTGGTCCTTGCCTTCATGGGTGATCAACCGGTACGACAGGGATTTCAATTCCTCCCGCACCTCCGCATACGACTGAAAGCGGTTTTCTCGGTCGACCGAGAGACCGCGATCGACAAATTTCGACAGGTGGGCCACCACCCGGAAAACGATTGGCGCGTGGGAGACCGGGGGTGCCTTGGTTTTCCAGCGGGACAGATATTCGAGGTCGGCCCGTTCCCCGAATTTGGGATAGGGCAACCGGCCGGTCAGCATTTCGTAGAAGCAGACAAACAAACCGAAAATATCGCTGACCACATCCCCGTGAAAGGCGGTGTCCGCCACGGCAAATTCGGGGGCCATATAGTCAAATGAGCCCAGCATTCCGGTTTTGGTCTGGGACTCCTCCTCCTCCGCGTGCGCCACCCCGAAATCGATGAGCTTCACCGTGCCGTCAGGAAGCAGGATAATGTTCGAAGGTTTGATGTCCCGGTGGACAATTCCCTGGTCAAACGCCGCCTGTAATCCCTGGAGGGCCTGATCGAGTATTTCCCGGGCCCGCTCCCAGGGCATTCCCCGGGGATGGTCGGCGACCCACTGCTTCAAGGTGGTGCCCTCGAGATACTCCATCACCAGTCCACGGCGCAGCCCCCCCCACTCATCCTCGATATCCACGGTATCGATGCAGCGGACAATATTGTGATGGTCGAGTGACTTGAGAATGGACACCTCGCTGTAAAAGCGCCGGTCACCATCCTCCTCATGGCCGGCGGCCTTGAACAACTTGACCGCGACCACATCCCCGGTTTCCCGATGGCGGGCTTTATAGATAACCGCCTGGCCACCATCCGATATTTTATCGAGCAGGGTATAGGGGCCTGCCTGTTGGGGACCGCCCCGGCCCAGGCCGGCCGCGACCTGTTTGTCGGCAACAAAGCGGGTGGCTGCGGTGGGCGGATTATCCGGCTCTACATCCGCCTCATCGGTCTCCTCAAACAGCAATACCCCGGAAACCTCGCCAAAGGCCACCTGGTCATTGGCCTCCAATCGCACCGCGTCCTCAATCACCACGCCATTCCGGGTCACCGGGGCATCGGACTGGGGAGTCAGGGTTGGTATCTGATTGTCATCAATTTCGATCAAGGCATGCAGCGGCGCGACCGAGGAATCGTCAAAACGGATTTCCACATCATCGCGGGTTCCGATGCGGCAGACACCCCTCGGCAGAATGAACTGCAGGGGTTCATCCGATGTGCCATCAACCTGGAGCAGCCATTCCTTCATGAAGATCCGCTCACAATGCTCCCTGTTGAATGGACTTCCAGGCCGGAACAGAAACCACCGAGCGGATCAAATCCGCCTGGGCAGTCCGGCCATCCGAGGTTTCATGGAGGCCCTTGCGGACATTCACCACAAACTGGTCTTTATTTTGCAGCAGGGTCCGTCCGGCCTCATCCTGAAGGGGGTTGATGGCCAGTCCCGGAACCGCTTCCAGGTAAACGGCCAAGGATTCAAACAGGGCCTCGATGCCATCCTCCATGGGACGCAGCAGGGTTTCGGTGAGACTGCGCAATTCCGGAACCCCCACCGGCAGCTCCCGGTTGTTTTCCAGCCAACGGTTCAGACTTTGAGCCAGCGCGGCCACTTCCGCCCGCCGGGCCGCCAGAGACTCCCCCGGGGGGATGTAACCGAGCGCCCGGAGTTTCAGCACCTCCTCCGTGGCCTCCAGGTCCGACCCGAAGGCTGCCAGCACCAGCATGGTTTCCCCGATGTAGGATTCTATTTCCCGGAAGAGATAGTCCTGATAGAGGCGGCGAACTTTTGCATAGCGGTTAGCGGCCTGGTCCGGTTGGTCCGACCATGCGCCCACCGGCGGGACCAGAACCTTGTCAGACCACAAGCCGATGGTTCGGCGGAGGTCATCCCCCATCATCATCAGCTCCGCCTTGGCCTCATCGGGTCGGCGGCGCGCCTCCGACCACTCTGAAAACCAGGCCCGGCCTGCGGCGGCCTTGCCGTCGCCCAGCTCGGTTCGCACCGCCTCCTCCTCCATTCCCTGGGCCCGCTCCATGCACAACCCCCAGGTGCCATTGGCGAGGGCGTCCTGGTAGAGATCCCACAGGGTGCGGGCCGGTTCCACTGGCGGCGAGGAGGCCTCTGCCTCGACCGCGGGGGCGGGCGGCGGCACGGGTGCGGTGACCGGGGCAGCGGACGGCTCGGTTGACGTCGCGGATGGATCCGCCTCCTTCCCGCGACCCCCAACCAAAACGAGGATCAAGACGACCAGCAAAAGCCCGAGCGCGGCGATCAGGAGCCACCGCTTGTCCTGTCTTTTCGAGCGCATGGTGGCGCCGGTTGCCCCGGAAGAAATCGTCCCCGAGAGGGGCATGCGTTCACGGGTGCTGGTGTCGCTGAAACTTCGCCCCATGATCTCGGAATCTTCGGTGGATCGGTGATCCGGGTTGCGGCGGAAATCCGCAGCTTCGCGGGCGGAGTGAAGCGCGGTATCCTGGGTTTCCGCTTCCGACCCATCATCCAGATCGGCACTCTCTTCGGCTTCGAGAAGGATCACGGTAATGTTGTCCTTGCCACCGCCGTCCCTTGCCGCCTGGATCAGGGCATCAGCCCGGTCTTCGATGCTCACCGGCCGCGACAAGATCTCCTGGATCTGGTTATCGCTGACCATCCGGTACAGCCCATCCGAGCAGATCATCAGAACATCCCCGCGATACAGAGAGATCGACGTTTCCTCGAGGCGTACCTTGTCGGCCAGACCGATCGCATTGGTGATGACATTGCGAAACAGTGCCGGCACATCCTCATCCTTGCCCCCGGCATAGGATTCCGCCACCGAGTGATCCTTGGTCACCGCCTTGAGGTGGCCGTTGCGCTGCAGATAAAGCCGGCTGTCTCCGGCATGGAGGATGACCGCGCGGTCACTGCGGCGCGGGTCGAGGGCCATGACCACCAGGGTGGTTCCCGACCCCACCACCCCCTGCCGCTCCGCCCACTGGCGGATATCGCGACTGCTTTCATCCACCGCGTTGTGGAGAGCGGCCAGACGTTCTTCAAGGGTGTTGGTCGGCTCAAAAAAACCGGCGGCCCGCTGGATGATGTCCAGGGTGGTGTGGCTGGCATACTCCCCGCCGGCGACCCCGCCCATCCCGTCGGCCACCGCATACAACCCCTGCTCTGGAACCAGCAACAGGGCATCTTCGTTATTTTTGCGGACGAGTCCGGGGTCGGTTCTGCCTGCGGAGCGATAGGCCGTCGTACTCATGATCCGGGCATCCTCCATCCGCGGCGCTTGGCCTCATCGGCAATCGCGGTTTTGACTCCGGTGAACTGGTGCGTGCCGACGATTTTGCCGTCCTTGTCAACCTCCTTCATCTCGAACCTATAGAGGTCCTGGAGGTAATACTCCCCGTCCTTTTTGCCCAGGACTTCGCTGATGTGGGTGATTTTACGCGAACCGTCAAACAGGCGGGCGGTCTGCACCACAACATGGACTGCGGTCGCCACCTGCTCCCGGAGCGCGACGAGGGGGATTTCCACCCCGCCGAGCAGGACACAGGTTTCCAGGCGCATCAAGGCATCGCGGGGGGAGTTGGCATGGATGGTCGACATGCTCCCGTCATGGCCGGTGTTCATGGCTTGAAGCAGGTCGATGGCCTCCCCGCCGCGGATTTCCCCGACCACCAACCGGTCCGGACGCAAACGCAACGCCGAGTGAACGAGATCGCGAATTGTCACCTCACCCTTGCCATGCTCATCCGGCTTGCGGGTTTCAAAGTAAACCACATGCTCCTGTTGCAACTGAAGTTCGCTGGCATCTTCGAGAACCAGGACCCGTCCGTCCGACTCGATAAAACTGCTGAGCATGTTCAGCACCGACGTTTTCCCCGAGGAGGTGGCTCCGGACACGATGATATTCTTGTGCAACTTCACCAGCAGCTCGATCAGCTCTACCCCGGGCTGATCAATGCTCCCGAACTGAACGAGCTTGTCCGGCGTCAACCGGTCCTTGCGAAACTTGCGGATGGCCACCGTGGTGCCGTTCCGGGCCAGCGGAGGAATGATCGCGTGGACCCGGGATCCGTCGGGAAGCCGGGCGTCGAGGCGGGGGTGATCGCGGTTGATGAATCGACCGATGTGACGGGCCACATTCTGCACCGCGGCCTGCAGCGACCGCTCGCCGGAAAACCCGGCCTCAATTTTTTGCACCTTGCCATTGAGCTCGATATAGATCGAGGTTGGGCCATTGATCATGATTTCCGATACATCATCGTTGTCGAGATACTCCCGCACCGGCCCGAAAAAGAGCTTCAAATAGGCGGCGGGAGTCATTTCCTCGGCCTTCGGCGCAGTCAACTGCTGATCCGCAGCTTCTTTTGCCCGGCGCTCCTCGGCCTGTTTGGCCTTGGCCTCTGCGGCCATCTTGACCCGCAATTCATCCGGGTCCACATAGGCTTCGATCACCAGGGTATAGGCGGCGGCCTGGATGCGGTCCTTGGCCGGCACCACATCCAGAATGGCATCGATCGGCCGGCCGTTCAGTTGGAAGTGGCCGGGGGAGCGGGTGCTCTGGACCTTCAGCGATCCATCAAAATCCCGCAGGATGGCGATTTCCGGCCCCGCCTCTTCGCTGGGGTCGAGGGGGATATGAGAATCGTCACGGAATCCGACCCGGACCGGCATTTCCTCAAACTCGAACATGCGGCGGGGTCCTTTTCCCGACTGACAGGATATCCGGATCATGATCGGCTCCTTCGGGCTGATGCCCGCCACTCAACAATCTTGTTTACGCGAGACCTCACTTGCAGTAGGATCATTGTTGGATAGGGAAAGGTCAATTCTGAAACTCCAAAAGGAGGGATATGCCATGATGAACATGAATCGAAGCAAGTCCGGTCAAGGAATGACCGAGTATATCATCATCATTGCCATTGTTGCCGTGGCCGCACTGCTGGTCACCGCGATGTTTGGCAAACAGATCAAGAACACGCTCGGTAAGATCACTGGCGCCATGGGCGGACAGGACACCGAATCCATCGGAAATGTCACCATTCAGGAATCCGCACTGCAACGGGATACCATGGGCACTTTCGATGACGTGGCTCTGGAAGACATTACCGAAGAGTAATTGATCGGGCCGCCCCCGGCCCCTGACCAAAGGATTTTCGATTGAAAAATCGCCTTGCCTTGATTGCCGCGCTGTTGCTCGGCATTCTGGCCATTCTGGCCATCCGTTCCTACGTACAGCGCGTGGAGCGCGAAGCCACCGCAAGACTCAAGGGGTCTCCGGTGGTTGCTGCCCGATCTGATCTGGAGGAGGGAGAAGAAATCACCCTGGAAGCGGTCTTCCCGAAGGAGGTCCCGGAACAGTTCATTCCCCCGCAAGCCATTCGCGGCAGCATGGAGCTGAAACAGATCATCGGGCGCAAGGTCCGGGTTCCCATTCGGGCCGGACAATTGATTTTGTGGTCGGATTTGTCCAGCGAGCGGCGCGGAGGCCTCTCCACCCTGATTCCGGATAATGAAGGGGCCTTCACCATCAACATTTCCCGCGGCATCAATACCAGCCTGATTCAGCCCAATGACCGGATTGATATCCTCGCTTCGTTTGCCGCCCCCGCTGAAGCCGGGGGGTCCGGCGCGGCCTGGCGGGATGCTTCGGATGTCGTCAATGTCGTTTTACTGCAGAATGTCACCATTCTTGCGGTCGGCCAGCAATATGGCGGAGGCCCGGTCCAGCGCGAGCAGGGTGGTGGCGGCGGCGGCTCCCTGACCCTTTCGGTAACCCTTCCCGAAGCGCAGTTGCTGATGTTTGCCTCCCAGCATGGTGAACTGGGCGGCATGCTCCGGCCGGAAGGATCGCTCAACGTCATTCCGCGCGCGGATCTGCCGAGGGTGACGTTCGAGGAAATTGAAAAGATCATCGGGGATCTGGATCAGCGCCGCGATCAGCGGACGATGCAGTTCAACCGCTGACCCGCGCAAATCAAGCCGATGCATGCGGCTACCCGATCACCGGGCGGGGTGACGTTGTGCCGCATCACGGAACAAAGGTCGGCACTGTGTGCCGGCGTTGTGGATGAATAGACGGAGGTAGCGAAGCAGGATGGCTTTTGTCATCATCAACGGGGGTGGCTTTCGGGACGATCACGTGGAAATCAAGGGGGGGCGCCTGACGTTTGGCCGCTCCTTGGATTGTGATGTGATTCTCCGCGATGAGGACGTCTCCTCCCGGCACGCCCAGATCATCCGGAACCAGAATGTCTACTGGCTGCAGGATCTTGGCAGCACCAACGGCACCTGGATCAAGGACAGCAAGGTTCTCCAGCAGGCCCTCGAAACCGGCGACCAGATGGTCATCGGGAAGTACAAAATCACGTTTTCCGATTCCGAAGGGTTTGTGCAGACCCGGGACGCCGCTACCGTGGAGGACATCCGCCGCTCCCTGCACGATCAGTTGATCTCCGAACTGAACCTCAAGCGCCTGTCGATGAGCGAAATGGCCGATGCCTCGCTCCGCAAAAAGACCAGTGATGTTCTCGACCGTCTGCTCCACGCCAAACGCCGGGATATTCCCCGGGAATTTGACCTGAAGGAAATTAAAAAGGCCGTCCTCGATGCCGCCCTCGGTCTCGGGCCGCTCGAAGACCTGTTGTCCGATCCGGAAGTCACGGAAATCATGGTCAACGGCCCCAGCAAGATCTATGTGGAGCGAAAGGGCCGGCTGGAACTCTCAACCAAATCTTTCCTGAGCAAGCAGGAAATCCTGACCGCGATCGAACGGGTGGTCGGACCACTCGGTCGGCGCATCGATGAATCCAGCCCGATGGTGGACGCCCGGCTGGCCGACGGCTCCCGGGTGAATGCGATCATCCCTCCCCTCGCCCTCGACAGCCCCACGGTGACCATCCGGAAATTTCCCGACCGACGGTTTACGGCCCAGGACTATCTGAACTACCGAAGCATGACCGAGGGCATGGTGGAATTTCTGCGCTTTTGTGTGCTGGGAGCCTGCAATGTCATCATCTCCGGAGGCACCGGAACCGGTAAAACCACACTTCTGAATGTGATGTCCTCGTTTATTCCCGGCGGCGACCGGATCATCACGATCGAGGATTCGGCAGAATTACAGCTTCCCCAGGAGCATGTTGTCCGGCTGGAAACCCGCCCCCCCAACATCGAGGGCAAGGGTGAAGTCGCCATCCGAGACCTGGTTCGTAACGCCCTGCGTATGCGGCCCAATCGCATTGTGGTCGGGGAGTGTCGTGGCGGTGAGGCCCTCGACATGCTCCAAGCCATGAATACCGGCCACGACGGTTCCATGACGACAGTGCATGCCAACTCCCCCCCCGATGCCCTCCGGCGGCTGGAGAACCTGGTGCTGATGTCGGGCATGGACCTGCCCATCAAGGCCATTCGCGAGCTGATTTTTTCTGCGGTGGACCTGATCGTGCAGATCTCCCGGTTCCCCGATGGCTCGCGCAAAATCACCGCGATCTCCGAAGTCGCGGAAATGTACGAGGGAGACATCCTGCTCAACGAGCTGTTTACCTTCCAGCGGACGGGATTGACCGCAGACGGCCGCACCGCCGGCCACCATACGGCCACCGGCATTATTCCCAGCTTCTTTGAAGAAATGAAAGAGGCCGGTTTTGGCATCGACATGGCGGTGTTTGTACCCTCGGAAGAGGAGCAGCCGGGGGCATGATCTATCTCGCCCTCATCATGACGTTTCTCGCGGTGATCCTCGCGTTCTACCTGATCTATATTCCCCTCAAGGAAAACATCCACCGCAGCTCGCGCGAATCCCGCGACCGCATCAACAAAGAGCTGGAGGAAATGTTTATCTTCCTCCCGTTCGAGAACTTTTTCATGGTCAAGCTCGGTCTCGGGGCCGGGGTGGGGATGCTCGGCTTTATTCTGTTTTCCACCGGCACCGCCATGGCTCCGTTTATTTCTGCGGGCCTTGGCGCACTCCTCGGCTTTTACCTTCCGGAACTCTTCATCGCCTTCCTGCGGCGCCGGCGCCGGAAGCAGTTCAGTGAACAATTCATCGATGGGCTGGTGATGCTTTCCAATGGTTTGCGGGCTGGATTTACCCTCCAACAGGCCATGGAGCTGCTGGTGGATGAAATGCCGGCCCCCCTGTCTCAGGAGTTTGAATTAATTCTCCGTGAATACCGTCTGGGGGTTGAAATTGACCAGGCCCTGCAGAATGCCGTGACGAGAACCAAGGACGAAGATCTCGACCTCGCCGTGTCCGCCATTGTCATCACCCGGCGCATGGGCGGCAACCTCGCGGAAATCTTCGAGCGGATTGTCAACATGGTGCGGGATCGAAAACTGCTGGGCGGTAAAGCCGCCGCCCTCACCGCGCAGGGGAAAATCCAGGCGCTCGTGGTGGGCGCCCTCCCCTATGGATTCGGCTTTATTCTGTTTCAAATCAATCCGGACATGCTCCGCCTGATGTGGACCACCATCCCCGGCTTTATCGGACTGGTCATCGTGGTCATCCTCGACCTGATCGGTTATCTCTGGGTCAAGAAAATCGCGGACGTGAAATATTGAGGCGATCATGGCACTGACGTTGCATAAATTTTTAAACAGCCTGGGCGGGGCCATTCGGGCCAACGCCGGGGAAGCGCTCGATGACCACATGGACACCCTGAAGAAGAAGCTGCAGGCGGCCGGAGTTCCCTACGGCCTTACCCCGGTTCAAATGCTGGCGGTGCAGGCGATCTGCGGCCTCGCGTTTCCCCTGATCTGGGTGGCGATCATGCTCCAGCTCCCTCAGTTCCGCTTCCTTTTCGCGGGGCCTCAACAAATTATTTTCTACCTGATCCTGATCTTTCTCGGCATGTTCTTCCCGATCATGAACCTGAATGAGCGGGCCCGTGACCGCCAGCGCTCGATCGCGCTGATGCTGCCCGACACCCTCGACCTCCTGACCATTACCGTGGAGGCGGGCCTCGACTTTACCACCGCGATGCGCCGGGTGGCGGAAAAGATGAAGCCGAGCGCGCTGCGCGATGAAATCGAGCGGTTTTTCAACCAGTTGGAGCTGGGTCGGCCCCGCCGAGAGGCCCTCCGCGAGCTTGCGGACCGGGTGCAGCTCAATGACATGCAGACCGTGGTCTCCGCACTGATTCAGGCTGACCGCCTCGGATCGTCGATTGGCCCCGTTCTCCGGGTCCAATCCGACATGATTCGCACCCGCCGGGCCCAGCGATGCGAAAAGGCCGCCCAGGAAGCCCCGGTAAAAATGCTTCTGCCCCTCTTGTCCTGTATTTTTCCGGCCGTTTTTATTATGATTTTTGGACCGGTGATCATCCAAATGATTCAAGATGTATCAGCGAGGTAACACAACCATGGATGCCGAACGGAAACTTATTCTCCAACTTCCCGGCCAGCCGGAACAGGAGATCCGCCTCGCCGAGGGAACCCTGACCATCGGGCGGTCCCGCTCAGCCGATGTTCGCATCGATGATGGTGGCGTCTCCCGGATTCACTGCACACTCGATGTTCAGGGCGACGCAGTCTGGCTGCAGGACAACAACAGTTCGGCCGGCACCCAGCTCAATGGGAAGCCCATTTCCGCGAAGGTCTCCCTTGCCGACACCGATGTGATCACCTGTGGCCCCGCCACACTTGTGGTTCAGATCCCGCCGGTCGCGGAGGCGGATGAAGGCGCCGAGGAAGAGGGCGGCATGACCCGGATGGCCCCCCCGGGCATGGCCGAGCGGGAGGCCCCGCCCCTCTCGGAAGAGCGTGACACCGGCGGCATGCTGTTCGAGGGCACCCGCATGCTCGACCCCTCCGAACTGCGCGGTCTCAAGGCCAGCGAAGCCAAACCAGCCGCGGGCAAAAAGATGTTCCTCGGCACGGTGCTGGTTCTCGCCCTTCTCGGCAGTGCCGGCTATTTCATCTGGAGTTCCTCCCAGGAGGAAGTGGTCGCGGCGGATGTCGACATCATGAATAATGACTACTCCTTCCAGATTACCCTGCCCGATGACTGGGAGGCGGTGAAGGACGACGAGGCGATTCTCGCGTATCAGGGGCCGTCGGAAGCAGGGTCGCCGAGGCTGCGCATTTATGCCGACCGCAACCGGGACTACGCCTACACCCCGATCCAGGTCGGGTTTGATGAACTGATCAACGCCCTCAAAGGCACCCCGCGCGCCCTCAAACTACTCGGGAAAAAGAAGATGACGGTTCAGGACCTGACCGTCATGTTCATCGGGTATCTGCAACCGGAACGACAGGGCAAGGGCATCCTATTGTTCAACGGGGAAGACCGGATACTGGTGCTGTGTGACGCCCCCCGGGATGGGTACGGGCAATGGTCGGAAAAATTCACCACGATCCTGCAAAGTTTTACCCTGTTCCGGCCCCAACAAACCTTCGACATCGAGCCGGCGGACAAGGCGATGCGCGAGCAGGCCTTGGCCAGGCCCAAGGAATTAATGGCCGAGGCCCAGCGGCAATTCGAACTGGGCACCGAATACATGCGGAGCCGGGGGGTGCAACTGGCCAACCTCTATCGGGCGGTTCAATGTTTTTCCACCGCCGCCCGGATGACCTCCGCCCTGTCGGTGCGGCCGGAGTTGTACGAGAAGGCGGTCGGTGAACTGCTCAACGCCGAAGCCCTGTTCAACGAAACCGTGACCGCCCAGTTGTTTGAAATCAAGCTGGCCTACCGCCAGCGGGATTACGAGACCATGTACTGGGAGGTCCACAAGCTCATGCAGATGGTTCCGGAAAAGGCCAACCCCCACTACCAGGAGGCGTTGCAGTGGTTGCGGCGCCTGCCCAAGAACTACCAGAGGTAATCCGTTATGTCCGCGATCCTGATTGTGCGGCGCGACCGCAAAGAAATTTCCCGCCACGAATTGACCGGCACCACCTATGACATCGGGCGATCCCGCCAGGGCGATATTCTCCTCGAGGACGATGAGGTTTCGCGGAAGCACTGCACCCTCACCGTGCAGGATGGCGCCTATGTGATCGCCGACGCGGGAAGCCGCAACGGCATTGCCGTCAATGGCGCACTGGCCCAGGAGCCGGTGACCCTCAAGGACGGCGACGAGATTACCGTGGGGCCGTTTGATCTGACCTTTCACGCGGAAGGCGCGGCGGGTGAACCCGGGGGTGCGGAGGACGATGATGCCTCAACCCGTTTTGTCTCCCAGAAGGAATTGAAGAAAACCCTGCCCGGGAAACAGGTCGTCGAAGGCGATACCCAGGATCCGGTACGGGTCAAGCTGGAGCTGCTGGAAGGCCCCCTCAAGGGTGCGGTGTATCAAAATTGGTCGGGCGACCTTACGATTGGGAGAGGGCTCGACAACCACGTGGTCCTGGTGGATGACGCGGTTTCCATTTACCATGCGCGGATCTACCGCGTAGGCGACGACTTTTACGTCGAGGATCTCGGCAGCAGCAATGGCTCCTTTCTCCGGGGGGTTCGATGCACCAAGGAGAAACTTCGCAACAAGGATTCCATTCGCATTGGCACCACCACCATGGCGTTTACCCGCACCGACCTGCGGGTGCAGAAAAAAGTCCGCAAGATGGCGATGATTGCCTCCGGGGTGGCGATCCTGCTGGTGTTGCTGGTTTCCTTGCTGACCCCGGATGACCGCGCCGAATTGACCGCGCAGCGGGGATACGCCGCATACAACGAAAAGAACTACGAGAACGCACGCGCCCTGTTTGAAGAAGCATTGGCCATCGACAAAAACAACCAGGCGGCGCGGGATGGTATCAACAAGCTGAAAAGCCGGGACAACCGGCTGCGCACCCTCGCCGAGGCCCGCACCGCGATGGAGAGCGGCCTGTATGACAAGGCACAAGACCTGTGTGACGCAATCATCAAAACCTATTCCGCCTCGGAATCCCGTTCCGCGCGAAGCCTCAAGGAGGCTATCCGGGTGTTTCAGGAGGCGATGATTGCCTATGACGCCGCGAATTGGACCGACGCGGTCCGCATCCTCAAGCAGTTGGTTGTGGACTACCCCAACCTTGACGAGGTCAAGCGGCGGCTCACCGCCGCAGAGGCGGAATACCAGGCCGAGCAGGCGTTGATCAAGGCGCAGGATGCGGCGTCGCGCGGGCAAATTGATATTTCACGCGGTTTCATTCAGATGGTCCCGGCCTCAAGCATGTATTTCATTGCCGCCAAGGAACTGGATTCATCCCTGACCTGGCTGGGCGAAGTCAGCGACCTGCTCAAGTCGGACCGGGTTGCCGACATGAAAACCGTCATCACGGCTCTCGAGGGTACCGGACACCCGCTGGAAGCCACCGGAATCGATCCGGTTCAACTCAAGGACCGGGTGGTGCAGCGGCTGGTGGAAATTTCCACCACCAAGACCGAGCAGGCCAAACTGGCCATGGCCAAGGGGGATCGGCGCACCGCCTACCAATTGTTTGAGGACGCCATCGCTGCCAACGCAGACAATACCGAGGCCGCCGAGGGCTCCCAGGCGATCCAGAAACTGGTTCAACAGGATTGCATTGCCCTGTTCAAACAGGCCCAGCGGGAAGTGTCGCTCGGACAGCGCGACAAGGCGCGGGCGATCTACGAAGACATCATCGAGAAGGCGCTCCCCGGCGACACCTTCCAGCGCCGGGCCATGCAGGAATTGGGGCGGACCGAGTAATCGCAACCGGTTACGACCCTGTCACATCATCCGGCGCTCCGACATTCTGTCCCGACAAGCCTGGGGTTTCCAGCCGGTGGAATCGGCAACGCGGGCCAGGGAAACGAAAGAAAGACTACATTCCCAGGGCTCTCCACGGTATGTATAGTTGGTATGCATCCATACCAATACCTGGTCACGGCCGCCATCGTCCTGTCCGCTGCAAGCGGAATGGCGAGGGACGGTCTGACCTGGACCCCGCTGTCCACCACCCGTGATGAACTGCCCCCGGCCAATGGCAGCAACCAGCAGACGACCTGTGTAACCGCAGATGTGGATGGCGACGGAGCCACGGATTTTTTTATCACCGACCGATCCACCACGCCCTCGGTCTTGCTGTACCGGCGGGTGGCCGATGGCTGGGAGATCTACGTGGTAGACAATACCGCGTTGCCGATCGAAGCGGGGGGCGATGCCGCTGACATTGATGGCGACGGTGACCTCGATCTTGCGCTCGGTCAGGACTCCTCCGGCGGCACGGTCTGGTGGTGGGAAAATCCGGGGAGCCTGCTGGCGACCAACACTCCCTGGACCCGGCGAATCATCAAGTCAGGCGGAGGGTCCATGCAGCACGATCAGCGCTTTGGCGACCTGGATGGCGATGGGCGGCTGGAGTTTGCCACCTGGGTCAACAATGCCAACCGGGTCGAGGTGTACGAGATTCCTTCCGATCCAACCACCTCGCCGTGGACACTCAGCGACAGCCTGACCCTTTCCGGGGAGGGAATGGATGTCGCGGATGTCGATCGCGACGGGGTTCTGGACCTCATTGCCGGGGGACACTGGATACGGCATGCCGGCGGAGGGAGCTATACCGCGAATCCCATCGACGCCTCCTACGGTTCGAGCCGGGTGATCGCGGGCCAGTTTATCCCCGGGGGACGGCCCGAAGTCCTGCTGAACTCCGGGGATACCACCGGCCCTCTCGTTTTCTATGTGTGGGATGGATTCGCATGGAGCAACCGGACCCTCCTGGCATCCGTGGACCATGGACATACCCTCGAGGCCGGCGATATCGACGGGGACGGGTATCTCGACCTCTTTGCCGCCGAGATGGGCAATCCCGGTGCGGGCGCAGCCTGCAAGGCATGGATCGGCTGGGGCGACGGGACCGGCGGATTCACCTTCGAACTGATCAGCACCGGCATCGCCAACCACATGTCGCGATTGGCAGATGCCGATGGGGACGGGGATCTCGATATCGTGATGAAGCCCTACAACTTCGGGGCGCCCCGGGTGGATGTATTCCTGAACAACGGCACCGGCAATGTCCGTATGTTCAACGACACCGACGAGGGCCGGGCCTGCTATCGGATCGAGACCCGCTCCGCCACGTACCTGTTCGACAAGGCGGGCGGAGGTCTGGTCAGCCTGCTCGACCGGGATGGCACCGACTGGATCCAGTGGAACCCCGCCGCCGGTTCTGCGGGAGCTTACCGGGGGATCCCGAATCTCGCGGAGCTTCATCCCGGTCTCGACGGTGGGGTCACCACCACCATGGACCCCTTGGCAACCCCGCTGCTCAGGGCAACCCTCGAGACCTCCCGCAACGGGTGGGAGGCGAGGTGGGAATTTTTTGCCGATCATGCGGTGATGACCCTCCACACCATGCCCGCCGCCACTCCGTACTGGATTCTGTACGAGGGTACGCCGGGCGGGGCCATCGACCCCGCCGACCGGCTTTTCCTTTCCAACGGCCGTGACTATGCCTCCGACCTCGATCACCCCTGGGGTGCGGGGAAGCTTGTTCCGGATAATTTCGAGGATATCGCCAATACCTCCGGGGCCGCCCCGGGAACGGAGTGGGCCTACATCACCGCAAGCGAGACCAACCGCGCGCTGTTCCTTGCCCTCACGGACGATACGGTGGAGGACGACTACTGGCAGCTTGACGATAACATGACCGTACTCGGGTTCGGGCGGTCGGATGCATCCCAACCCCTGATCACTGCGGCCTCCAACCGTTTGGTCGTCGGGTTTGCCGAGGCCGGTCATCCGGAGATGATTCAGCAAGCGCTTCACCAGGCGTGGGACGCGAAGGCTCCCTTCAGTTCCGGAACCGCCCCCTTCACCGGGCTTCCATTCAACGAAGTACTCATCGACACCAACCACATGGGGCACCGGGTCGTAGCCGATATCGATGGGGACGGGGCCAACGACATTCTCAGCGTGAACTTCATCGACGGGGCGCACGCGGTTGTCTGGTACGCCTACCCGGAGTGGACCCGCCATGTTATCGTCGAAATGAACACCTACGGGGATTATACCCAGTACCGGTCGGATGACCTTGCGGCCGCAGATATCGATGGGGATGGAGATCTCGACGCAATCGGTCGGGTGGGGCCCGCTGATGACGGAAACGGTCTCGTGGTGTGGTGGGAGAATCCACGTCCCGGCGGAGCCGCCACCAATCGACCCTGGACCCGTCATGACATCGGGAACACCGACTATGTCAAGGACCTCGCGGTGGAGGACTTCGATCTGGACGGTCGCCCCGATGTCGCGGCGCGGGAAACCGAGGAAACCCATGTCTTTCGCCAGGCCTCCTCATCCATGTGGGTGCGGGTGCTTCAACGGGCCCACCCATCGCATGAGGGCATGGCCAGCGGTGATCTGGATGCCGATGGCGATCCCGACCTCGTCCTGAACGGCTTCTGGCTTCGCAATCCCCACCCGGCCGATCTGACCAATGCCTGGACCGATCACAGCATCGACGCAACCTGGTACACCCAATCCGGCGGCTGGCAGGCGAATAACAGCAATGTCGAGGTCGGCGACCTGAATGATGACGGGCGACTGGATGTCATCCTGTCCCAGTCCGAGCTTCCAGGGTATCCGCTGTCATGGTACGAGGCGGTGGATCCGGTCAACGGGCCGTGGACCGAACATGTCATCGAACCGGTCTTTGACTATTGCCAGACGATTCAGGCGGGCGACATCAACCGGGACGGGAAACTCGACCTGCTTGCGGCGGAGTTTCCCCGCTACGATGCCCCCTACCCGGTCCGCATTTACTACAATGAAGGCGGAGGGCAATCGTGGATTATCCAGGAACTCTCCGACCTCGGGATCTATCACGGAGTCCTTGGCGATGTGGGCAGCGACCGGGACCTCGACGTGGTCGGAGTCCGCAGCTATGACGAATCCCCTATCCTGATCTGGGAAAACCAGCTCGCGAACCTCGTGTATCCCCTGACCGACTGGCAGTATATCCAGGTCGACGACAGCCGTGCCAAGTGGGGCGACTGGGATACCCCGACCTGGTCGAAATACTTCGGCCTCGCCATGGCCGACGCCACTGGAGACGGATTCCAGGACATCGTGTCGGGTCGGTATTTTTACCGTAATCCTGGCGGCGCGATGACTGCGGCATGGACCCGCGTGGACTTGGGGTTGAATTGTGACGCGGGTCTGTTCTCTGATGTCGATGGTGACGGATGGGCTGACGTGATCGCACCCGCCGGGGACAAGGTGTACTGGCTGGAAGCCACCGCGTCCGATGGTTCAACCTGGTCAAACACGGTCATCGACGCCGCCTTTCCCAAGCCCGATCATGGGAATCCACAGGGCTACCGTTCCGCCCAGATTCTGGAGGGGGGACGCCCGGAAATTGTCCTGAACGGGGACTCGCTGTACCTGTATACGGTTCCGGAAACCTCCCCCGAAACCGGGGGCTGGTCGCGGGTCGCAATCGTGGCGGAGTCGAACGGCGAGGGCATCGGGATCGGAGATATCGATGGAGACGGCGATCTCGATGTCGCGGTCGCCCACAATGGGCCCTCCCTGCCTGAGGGATCGGTGAAATGGGCCCGCAATCCGGGGAATGCCACCGGGCTCTGGACCACCCATGCGGTTGGCGGCATCGCCAACGGCTATGCCGACCGGGTCGCGATCGCCGAACTCAACGGCGACGGACGGCCAGATATCGTGGTCACCGAGGAAGGCCAATCCCTGGCGCCCGAATGGAGCACCTATTGGTTCGAGGCCCCCGCAGATCCTGCCCAGTCGAACTGGATCCGCCACACCCTTGTTACCCAGCACACCTCGAACGCCATGGATGTCGAGGATATGGATAATGACGGCGACATCGACATCATTGTGGGCGAGCACCGGGGCACGGAAAAACTATCGGTGTGGGAGAACGACGGCGCGGGGAACTTCACCGAACAGGTGGTCGACACCGGGAAGGAAAGTCATCTCGGGGCCCGGGCGGCTGACCTCGATGACGACGGGGATTTCGACCTCGTCAGCATCTGCTGGGATGACTACCAGGATCTCCATGTGTGGCGGAATGACAACGGAGGGGTGGGCGCGATCATCGCGTCCAATCGCGCCCCGGTGGTCCATGCGGGACCGGACCGGTTTGTCCTTCTCCCCCAGGTGACGGTTGATCTCGACGGCTCGATAACCGATGACGGCAAGCCCGCAGACGGGATCATCTCCTCCCGGTGGGAAGTGGTGTCCGGACCTCCGGGAGTCGTGGTCGACAATCCCTCCGCCCCCCGGACCTTCGCGACCTTTCCCGGTACAGGAACCTGGGAGCTGGAGCTGATCGGATGGGACTCGCTCCTCGCCGCAACCAGCCGGGTTACCGTGCGGGTCGGGGAGGCGGGCAGCGACCTCCTGCTCGACTGGCGGTTCCGCGAAGGCCAGGGCGCCACTGTGGGTGACGAGAGCCTCTACCTGAACCATGGCACGCTTAACGGGGCGGGCTGGCATTCCGGCCGGTTCGATACCGCCCTTTCACTCGACGGGTTCAACCAGTATGCCTCCCGCGCCAGCGCCTCGCTCAACGGCCCCTTCCCCGGCAAGGATGCCGCCGCCACCGACTTCTCCGTATGCGCATGGATCAAGCTCGATACCCTGGGCCAGCGAAACCCGGTTTGCGGCAAACAGGGCAACGAGCAGCGCGGGTTCATGTTCATGATCGAATCGTCGGACAGCCTCGCCCTCGAGGTGTTTCGCGCAACCGGGTCACCGGGCACCCGGGTCGCATCCTCCGCCACCCTGTCCGCCGGGGCGTGGACCCATGTTGCCGCCACCTACACCTTCGTAGCCGATGGCACCTCGCTTGTCCGGCTCTACATCAACGGCATCGAGGACGGGGGAACCGACTTCGCCGAGGGGCCGGTGACGGTCAACACCACCAGCCTGGATGTCGGCCGCTACTACTGGTCCTCCTCGCACCACCCCCATTTCGACGGCCTGATCGATGAGGTCCAGGTATTTTCCCGCGCCCTCACCCCGGGGGAGATTCAGACCGTGATGGGGGGCGATGTGGACCGAGACGGCCTGCCCGACGGGTGGGAGTTCGAGATGCTTGGCACCACCGCCTACAACGGCTCGGTTGACCTCGACGGGGACCACGCCGGAAACCTCGACGAATACCTTTCCGATACCCATCCCACCAACGGACAGGATGTACTCCGCGCCCGCCTCAACCTGGTCAGCAATCATATCGAGGTGATATTCGATGCCTCTACCGCCCGGGTGTATTCGCTCCGCTCGGCCGATACCAGGATTCCCCTCCAGTGGCAGGAGGTCCCCGGCGCCACCGGTCATTGGGGCCTGGGTATCGAGGATCGCATGATGGACCCCCGTGAGCATGCCACCGGACGCCTCTACCAGCTCCGGGCAATCCTGCCCTGACCCCCTGTCGCCTGCATCATGAGGCGGAGGGATTTCCAGCCAGCCGATTGACGACAACCCCGGCCATCATCAGGCCAAAGACCCCGGTGACATGGGCGGCGGCGCCGATTCCGGTGTCACAGGTCAGGGTCTGGTGGTCGGTGGGGGCACATCCCTCCGGCCAGCGGATCGGTTCCCGCGAAAAAACACAGGGCACGCCGAAGGGCGTTCCCGGCGCGGGGAAGGTATAGATGCGACGCAGCTTTTTCCGAACATAGGCAAGCAGCGGATCCTCATCGGTTGCCGCGAGGTCTGTGCATTGGATCTGAAAGGGATCGGTACGCCCCCCCGCGCCTCCACAGGTAACGATGGGGGTGCCGGCGGCATGACAATGGCCGATCAGGCAAACCTTGGCCATCACCCGGTCCACCGCATCGACCACGAAGTCGAACCCGGGGGCCAGCAGTTGATCCGCGTTGGTAAGGTGAAAGAACTCCGGCACCGGGGTCACCCGGCAGGCTGGATTGATGTCGGCGACCCGGGCGGCGAGTACCTCAGCTTTGGGACGACCGACCGAGCCGGTGACCGCAAGAAGCTGTCGGTTGATGTTGGTCTCGCAGACGTCATCGGCATCGACCAGGGTCAGGGCGCCGACCCCGGAACGGGCCAGCGCCTCGGCCACCCACGAACCCACTCCGCCAAGCCCGACCACACAAACATGGGAGGCCGCCAGCCGGGCGAGTGCGTCCTCCGAATACAGCCGGGCGATACCGCCGAACCGCCCCTCGGTCATGGGCCGGTACCGAGCAGATAAGTCAGAGGCAGATCAATTCTGTCCCGCCACGCCGCTTCATTGTGTTCGGCATTCTCGAACTGGTGCCAGGTATATTCAAGGCCGATCGCCGGAGCCTGTGCGGGGAGGATCGCCAACAACTCATCGAGGACCGGCTGCATGCGGTCCCGGTCCATCCCCACCCCGCCATTATCCAGATAGATCCTGAGGTTTTTGGGCGGTCCGCTGAACGAAGCCACATCATTAAAAATGTTGCCGAACATGAACGCGGGGGATAGACAGCCCGCACCGGAAAAGACCTGGGGGTAGTTCCAGGCCAGCAGCCATGAGATGCAACCGCCCATGCTCGAACCCATCACGAACGTATCATCACGCCCGACCAGGGTTCGGTACTCCGCATCGATCATGGGTTTCACCGTTTTGACCACAAACTCCATGTACGCGTGAGTCATGGTCTCGTCGGCACCATATTCGTCCCGCCGGATCGGGGTGTTGTACATGCCGACCACAATGCAAGGGCGGATCGAGCCCTCCCGAATCAGTTTGTCGGCCGCCTCATCCACCCCCCAGTCGATGCCGGTAAACGAGGTGCGGGGATCAAAGACATTCTGCCCATCATGCATATACAGAACCGGATAGTGAGTCTGTCCGTCTTCATAGCCAGGCGGCAGCCACACGATGATATCCCGGGGGGGGGCGCCCTGCCCTTCCACCGCCTGATGATATCGCACCTCCCCGGTGATACCGCCTTCAACCGGGTTTCCACTATCTTTCCAGCTCGGTACATCAATGGTCATGGTCGTTTCTCCCTCGATGGTTACCGTGTGATTGGCGGGCACAACCCCTTGTTCATCCAGCGCCTCGGATTCCCAGGTCCCCCGGGTGACCTTGAATTCAATTGCACGTCCGGCATCAAACCGCAGAAACGCCTCCCAGCGACCCTCCCCGGCCGGGGAAAGCGCATAGCCTCCGGGCGACCAGTTTCCAAGTAGTTCATCATTGCCGGTCAGATACAGCGATGCGCCTCCCGGCACATTGGTCGAGGTGACCACCACGTGCAGTTGATTCATTTCGGTCCATCCCGTTGTTGCCGCCAGCCACAGGGCCAGCACAATGCCAGACTGTTGTTTGATGTGCATGGCCATAAGGTAGTCAGGAAACTCTTCGAGGACAACCCTTCCAAAAGAAATCCTAACCGTTCGTGGCTTGACCGCACCAGCACATGGATTATGGTTTGGTTTGCCCGGTGTGAAAACACCATGAGCACCATGAAGCAATCACGCTCCAGTTCCGGCAGTCCGCCAGAGGGCTTTGCCCTCGAAGGAACCCTTCTATTCAAGCGCTGGGAGGCCATGAAGCAGGAGATTCTACTTCACAAGTGGTACGAAAGTGAGCGCCGGGGCTACGATATTGGCTGGGAGAAGGCCTGTATCGACTGGCAGATTCGTCATGGACGCCGGTTTCGGTCGCCCGGCGGATAAATTCCCGTTGCCCCGCCCGGGGGCGCCCCCTACGGTAGTCCCATGAGCGAGAGGCGAAAACTCAGCCGGGGGCAGTGGGCCGTCGAGCGGGAGCGGTTCCAGTATCCTTCCGAGATCCGCCCGGAATCGGAAGACCGGACCGTGCCGATGAGCGAGGCGGTGAATGATGCGCTTAAATCTCTGGGACTGCATCGCGACCACACGCTACACCAACTCACCGAACAATGGCCCACGCTGGCGGGTGACCATGTAGCCAAACACAGCCGACCGGGAGCCATGCAGGGACATATGCTGGTGGTCTATGTGAATCACCCGATGTGGCTTGCCGAGCTTCAGCGGGGCAGCGACCAGCATGTACTCGCGAACCTGAAGCAGGCGGGCATTCACACTATCAAACGGGTGCGTTTTCAGATCGACCCGGAAATGGGTCGCTGACCAACCGGTCAAGCAGGCAATCCGGATCCTGTTCTACCACGATGGCGCCCAGCCACTCCGGATCAATAAATCCTTCGCGCATCAGAACCGACAGGGCCTCCAGCAACCCATCATAAATGCCACGAACATTCAGAAACGCCACCGGTTTGTGAAAGTACCCGATATTGCGCCAGGACAAGACCTCCATGATTTCCTCCAGGGTTCCGATGCCTCCGGGGAGTGCGATATAGGCATCGCCCTGATCGATCATACATTGTTTGCGCTCGTGCATGGTCTCGACCACATCAAGCCGGGTTAGCCCGGTATGGGCGACCTCTCGGTCCACCAGTTTCCGGGGCATCACCCCATGCACGCGTCCACCGGCAGCGAGGGCTGCCTCCGCGAGCGCCCCCATCAACCCCACGTTACCCCCGCCATAGACGAGGGTGAGTCCGCGCGCCGCGAGCCCCTTGCCCAAGCGGGAGGCTGCGTCCAGATAGTCTGGGTGTGCACCCACCCGCGATCCGCAGTAGACCGTGCATGCATTCATATTATGCCACCAAACAGACGGTGAATATTCTGGGCCAATTGTCCCGCGAGGGCCTCCACCGACACCTTCAAGGTTTCCGCCGCCGCCGCATAGACCACCGCGAGGTTCGCGGGATGATTCAGGCGGTCAGGGAGGGAATATCGCGCCCGCGCCGAAGGCAGGGCCTGATCCGGTGCATCGGTTTCCAGCAACAGGCGGTCCGGTGGTATCGCATGAATCAGAGCCCATGCCCTGTCTTTTTGTTCGCGGAGATACGCTCCCGGCAGCGAGAAATAGCCGCCAAGCCGGGCCAGGGGATCAATCAACGCCTCGCCTCCGGCATAACTGTGCAGCAGAAATCCGCAGGCCGGCGAATCGTGGTTTTCCAGCAGTTCGAGCAGACGGCCCCAGGCTTTCAGGCAGTGAATGCTGACTGGCCGGTTTAATTCCGCCGCAAGCTGGAGCTGGGCCAGAAACACATCCTCCTGTCCGTCATAGGGCAGATCGGGCTTCCAACGGTCGAGCCCAATTTCCCCAAGTGCACACCGGGGCGTGTCCCGGACCAGCTTGCCGAGCGATTCAAGCCAGCGGGGCGATCGCTGCGGCACCCACCAGGGGTGGAGACCGAGCGAGGGAATCACCTCCGGATAAAGGCGTCCGAGATCAAGCACCCGCGACCAGTCGTCTTCATGCGTTCCGTTCACAACCATGCCGGAAATGCCGGCTTGGACACACGCGTCATGCACATCCGTCAACCAGGGTGCCAACCGCACATCCTGAAGATGATTATGGGCGTCATAGAGGTTCATCGGGGTGTCAGGTGTCAGAGAAAACCGGATGTGGACGGACGAGGGTGGCCGCCTCCTTCTGCATGGCCGCCCACGCCTTGGCGAGGGCATTCCGGCGGCTGTGCGAGAGCAGACTGGCCAGACCCGCGTCGGCAATCAGGGTCGAGGTGTGGCCGGCAAGAGCTGCGGGCTCACAGCCTGAGTAGACCCCACATAGCCAGGCCACGGCGGCGTGGACAATGCGGGCGTCGGAATAGCTGTCAAAATGACACCGGCCATTGTTCAGGGTGCCGCGAATCCATAAGGATGACAGACAACCCGGGACCGCATAAGCCTCCCGGCAAAGCTGATCATCAGGGGGCGCGGTGGGCGCCTGCCGAAGAAGCTCGGTGAGCCGTTGCTGGGGATTGGCTATCGCCAGCAACCGCGACAACGCCTGCCGCTCCCGCACCGACAGCTCCACAGGATCAGCATTCATGTCCACGGGAGACAAGCGGGTCCATCCTACTCCCGGATCTGGCCAGCGCCATGGACCACGTATTTGTAGGTGGTCAATTCTTCCAGCCCCATGGGACCACGGGCGTGAAGCTTGTCGGTGCTGATCCCGATCTCCGCCCCCATGCCGAACTCGCCCCCGTCGGTAAACCGGGTCGAGGCATTCACATATACCGTGGAAGAATCGACCTCCTGGGTAAAGATCTTCTGGGCATGATCGCCCCCAGCGACAATCGAGTCGGAATGATGGGATCCGTAGCGATTGATATGTTCGACGGCAGCGTGGACATCCTTGACCACCCGCACGGAAAGGATCAGGTCGAGATACTCCGCATACCAGTCATCCTCGGTGGCGGACTTCATTTCCGGAATAACCGCCCGGGCGGCCTCATCTCCTCTCAGTTCCACCTTGTACGGTTTCAATTGCTCAACCAGCTTGGGAAGGAATGTTCCGGCGATCGCCTGATGAACCAGCAGGGTTTCAATCGCATTACATACCCCGGGACGCTGACACTTGGCGTTGACCGAAATCGCCACGGCGGTATCGATATCGGCGGTCTCATCCACATAGACATGACAGACCCCCTTGTAGTGCTTGATCACTGGTACTCGTGCGTGCTCGATCACCGCGTTGATCAGCCCTTCACCGCCCCGGGGAATCGCCAGGTCCACCTTACCCACCATTTGCACCAGCTCGCGGATGGCATCCCGGTCCGTGGTCGACACCAGTTGGATGGAATTTTCGGGCAATCCTTTTTTCTGTCCGCCTTCCTGCAGGGCGTCGGCCAGCACCCGGTTGGAGTGAACGGCCTCCTTGCCCCCGCGCAAGATCACGGCATTGGAGGTCTTGAAACACAGGGAGGCGGCATCCGCAGTCACATTGGGACGGGACTCGTAAATAATGGCAATCACCCCAATGGGTACCCGAATCTTGGTGATTTCCAAGCCATTCGGGCGCATCCACCGGCTGATTTCCTGGCCCACCGGATCTTTCAAGACCACAATATCCCGCAAGCCCTTGATCATCGAATCAATCCGGGCATCGCTAAGCTTCAACCGGTCGAGCAACGAACCGGTCAATCCGGCCTGCTCGCCCGCTTCCATATCCCGGGCATTGGCGTCCTTGATGGCGTCCCGACGGGACTCCAGCTCGTCTGCCATCGCCTCGAGTATCGCGTTTTTCTTCCGGGTGGTCAGCCGGGCCAAGGCGCGGGAAGCCGCCACTGCGCGGTCCGCCATCTGTACCATGTCATCGTGAAGACTCATTGTGGATCCTTTCCCTAAACTCAGGGAGGAGCCTAGCACAGAGGCGGGAGGGGTCAAACCGGGAAGTCAGACGACCGCCAGTACGGGCGCGCGTATGCATGAAGCCTGTTTTCCAACGTTTGGAAAGCGAGGCGAAAAAAGTTCCAAGGGTTGGAACTTTTCGGACGGAATTTTCCAGGGATTGGAGGATCGCATGATGTTCCAGGCGCGTGGCGCTTTGTCCCCTGTCCTCCCTCGGCCCCAAAAGAATGAGGACAGCCAATTGTCATTCCCAGCCACAATCGCAATCCCTATCCCAATCCCAATCCTAATCCTAATCGTAATCGACACGCAGCCAACCCATTACGAATACAAAGAGAATTGCAAAGAGAATTGCCTGACCCCGAATAAGCCCGAATAAGCAGGCTGCCAAGGTGAAGTACACGCGCACCGGAGGTACGCGCTACCACAACCGTAGCGTGGGTCTCTGACCCGCGATTCCTCTGTGGTTCTTCCGGAGTGAGCGGGGGATTTTCCGTTGCTGCATGCTGGTGTCGAACACAGGCTCGGGTGTTTCGATTACCGCATGAAAGGGTTTGTTGATCTAAATCCCATGGCTTTGCCGCGGGCTTTCAGGTGCGGACCCGGGATCCCATGGAAATCCAGCTCATTTTCCTCAGAATTCTTGCAATCAACAACAATTGTGCGTTCAATGAGCGGCTGATGTTCTCCACTCGTTTCAAGGAAACACTGCAGGCGCAGTATGGGCCCCAGGCCACCCGGCGCTGGTTGTCCCGCATGTTCAATTACTGGCTCCAGCGAGCCAAGTTGTTTGACCCTTGGTATTCGATGGGGATCGCCATCGTCATCGGCTCCGGATGCGGGTTTGCCGCCGTGATCTTTCAATGGCTGATCCGGGCCTTCCACAAACTCTTCTGGGGCACCGAGCATATCAGTGTGGAATCGCTGAACCAGGTACCCTGGTGGATGCGCCTGCTGATTCCGGCGCTCGGTGGTTTGATGATGAGTCCGATCATCCGCTTCTTTGCCCCGGAGGCCAAGGGGCATGGCGTACCCGAGGTCATGGCGGCGGTCGCCCGCAAAGGCGGGGTGATCAAGTTCAAAGTGGGGATCGCCAAGGCCATTGCCTCCGCAATCACCATTGCTTCCGGTGGGTCGGCGGGCCGTGAAGGACCGATTATCCAGATTGGCGCGGCAATCGGTTCAACCGTGGCGCGCTTTCTCCGGGTCAGTACCCGGCGGGTGCGGATTTTTGTCGGGTGCGGCGCCGCCGCCGGCATCGCCTCAACCTTCAATGCCCCGATTGCCGGGACCCTGTTCGCGGTCGAGGTGATTCTGGGTGAGTTCGGCCTGCTCCAGTTCAGCCCGATCGTCATGGCCGCGGTAACCGCCACCGTGATCAGCCGCAGCATGTGGGGTTCCGATCCGGTCTTTGAAGTACCCGCTTACCAACTCAATCACCCCTCTGAATTGATCTTGTACCTGGTTCTGGGGGTCCTGTGCGGTCTGGTCGCGGTGGCCTACATTCAAGCCGTCGGCTACAGTGAAAAAAAAGCGGACACCCTGAAAAAGATGCCCTATTGGAGCAAACCCATGCTGGGCGGGCTCGGGTTGGGCATTATCGCCGTCGGCTTCCCCCATGTCATGGGCGATGGCTATTCCACGGTTGACCTCGCCCTCAATGGCAATATGGCATTTCTGCTCCTCGCGGTGCTCCTGGTGTTAAAAATTGTCGCGACCAGCCTGACCCTGGGCTCCGGCGGATCCGGCGGCGTGTTTGCCCCGTCGTTGTTTATTGGGGCAATGACCGGCGGACTGGTCGGCCACATCGCCCTGCTGATCTTCGGCAATACCGGAGACGTGGGTCTCGGGAGCTATGCCCTGGTCGGCATGGGCGGGCTGGTAGCCGGAGCGATGCATTCCCCGATCACCGCGATGATCATTCTCTTTGAGATGACCAATGATTACGAAATCATTCTCCCCCTCATGGTTGTCTGTATCACCGCCAACCTGGTGTCCTCACATCTCTGCCGGGAATCCATCTACACCATCAAGCTCGTACACAAGGGCATTGATGTATTCAAGGGTCGCTCACTCGACATCTTCCGAACCACCCCGATCGAACAATGCATGACCAAGGACTACCAGACGGTATCCACCAGCACCAGCGCGGGGGATGTGATTCAAACCCTGATGGACAGCCGGTTCAATCACCTCTATTTGACCGACCAGTCGAACGTGTATCATGGCGTCATCTCCCTGAATCAATTGCGAAATCTCGCTGGACGTCGGGATCAGCTCCAGCATGGGTTTCTTGCCGTGGACCTGGCCGACGAAACCACCCCCCAGTGTTTTCGTGGCCAAAGCCTGAGCGATGCCATGCTCACATTCCAGCACGCCGCCTATGATGAGTTACCGGTCTTGGACGGCAAGGAGTCCCGGATGATGATCGGGGTGATTCGCTACCGGGATATTGTTTCGATGTACAATGAAGAAATCATTCTACAGGACTCCGCCGACGGCATGCTCCGCCGCAGTCTGCACACCGATGTTCTGAACCGGGTCAAAATTGTCGAAGGGTTTTCACTCCTCGAATGGCCCCCACCCGCGGACTGCTGGCACAAAACCCTGGAGCAACTCCAACTGCCCGGCCGGTTTGGCGTCTATGTCATGTTGGTCAAGTCCCGCACCAGCGCCGAAGAAGGCGGACGCCGGATCCTCCCCTTGATTCCCGACCGCTCCTACCGGGTCGAACCGGAGGATACCCTGCTGGTCTGCGGAAAAGACGAAAAGCTTGACCGCCTGCCCAAGCGGGAAGCGCACCTTGCAGATACCTGACCCGGGCACCCCCGATCTGGCGCCTGCCAGCCCGATGTGTCATACCAACAAACTAATTGTTTGACATATAAATCAGATGGAGTATATACATATCAAACAGGATGAATAAGCAAGGAGCCAAGTCGGCAGGGTGCACTTCGCTCAAGTCCCTAATCGAGGATTTGTTCGACGACCTTGCCAAACGGATTACGGATCAGCGCAGGGCGGTGTTGCGCAGCCTGGATGAGGACATTTCCACCCAGGCTGTCTCCAACTCGCTGAATCGGGAAGCAAAATTGACCCTGGCTCTACGAGAAGCCATTGATGTCTTGGAGGAAACCAAACAGGCCTTCAAGTCAAAGAAACTGGCCCGGCTGCGAAGCAGACTGGAAGACGTTTTGAGCGGGTTGGACAAGTAGGGACGACTAGCGGGTCGGCGAAAGGCCGAAAAGTTGAGGCGTAACAGGCGGCGAATGAATCCATTCGCTACTGGTTACGCCTTTTTTGTGTTTTAGGAGGATTACGATGCATCATGTACGATGGATAGGTCTCATGGGTTGGTTGGCGGTTGAAGCCACGCTGGCCGGACCCCGGGTCATCACGCTCGGGGGCGCAATCACGGAAACCGTGTGGGCACTGGGAGAGGGTCATCGCGTAATCGCGGTGGACGATTCGAGCGGGTATCCCGCGGAAACTGCCGCCCTGCCGAAGGTCGGCTACTACCGCATGGTGTCGGCCGAGGGTGTACTGAGCCTCAACCCGGATCTTGTTCTCGCCTCCGACCAGGCCGGGCCGCCCCCCGCCTTGGCGCAAATGGACGCGGCAGGCGTTCCGGTGATCACCGTCCCCGGAGGCCACGGCGTGGCGGCCTGCACCGCCCGCATCCGCGCGGTCGGCAAAGCCCTCGACCGAAGCGAGGCGGCGGAGGATCTGGCCGCCTCGATCGAAGCCTCCCTCGCCGCCCTCCCTCCTCCCGGCGATCACCCGCCTCGGGTCCTGTTTGTATTCGCCCGGGGCGCAGGCACCCTGAACGTCTCCGGGACCGGAACCGCCGCCGATGAGATCATCCGTCTCGCCGGCGGCATCAACGCCGTCGATGCCTACGAAGGCTATCGTCCCCTGACCTCCGAATCCGCCCTCGCCGCCCAGCCCGAATTCATCCTCACCACAACCTCCGGCCTGCAAAGCCTCGGCGGCGCGGATGCCCTCCTCGCCACCCCCGGCCTTGCCAACACCCCTGCGGGCCAGGCCGGCCAAGTGGCGGAGATGGATGACCTTCTCCTGCTCGGGTTCGGACCGCGGTTGCCCGAAGCGGTCGCAAAGCTCCGGGAGATTCTGAACCCATGACAGCCAACCCGGCATGGGCCGCGGAGAGCGCCGCCGCGATTCCACGCGAGGCCACTCGCCACGCCGAACCGGCGCGGTGGTTGATCCCAGCGTTGGCTGCGGGGGTGGTGCTGGTCTCAATCCTCGGGCTCGGGCTTGGCGCAGTGGCAATCGCCCCGGGCCAGGTGGCCGCCATTCTCGCCGCCCCGTTCGGTCTCGACCTCCCCTGGAGCTACAGCCGCCTCGAGTCCTCCGTCCTCCTCAACATCCGACTGCCCCGGGTTCTGCTCGGGGCGCTGACCGGAGCCGGTCTTTCTCTCGGCGGGGCGTGGATGCAGGCGCTGTTCCGCAATCCCCTCGCCGACCCCGGGCTGATCGGCGTATCCAGCGGCGCCGCTGCGGCGGCTGCGGCATTCACCGTCCTCGGAGGCGCCCTGCCGGCCGGCGCCGTTCTGTTCGCAACCTGGGGCCTGCCTGCGGCGGCGGTCATCGGGGGATGGCTGATGGCCCTGCTCGTGGTCCGCCTCGCATCGACCGGCGGCCGCGTCCGGGTCGATCACATGCTGCTCGCCGGCATCGCCATCAACACCCTCGCGGGAGCGGTCATCGGCCTGCTGATGCTGATCGCCAACGACGCCCAGCTCCGCGAAGTCGCGTTCTGGAGCTTCGGCAGCCTCGGGCGGGCCGACGAACCCATCCTGCTCGCGGTCGGTCTCACCGCCGTCCCCCTGATCCTGGCCGGCCTTCTCTGTGCCCCCTGGCTCAACGCCCTTCTGCTCGGCGAAAACGAGGCGGCCCTGCTCGGGGTACCGGTGGAACGGCTCAAGCATCTAGCTATCGCCTTTACCTGTCTTGCCGTCGGAAGCTCGGTGGCATTCACCGGCCTAATCGGGTTTGTCGGCCTGGTCGCCCCTCACATGGTGCGCCTGCTCATCGGGTCCGACCACCGCCGCCTGCTGCCCGCCGCCGCCCTGATGGGGGCGATCCTCCTGCCGCTGGCCGATGTCCTGTCCCGCACCGTGGCCGCCCCGGTCGAACTCCCGATCGGCCTCGTCACCGCCCTGCTTGGCGCACCCTTTTTCCTCGGCCTGCTCCTGCGCGAACAACGGAGGCAACCGTCATGATCTCCCTCGACCAGGTCACCTGCCGGCGTGGCGGACGCGCGGTGGTGCGCGAGGCGACCACCCTGTTCGCCCGCAGCGAAGTCACCGCGGTTCTCGGCGCCAACGGCGCGGGCAAGTCCAGCCTGCTCCGGCTCGCCTCCGGTGAATGGACGCCGCACACCGGCCATGTCCGGTGGGACGTCACCCCACTCGCCCGTCTCGAGCGCAGCGAGCTCGCCCGCAGGCGTGCGGTCGTCTCCCAGGTTCTTCCCGCCGCATTCCCCTGCCGGGTGCTCGATCTCGTTCTGCTCGGACGCCTCCCCCACCGAACAACTTCCCGCCGCACCGATACCGAGACCTCCCTCCGCGCCCTCGACGAAGTAGGACTTGCCGGATTGGCCGCCCGGTCAGTCGAAACCCTGTCCGGCGGGGAACATGCGCGGGTCCATCTCGCCCGCGCCCTCGCCCAGCTCAGCGAAGCGCGGACCGCCGGCGACGGCGCGCTGCTGCTCGACGAACCCACGGCAAGCCTCGATCCCGCCCACCAGCACCGCATCCTCGAACTGGCTCGCGCCATCGCCGGCGACGGCCTTGCAGTGATTGTGGTGCTGCATGATGTGAACCTCGCCGCCGCCTATGCCGATCGTGTGATCCTGATGCGCGAAGGAGGCATCGCAGCGGTGGGAACTGTTCGCGACGCCCTCACCCCCGCCGCCCTGCGTGAGGTGTACAGTCTGGACTTTACCCCTGTACCAACCCCGTCGGGCACCCTGTTCTTTGTCCCCACGGGACACTGCCACGAACCCATGATTCAACAAGGAGGAACACCATGACAACAACCGCCGCCACGCTGCGCGAACAACTCGAAACCCTGCAACGCGCCCACAAGGGCGCACACATGAGCGATCTTGCCCGCTCGCTGAACCTGACCGAAGGCCAACTCATCGCCACCGGCTGCGACACCGGCGAAGCCGTCCGCCTCGATCCGCGCTGGCAGGACTTCCTGCCCCGCCTTCCCGAACTGGGCAAGGTCATGGTCCTCACCCGCAACCACGCCATGGTCCACGAAAAAGAGGGGGCATTCGGAGGTGTCGGCCTGTTCGGAAGCATGGCCCAGGTCGTCAACCACGATGTCGACCTGCGGATTTTCCTGCGTCACTGGCGGCATGCCTTTGCTGTCCAGCAGCCCAGCCACGGACGGACCCTCCCCAGCCTCCAGATCTTCGATGCCGCCGGACACCCGGTGCACAAGATCTTCCTCCGCGCCCACAGCGACCATGAGGCCTACAAGACCCTCGTCAACGACTTTACCTTGACCGGAGAGGCCCCAGCCTTCGCCGCCCCGGAGCCCGCGGCGCCGCGCACTGCCCCTGGCGAAGTGGACCGCGAGGCGCTCCGCGCCCGCTGGCTCGATCTTCAGGACACCCACGACTTCTTTCCGATGATTAAGGACTTCGGCCTGACCCGGCGCGACGCCAACGCTGCCGCCGGACCCGACCTCGCCGAAACTCTATCTCCGGACGCCCTCGAGGCATTGCTGGACACCGCGTCGAAGATCGGCGTGCCGATCATGATTTTCGTCGGCAACCCCGGATGCATCCAAATCCATACCGGCCCGGTTCACCGTGTCGAACGCATGGGACCGTGGCTCAACGTACTCGACCCCGGGTTCAACCTCCACGCCCGCACCGATCTCGTCGGCGAAGTCTGGCGTGTCCGCAAGCCGACCCGCGACGGCATCGTCACCTCGATCGAATTGTTTGACACCAAAGGCCGCGAACTCGCCCAGTTGTTTGGCGAACGCAAACCCGGCAAGCCGGAACTTCCGGAATGGCGGGCCATGGCCGAATCCCTGCCCACCCTCAACCCGGAAGGAGTTGTCTTGTGATCTCCCGTATCCTCACCTTGATTGCTGCGGGGTTCGCCCTCGCGCCCGCCGCCCTGGCGGTGTCCTCGTTCACCGAAACCTTTACTGCCGACAGCGCCGCCTGGCGGGCAAGCGACGGGGCGACCACCCTTTCGTGGGTTGCCTCCGGCGGCCCTGGAGGTACCAACGATGCCCACGCCCGCGCCGGCGCGGTCAGCTTTGCCGCCGCCACCAACACCCAGCTCCAGATTGTCGCCCGCGCCCATGGCGGGTATGACAGCAGCGGCGATGCCTTTGTCGGCGACTGGCTGTCCGCCACCGCTGCGGTGTTCTCCATCGACCTCCGCCACGACTTCGGTGCGCCTGCCGCCTTCGGCATCCGGTTCGCCTCCTCCACCAATTTCCCCGGCGGGGTGGCGGTCGCCCCCCAGACCGTGCTTTCCGGCGAATGGGTCACCCTCGTGATCCCGATCGACCCCGAGAATCCCGGCTTCACCTCGTTCGAGGGCAGTTCCTTCGCCGCCCTGTTCGCAAACATCGGCAACCTCCAGGTGCTGACCTATGTCCCCGAAGGTCTTGGCGGCAATCCTGGCCCATTCGCGGTCGATCTCGACAACGCCTCTCTGGTGCTGGCTGGATCCTCGGTTCCCGAAGGCCTCACCCAGACCGTCCCCGCCTATGACCGGTGGATGTATCCGTTCAACGCCAACTCCCCCCTTGGCTCACGGCCCACCGCCTCCACCTTCGGGGCCTTCGCCGATGGCTTCGACCAACGCGACGCCCAGGCTTATTTCGGGTTTATCCTCTCCAACGCCATCCCCGCCGGACTCGGCCCCGAAAGCTACGAGATCGTGTCCTGTGTTTTTTCCGCCACCATGAGCGACGGATCCATCGTGTACGATCCCACCCCCGATGCCTGGCAAACCTACCTCGACCCCACCCAGGCCCTGTATGTCGCGGATGCTGACACCGGGCGCGCGGTCGAACTATTCGCGGCGGGATTTCGCGGCGGATACGACGCCGCGAGCTTCGGCGAGGATGCGCCGTTCGCGTCGACCGGCGGCGCCGACTATGTCGAGATTCGAAATGTATACCCGCTCGGGACCCGCGACGGCGTCCCGGTCGATGTCTCGAACAACAGCGACCCTGACGGTTCCGGAACCAACGGGTTTGATCCCGGCATGCTCGCAGCCGGCCTCACCCTGTTGACCTCCGGCGACACCGTGCCCGTACCCACTACCTTTACCTTCACACTCGACCCCGACGATGCCTTCACCGCAGACTACCTCCGCGATGCCCTCGACCAGGGCATCCTCGGCCTGGTGCTGACCTCGCTGCATCAGGCGTCGTTCGGCGGTCCGGTGAGTTACCCGGTGTGGGACCAGAAGGAAAGCGTGGTCGGCGAATCCGCGACCCTCACCCTCGCCTACCGGATCCTCCCCGGACTTTCCATCGCCCACACCGGGGATGTCCGCACCGTGACCTGGACCCGCACCGGAGGGGCCTGGCGGATCGAGGGAACCGGCAATCCGGTCAGCGGCGAGTGGGCGCCCCTCACCGCCATCCTCACCGGAAACGAAACCAGGAGCGTCCAACTCGACGAGGAACATGACGTATGGTTGCTGCGCCTGAACCAACGGTAAACTGGCGACGCCAAGCGAGATCGGCGTTTACGCTGATCGAGCTGTTGGTGGTCATCGCGATCATCGCCATTCTCGCCGCCCTGCTGTTCCCCGCCGTCGCGGGAGGACTCCAGGCCGCAGCGAGGACGCGGGAGGCAGCGGCCGGCCGCACCCTGATGCAGGGAATGTTCAACTACGCCCATGAAAACCGGGGCGAACTCCTGAAGGGCTACGACACCCACCCACAGCCGGGACTGGCCGCAACGGCGGTCGGATATCCGGCCAACGCCCGCTACCCATGGCGGCTGATGCCCCACATCGGGTCCGACGACTCGAGGGTCATGTGGGCCAACCCCGCCGGGGGCATTGAACGGATTGTCGAGGCGTCCTCGGAACCATACGCGGTCAGTGTCTCGCCGTCGTTCGGCATGAACATCTTCTATGTCGGGGGCGACGACTCCGGCAACAGCGGCCAAGGAATCAAACCAACCGCCCGCAACGTGGCCCGGTTCGGAAACTTCTGCGTGACCCGGCTATCCCACGCGCACCAACCGTCGCGATTGATCGTGTTCGCCACCGCCCGCATGACCGGTTCGCAAGACCAAACCGTGCCCGGATACTTCATGATCCAGGCGCCCAAGGTGGTTGGTGACCTGTGGAGCGCTGAATCCTTCAACGAAGCGGCCAACCCCGCCGATCACGGCCATGTGGATTTCCGGCACGGCGGCAAGGCCCTTATCGCCCACCTCGACGGGCACATCGAACTGCTCGATGAAGATGCGCTTCGCGACATGCGCCGGTGGTCCAACCTCGCGGCCATTGCCGACGACCCCGACCATCGGCTCCAGTGAGATGCCCCGGGATCTGCGCCGTCACAGAGAGGGAAGAAACCACAGGCAGACGGCAGCGATCGCGGTGGGAATCAATGCGCGCAGCAGCAGTTGGCCCGGGTTGATCACCCCATCCTTGAAGGCGCCTTTGAGAATCGCAAACCCTGCCGGATTAGGTGCGTTGGCAATCACCGTCAGCCCGCCCCCGGTTACCGCGCCCGCCACCAGCGCATACTTGAGGTCCATGGTGATATTTTCCACCTGGGCGCCCAGATAGGTGAGGGCGGCATTGTCGGTAATCGCGGTCAGCAGGGTCGTCGCAATGAATAACAATTCATCCGCAAACCCCTCCAAAATCGGCTCGATCCACCACGCCTGCATTTTTCCCAGGACAACGAGGCCACCGAGGAACAGGGCCACCAGCAGGCTTTTATCATACCGTAATGAGGTCTGATAGTAGTGGGTGACCATGGTCAACCCCATGAACAACAGGAAAATGCCAATAAATACCGCCATGTGGTGCGCCATGAAAACCGAGGCAGAGAGGAACAGAAAGTGAGCGATGATCAACCAGGCAGGGGGATGTGGTTGCTGGTCCTCGGCCTGATGGAGCGCCTCCACGGTCAGGCCGCGCAACTCCACGCGCAGCATCCAGGTTGAATAGCTGGCAATCAACAGGGTGGCGATGGCCGATTTGTAACCAAAATGGCGGATCATGAAGTCCAGGTCCCAGCCCCAGGTGTCCGCAACCATCAGTACCGGGGGGGCAGCAAAGTGGGTCAGCGTTCCCCCAATCGATACATTGACCAGCAGGGCGGCCAACGCGATGTAGTTGAAACGACACGACAGATCCCGGCCATAAAAGTTTTTAAACAGGATCATGGCCGCGACGGTCATGGCCGCCGGCTCGGTGATGAAGCTCCCCAGCAGCGGCCCCACGGACAGGGTAACCCAGAAATAACTCACCGCCGGATGCAGTGGCAGCCAGCTCGCGATTCTCCGAATGAATTTATCCGCCGCATACAACACCGGACGGGTCGCCGCCATGGTCATGACAATAAAGACGAACGCCGGCTCGGTAAAATCCAGGGACTCCACATAGTGGACAGCCGGGTCGAGTCCGGAAAGAAAACACATCCCGAACAGAAAAACCGCCGCCCACAAACCGAAGACAACCTCCACTTCTCCCAACAGGTGAAACAAGCGTTCCGGCGGCGAATTCAGGGGGTATCGATGGGCGAGGTGCCCGATTTTGGCGGAGACAAAGGTGTGAACAATGGCCACCGCAAAGATCAGGGTGGCAAAGTGCTGCACCGTGGTGGATGGTTCTACAAGTTCAGCTGTGATCATAGGTACTACCGTTGTTGTTGAATCCCATGGTTATGCGAACAGCTTCAGACGGGCCGCCTCCCGGCACAAGGTAAAAGACCGGCGGCACTGAGGCAATGAGAAAGGCGCCCACGATCTTCCCCATTCCAATCCTTGGAAGAATGCGGCATGCTCTCTTCCAATGATTGGAAACCATGCCAACAATAGCCTTCCTGAATTTTCGCACCTCGAACCGGATGTGGTCCTGCAACTGGTCGAAGCCACTCTGGGGCGCAGGGCCAGCAATCTGTGCCGGCCGCTGACCAGCTACATCAACCGGGTGTACGACATTCAAATGGAAGCAGGCGACTGGGTGGTGGCCAAGTTTTATCGACCGGGCCGATGGAGCCGGACGGCCTTGCAGGATGAACTGGATTTTGTCTGTGCCCTCGCGGCGGCGGACATCCCGGTAATCGCGCCCCTGCCCGGCACGGATGGCAACCTGCTGCATGAAAGGCACGGCCTGCACTTTTGTGTTATGCCGAAAAAAGGCGGGCGCCCTCTCGAAGAGCCGACCGATGAACAGTGGCGGGAGCTGGGGCGGTTGATCGGACGCATGCACCTGATCGGGGCACAGCAAATGCCCCGCGACCGGGTCCGCCTCCATCCGCAGGATTCCACCCGCACCCACCGGGAGGAAATTCTTGCCCTCGACTTTCCGATGACCTCCCTGCGAAACCAGTTCGCGGAACTCACCGAGGAACTGATTGAGGAAATTTCCCCCCGGTTTGATGACATGCAACCCATTCGCATCCATGGTGACTGCCACCGGGCCAACATTCTCTGCCGCCCCGGAGAGCCCTTCATTCTGATCGATTTCGATGACATGGCGGTCGGACCTTCCGCCCAGGATCTATGGATGATGCTCCCGGACCACCTGCGCCACTGCACCCGCGAATTTGATGCCCTGATCGAGGGCTATGAAACCTTCCGGGAATTTGACTGGGCCGAAAAAGCATTGATAGAGCCGCTCCGGGCCATGCGGTTTCTGCACTATACCGCCTGGTGTGCCCGGCAAGTGCGGGACGGGGGTTTTGCCCGGCTCTCTCCAGCTTTTGGCACCGCCGGCTTCTGGCGGCAGGAGATCGACGATCTGGAGCGGCAGCTTCAGGAAATCCGGGACGACCAACCGGGACTCGCGAGGTAAACCGGGATATCGGCCATGCATGCCATTCCACCATTGGGAATCCCGTTCTGGACCGTGCTCCATCTCGCGGGGTTCTCCTGGGTGGTTCTGCACTGCCTTCGCCATCGGCGTGAACCCATTTCCACCCTCCTCTGGATGGTTGCCGCCTGGTCCCTGCCGATTCTCGGCTTTCTTCTCTACCTGATGTTCGGGATCACCCGGGTCCGGCGAAAGACCTGGAAAAAGGAATCGGCCAACCAACGGCTGCGGGCAGTGAGACAGGAGCAGGAATCGGAAACCCTTCCCCTTCACTACTGGCGCTCGCTCCGGGAAGCTGCGGTGAGCCGCCCCGAAGATCCGCAATCCCTCCGCATCGACACCGCGCTTGCCCAGACCAATCCCGATCACGTCCTCCTGCGAGGCAATCACATCCAGCTCCTCACCACCGGGGATGAAGCCTTTCCCGCCATGCTCGAGGCAATCCGGTCCGCAACCAACCACATTCATCTTCAATGTTTTATCATCGGGAATGATCCGGTAGGCCGGGCGTTCATGGATGCCCTCGCCGAGCGGGCCGAGGCCGGGGTGCAGGTCCGGGTTCTCTTTGATCGCTTTGGTTCCACCCAGGCAGTCCTCTCCGGACTGTTTCGTCGATACCGAAACATTCCCGGCCTTCACATCCAGGGCTGGAGCATGGCCCGGCTCCTGAAACGGCAGTTCCAAGTCAACCTGCGTAACCACCGGAAAACCCTGGTCGTGGATGGAAAAACTGCCTTCATGGGCGGCATTAACCTCCAGGAAAAACACCGGACGCGCCCCTTTGCTCCGGCCATTCGCGACTACCATGTCCGTCTCCGCGGGCCGATCGTTCACGAACTGCAATACACCTTCCTCAGCGACTGGTACTACATCACCGAGGAGTCCCCGCGTGAACTCCTGAAGGCCGCCCACTTTCCCACGATCGAGTGGACCGGTCACGCCCTGATCCGGCTGGTCAATGGATCTCCGGCAACCGAGCTCGACGAAATTTGTGATGCCCTGTTTTCGATGATCACCCTCGCCGAGAAGAGCATTCTCGCCAGCACCCCCTACTTCATTCCCTCCTCGGATATCATCCGCGCCCTCCGCATTGCCGCTCTACGCGGGGTGGATGTACGCATCATCGTCCCCCGCAACAGCAACCATTTCTATGCCGGACTGGCGGGGCGGGCGCTTTACGAGGAACTGCTCGATGCCGGGGTGCGGATCTATGAGCGCCATCCTCCCTTCCTTCATGGCAAGGCCATGCTGATCGATGACACGGTGGCCATGGTGGGCACCGCCAACCTCGACATCCGTAGCCTCCGTCTCAACTACGAAACCAATCTGGCGATCTATGATCCGGGGTTTGCCAACCAGATCAAGGAGGTCTTGCTCGACGAAATCTCCCACAGCGAACCCATCGACCTCAACGCCTGGCGCAACCGTCCCGAGCGGCATAAGATCATCGAAAACCTCTGCCATATTCTGACCCCGATGTTGTGATCATGGATGGCGCCGGGCGCGGTCCGGAAAATAGTATCGCTAACCCCTGGCCGTCTCCCTATATTTTCTGGCGTTTGGCGAGGAGCAGATAGATATGCGCGAAGAAATCATAGGTGTTGTCGGACTGGGGTATGTAGGACTTCCACTTGCCGTCAGGCTTTCCGGTGCGTTTCAGGTTGTGGGTTTCGATATCAATCCCAGACGAATCGAGGAACTGAAGGCTGGGCATGACCATACCCACGAGGTTGATCCGGCCATGCTCAACCCCGACTCGCTGTCCTATACCGCCTCGGTCGAAGACCTGACCGCCTGCACCTTTCTGATCGTGGCGGTTCCCACGCCGGTTACCGATGCGCATGATCCCGACCTGACCCCGGTGATTGAAGCCACAAAAACGGTGGGCGCCATTCTTGGCAAGGGCATGCTGGTCTCCTACGAAAGCACGGTCTATCCGGGGGTTACCGAGGAGGTTTGCGCCCCGATCCTCGAAGCGATGTCCGGCCTCAAGCTCGGGGACTTCGATCTCGCCTATTCCCCGGAACGGGTCAATCCCGGCGACAAGCAGCATACCATCGACAAAATCGTCAAGGTCGTCAGTGCCAGCAGCCCGGAAGCCCTCGAGCGGGCCGCTTTCGTCTACGGCAAGGTCACCGACGCGGGCGTCCACCGCGCCCCCTCGATCAAGACCGCCGAGGCCGCCAAGGTCATTGAGAATGTGCAGCGTGACCTCAACATCGCCCTCATGAACGAACTGTCGAAAATTTTCAACCTGATGGGGATTCATACCGGCGATGTGTTGGAGGCCGCCGGTACCAAATGGAATTTCCACAAATACCACCCCGGCCTCGTCGGCGGGCATTGTATTGGGGTGGATCCCTACTATCTCACCTATCGGGCGGTTCAACTGGGCTACCATCCAGAGGTCATCCTTGCCGGGCGACGCATCAATGACGGCATGGGCCACTATGTCGGGGACATGGTCATTCGTGCCCTTAACGCCGCAGGCCGACTTCCCCGCGATGCAAAGATCTGGCTCCTCGGATTGACCTTTAAGGAAAATGTGCCCGATTTCCGAAATACCCGGGCGGTGGATGTCGCTCGCTATCTGCAAGGTTTCGGCTGCCATGTCGTCGCTTGGGAACCGATGGTGGACAGCGAGACGATTCGGAAAAAATTCGGTCTTGAATCCGTATCCTATGACGCGATTCAGGAGGCCGATGCGGTCGTGCTGGTGAACGGGCACAACGCCTACCGGGAGATCCAGCTCGCCGATCTGAGGCAGAAGGTCCGCACGCCGGTACTGGTGGATATCAAGAATTTCTTCCCGCGCGAACAGGCGGAGCAACTCGGCTTTATCTACAAGAGCCTGTGATCCGTTCTTACGGCGCCATCACATCCAGCTCAACGTTGAGCATCTCCCGAAACAGCCCTGGCTGACGACACAGGGTTGGGAAGTCACCCCGCTGGGCGACCCGGCCGGAGTCAATGACCAGAATTTCGTCAAAGCCAGACAGGCCGGCAAGGCGATGGCTGATCAACAGCCCTCCGTTCTGTTTCAAGGTCGGCAGGATATCGGCAAGAATCGCGTCGGCGGTTTCCGGGTCCACATGATTCAGGGGTTCATCCAGGATCAGCATCCGGTCGCGACGAGCCAGGGCCCGGGCAAGAACGAGCCGTTGGGCCTCGCCGCCGGAGACCATGGCGCCACCCTCGCCGAGTTGAGTTTGGAGTCCATCGGGCAATGAGACCGCCCATGAGCGAAGCCGGACAAGTTCGAGGAGCTGGTCGATTTCATTATCCGTCACCGGGTCACCGCCCCATTGAAAATGTTCGCGGAGGGTGCCCATGAAGAGATGACTCTTCTGGGAAACGATGGCGAGGCGTTCGCGCACGTCCCGGGCGGACAGGGTGGTGGCATCCACGCCGGACACCAACAGGGTTCCCGTCGTAGGCTCCAGTACCCGGGTCAGCAGCCGGGCGAGCGTGCTTTTGCCGGAACCGTTGGGTCCCACCACCGCCACCGCGCGCCCAGGGGCCAGATCCAAACAGATTCCATCCAGGATGTTCTGTTCGCCATAAGCCGCCCCGACCTCATCGAGGACAAAGCTCAATGGGCCGTCCGGAAGCGGCATTGCCGACACCGGCTCAGGCATCGCGGGGGGCAGTTGTTCCATCTGCTGAATCCGCGCACCTGATTCCTGAACCGATCCCAGGAGGTGAATGGCCGAAGCCAGGGCCGCAACGCCCTCGAACGTTGCCATGACGCCAAGTGCAATGGCCGCCAGCAACACTCCCGCGAGTTCGCCACGCTGGACCAGGGGGATTGCAAAAACCAGCGAGAGGATCATGCCGGTCCAGGTGACGCCCTGAATCATTCCTTCCTGCCAGGCAACGAGGCGATTCATCACACCAGTCACGCGGTCCTCCAGTGCAGCGAGGCGGAGCCATCGGCGACGGGCCAGCGGTGCGCGCCCCCAATGGGCCAGCGCCACCCGCCCGGCCAATGTTTCCGTAGCCTGGGCTGAAATCCGGGCCTTGATTCTCTGCCGCAGGACACCCAGCCGATGGCCGTGCCAGGAGAGCCAACCCGGAATCAACCAGCCGGCGAGCACATGACAACCGCCCACCGCGAGCGCCAACTTCAGATCGATCAAGGCGAGCGCGCCAACCGTTACCAGTGCGATTACCACCGAGGAAATGGCGGGAGCGATTAGCCGGATGTATACATTCTGAAGATTCTCCACATCGCCGATCAACCGAGCGAGCAGGTCGCCGCCCTGCCGGTCCCACAGCCTCAGGGGGGCCAGCGGCACCAGATGCTGATAAACCCGCACCCGCAATTCCCGTAGTAGCCGAAAGGTCACATCGTGCGACACCAGGCGCTCGAGATAGCGAAGAGCCGCCCGGGACAAGGCAAAGAATCGCACGGCTGTCACAATCACCATCAAGTCCAGAATCGGGGGGCGCAGGGCCGCCTCGGAAAGCAGGCGCCCCGACGCGACCATCAACCCCATGCCAGTCAAGACGACGGCAACGCCCAACAGCAGGGCCACCACCACCCAGGCCCGAAACGGTTTGAATCCCCCGGTGTACCAACTCAGCATGACGGCCTCGCCCCTTGTTGTCCGACCACCATGTTGCGCGCTTGCAGCACCGCCTGCGGGTTTCCGTGTGCCGCGATTTTTCCCGCCTCAAGCCAGGTCAAGGTGTCGGCTTGAAGCATCGTGTGATAGCGATGTGCAATGACCACCAGGGTTTTACCTGCAGACAATGCGCGAACCGCCCGGGACATCATTTGTTCGCTCCGAGGATCCAAACCGGACTCCGGCTCGTCCAGAAACAACAACGGGGTTTGACGGAGGTAGGCTCGTGCCAGAGCGATTCTCTGCCGTTGTCCGCCACTGAGCTTCATGCCTGCCTCGCCGACCGGTGTAGCGGCCCCCTTGGGCAGGGTCGCGAGCCAGTCTTCCATATCGGCAAACCGCATCGCCTCGGCCACCTGCCGGTCGGTCACTTCGCGGCAGGCCATGCGGACATTGGATTCGATCGAGCCGGAAAAAAATGCCGGGGCCTGGGGAACCCAGGTCACCCACTCACGCCAGTGGTTCATGGGTACATCAGAGAGTCGATTCCCCCCTACGGTCAGGGTTCCCCGATCCGGTTCCATTTGTTTCATCAGCAGCCGCATCAACGTGGATTTTCCGGCCCCGCTTGGTCCGGCCAGCACATGGATTTGCCCGGCTGCCAGGGTCAGGCAAAGATTATCCAGCGCCGGTTGCTGTCTTTGCGGGTACTGGTAGGACACCGAGTCAATCTCGATGGCAAGTGCGCCCGGCACAGCGGGCAGGGACGGCGCTTCCGAAGTATCGGCGGGGGCAGGTGTTTCCTCCGGCAATTCCTTGCCCAGAAAATACCCCGATGCTTCAGCATCCATCGCGGCGTGCCGTTCTGCGCCAAACTGGCGGAGAGGGAGGTAAAATTCCGGCGTCAAAATCAAAACAAACAACGCGGGCTCAAAGAGCATGGTCCCCTCGATCAGTCGCACCCCGATCGATACCGCGACCACCGCCGTGCTCAGGGAGGCGGCAAGCTCCAGCACCATCCCGGAAAGAAAAGCCGTCCGCAGCACCGACATCGTGACCATGCGATACCGTTCACTGACCTCGCGCACCTCACCCGCGCGGTCGGACACCCCAAGGTCGATCAGGGTCGGCAAGCCCCGGATCAAATCCAGCAGATGCCCACCCATACGCTGCAACTGGGTCCACTGCCGGTCGGACTGGCGGCGGGTGGCATCCCCGATCAACCACATGAACACCGGGATGAGCGGTCCGGTAACCAGAAGCAGCAGACCGCTCCAGGGATCCAATCGCAGCACCACGGCCACAATAAGCAGTGGGCGGACCATAAGGGAAAATTTCTGGGGCAGGTAACGTCCGAAAAAACCCTCCATGCGATCAAGGCCTTCGGAGGCCAGGGTGGTCATTTCACCGTTGGAAAGCGCGGAGAACCTCGGGCAGTCCAGCCAACCGCTCAGCAACCGGGTGCGGAGGTGGCCCTTGATGACGAGGGCGGCCTGCAGCGAGCGATCCCGGAGGAAGCCGGTGCACAGACTCCGGGCCACCGTCGCGACAGCAAGCAGGGCAAGCTCAGGCGCCAGCGACGGCAAGGGCATCCCGGCAAGAAATGCTGCATTGATGATGTGTGCGGTCAGGGTCGCCTGGGCAATCAGTAGCCCGGAGGAAAAGACTTCGGCAATGGATCCGGCGGCATACAATCCGGAGGCCAGAGATCGAAAGCGGGTCAACCACTGGTGCAGTGCTTTGGTGTCTGGTTCGGACATCGTGGGAGACTATACACGAAGATCGCGACAACAGCACCTCCACACGACCCACCACGGGGAGTATCAAGGGACCGCTGTGCCCATAAAAAATGCGGCCCATGGGGACCGCATTGTTGTCAGGCATTCTTTTGTTTGCCTAGTACAGCGAGAACTGGGCGCGGCGATTCAGGCGCCAGGCACCTTCATCGTGACCGAGGGCAGCTGGATTTTCTTCACCATAGCTCTTGGTGGTCACCCGACCGGGTTCCACACCCATGCCGAGCAGGTAGGCGCGAACGGATTGAGCGCGGCGCTCGCCGAGGGCAAGGTTGTATTCATTGCTGCCGCGCTCATCACAGTGGCCTTCGACCACCAGGCTGGACTGGGGGTTGGCGCGGAGAAACTCCACGATGGCATCCAGTTTCCCTCGTTCGGAAGGACTGACAATTGAGCTGTCATAGTCGAAGTACAGGGTTTCAAACTGACTGGCTGCTGCGGCCATCCCGTCGGGATTCATCGCATCGCCATAGCCATACAAGCCGCCGTCGCCCATATCCTGGCCGATCACATTACCCATCTCATCAAAACCTGCGCCGCCATTGGCCTTTGGCTTTTTCTTACAGCCAGTCGAAACGACCGATATCGCCAGCACCAGCAACAATACACTTTTCAACATCACCGCACTCTTCATGATCCAATCCTTCCGATCCCATCCACTCGCTATTATTTCGTCCAATTGGGAGAAGTCCAATCCCCTTTTCCATCCGTTAAAACTATGTATGGGTCCCCCATGGTGTCAAGCAGGACCACTTGTGATCGATAGTTCTCTGTCCGGGTGCAGGCGATATGCCGACCGTCGGGCGCCCAGCAGGGGTCCTCGAAGTCGACATTCCCCGAACTGATCTGGCGTTCTTCCCCGGTTGCCGGATCAAGGACATAGATCTGGAAACGGCCCCCGGTCAGGGTGGCATAGGTCAGTTGGCCGTGGGGACCCCAGTTCGGGGCCACATTCTGGGACCCGGACCGGGTGACCCTCTGGCCCTGACCACCGGAGCGGTTGATCACATAAATCCGCGGCTGCCGGTTGACCTGATCCGAAACATAGGCGATCTGCCGGCCATCGGGGGACCAACATGGACTGGCCTCGTTGGCACCAGGACTCCGGGTCAATCGCGCCAGGGCACCATCGGCCAGATTCATGATGTACAGCTCGGGATTTCCATCCTTGGACAGGATCAGGGCGATCTGCCGACCGTCGGGAGACACCGCGCCTCCCGTATTCAGCCCGGCAAAGTTGGAAATCCGGGTCAGTTGCCCCCCGGGCAGCAGCACCCGGTACAAAGCGGGAAACCCTTTGAAAAAGGAGGTGTAAAAGATTGCCCGCCCGTCCGGCGACCATTCGGGCGCGAGGGTGATATTCCGGTGATTGGTGAGCTGAACCAGGCCCCCGCCATCGGCATCACAAAGGTAAATCTCCTTGTGGCCGGTTCCGGTTCCCACCATCGCGAGCCGGGCGGTGGCCATCCCCTTTTTGCCGGTGGTGGCAAAAAGGATTGCATCGGCGGCTTCGTGTGCGATCCGGCGGATCGAGCTGACCGGTTCCCGGTACACCTTGGACCACAAGGGGCGGGATCCACCCCGGGCGGCGACCCGGATATCCACCACCGCGCCTTCACCTCGCCCGACCGCCTGGCCGGTAATGATGAAGTCCGCGGCTCCCGCCCCACCCCGGGAGAGCCATCCCGAGCGGGCAAGGTCATTTTCAAGTACCGTCACAAAGGTCTTCCCCACCGCATCCGAAATCCCAAACGGCGAAGCATCAAATGTCGCCCGGCCGGTGCCCTTGGCAATGGTGATTTCGGCGGCGGACCCGCCGGTAACCGTCAAACCCAATAGTCCAAACACCCAAAAATACTTGCGCAACATAAATCCGTTCTCCCTGCAAAGAATGGCTCTACCCTGCCGATAAGCAATCGGCAGTTTCAATGAAAATCGTGAAGAATCGGAGGTCCATGCCGTCCCGCAGCGGGAGTGAACCGACCATGGGGCGGTGCTTGCCGACCCTGCTTGTCTCTGATCCAGGGCCGAACAGACCGGATTGTCCCGACCTTTTGAGGGGATAGGAATTTCCCTGATCAATGAGTCTTCCATTCTGACTGGCAAATCGTGTAGTATGTCGGCGTGACAAATCGAAACCAATATACGCGTGAAGAATTGATCGAATGTGGGCACGGCCGGTTGTTCGACCCCAATAGCCCCCGGCTTCCCCTGCCGAACATGTTGATGTTTGACCGGATTACCGAAGTTCGGAGTGATGGCGGGGCCTATGGAAAGGGAATTATCCGGGCTGAGTTCGACATTCAACCTGACCTTTGGTTTTTCCAATGCCACTTTGAGGGCGATCCGGTGATGCCGGGCTGCCTCGGCCTCGACGCCCTCTGGCAGTTGACCGGCTTTTTTCTGGGCTGGAATGGCTTTCTCGGAAGGGGGCGGGCGCTTGGGGTCGGCGAAGTGAAATTTACCGGGCAGATTCTTCCCACCCACAGCCTGGTTACCTATACCGTCGACATCAAGCGCATGATGACGAGCAAGCTTGCCCTCGCCATCGCCGACGGGTCCGTCAATGTCGACGGAAGGGACATCTATCAGGCCAAGGGCATGAAGGTCGGCGTTTTTACATCCACCAGTGATTTCTAATACGTTGGAAGGGAGCTTACCATGAAGCGAGTCGTTATTACCGGCATGGGCATTGTATCGTGTATCGGGAACACCAAGGAGGAGGTTCGGCGTTCTCTCTACGAGAGCTTGTCCGGAATCACCCCGAATGAATCGTATAAGGAACTGGGGCTTCGCAGCCAGTTGTCCGGGTCCCTGAACATCAATCCCGCAGAATTTATCGACCGAAAGGTCTACCGCTTCATGGGGCCCACCGCCGCCTACACCTATATTGCCATGGACCGGGCGATTCAGGATGCAGGCCTGACCCCCGAGGAAGTCTCGACCCCCCGCAGTGGGCTGGTGGTCGGTACCGGCGGCGGTTGCCCTTCGATCCTCGTTGAAAAGGCGGATCTCCTTCGCGAAAAGGGCGTTCGACGTCTCGGTCCCTACGTGGTGACCTCCACCATGACCAGCACGGTTTCCGCCTGCCTCGCCACCCCGTTTGGGATCAAGGGGGTCAACTATTCGATCTGTTCGGCCTGCGCGACCAGCGGCCACTGCATTGGCCACGCCATGGAATTGATCCAGTTGGGCAAACAGGACATTGTATTCGCCGGAGGCGCTGACGAAGAGCACTGGACCGCGGCAATGATGTTTGACGCGATGGGAGCGCTTTCCACCCGGAATGATTCTCCCAAGACCGCATCGCGGCCCTATGACAAGGATCGCGATGGGTTCGTGGTGGCGGGCGGCGGTGGGATGCTCGTGCTCGAAGACTATGACCGTGCGGTCAAGCGTGGAGCCCACATCTACGCAGAGGTTGTCGGCTATGGTGCCACTTCTGACGGCAGCGACATGGTCGTTCCCTCCGGTGAAGGCGCCACCCGCTGCATGAACATGGCCCTCGAGATGGCGGGCAACCCCACCGTCGACTACATCAATGCCCACGGCACCAGCACCCCGGCCGGAGACGCCAAGGAACTGGAAGCCATCCGCACGGTGTTTGGCAGTCAGGTTCCCCCCATCACCTCTACCAAGTCCATTTCCGGTCATTCCCTCGGAGCCGCCAGTGTCCACGAGGCGATCTATTGCCTGCTGATGATGGAAGACAACTTCATTGCCCCGTCGGTGAATATCGAGACCATCGATCCGGCGGCGGCGGATATGCCCATCCTCCAAGAGCGGAAAGATAATGCCAAACTTGACGTCGTGCTCTCCAACAGCTTCGGCTTCGGCGGCACCAACGCGACCCTGATCTTCAAGAAGGTCTGAGTTACTTGGTGAACTGGTAGCGGATCGGCAGGTCGGCGGCGACCGGAGTCGGCAGCGATTGGGGCGGGGGCGAAAAAGGCGCGGCATCCCGCACCGCCTTCAGGGCAGCCCGAACCAGGCCCGGATCCCCCACCACGTGCCGGGGCTCCGCCGCATACAGCTCTCCCTGCGGTCCCAGCACCAGGTGCAACACGAGGTGACAGGATCGACCGGAGCGTCGCGCAGACACCGGATAGTACAGGTGATCAGCAATTTCATTGCACACTTGGTTCCAATACGAGGTCGTCACGTCCGGTGCCGGATCCGTGACCACCTGGGCCATCGCCTCCACCCGATCCGGGACCGGCTCCGGCAGGGCTTCCGACTCCACCGCCGCCACCGGCTCAGAAACAGGCGGCGCGGTTATAGCCGGCGGCATGGGAGCCGGCGTGATGGTTTCCGACTCTGGTGCTTTCGTCACGGGCTCCGGCGGGGCAACCTCCGGCGGGGGCACGGGCTGCCAGCGGGAAACCTGGATATCCAAAGTACGATCCGGCGGTTTCACCGCGGCCACCGGACGGCTTACCGGAAGATCAAACAGCCCGACATGAACCATGGCCGAGACCCCCAGGCAAACGGATAGCAGCAGGGAGGACTTCATTCGGGTGCCTCGGAAGCGGTTGCAGCATCCTTGCCCACCAAATTCACCTCGGTCAGCCCGGCCAGCCTGGCTTGATCGAGCACCGACAAAATCCGGCCTGCGGGTGCCTGTTGATCCGCGATCAGTGAGAGTTTCCGGGTTGAGTCGGCAGCAGCCTGTTGGGCCAGGAATGCCAACAGACCCGCCTCGGCCAGCACCTCGCCCTGCAAGCGGATCTGCCCCTCAGCATTGATTTCCAGCGCCACCGGCGCGGAGTCCGGGTGAACCACCTCGCCCCCTTGCATTGGTTGCAGGGAGAGATCGAGTTGCCGCTGCCGACTGTAGGTCGAGGTCAACAGAAAGAACACCAGGAGCAGGAACACGCAGTCCACCAGCGCGGTCAGCTCCATGCGCGGACGCAGGCGATGCCGCTCAACCAGGCGGATGCTTGGATGCATGATCCTGTTCTCCGTGCAACGTGATCCAGGTTTCCATCAGTTCCTCGACCGCCTCCAGGCGGGTGGCAATCAACCGTTCGAATCCATGCCAGGCCAGGTAGGCCGGGATCGCCACCACCAGCCCGAACACAGTGGTCAGCAAGGCCTCCCAGATACCGCCGGCCAGAGCGGAAGGATTCACCTCACCGCCCCCCTGCTGCACTGCCAGAAAGGCCCGCACCATGCCCAGCACGGTGCCGAGCAGGCCCAGCAAGGGTGCGACCTGACTGATCACCGACAGGGTGGTGAGGTGCGCCTCCAGCCTGCGCTTGACCCCATGAGCGGCAAACAGCATCGCCTCCTCCAATCGCGCCCGCGATCGAGACCAATTCTCCCGAACGGCTGTCATCACCGGACGCAGGCTGGGGGGCAGGGCCCGCACCTCCCAGTCCACCGGGGTTCCGGAAAGCAGGCGCGCCCGGACTCGCCTGACCCGGGCGGTAAATCCCCACTCCCACAACCCAAGAACCAACAGACGCTCCAGGCTGATGGCCACCACCAGAAGGGAGCAGAGGAGGATGGGCGCCATCACCCATCCCCCCCGCTGAATCCAGTCGCTCAGGGTTTCCATGGACAGCATGGACGCTTCACTCATCGTGAATCCCCAGGGAAACGAACCGGCGACGTTCTCATCAGAACCCCACCTTGGCGGTCACATAGAACGACCGCCCCGGGGCGGGTACTTCATCTCCAGCCGCCAGATCGCCGGCCGGAAGAACCGCCTCGCGGGTCAGGTGTTGGTTGTAGTCCTCATCGAACAGGTTCTCCACGCCCGCCTCCAATTCGAGGCCGCATGCGAGGACAAGACCGGCCCGGAGGTGAAACACCTGATAGGCTGCGGTTTCATCTTCGGGAAAGGTCTCGTCGATTCGATCCTGGGTTGCGGCAAACTGTAACCCCGCTTCAGCCCACCAGGACAAATCACCCGATGCGTCATAACGGATCGCGGCCTCTCCCCCCAGGGGCGGAATTTCCGGCAGATCCCGTCCATCGGTGGTGTTGCGTCCCGCGACGTAGGACAGAGAAGCAGGCAGGGTCCACCCTTCGGCAAGGGTCAGATCCATGGCTACCTCACCCCCAAAGAGCTCGGCGTCAATATTGCGGAAGCCCCGCACCGTGTCCAATGTACCGTCCCCGTTCACATCCACCCTGTCGATCGCGGTTTGATAGATATAGTCATCCACCTGGGCAACAAACCCCGAAAGTTCAAACCGGCTGCGGGCATGCGTATAGACCGCCCCGGCGGTGGCTTCGAGCTTGTCCTCGGAATCCAACGCGGGATTGCCAATCAGGTACCCGCCGGGAGCCGGAGCGAAGGCAAAGAATTGTTCGGTGACCGCGGGGTAACGGCTGATCCGGCCCAGCCCGCCATACACCAGAAGCGGCTCTGCGGCCTGCCACTCGGCCAGAATGTTGCCGGAAAACAAGGTGTCATCCGCATCGCTCCGGCGCCCATCCGGGCCATTATATCGCCCGTACAAATCGAGAATGGTTGCTGGAGGAATGCCCGGGCCGAAGAACATTTTATCCCCGGTGGCCCCCGCTTCGCTCTCCGCGAAATCCACCCGGCCGCCGACCCGTACCGTCAAAGCCTCCGACGACTCCAGGTTCAACTCGCCGAACAACCCATACACATCCCGGGTGACTTCCGGCCAGATGTGATCCTTGAACGTCATCCCGGTAGCCAGCATTTTTCTGGTCCGGGTCGCATCCCGATCCAGATGTTCGGCATCCGCACCCACGGTCAACAACCGGCCATCCCCGGCCCGGAGATCCAACGCGACCTTGGCGTTATAGGAAATGGCCTCGGAGGGAGTCTCCGCTTCCATCATCTTCCGGTTCGATTTGTTCTCGTTGTTCATCACGTGATCGACGAAGGCGTAGCCGCCGTTCACCTCAAACCGCTCGATGGTCTGGCCAGCCTGTTCCGAGCGATAGCCAAAGACCGTCATGGTTGCGGTGGACTCCTTGATATCCATGGGCAACGCGGGATAATCGACATCTTCTTCCTGCTTGAACAACACCGACCCAAACACCCGCTGCCCCTCCCCGGGGCGATAACCAAGGGACAGGGAGGCCGTATACTCATCCAGGTTGGCCGGAACCGTTTTGCCATCACCCGATTCATAGTCATTGAGGCTGGCCATGCCCGCTTCGGCCCGGAAGTCCAGGTCTTCGGTTCCCCCCTGGGCCGTGGCCGATGATGAATAGCCATCGCGCCCCTCATCCCAAGTCACCCGCACATCCCCTTCCACACCGGAACCCGCGCCAACCCCGCGGTCATGGTCCGGGTTGATCACCACCCGTCCGGCGGTGCCGCCATGGCCCAATGTCACCGAGGGCAGGGCCTTTTCCACCACCACCGACTCCACAGCAAAGGGAGACACATAGCCAGCGGGAGGATCCATCCGCGAGGGGCAGGCCCCATATAGTGACAGACAACCAAGCTGGGTTTGCACCCGCTCCCACCCCAAACCGCGGATCACCGGCTCCGCCGCATTGGCACCGCGATACACTGCGGCAACCCCCGGCACGGACTTCACCGCCTCCGCCACCGATTGCCCGCGTGTCCCGGTTAACTCGCGGGACAGCAAGGCCCCCTGCCGCTCGGTCAGCGCCGAAGCCTGCACGGTCAAAGCATCCAACTGCACCGCCTCCTCAGCCCTTGCGTGCAACCCATCCGCCAACAACAGCCATGGCCCCAAGGCCAATATCATTTTCTTGATCATCGACAATCCTTCTGGTTTCAAAAAATATTATGGTTCACGAGAGACACGCCTTGTTTCCGCGAATGCGTAAGCAACAAAGCGCGCCGACCCCAGGGACGCAGACCAAAGACCCCTTCGGTTTGCCCCGGATAAACGCTACGAGTGAATCAGCCCAGAGGAAGGCGCGGCGGTGGCACGGGCGGCTCACCGGAATATTGAGTGGAAAAAAGACAGGACAGATGCGTTCGGGACTGGATCCCGGCGGTGCGCCTTTGCAGGGGTTGATGCACCGGAAGCAGGGCATCCAGGCGCGGCAAGGGAGGCGCGGGGGCAATCGCGTCATGGGTTGGATTCGCGGCCTGGCGAGCCTCCTTGATCGCACAACACATCGGACAGGGATGGTCCCCGTCAAACGTCATGACCACACCCTGTTTCAACCCGCGCGCTGAGGAATAGTCCACCAGCATCCGGCTCCAGGCAATGGACTGAAGAACCACCCAATGCCCGCCCAGCATGCCGAAAACAGCGGCGCCAGCGATCCAGCGGATCCATCGATGATGACGAGAACGAGTCACAGCAGCGACCTTAGCCACCGGACGCGAACAGTCAAGTATTGTGGCGCCGCAGGATGGCATTTTGTTTGGAAGACCGTCTGAAGAAAGTATCGAAGAGCAATCTTCATGCTGCGGTGGACTACGGTGAACTGGAAGGAAGAGGTAATGAATCTCCCAGATCCTTAGCGACCTCGTTCTACCTTCACCACATGGGCGAAGCTGAATCAAGCGTATCACGGGCTCGCATAGCTCGCCCCAAATGGTTGTGGGGCGGAGCTATGAGCCGCCGAAGTGTCGCCAAGGATTAAGGTGAATCTTGTTTACCCTCTTATACCCTTGACAGTGACGTATATCCACTGAATATTTATACGTCATGAACACAAAACTGACATTACGCCTCGACAACCGCCTGATTGACCGCGCCAAACACGCGGCAGCGAAACGTGGCAAATCCGTATCTCAAATGGTGTCGGAGTTTTTCGACTCCCTTGAGGGTGGAGATCAGGCAACGCCTGCTTATCCCCCCATTACATCGGCACTTCTTGGCTCACTCCGCGGAAAGTCTTTGTCGAAGGATGATTACCACCGCCATCTTCGGGATAAGTACCTTTGAAAGCGCTGCTGGATACGAACGTTGTCCTTGATGTGCTCTTGGACCGCAAACCGCACTCGGTTGAATCAGCAGAAGTCTTTCGATTCATTGAGCAGGGCCAGGCTGAAGGATTATTGTGCGCAACGACCATAACAACGCTTGATTACCTCCTATCGCAATGCATGAAACGAAATGAATCTCGCAAGCTTCTGTCTCAGCTACTCAAGCTCTTTGAGGTCGCGTCCGTCAATCGGGCGGTTATTGAAGATGCGCTGGCGAGCCGAATGGATGATTTTGAAGATGCCGTCCTGGATCATGCTGCTCTGAACAGCGGCGCTGACGTCATTGTCACCAGAAACTCAAAAGATTTCTCCCGCGGAAAATCCAACGTCATGGATCCGAGACAATTTATTGTCTTAATGAAAGACTGAGACGCGAACCGTCAAGTATTGTAGCGCCGCAGGATGGCATGCTCAGGGAGCGGGGTTGAAAAGCGGGCCTGCACTCTGGAGCCGCACCGGGCACGATCCAGCGGCTGGCCGGATTCGTCGAGGAGAGTCAGGACCTCGGCGGTTCCGCAGGCATCGCCGGGGGCAATCCATGCCACAGCGTCTCCAAGCGCGAACGCATTCTTCACCGACAGGATATGGAAAGCGCCCTCCCGGTGTTCGGGCAATGCCAGAATCTCGCCGGTACTGACCGGGCGGTTGTGGGTTTGCAGCACCCCGGGATCTGCGGCAGGATAGCCAAAAGCAAAGCCCTTGGCATAGGGGCGGTGGCTGACCGCTTCAAGTTCCCGCAGCCAACCCGGGTCCATTTCATAGCCATCCGGATCAGCAGCAAACCGGTCCAGAGCCGCGCGATAAACCCGGGCCACTGAAGCAACGTAATATTCACTCTTCATTCGCCCCTCCACCTTCAGCGATCGCACCCCCGTCCGGACCAGCTCGGGAATGTGTTCGATCAGACACAGGTCGGTCGATCCCAGAAAGATGGTTTCACGCCCGGTCTCGAAGACCGGAAAGGATTCACCGGGCCGCTTGCTTTCCACCAGCTGCCACTCCCACCGGCATGACTGTTTACAAGCCCCGGTTGAGCCGCTTTGTCCACAGAGGTGCGCAGAAAGCAGGCAACGGCCGGACACCGCCATGCACATCGCGCCGTGGACAAATACCTCCACCTCCACATCGCTGCCCCTGACCACCGCCTCCGCATCCGCGAGACTGCATTCCCGGGCCAGCACAACACGGGTCGCCCCATAGTGACCCCAGAAGCGCGCGGCCTCTACATTGGCCGTGCTCAACTGGGTGGAGATATGCAGCTCCAGCTCCGGGCGCATCCGCCGGGTCAAGGCGATCGCGCCCACATCCGACAGAATCACCGCATCCATGGGGATCCCCCGGGTCGCATCCAGCCAGGCCTCCACCTGCGGGAGGTCATTCTGAAAGATCAGGCTGTTGGCGGCTACATAGCACTTCTTTCCCATGGCCTGGGCATACCCGACTGCCTCCGCCAGCTCCGCCACCCCGAACGAGGACTGGTCCGGACGCATCGACAAACCCGCAGCCCCGACATAGACCGCATCCGCACCGTAGGCCAGAGCCATGCGGAGCTTGGATAAATTTCCCGCAGGCAGCAGCAACTCTGGAAGCTGATTGGTCATGGACAAGCCACAGCATTGCCTCTTTTCCGCCCGAGCACGAATCTTTTCCGTCGCGCACTTTGACCGACAGGCTCCCTGCACACCGCAGCTTTCCGGACCGGTGCGGGCGGACCCTCAAGGCGCGAGCAGAACCTCGACCCCCCAGAACCCGGTTTGGTCATCCCGGGGAGGATTGTTGGTGATGATTCCACCGGGGAAATGCTCCACCAGCAACTCAAATCCAGAAATTGGATTGGAGGAATAGTAGATGTTGTAAAGGCGACCGGAGACCTGCGGCCAATCGAAGATAAACTGGTCAAAATATTCGTAGTCTTTTTCGATACCAAAGAACGTGAATCCGGCGGTCGGGACGGTGGGGTCAAACCCTGCGACATAGGCCTCCCACACTGTATTGATACCATTGGAGCAAATGGTGGCTGCGTTGACCTGGGTCGGTGCACCAAAGTAATCAACCTCCCACCAGTCCGGGAGGTTGTCGCCGTCGCCATCCTCGGACGCGGGGACGATGGCCAGCGCAATCGGAATCTGGAGGAAGGGAGTGTCGACATCGTTACAGGCCACCGTCAGCAGGGTGGTGGAATTTCCCGGGGGAAGATGGGCCGCGAAGGCAGTGAACCAGACCGACGTGGTGGCCGAGGGGGCGACCGTACCCTGGGTGGTGGTGTAGACGATCCCGGGCTCCTGCGGCGGGCGAATCTCCACCGCCAGCCCGCTCTTCAGATAGCTCTCATTATAGGCCACTTCCAGTGAAGGCCCGGATACGCGGTCATCCTGTATCCCAAGGGTGGCGGAGGTCAGGGTTCCGTTCAGGGTCTGGTAGTGAAAACAGATGCGCCCGTCAGGATAGAAGACCACCTGAAAGGTCTGCAACGAGGAGCTTCCATAAAAGGGAACCGCGAGCCAAGAAACCACCAATCGCTCCGGGGTGCTGTGATAGCGAATCGTTCCCCCCGCAGATGGATTCAGGTCATCCCAGAACACAAACACACTCTGGGAAGGCGCCTCGGACGAAGGTAGTGATTGATTGCTGTACCCCACATTTCCGGAGGTGAAGCTGATCACCCCATTCGCTCCGATCTGAAACTGGCTGTAGACCCCGTCATAGAATGGGAATGGAAAACCAATGGCCAGCATCGCACTCTCTCCATCATCCGAAAGCGACACCGCTGAACCGAGACTGGAAATATCGATCCAGTCATACACCGCCCCGCCAGGACTCAAGGTATCCACCCATGCATACTCCCCGGAGGGCTGATCGTCGCTCAGGCTGAAGATCAAATCGCTGCTTCCGGCATTGGAAATGGAAAATCCGCCCGATCCCTCGCCACCCTCGGTCACCTGGACCAGAAGCGTCGCTGGACTGACCTGAATTTCCGGGCTTCCGGTAATCGACACCTCGATATCAATCGCATAGGGCGAATTATCCGCAGTGGCCGAGGTCACGGTCACTGTGTCGCGATAGACGCCCACCCCGAGACCTGACGTATCCATGGTCAGGTCAATCATATCGACTTCCTGCAACACCAATCCGTTGGTCACGGTTGCCGACAACCAATCGCTCTCCCAGGAGAGGGCATACGCCATGGATCCGCCCCCGGTGTTCGCCAATTTCAACACCTGGGTGATACCGGTGGCGCCGGAAAATCCCGAAAAGGTAAAGGCATTGGAGTTGGCCGAAATATGGGGCGGAGCAAGCACTTCCAGCGCCACCCCGATCGTCTGGGGGTTGTTGGCGGCACCGGGGTCGGTGATGGTGATGGTGCCGCTGTACAGACCGGGGGAAAGACCGGCGGATTGGAAGGAAAGGTCCACAACATCGCTCTCCGTGGTGGCGGTCCCTCCCACAGTGGACAAGCGCATCCAGGAGGCATTGGTGGAAAGGGTGTAGGACAGCGTCCCGCCCTGCCTGTTCCATACCGCGAAGGAAACCGGTGACGCATCGGTTCCGTAGTCGGTCTCCGTGGCCAGCACCGATACATCCACTCCGATTTCCGGCGTGGAGGAAAGGGTTCCAGTGCCGGAAATAAAGGTCATGGTTCGGCCGGACGCACTGATACTTTGCAGCAATAATCCGGAGTGATTTCCGGAGGTCGTGGAGGTTGTCGCCCCCTTCCACCAGTGGGCATTGGGGCTGGTGTTGTCGGTGAAGGCCATGTTAGGCCCGACTCCACCACTGTGAAACAGGTCATAGGCATCCCCGCTATCGCGGTCATTTTCCAGGTCAAAGGCATTGTCCGCTTGTTCAATCGAGCATTCGTAGTGCAGTGCCTCGGTCATTTCCTGGGCATCCCGGTCGCCATTTTCGTCACAGTGCATGATCAGGAGCCCCTGGTCCGGCAGACCGGAGGTGGCCTCCCACCCGACTTTTGCCCGGTTCTCAATCAGGAAATACTCACCCGGCCAGGCCGCATCGGGGTTGTCAAAAAGATAGATGCGCCCCTCATCCACCCGCACCGAGCACCGCTCGGTTACCGAGGGATTCAAGGTCACTGCCTCCACCCAGCCGGAATGATACCGAAGGTAAGCCCCGACACTGATCGGACTGGTCTGGTAGTAGTGATTCCCCGATGCCATCAGCGTGTACTTCCCGCAGCCACTGGAATCTCCATCATAGTCATAAAAGTCGGGATACTTGCAGAGCATGTGGCCATTTTCATGACAGACAGTTCCAATGGTCAGCGAGGAACCGATGTCGGTCATCTGGTAGTCATAAACCCGCTTCCCGCCCCCGACATTGTACGCCGAAGCCAGAGACCAACGGTGCGGCCACAATCCCTTCGCCCAGACGCCGCTGTCCGCCCCCGCAAACAGCAGATTGCAGGCTTCAATATTGCTGCTGCCATTCACCGTACAGGCGGAAAAGTCGAAGCCGGCAGCAGTAAGAAGGGCTAGTGCATCTTCGAGCAGGCGGCGGCCGCAGACTCCCGAGTCGAGGGAGGTATCGTTGTAGTAGCTCTTCGGCTGCTGCATCCGTACGTAGTAGGTGATGACATTGTTATAGCGGAGCTTGCGGACGGACTGGGTATAAAAATAATTGAACACCGACCCCTTGTTGCCATATCCGGCGTAGCCCGGCTGGTTGAAGAAATCGTCGATTTCCGGGACCGGGATGCTTGCCGCGACATCGGGAAAGTCGACCAGGATTGTGATTCCGACCTTGTTGCCGGTGGTCTCGGGCGGCGCATAGGTGATCGGACCATCGCCGGACAAGCTCGATGCGGCCGGAGAGGATGCCAGCAACGCCTGCAATCGGCGGAAATCACGGGTGTCCGCCTTTTTCTGTTCCCAGGCCTCGGTCTGTCTGACCACCCGGTCGTATGCTTCGAACCGCTTGGCGGCTTTCCCTTGTCGTGACCCGGGGGTGATCCGGATATGTTTGGTAAAACCGAGCTTCTGCGCGTCCTGCCCTCCGCGAACCATCACCCCCGACGAAACAATCTCCTCTCCACTTGCGATCAGTTCCCCATAAAAATAGGCTCGAGCCCCGGAATCGAACACCACCACATACCCGTCATCCGTTTCGGTGACGGCATAGAACTCATCCCCGAAGACCCGCAGCTTGATGTCCGAACCGTCCGGCTGGCGAAAGGACGTTGCCTCCCCCTCGATCCCATAAGGCGCGGCCCACCCGGCCCAGGGCATCCATCCGCAGAGAGAGAAAAGTATGAGAAAACCGGCACGGGACGGCGCCTTCAGGTTCTTGGTTATTCGGTGCATACGGATTTCCAACGGGTCTTGAAGTAAATCCTACCCCACAGACCGGCTTGAAATTAAACGAGGATGAAAATAACTCCTACCCGGCTGCGGTGACCGGCCCGGGGCGCATCCCTAACTCACTGACCTGATGGATCGTCGTGGAGCCCACCATTGTGCCCATGAACATTCACACTCGTTTATGGCGCAGCCGCGAAGGATCCAATGAGGACAAACGCCTGGTGGGCGATGTTGAGCGTTCGTAGTAGGTCCGCCCTGGCCGGGCAGGCCAGGCCCGCCATTGCGGGGCCAGGGCCGTTTGCATGCCCGGCCAGGGCCTGCCTGTTCGACGCGCCTTGCCCCGCGCATCGCAGGGCTTGCGTCGCTACTACAAACGCCTGGTGGTCAGTGAATCAGGGATGCGCCCATCGGCCCGCGCCACCGGCTTGACAACCAGCCTGAAAAAGCTTGAGGTGGTGGAATGAAAACCCCCTGGCGTCTGCGCATCCGCGCCCTCCCCGGCCTCTCCCTGAAGCGCGTCCCGGTCGCATTGACCGCCTCGCTACTCGCTCTCATCGCGGCCATCACCCTGCATCACCGGCGCGACTGGGGCCTGCCCGAATCGATCGAAGGCAACCTGTTCCGAGCGTTACTGCTCTGGCCGTTTGCTCTGTTCGGGTCGGTGGGCCTGGCCCTGCGCGGAGAGAGCCAGGGCGGGATGCGGAAACGGAGGCCGGTCGATCTGGGGCAACTCCTGCTGATCCCCGCACTGTTCATCGGCTACCTGTTGCTGCCCGCTCAGCCCCAGGACCAAATGCCTGCTTTTTGGTTTCGGTATACCCTGATGACCGCTTCGCTGCTGTTTCTGACCCTCGGCCTGCCGGCCCGCAGGCAGGGTACCCCGGACCTATGGGATAGCGCATGGCCCATCCTGCTCTCCGGCTTTATGGCCACCCTGACTGCCATGTTGGTGGTGGGCGGGGTCAACCTGGCCCTGGTCAGCATCGACAAGTTATTCGGGGTGCGGATCGATGATGATCTCTATGTCGATATCTTCTTTGCCGGATTTTTTCTTCTCGGGCCAATCACCGCCATGGCCTGGCTTCCCCACCCCTTCGGCGCACGGGTCGAGCAGCCCGGCTGGCTGCGGGGAACGGTTCAGCGGGTGTTGACCCCGCTCTGTCTGCTCTATGCCTTCATTCTGGCCGCCTACTTGATCAAGATTGCCATCGCCCTGAACTGGCCGGACGGTTGGGTCGCCATGCCGACCCTGATTTTTGGCGCGCTCGGGCTGGCCGCCTACCTGATCGCCCGGCCTGCAGTCGACCGAACCGGACAGCCGTGGGCAGGACGCTTCTGTCGCATCTTTCCCTGGGTGCTGCTTCCTCTGGCCATCGTCCTGATCCTGGCCATGCGGGTACGGATTACCGAATACGGATTCACCGAATGGCGGGTCATCGGATTGAGCCTTGGCCTGTGGTTCACGGCCTATGCCCTCGCCTACAGCCTGAAACCCGCCCTGTCCTCGTGGTGGATTGCCGCAAGCCTGTCCGTCATCGCCCTCGGGCTCAGTGTCGGCCCGCTCTCCGCATCCAACCTTTCCCGGGCCAGCCAACAGGCTCGCCTGAATCAGCAACTGGCTGAGACCGGGGTGCGGGAGGGATTGCCGGTTACCCTCGAGGGCGAGCAGGCCAAACAAGTCCGCTCCGGAATCCAATACCTGCTTCGCACCCATGGCCCCGATGGCCTTCCCGACTGGATGGTTGAGCGCTGGATGTCGTGGCGCGACTCGCACGGAGAAAAGACCCCGCCCCGAATCCGGCCCCGCTACTGGCGACGCCAGGAAAAGCAAGTACTGGAAGCCCTGAACATCACCCTGGAGGTTTCAAGCCAACAGGGGTGGCACAACATCCTTTGGGACCAAACCCCCATCGACCTGACCCCTTTTGGCACCCTGCACTGGCTCCGAGCCGGAGAGACCAACTCCACACCATTTCAAATCGATCACCAGATGAAATTAACCGCCAACGGAAAACCTGTAGGACGCGAAGCCTATGAGGCCTTTGTCCAGAGCCTGGAAGAACAACTGGTCGACCAGCCGACCGGCCCGGTCCGCCTCCCCGCTCATCTCATGTCCTGGGAAGTGGACTACCAAGGCGAGGCCTACCAGATCCTGATACCGGAATGCACCCTGAATCCCAGACAGACCAAACAGACCAATCCCAGCTTCTACCTTAACAACGGGGCCCTGTTGTTCCAGAAGCTGAAAAACCCGAGCGACGCCGAAACCAGACCCTGAACCCGACTGGTGATCGGTTCCGCCTCCCCACCGGCGTCATCACCGTTCCGGAAAGACCACCAGAATGGAATCGAGGCGCAGTTGGGACTTCTGGATCAATGACTGCAATTGGGTAATCCGCTCGGCAAGCGCCGCGAGTTCCTCCGGACGGATCATATCGTTGATCTTCTGCAGGGCGTGCAACCGTTGTAATTCTCCCCCCAAGACTGACCTCATGGCCCCCAGGGCTTGCTCTCTCAGAGTTTCTGCGATCGCCTCCGCCGCACCCTCCGCTGACTGTACCCAGGCCGCCAGAGATTCGCGGTTCAGAATTCGGTCATCAACCAGCAAGTGCGCTGGCACCGGAGCGAGTCTGCCCCGCACCGGTGCCACCGGCTTTCCGGTGCGATCCAGACAGACAAAGACCGGCGCGGGGGGAAGAAACCGGCCCAACCCCAATTCCGGCGGCGCTACTGCCTCAAGCAAAAAGCCACATTCCAAGCGCGGCGATTCCACCTCCCGGCTCATGCCCGCACTGCACCGCCCCAGCTCGGATCCCGCAACCGCAGCCATCGCCCCCAGCAGCAGGGGATGATCCCAGCTCATGAAGTCCATATCATCCCGGGCCAGCGCACGGGCCCGGTTCAGGGTGAACCGCAACCCATCCTCGGGCAGAGCCAGCAGGTCGGCAAACAGATGCCCCCGGGTGAGCAGGTATTCATGTTCGCTGAGCCCATCCGCATGGACCCCGCAGAGATCCAGCAACCGGAGCAGATACGACTCCAGCTCGGGGTCCTGGTCAGCCTCCCGAATGGCCTGAAGCAGGGGCTCTGCCTCACCCGGCCGGTTCGAGTTCAATTCCAGCAGCTTGTCCCGGCCCTTCTCCATGTCCCGGCGAAGCTGCTCCCGGGCTTTCCGGGTTTCCTGAATCAAACGCGTATCCACCCGGTCAAGCCGGTCACGAAACCTCTGATACAACATATGCCCCCCGGCCAGCGGGGTCTCAAAGGCATCGAGCCCTTCGTGCATCCACCGCAACCGCGCTTCGTCCCGGCTGCCCGGCTGATAGGGAACATAGACATGAATGTCGCCTTTCTGTCCGATCCGGTCGAGGCGCCCAATTCGCTGCTCGATCATTTCCGGATGATCGGGCAGGTCGAACAACACCAGGTGCTGGGCAAACTGAAAGTTGCGGCCCTCGCCCCCTGCCTCGGACGCGATCAGAAGCCTCGCGCCCTCCGGCTCGGAAAACCAGGCAGCTTGCCGATCACACTCCACCAGGGGCATCGCCTCATGAAACCGGGCCATCGCGACCCCAGTCCGCTCCCGCATCGCCTCATAGAGCCGATCCACATCACGCTTGGTCCCCCCGATCACCAGCACCTTGCGGGTTCGGTCCTCCTCCAACCAGCCGGTCAACCAGTCCGCCAGCTCCGGGGTCTTCTCATCCAGCTTGACCGGATGCAGGTGCCGCCGGGGAAAGCCCCGCACCGCCGCCCGCGAATTCCGGAACAACACCCGCCCCGGACCATGCCGGTCGAGCAGATCCCGGACCGCCGCCTCATCCCCCTGGGCGAGCGCCTTCTCCGCCTTGCGCGCGGTCTCCGCCCACCGCTCATGCTCTTCGACAAACACCTCGAAGTCGGCAAACCGGTCCGGATCGAGCAGCCGCAACCGGGCAAAGTGACTCTCCAGTCCGGTTTGCTCCGGGGTCGCGGTCAGCAGCATCAGCCCCGGAACCCGCCGCGATAGCGCATCGACCAGCCGGTAGTCCGGGCCCGGGTCCTCGTCATCCCACGCCAAGTGGTGCGCCTCGTCGACAATGACCAGGTCCCAGCCCGCCGCGACCGCTTGCACCGCACGATGCGGGGTGTCAGCCAGCCAATCCACCGAGGCAATCACCCACTGCTCCTCCTCAAACGGATTGGCCTCCGGATCCCCCGCCTCCACCGCCGCGCACCGCTCTTCATCAAACAGGTTGAACCGCAGGTGAAACCGACGCAGCAACTCGACAAACCACTGGTGAAGCAGGGCGTGGGGAACCAGCACCAACACCCGGCGGACCACCCCCACGGTCAATAGATGATGCACCACCAGGCAGGCCTCAATGGTCTTCCCCAATCCCACCTCATCGGCCAGCAGCACCCGCGGCCGGACCCGGCGCGAAACTTCGCGGGCAATATAAAACTGGTGGGGAATCAATTCGACCTTGCCCCCGATAAAACCCCGGACCGGACTCTGCTCGAGGGCAAACCGGCGCTCCAGGGTTTCCCGGCGCAGGGCAAATACCCCCGGATCATCCGCACTACCAGTAAACAGCCGCTCGTAGGGACGGTCCTGAGTCAGCCGGTCCTGTAGACCGGACTCGGGCACCGCCCCCCCTGATCCATGATAGATCAGCAGCCCGTCCCGTTCCTCCACCGAAACGATGGTAAAGGTCCGGTCCTCCCCATCCGTTACCGATTCGCCCGCCCGGAACAACACCCGCTTGAGCGGGGCCTGCGCGATGGCATACCGCCGCTGCTCGTCCGCTGCGGGAAATTGCACCACCACCTGCCGACCATCCACTTCGAGTACAACCCCCAGCCCCAACTCTGGCTCCGCCTCGCTCATCCAGCGCTGGCCGACCACAAACCCCAACCGCGACTCACCACCCATTCGACCGCTCCCATAAACAGATCCCCGATCCCTCACCGGACCCTGGTGCCACCGGCTGTCGTGAAAAGATCAAGAGGTTCAAGTCATCATTCATCATGACGCCATTCTATACCCAATGACCCACCGGCACCGCGAATCTTTCCCCAAAATATTTCCAAGGATTGGAACTTTTCGGCCGCTTTCTTCCAACCCTTGGAACTTTTTGGGCCTCGTTTTCCAAACGTTGGAAAACCGCCGCAATGCCCTTGATATGATCAACTGCCGGGCAATACGCCTCGAAATAACCATAGCAAGGGGCGAGCTATGCGACCCCGGGGGCAGCATACCATGAACAACGATCCCCGGCTCTCCATTCGGGCTGAAGGCCCGCCATTCGACAGCCTGGTGCAAGCGAAGCGCAGCCCTAGGGAAACAGATTGAAAAGGACCCGGAGCGCGAAAGGAGCGAAACCCGGACAACAGCACCAGGATCTCGCTCCATCCGCGCTCAGCGGTGTAGCATCGCACCCACAACCCAGTGCCGCGCATCGCTTACCCCAGGCTATCAAGTCTGCAGGCCTTCAGCCTGCCGATTCAATTCATTGCCCGGGAATACTGGGACCGAAGTAATTGCCTGTCCCCATGCCCCCTCTGTCGCGTTGAGTTTGTGCTGAAACGTACCCCCGCTTTTTGCCCGGTGCCTTTTTGTCGGTGGCACCAAGGATTGGAATTTTTCGGGTCCCGTTCACCCCTGGAGAAAGTTGAAAATTCTCCGGACCTGTAAACCTAAATGTTACAGGTCCGATGCTACGATGGGCGGCATGAAGAAGTACCGCCCGCGCCGATATCCGCTCCTGCCGCGCCGCCAACCCTTGCCCGCCACCGGCCCCGCACTCCCCCTGCAAGGTCCCTGGCCCGATTGGCCCGCTTTCTGGCGCGACACCTCCGCCGCTCTCCAGCAGCGCGGCTATGCCCGCTCCACCCTCCTCTACTACCGCCAAATCCTCCGTGCCTTCTCCCAACAAGCCGCCAAACCGCCCGCCGCCATCACCCGCGAGGATGTCCACGCTTATCTCCACCGCCTTGCCCGGTCCCGCCCTTCCGCCCACTGGATCGCGATGAACATCTCCATCCTTCGCACCTTGTTCGATAAGCTCACCGGACAGGGCCTCCTCCATCGCATCACCGGGCCACGCCTGCCTCGGACCCTCCCCGACATCCTAACCACCACCGAAACCGAAGCCCTCCTCAATGCCGCCAACACCCTCCGCGACCAGCTCCTCATCCACCTCCTCCTAGGCCACGGCCTCAAACCCAGCACGCTCCGCCACCTCCGATGGCACGATCTCGACTGCATGAATCTTCAATCTGAAATCTCCACTCTTCAATCCACCCTTATGAGGATTGCAAAAGGTCTCGGCCTTTCCAACGATCTCGTCTTCCCCGGCCTCGACCCCGCCAAACCGCTTTCTGCCCGCAGTATCGAACGACGCATCCGAGAACTCGCCACCGCCGCTGGAATCGAACGTCCCGTCACTGCCATGACCCTGCGCCACACGTTCGCCGTGGTTTCCCTCCGCAACGGCATGTCCCTCCCCGAACTCCAGCAACGCCTCGGCCACAAAACCCTCGAAGCCACCGCCCGCTACCTGCGCTGCCTCCTACCCCACGACGCAACCAGCCCCCTCGACACCCTCGCCCAGCACGATAACTCCCAAGCTCGGGTTATCCTCGATGTACTTCAAGAATCCTCAGCCAACCCAATTCGTCATTCTGAAATCAACAATCTTCAATTATTCCGCTTCCTGAAGATGCGCCTGAAATCCGGCTTCCTGCGCCTCGCCTCATGCCTTCTTGGCACCTGAGCGCTACCCCCGCGTCCACGCCATGGCACAATCAAGAAATTGCGAGTTTTGACTGGCCCTGAACCCATATTTACGCCATCCTGTCCTCATGAATACGTGCGTGGGCATGTCCAGGGAAACCAAATCATCCGGAGATCGTCGCAAGTCACGACACAAAGACCGTGTTTTACCCGCCCACCGCTATAAGCGACAGTCTTTTCGGGAATAAACTAGTTCGCCTGAGAAACAACGATGTCACTACTTGATACAGTACGATCCGTTCTCGGCATCAAACCCGTCAAGGTCGGCGACCTTGACGCCTCTGTGGCCCCATCCCGTCCAGCGCGGCGTCCTGCCCCCCCCCAGAGCCGGGGCGAGAACATCGCGGATATCGAGGTCGTCCCCGAATACACTCAAGTTCGGCAACTGCTCGACGCCAAGGTGCCCCTCACGTTCGTAACCGGCGGCGCCGGAACCGGCAAGTCAACCTTGATCCGTTACCTTCGCAATGTCCTCACTTCCAGGATCGCTGTCGTGGCCCCCACTGGAGTCGCCGCGCTCAATGCTGGTGGCGTCACGATTAACTCCCTCTTCCGTCTCCCCCCGAGGATTATTCAACCAGCCGATGTCCAACAGGTCTTCGACCGTCAACTGTACAGGAAGCTCGATCTGCTCATCGTGGATGAGGTCTCGATGGTCAGGCCGGATCTTCTGGACGGCGTTGATCGCTTCCTACGCTTGAATCGCGACAGCAACACGCCATTCGGTGGCGTCACCGTGCTGCTGATCGGCGATCTGTTCCAACTGCCCCCGGTCGTGCCCCGCGACGAACACCAAGCACTCCGCCAGATGCAGTACGGGACAGACTTCTTCTTCAGTTCGCAGGGCATCTCCGACTGCTCCCTTGTGCCAGTTCTCCTCACTCGCGTCTTCCGCCAGACCGACCCAACCTTTATCGCCTTGCTCAACGGCTTACGGGAGGGGAAAGGCGTTGATCAAGCACTTCGCGCCATCAACGCTCGATACGTTCCACTTGCCCCCGGAGAGGATCACGAACTTGTCCTCACGTGCACGAACCGCGCTGCGGACGAACGCAACCGACAGGAGCTGGCTCGCCTTGACACCACATCACGCACCTACAGTGGCAGCGTCACCGGCGACTTCCGCATCGAGGGGACACGACTACCTGCGCCCGTCAACCTCGTCCTCAAACCGGGCGCACAAGTGATGTTCACGAAGAACGACGACGACAAACGCTGGGTGAATGGGACGATCGGTAGGGTTGTGAACCTGAAGGCACGCACAGTTGATGTGGAAATCGAATCCATTTCTATCCGACAGACTATCGAGGTTGAGCCCGTCACCTGGGAGCAGTACAAGTACGAGTATGATGAAATGGAGGACCGGATCGTCGCCAAGGTCGTGGGACGGTACACTCAACTCCCGCTCATGCTCGCATGGGCGGTGACGATCCATAAAGCACAGGGCAAGACGCTGGATCGCGTGTTCGTTGATCTCGGCAATCGAGCGTTCGCGGCTGGACAAGTGTACGTCGCTCTCAGTCGTGTTCGGTCACTCCAGCATCTTCGACTCGCGAGGCCAATACGAGCCGAGGAGATCCGGTGCGATCCGAAGGCGACTGAGTTCTACACTCAACTTGTACGAATGACACAGATCGAGTAAGGCGAACAAGAGCATCCAGCACTACAAAATGGGCCGCGTCCGCGCGGCCCATTTTGAGGCTGATGCTCGGCGTTCGATAACATAAAGAAATAGATGAAATGTCCAAAATGTAATTCAGAAATGGTCAAAGGGAAAGTTCAGGTGAAAGCTGGAGGAGGGCTTCTCACCTACACAGCACCCAATGCAAAGGTGTTCTTCGAAGACGAACTACTCTTTAAGGAGAAGCGCAGTTTTTTCAACATGTCGCCTAGCCCACGACGAGCAGGTTATAAATGTGACAAGTGTAGAATGATAATGTTTAGATATTAAAGGATCGAACATGAGCCTTGAGGGGACACCCGTTCCGGGCGCCCCCTCAGGCAGGTCGTTCATATGGCTGCTTTTTTGTCAACTGGGTACACCTCTTCTATCTTCCCATATTGTGATCTATGTTGTTTAGGGGAGTTTAAGGAGATCGGAACCGGAGGGTGCTGAGGTCGAAAAAAGGGGACAGGTAATTAGTGGGTCGAAAGACCGAATCCTGCGCGATGCTGTAATGGGACTGGCTGATCCAGCGATATTCGTCCGATTTCCCGGGTCGTTGCCGCCATATTGAGGCTGATTTCGGCGTCCACTTGAGTGTTGACCGCGCTCCATGAGCCAAAATTATGCTTCGTGGGCAGACCCCTGCACTCCTCGGATCTTGCCGAGGTGGAATTTCTTGAATTGGCCGGTGGGGTTCCGGGATTAACCGGCGACCGATTCCCTGACTCGGCGCCAGGCGCAGAGGTCGCCGTCAGCGGTTTCGTTCGCCCTTGCGATGCGATGGCGGGCCAGGGTTGCTGTGGGCTTGTAGCTGGCCATGACCTCACTCAGGAAGATGCGGGAGCCGATGACAAGGCCGTCGGTCCAGTGGCGAACCCGGCGGCCAACGTCCGTGGTGAAGCCAGAGGGTTCCGACCCAGCACCGGATTTCTCCAGCAACACCGTATCCATCTGCGCCTTGAGTTCGGCGAGGTTCTTGAAGTTGAACAGGGGGAAAAAAGGGGACAGGTAATTAGTGGGTCGAAAGACCGAATCCTGCGCAAAGCCGTCGTGGGAATCGCTGAGCCAGCGATGTTCGTCTAATTTTTCGGGACATCGCCGCCGCATTGAGGCTGATTTCGGCGTCCACTTGAGTGTTGACCGCGCTCCATGAGCCAAAATTATGCTTCGTGGGCAGACCCCTGCACTCCTCGGATCTTGCCGAGGTGGAATTTCTTGAATTGGCCGGTGGGGTTCCGGGATTAACCGGCGACCGATTCCCTGACTCGGCGCCAGGCGCAGAGGTCGCCGTCAGCGGTTTCGTTCGCCCTTGCGATGCGATGGCGGGCCAGGGTTGCTGAGGGCTTGTAGCTGGCCATGACCTCACTCAGGAAGATGCGGGGAGCCGATGACAAGGCCGTCGGTCCAGTGGCGAACCCGGCGGCCAACGTCCGTGGTGAAGCCGGAGGTTCCGACCCAGCACCGGATTTTCCAGCAACACCGTATCCATCTGCGCCTTGAGTTCGGCGAGGTTCTTGAAGTTGAACAGGTGGGCGAGCATGGGCAGGGCGTGTTGAGTGACGCAGTCAGCGAAGGGTGACGTCCGGACTGGCACCACATTCCGTGGGAGCAGAAGCGGTAGTCGGCGACCCGGCGGACCATACCTGCTCGCACCGGATTGTTTTCGATATAGGCCCAGCACCGCCATACTGCAAGGCCGGACTCGAGCAGGGTATGTTTGAAGCGACCGGCCCACAAGGCACCTCGCCGCCGAACCTTCCGGGTTCGATTGAACCAGCAAGTGAAGAGCTGCTGGAGATGCCGCATGAACCAACTGATGTCCCGGCACCGTGCCTGCCATTGACGACAGGCCTTGCTCCCCGGCTTCAGGGTTCGCTTGCCGCCATGAAAGTCATTGTAGCGGCGGCAGACCTCCTCAAGGTCGGGTTGTTCGGCGGGAGTACGAACGACCAGGTGATAGTGATTGGACATCACCTGATAGGCAATCACATCGACCGTATACAGCACACAGACCCGGTGAAGGATTCGGACAAATTGTTCCTTCTCCACCGAGCCAAAGGGCCGGTCGTTCCTGGTCCCCGCAGTCCGGTTGTAGCAATGGTACCAGGCTGGCTGTCCTTCGAGCTTGATTCGTGGTTGTCTCATCAGCGGTTCCTTTCATAGGGCCCCATGCCCTATTTCCTAAGGAAACGAGATGTGTTTTTTTTCGGATAAAAGTTTCGCCTGAATGCTTTCCCTAACCGCTACTCCTTATCGGTCAATTGGTTATGGGGTTGAAAAAAAATACCTGTCCCTTTCATCCCCAGAGTTCAGGGGAAGCTCAATGAAATCTTCGGCAAGGCCAAGTCGCTCTCAGCGGTGAAATAAATACCTGTCCCTTTCATCTGCCAACCCCACCTCATCGGCCAGCAGCACCCGCGGCCGAACCCGACGCGAAACTTCGCGGGCAATATAAAACTGGTGGGGAATCAATTCGACCTTGCCCCCGATAAAACCCCGGACCGGACTCTGCTCGAGGGCAAACCGGCGCTCCAGGGTTTCCCGGCGCAGGGCAAATATCCCCGGATCATCCGCACTACCAGTAAACAGCCGCTCGTAGGGACGGTCCTGAGTCAGCCGGTCCTGTAGACCGGACTCGGGCACCGCCCCCACTGATCCATGATAGATCAGCAGCCCGTCCCGTTCCTCCACCGAAACGATGGTAAAGGTACGGTCCTCCCCATCCGTTACCGATTCGCCCGCCCGGAACAACACCCGCTTGAGCGGGGCCTGCGCGATGGCATACCGCCGCTGCTCGTCCGCTGCCGGAAACTGCACCACCACCTGCCGACCATCCACTTCAAGCACAACCCCCAGCCCCAACTCCGGCTCCGCCTCGCTCATCCAGCGCTGGCCGACCACAAACCCCGACTGCGACTCACCACCCATTCGACCGCTCCCACAAATAGTTCCCCGATCCCTCACCGGACTCTGGCGCCACCGGCTGTCGTGAAAAGATCAAGAGGTTCAAATCATCATTCATCATGACGCCATTCTATACCCAATGACCCCCCGTCACCGCGAATCTTTCCCAAAAATTCCACCGATGCAGACAAACAACACAAGTGGAAAGGGCTCGGGCACAGCTCAGACCGTTCCGCCTCGTTCATCGCCATGAGGCGGGCGGCCGACGTGTTCCGCCTCGCTTCAGTGGAGCATTCAGAATCTTCATGATATTTCCGGACGAGGCATTATTCGGAGGATAATATTGATAAACGATTTATCCATTATAGGCATAAATCCAGGGATACCCCAGCCAAAGACCCGCAGATTAAGCGCTTTAATCAACTGGTTGACCAAATTTATTCTGAATATTGAACCGGCCCGACCTACCCGCCATATTAATTCGCAATAGCTTTATATTTAATCACTTAAAGCATAAGCAGCGCGCGTGTATAGGCGCTTCTTTTCCCCTAGAATTGCCAACAGAAAAAATATTTTAGTTAAAACGCTTTACGCGATGGTCTGATCTGCGTAGGTATAGTGGCTGTGTTTGATAGATGCCTTCATTCAATGGTTGTTGCGTGGGGTATTTCAAGCCGGAGATCAGAAACGTAAACGACATCTTGGAGGATGCCATGAAGTTAAAGAAAATCGTCGCACTGCTGGGCCTGCTGGGCCTGTATGCCCTCACCCCGGTTCACGCCGCCATTCAGGCAGTGGGTTCCGTGACCACCGCCACCATCACCACCGACCCGGTCAATGGGAACCAGAAGGTGACCTTCGGCTTGACCACCGGCGGCGCCCTGGAGATTTCCCCTTATGCAGACGATGTGGTGCGGGTTCGTTTCCACTGGGATGGCATCTGGCCCAAAGAGGAAATGGCCATCGCCAAGCCGTTTGACCAATGGCCCTCAACCTCCGCCAGCTTCCAGGATCAGGGCAATCTGTACACCATCACCACCCCCGATCTGGTGGTCGAGGTGGTCAAGAGCCCCAATGTCCAGGTGAACTTCAAGAGCCCGCAGGGGTTTTACCTCTCGAAGGATAACCGGATCGAATATGATGTAGCCTACGACGCCATCGGAGACGGCACCTACGACAACGTCCGCTACACCCACGCGCTTCCCTACCAGTTCAAGCTGAAGAACATTCGCGAGATGCCCGCCAATGAAGCCTACTTCGGCCTCGGCGAGTTCGCCGGCCCGATGAACCGGCGCGGCAAGGACATCCAGATGTGGAACTCCGACACCTTCAGTTGGCAGGAGGGCTGGACCCCGATGTACATGACCATGCCGGTCTTCTACGGTCTGCAGGGCGAGCAACCCGGCCGCCCCTCCACCGCCTATGGTATCTTCTTTAACAATTCCGCCCGCCCAGTGTTCCGCATGGGCACCCAGTGGGGCGATCGCTATTCCTTCGAAGCCGGCGACGGCCAGATGGATTACTTCTTCTTCGGCGGCGGCGACGACCACCAGATGCGCAGCGTGGTCAGCCGGTATACGGAATTGACCGGACGGGCCACCGCCCTCCCCAAGTGGGCCTATGGCTATCATCTCTCCCGCTGGTCGTTCAACAACCAGGGCTGGATCGAATGGCTCGTTGATAACTTCCGCAGCCGTGACATCCCCCTCGATACGATCTATCTCGATCTCGACTACATGGACACCGATGCCAACGACTACTACGAGGACGGCACCCTCCGCCAGCTCACCTTTAACTACAACTTTCCCAATGTCCCCGGCATGATCAACTACGCCGGCCAACAGGGGGTCAAACTCGTTCCCCTGATCGAGCCCTGGCTGTCCACCGGTGACCCCAAGTGGGGTGAGGCCCTGGGCCAGGGTCACTTCATCAAGGACTACAGCATGAACCAGATGATCACCCCGATCTACTTTGGCAGCGTGTCCTGGATCGATTTCAGCAGCAGCCCCGCCCGCAACTGGTGGAAGGGCAAACTGCTCGGATTCCTCAACAACTACCAGCTCGCCGGGGTCTGGAACGACCTCAATGAGCCCGCCGACAACGAAGCGATTCCCCGCAATGGCCAATACTGGCTGGATGCCAAATACCCCAATCAGTGGGATAGCCGACGCTTCCATGTAAACGAAAAGAATGTCTATAACATCCGCGAAACCTCGCTCACCTACGAGGCGCTGCTGGAAAAATATCCGGGCAAGCGCCCGTTTGTGCTCAGCCGCGCGGGCTTTCCGGGTATCCAGAAATATGCCCTCGGCTGGAGCGGAGACAATGTCGCATCGTGGGATCATTGCCGCCACAACATCGGCCTCGGGGTCAGCACCATGATCTCCGGACAGGCGAATTTTGGTCACGATGTCGGCGGGTTTGTCGGCAATCCCTCCGCCGAACTGCTGACCCGATGGCACGAATGGGCGTCGATGACCCCGTTCTTCCGCAGCCACTCGATCAAGGGCAACGACGAACGCGAACCCTGGCGCTATGGCACCTACTATGAGGGGCTGCTCCGCGATATCATCAAGTTCCGCTACGAGTTGATGCCCTACATGTATACGCTGGCTCACGAATCCACTGCCCAGGGAATTCCCATGAATACCCCCGCAGTGATGCACTTCCAGGCCGATCCCCAGACCCACTATCAGAACGACAACGACTTCATGCTCGGCGATTCCCTCCTGGTCTCGCCGGTTTATGAGGCGGGCAAGAGCGACAAGTGGACCTACCTTCCCGCCGGAACCGATTGGTACAACTTCTACACCAACGAGAAGAAGAGCGGCGGCCAGTGGTCGGTTCAGAGCGCGCCGGTGGGCACCCTGCCGCTGTATGCCCGGGCCGGGGCAATTGTCCCGATGGGACCGTCCATGTCCTATGTGGATGAATTCCAGCCCGAGTACCTGGACCTCCATGTCTGGCCCGCGCCGAACGGTTACAGCTCCACCTTCACCCTCCATGAAGATGATGGGGTGACCTTCAACTTCCTCGCCGGGATCTATGCCCGCACCACCTTCACCGCGCTCAAGACCACTGACGACTTCACCCTCACCATCGATGCCCGGGATGGCAGCTTTAATCCCGGCAGCCGCTCGTTCTATGTGAAGGTACGCGACCTCGACAGTCCTCTGTCGGTGACAGTCAATGGCTCTTCCATTCCGTATGACGCCTCCCATGCTGCGGCCTCCTGCTACAGCTATGATGCGGGAACCCGGATCCTGATCGTCAAGGTCCCGGGCGACGCCACCGCGAAATCCGTGGTTGCTTCCTTTACCCAGCAGATCGATTCCGATGGTGACGGCATCCTCGATGGACAGGACAACTGCCCGTATGTCGCCAATGCCGACCAGGCCGATGCGGACAATGACGGAGTGGGTGATGTCTGTGACGATGACGCGGACAATGACGGAGTCAGCGATGCCTTCGACAACTGCCCGAACACCCCGAATGCCGACCAGGCCGATGCCGACAACGACGGAATCGGTGATGTCTGCGACAATGACGCGGACAATGACGGCATCGCCAATGCCTCTGACAACTGCCCCACCATGGCCAATGCCGACCAGGCCGACCACGACAACGATGGCATGGGGGATGTCTGTGACGAGGATGATGACAATGACGGCATGCCCGACACCTGGGAGATCAGCTACGGCTTGAATCCCCTGAGCGCGGCTGATGCAGCCCTGGATCCGGATGGCGACAACCGCACCAACCTCCAGGAATACCAGAATGGCACCAACCCCACCGTGGCCGATGCCTTCCAGTCCAACTACTCCAGCATGACGCTTGCCGGCACCTTCAATGGCTGGCTGGCCAGCCTGAACAACATGGTGCTGGTCAATGACCACGTCTGGCAAATCGATCAGGTTCTGAACAATGCCTCCGCTGTCCGGTTCAAGTTCACCGCCAATGGCGCATGGGCGGTCAACTGGGGCGAGAGCAACCAGTCCGATCTGGAGATTCCGTTGGAAGGCGGTTTTGCCGAAGGCGGTGGTTCCCCCGATATCCTGATCAATGGAACCTTGAACGGGAACTACCGGTTCACCTTCAACGAGACCACCCTCGCTTATTCGGTGGTCAAACTTGCCGATATCGATTCCGATGGGGATGGCATTGCCGACAACCTCGACAACTGCCCGAACACCCCGAATGCCGACCAGGCCGACGCGGACAATGACGGCATCGGCGATGTCTGTGACAACGACGCGGACAATGACGGGATCATCGACGCCATCGACAACTGCCCATACACCGCCAACCCGGACCAGGCGGATACCGATAACGACGGGATCGGCGATGTCTGCGATAACGACATCGATGGCGACGGCATTGCCAATGCCTCGGACAACTGTCCGAGCACCCCGAATGTCAACCAGGCTGACTTCGATAACGATGGCAGCGGCGACGTCTGCGATGAGGATGATGACAATGACGGGATGCCCGATACCTGGGAAATCGCCAACAGCCTCAACCCGAACAACGCGGCCGACGCTTCGCTGGATCCGGATGGCGACAACCGCACCAACCTCCAGGAATACCAGAATGGCACCGACCCCCAGGTGGCCGATGCCTTCCAGTCAAACTACAACACCATGACCATGACCGGCACCTTCAACGGATGGGTTCCCGGCCTGAACAACATGGTGTTGATCGCCGACTACACCTGGCAGGTACAGGTCAGCCTCAACAATGCCAGCGCGGTGCGGTTGAAGTTTGTCGCCAATGGCTCCTGGTCCTCCAACTGGGGCGACAGCAATCAGTCGGATTACGACTTGCCTCTGCAGGGCGGGATTGGCGAAGCCAGCGGCTCCGACATCCTCGTCAACGGCACCTTGAATGGTGACTATCTCTTCACCTTCAACGAACAGACCCGGGCCTACACCATCGCCGCCGTGCCCGCCCAGGACACCGATGGCGACGGTATGCCGGACAGTTGGGAAACCGCCAATAGCCTCGACCCGAACAGCGCCGCCGATGCGGCTCTGGATCCGGATGGTGACGGCTTCACCAACCTGCAGGAATACCAGAATGGCACCAACCCCCAGGTCGCGGAGTCGTTCAATTCCAACTACACCAGCATGACCACTGCGGGCTCGTTCAACAGTTGGAACGCCGCCGCCAACAACATGTCGCTGGTCACCGACTACATCTGGGAAATGACCGTCACCCTCAACGAACCCAACGGGATCCAGTTCAAGTTCACCGCCAATGGCGGATGGAACACCAACTGGGGCGAGAATGACCAGAGTGACTACACCGTGGACGCGGCCGGCTATGCCGAGCAAACCGGCGGCAACATCACCATCAACGGTCCGCTGAACGGAACCTACAAGTTCAAGTTCAACGAGGTCACCCGGGACTACGAATTCAAGGCCCAGTAAGGCCCAAAACAGTACCTCCCTCCCCGGGGTCGGCGGAACAATCGTTCCGTCGACCCTTTTTCATTGCTGCATAGACCAGGCTTGCGATGCGGAGAACGACTCTTCCCGCAGCGGGTCAAACCGATCAATCCTCAACAAGGTAAACGAGATTGAGATACGACCGGGATCGGTTTACGTTCTTACTCCATGCCCATCGAGAATGACGCTGACCCCTTTCCCGCCGACTTACTCCGGGCGATTGTCCGGGAATCCCATGGCATACAGGTACAGGAGGTCACCCTGCTGGGGGTCTCTGAAAATCATGCCTATCGCCTGACCGGACCTTTGGGGGAGCGCTGGTTTTGCCGGGTACATGGTGATGACCCGACCTATGACGTCTGTCTGCCGGGTGAGTTTGTGCTGCTGGATCAACTCCATGCCGAGGAGCCCGGATTGGCGATCCGGGGTATTCCGACGGTGGATGGCGCTTGCCGGGTTCGATTTGAGCATGGGGATAGACGTTGGTTGTTGGTTCTATTTTCATGGCTGCCGGGGGAGCACCGGGCCAAGGAATCAGTGACCAGGGCCGACATGACCGCGATGGGCGACTCGGTGGCCCGGTTTCATCGGGCGGCGGGCTTGCTCTCCAAACGCCCGCCCCGTCCGGTATACGATGCTGCATGCTATGGCGGGTCTGGCAGCTTTTTCTACCGGGAGGACTTTCCGCTGCTGGTTCACGATCCGGACCGGGAACCCTTTCTTGAGGTTCGCCGCCGCCTGGATGCGTATGTCGCCTCTTCCGCCGCACCTGATCTGGCTCCGATTCATTTTGATCTCCATCTCGGCAACTTTCTTTTTCATGAGGGTGGAGCAAGCATGATTGATTTTGATGAATGTGGTTATGGGTACCCGTTGTTCGATCTCGGTCACATCCTGTTTGCCCTGCATGACCATCCGGACCACGCCGGGCTGGAGGATGCATTGGTCGCGGCCTATGAAGCGGGGAGCGGGGCGGAAGTCGATCGTCACGAACTGCGGATGTTTCAGGGCGTTCAGGCCATCGCGATCCTGCGTTACTTCTTTCGCCTGTATGACCGCACCCATGGGGCGACGAATTGGTTTGGTGCGGTTCCCGGGATTTCCCGCGCGGTCGAGCGTTTGCTGGGGTAGCGGTGGCTCCGAAAGCGTTGCGGTCTCTTACGAAGTGGCAGAGGTCTCGCATCGCTCGACCCTCCATATGACAAAGCAGGCAGGCGCATGGGAGATGGAGGGCGGAGCTACTGCGACGCCGGGATTGAGGGTGAAAGACGCATTTATTTGAGGTCGCTATTGAACCCGGATCCGGAAGCTGTTGACCGGGTCGCTGGGCGATGAGGTATCGCCCAGCATCTTGACCGACCACATCAGGGTTTCAACCTCGGAAGTCATCACGCCGCTCCACTGCGGGGCGATCAGGTTTGTGTTCTTCTCGAGAATATAGCGATGCCCCTTGAGGGTGTCCGTGTAGAATTGAACCGTCCCACTGGATAGGTTTGTGGACGCCAATTCCGGAGGGTAGAGCTGCTGGGCCAGCCAGTTCGGCTCATCCCCGATGTTCAGCAGAAACTCATAGGCCATGGGCAGGCGCAGATCCCACGCCCATTCGCTGTGGGCGTGGCCGCACCCGATCTCCGCTCGCAGGTCATGATTCACGACATAGCCATCGGCGAGCAGATGATCATAAAGCCGCTGGTGAATATCCCACAGGGTAAAATCGCCGGTGCCGGTGCCAACATCCATATAGACGCGGATACCGTGCACATTGTTTGAATCGATCCGCCCCATGAAGTTGGTGGCATATTGGGTCGCGGTGGACATGGAGCCGACCTTGCCAAAGACATTGGTTTCGAATCCAAGGTAGAGCGAAACCTGTCCCCCGAAGGAGGAACCCATGGTCAGGGTGTTGTCCCGGTCGTTCAGGGTCCGGTAGTGGGTGTCGACGGTCGGGCGGACATTGTGGACCAGGTAGTCGGCATACAGATTGGCAATGCCGGGCTGGTTGTAACGGTCTCCAGGAGGCATATACTCGGCGGTTCGATTGCTGGAATTATCCACTGCGGCAATGATCACCTCCCGCATCATGCCGAGGCTGGTCAGGTGATCGGCATTGGTCTCGGCCGCCCAAGTGCCATAGATTCCGCCGGGGCGAAACACATTGGTTCCGTCGTGCATGTAGAGAACCGGATACCGCTTCCAGGTGTTCTCGTCATAGCCGCGCGGGAGATAGATGCGGGTCCAGCGGGATGGAATACCATCGATCGAGGAGGCGATGTTGGTGACGACAATCCTGCTTGACGAGACACTGGCGGGCGGCCAGTAGTTGTAGATCTGTCCATCCTGGAGGAACAAAACATCCAGCCGAGTGTAGTAGTCGCCACCCGTGGCCGGGGAGTGGTCATATTCCTGAACCGAGCCATTCCATCCATTCGGTACAAACTGGATCCGATCGCCCGGCTGACCGATCCCATCGACAACATATAGAAACTCGCCGGGGGTTCGGCCCGGACCGAGCCGGACCATGTCCTTGGCATACCAATTGGTATCGGATCCGCTCTGGTAGATGAGATTCGCATTGGTCCACCCGCTCAGATAGTACACCGCCTTCGCGGCATAGGGTCCGGAGGGTTGGGGCGGAAGCAAGGTCGACTGGTTTGCCCCTTCCGGCCAGATCACATTATTCCCATCGCAGAATGCAGCGGCGGTGTTGGTCCTGGTGATCAATTTGTACTCGAGCGCATGTCCCGCCTGGATCGCAACCTGCCCGGTCCAGACATTGCCGCTGGTCCAGTGTAGTTTGCGGGCATGTACGGGATCCCAGTTGCCCACATCTTCGTGATTCCCGACCACATACAGGTCATGGCCAAATCCTGTATCCAGAACCTCCGAAAAACCCACGAGGATTTTTCCATGTTCGGTGACCTCCACCTCCGATTCCGGCAGGGGCTCCTCGGTCACCATGAACGTGGCGATGTAGTTGCTGCCGCCGTTATCGGCGAGAAGGTTGGGAGAAAAATTTCCCTGGGCAAACGCATAGACCTCGAGTTCATAGATTCCATTCGTCAGCCCCGCGAGCAGGTTGATGTTCATCCCATTCGCAAAATGTTTTTCGCGCCCGGTGGTGACCTCGGCCCATCCGGTGTTGTAATTCGTGATGAAGGCGCCAGCTTGTCCTGTCTTTTGCACCCGGTGAACAAATCCCCCAACAAAAATATCCTGCCCGCCACTTTCCAGGGTTTCATTGGTGAAGCCGGAAAGGAAGAGGGAATCACCATCGGCCAGACTGAAGGTGCCGAGGTCCGCGCCGTCGAATGCCGGTTTGCCTCCGGTGCTGGGGCTCATATGAAAGGTGGCGGGCACCCCATTGAGTTCGAGGTCCACAAAAGTGCCGCCGTCGCTGACAAACTGGTAGGCAGCCTCGACAGAGATTGCTGCAGCGGCAAGGGAAAGCAGGATTCCAAGAGCGGGGGTTTTCATCGGCAGTATCCTTTTTGCGGGAGGTAGCAATCAGCCTAGCAGGGTGTCCCTGAACCACAAGTGAATTGCGCGGGAGAGCCCGAATCGAGCTCACGAAAGGGGATCGCGCAAACCGAGCTCGCGGAATCCCTTTTCCCGCAACTTGCAGGCATCACACCGACCGCAGGGGCGGTCCTGATCATCCGGATCGTAGCAACTGAAGGTCCAGCCATAATCCACCCCCAGCTCCAGGCCGGTGCGGATAATCTCTGCCTTGGTCATGTGGATCAAGGGGGTGTGGATGGTGATTTTCGTGGTGCCCTCGACCCCGGCCCGGGTGGCCAGGTTCGCCATGGTTTCAAAGGCCGCGATGTATTCCGGACGGCAGTCCGGATAGCCGCTGTAGTCCAGGGCGTTCACCCCGATGAAGATGTCCGAACAGGCCAGCACCTCGGCCCAGGCGAGGGCAAAGGAGAGGAAGATCGTGTTGCGCGCGGGAACATAGGTAATCGGAATGGCATCCCCCATCGCGGCTTCATCGCGATCCTTCGGCACATCGAGTTCGGCGGTGAGGGCGGACCCGCCAAACAACCGCAGATCGATGTCGGCAATCTTGTGGTCCACCACCCCGAGCGCGCCAGCCACGGTTTGGGCCGCTTTCAATTCGACCGTGTGGCGTTGCCCGTAGCGAAAAGACAGGGCATGGCAATCGAAGCCCTGGTGGCGGGCGATGGCGAGGGCGGTGGCGGAATCGAGACCTCCGCTCAACAGGATCACGGCTTTCATTATCTGGCTCCCATCAGTTTATGTGCTTGCGGAATGACCCGAACATCTTCCAGCGTGCGGCTCAGTTCGCGATGCCAGGCCAGAAGTTGTGCCGGGGTGGGCGGATTGGTGGCATCACCGAAAACTGACATGGGCTGGAGAATAAACGGCGTGGACGGGGCCAGGTCGCGCACCAGCGCCCCCGCCTCCGCCAACTCATCGTCCCGGGTGGCGGCACTGACCACGGTTTTGACAAACACCTGTTTGCCCGCATTCACGCAGACCTTCAGAAACCGCCGGTGCTGACCCCACGCCGCTTCATTTCCGGTCACGCTGGGCAGCTTGATATCCATCGCCACACGATCGGTTACCGCGATGATTTTTTCGAGCTCATGGTAAAGATCGCCGGCCGTTTCAAGGTAGGTTCTCAACCCGCGCGCTTGCACCATGGGAAACCAGTGCCCGAGAAATGCGGCGTGCAGCAGGGGCTCACCCCCGGTGGCCACCACCGCATGGTGGACTCCCCGGGGCTCATCCCAGGCCTCGATCAGGGCCATGAGGACGCTGGCGGTGACTGGATTGGACTCGGACCGCAGTTGGTTGCTGCCCGGCGGATCTTCAACCCAAAAGGCCCCGGGGCGATAGCCCGGAGGCTGCATCGCGGTCACCGTCTCCGGGCTGTCGCAATACACGCATCGGCGGTGACAGCCATAAAAACGAACAAACAGATGACGCCGCCCGATGTCCGGGCCCTCCCCCTGAATCGAGCTGAAGATTTCGGTCAAATTTGCCTGTGGTGCCGGTTCCATCGGGAAGGACTGTAATCGGTGACTCGCTTCTTGGCCAGCGGCGAGATGATTTCGCAGGCTTGATGCCGGATCGAGTCCGACCGTAGGATGTCCGACATGCATCCGGTGAAAGCAGCCACCCTGACCTTTTTGTTCGGCCTTCTCGCATTTTCATGGCGGATAGGCGAAGCCCCCCTTGCCGGTACTGAAGGGCACCGGGCGATCGTCGCCCACCAGATGGTCGAATCCGGGGAGTGGCTGGTACCCAAACTGTACGAGGTCGTTTACCTGCGCAAACCCCCGCTGATTTACTGGCTCCAGGCCGCCGCCGAAACGGTTGCCGGGGAGGCCGCCGAGTGGGTCTGGCGCATGCCCTCGGTACTGGCAGCGGCGGGAACGGCGGCATGGATGGCCTGGTTGGCCGGGATGTGGTTCGGACGCCGAGCGGCCCTGTTCGCCGGGATCGCCACCGTTTCGCTGGTCGCAATGTGGTCCCAGAATCGCGCGGCGGATATGGATGCGGTCAACACCCTGCTGTCCCTGGTGGCGGCGGGATGCCTGCTGGATGCCCTGTATCGTCCTTCGTCGCGGCGGGTGGATTTCCGATGGCTGGTCGCGGCCCTGGCATTTGGGGGCGCCTTGCTGACCAAAGGGCCCGCCTGCCTGCCGGTGGTGCTGGGGGGGCTGGCGGGAGCCTCGGTGATGAACCGGGACCGCGCATGGCGGAGTGTCCGGGCCTGGGCCTCCCTGGCCGGGGGGCTGGTGTTGTTTCTCCTGTGGGTGTATCTGGTGAAGCGGCGGTTAACCGCAGCCGGGATCGCGTTGGACGACAGTGGGGTCGAAGAAGCCCTGCAACGCTTGACCATCGGCAGCCTGAAAACATTGCTGGAAGCCGTAAGCCTGCCGATTCAATTGGTGGCCATGGCGATGCCCGTTTCGTGGGCGTTATTCCTGACCTGGAGAAGATCGAAGCGGCAGGACCTGACCGGGGTTCGGCTGAAGGTGGTGTATGGTGCCATTTTTGGGGCGATGTTCATCGGGGTCGTTTCGGGAATGACCAATCCGCGCTACGCTTATGGACTCTTTCCCTGGTTCGCGGTCCTCGCCGGGGCGTGGTTCTCGCTTCAGAGTGACTGGAACGTCCGACCGGTGCGCCGCTTGAGTATCGCCGCCCTCAGCCTGCTCGGTCTCGCCGGCATCATTCTCGCAATGGTCGCCTTGCGTAAGGCGGGCGGTGGGATGCCGGATGTGGCCCTGGCCGGAGTCTTGTCGCTCGTCCTCTGGGTCTGGGGGGTGCGTCGCGGGCAATCCGGCCCCTCACCCGCGATGGGGTGGATCGCCGCCGGGATCATTCTATCCATGGCGGTCTCCTTTGCCGGATACAAAAATATCGAGCGCAAGGACCGATCCGGCTATCGGGCGGCAATGGAACTACGCAGGCTGGTCGGGGAGGGCGCCACGATTCACGCCGCCCACATGATCATGACTCATCCGGAAATGTTTTACTACTCGGGCCTGACCATTGAGCGCTACCTGTTTCGGGATCGGCCTGAGCGCCGGGACGATGTGCCGGAGGGCTGGAATGTGTTTCTGAACCGGGAGTGGACCGCCTTGTCGGAGGGCGACCTCAGCGGATTTTCCCGGGTGACCAACCTGCCAACCCACGTTCACGGCACGGTGCTGGCCTGGTACCGGAGTCCATCGACCGGGACGCAGGCCTCGCCTCCCCCCGCCCCGTAAGGTCACATCACCTCCACCAGCAGGTCCACCAAGACCACCCGGGGATTGGATTCGATATGCAGCTTCACCGCATCGAGTCGCTGGTCGACCACGCTCCGCTCCGCCGCGACGGTCACCACTGCCAGCACTGCTGACTTCCACAAATCCTGATGGTCAACCTCGGCCACACTGACATTCATCTTGTTCATCATGCGGTCCTTCAGGCTGCGGAGAATTGCCCGCTTGTCCTTCAGGTTATAGGCCTCGGGAATACTCAGCTTGGCCTGAAGACAACCGATGACCATGCCGGGGGCTCCTTCAGAAGTGATAGGCAACCGTGAAGGTGATCACGGGGTAGACATTGAACTGATCCAGATCTTCTTCGATGCTGGTCCGCTCGATCTCCAGGTCCGCCTCAAACTGCGCATCACCGGAGAGCGGGCTGTCCGCCTCGATCACCACATCCGCGTTTTGAACAAAGACCCCCAGGTCAAAGGAAAAGGACCACGCCTGATCCGGGCGGACCGGGTTCCCGAAACCGATCCCGATATAGGGGGCAAGGCTGTCCGGGGTAAACGAACTGGTAATGGTACCCACATCACTGGCGGCATAGGTATTGTTGCCCAGGGTGACCGGTCCGGTGGGGGTCTCGGCAAGATCAATGCCCCCATCCAGGTAAGCGGCCCCGACGGTTACATGAAAACTGCGGGCGGAAAAAGGGAACCAATCCACCAGGGCAAGCGCCGAGGTGTAATCAAATTTCACCTCATAGTCGATGTCATCAATCGTGCGGGTGGTATTCCAATTCAACACGTTGAAACTGGCCCGCAGGTTGACTTCGGGCCGGAGGTAGAAGGTCATTTCCGGGCCTACACCCAAGGTTCCCACTTTGGCCCCCACGGAAATTCCGGTCCAGTCGTACTGATCCGGATCAGGATAGTCATCGGCCTGAACCAGCAGGGTTGTCGTTCCAAGTCCCACCAACAATAGCCAGACCCACGTTCGTTTCATGAAGGCTCCCTTTCCATTTGGATGTCACATCCTTGGCAAACCAGCGCCCCGGGTCAAGCGCGATAGCTCAAACCTTTTCATTCCATGCGGCAATACAGTCATCGATCGAGAGGGCATACTGCTTGCGGCAGAAGTGGCAGGTGATTGAGACCGGTTCCTTTTTTTTCACGATATCCATCCGCTCGGTATAGGGCAGCGACCGCAAGACCGCTCCCAGCTTCACCGGGGAACAGGTGCAGACAAACCTGGGCTGACCCGCGTCCACAACCGAAAGTCCGGCGGGCATGGCTTCCGGCTCGATCAGTTTGTGGAGGATATTTTCGAGATGGTTGTCCGACTCCTCCTCCCGGGCCAGCAGACCGCGCACCAGGGGGGAGGACAACCGCTCCCGCCATTGCTGAAACCGGTTCAGATCCCCGCCGGGTAGCGCTTGAATCAGGAGCCCCCGGCACAGGGCAACCGGATGCTCGGGATGGTTCGACAACTGGATCAGCACCAGCATGGCCGACTCCACCTGGTCGCTGATGCACAGATAGTGCACCAGATCCGCCACCACATCTTGAAAACAGCAGGCGACGGTGCCCGACGATAGAATTTTGCCTTCGCGGCTGCGAATCAGTTGCAATTCACCTTCGGCCCCATACAAGGCGTCGAGTTCCTCCGCCTGATCCAGATGTGGCGGGGAAATCAGTCCGCGGGAGGCCCCATCCGGACCCGCATCCACCACCACGGTCTGCAACAGACCTTGATACGCCCACCGGAGATTGATCCGTTCCGCCTCATTCAAGGTCGAAGTCGCGAGCAAGCCGGCGGTGATCGCACGCCCGAATACATGGGCCGCGACCGGATCACAGTCATGGCGGCGGATCGCCTCGTTCACCAGATCCGTGGTCACCGCGTAGGAAAAGGCCAGATGCAGGCCGTCGATCCGGCCCTTGTAATGAAAGTCATGCATGTCGATAGGCCTCCAACCCGCCCCATTCACTCATCACCGCAGCCAGGGTCGCGGCAAACCGGAAGGGAACCGCCCCCCCCAGTGAACGCCATCGGTCAATGGCCAGATGCGAATCCTCCGGGCGCCGGGCCACCCGGGGTGCAGGTATCATCGACGGCGAAAGATGATCGGTCGGCAGTCCAAGCACATCACCTGCGGTTTTCATGAGCTGGTACCGGGTCTGCCCTTCCTGACTGCTCAAGTGCACCACCCCGGTCACCTGCTCGGACAACAATTTTCGTGACGCTTCCGCGACATCGCGTATCCAGGTCGGAAACCGCACCCCGACCGCATCCACTGACTGCGCTTCGCCGGAGAGCACCGCATCCAGAATCTGGGTAAGAAAGCCGGAAGTCCGGGGCGAGGGCCCCGCCCCAATCAGCAGGGGAATCCGCAACACCAGTGCGTTGGCCCGGGTCAGGGCCAGCCCCTCCCCATCCAGCTTGGTTCGGCCATACACATTCAAGGGCCCCGGCGCGTCGGTTTCCCGGTAAGGCGGAGTCTTTCCGTCAAAGACATAGTCGGTGCTGATCTGTACCAACCGGGCTTCCGGGGCCAGGTGCCGGACAAGATGCCCCACCGCTTCCGTATTCAATCGCCGGGCCTCATCCGGATGACCCTCACAAAAATCCGGGTCGCGGTAGGCGGCGGTGTGAATCACCACATCCGGGCGCACATCCTTCAGCAAAGAGGCTACTTCCGTCTCCTCGCGCAGATCGCAGACCGGTAAATCCCCGGCATGGGCATGGCCCACCCCCACCACCACATAGTCGGCGCGGTACAGCCGCATCATTTCCCGCCCCAGAAAGCCTGAGGCCCCGGTGATCAACAGTCGCTTCATGGCTCTCTTGCCTACCACACGGGCACCCTGCTTGACCAGTGTGGAGATCCCCGGCCCGCAACAGATTCCTTGCCATCATGCCCACAACCGGATACCAACTTCACCCCATGACCTATTCCATTCCATTGCCGACCGTTCTGATGATCCTGGCCCTCCTGATCGGAGGCCCGGGTATTGTCGCGGTAGCCCGGACCGCACGCTTCCAGAAGGCCCTCCTCGATTTTCCCAGAAACCGTATCGCCGGCATCATTCTTGCCGCAGTCGCTCTGTCGTGGGCGGGCTGGTTGATCAACCAAATGCAGGTCGGTTTCCTCGAGCCCTACAAGTGGACCCTGTACCTGCTCACGCCCCTGACCATTTACCTGGTGATTTTCTACCTGGATGAGCTCCTGGCCCCCCGGGCATTGGGTGGACTGCTGCTGATTGTCCCCACCGTCGTGCTCGATGCCGCCCGATGGCAGGATTCCACCTTCCGCTATATTCCCATCCTCTTCGCCTACCTCTGGATCATCCTCGGCATCCTGCTCGTTCTCGCCCCCTACAAATTCCGCCGCTGGTCGAACCCCATCACTCAAAGCGAGCGCAAGTGCCGGTGGTGGGGCTGGGCTCAACTGGTCACTGCGGTGCTGTTCGCGGCGCTTGGCCTGTTTGCGTTTTAATGGCAAGCGATCCCCGTATTCTGGTTCTGCGCGGTGGTGCCCTCGGCGACTTCATCCTGACCCTGCCCGCATTGCAGGCTCTGCGAAAACGCTGGCCCAGGGCCTATATCGAACTCGCGGGCTATAGCCACATCGCCCACCTCGCCAAAGACGCCGGCTACGCCGACCATATCCTGTCCCTTGACCGGGCCGAGGTGGCACGGTTTTTTGCCATCAATCCTGTCTTCACCGAATGGCAGAGGCGCTGGGTATCTTCATTCGATTTTGTGATCAACTATCTGCACGATCCGGATGGATCACTCAATGACAACCTGCGGGCGGCGGGAGCCAGAGAGCTTCTGTATGCCTCCCCGCTCGACCTCGATGGTCATGCCACCGCCACCTTTCTCAAACCGCTGGTGGCGCTTGCCCTGATCGATTGCGATCCGGTTCCCAGGATTCCCGGCCGGCAAAAGCCCGCCACCCCGGATCGATGCCTGGGCACAATCGTGATCCACCCCGGCAGTGGAAGCCCGCGGAAAAACTGGCCCGTGGAAAACTTCATGGGCCTTGCCGGACAGCTCAACACACAGGACATCCAGTTTCTGACCGGGGAGGCAGACGAAGCGGTGGTGGAACCAATCGCTGCCTTTGTCGCGGAACACGGCTTCCGGCACCTTCACCACCCCCACCTGTCCGAGGTGGTTCACCTGTTCCGGTCCGCCGGACGCTATATCGGAAACGACTCCGGGATCACACACCTCGCCGCAGCCTGCGGGGTGCCGACCCTCGCGATCTTTGGCCCCACGGACCCTGCCGTGTGGGCACCGCTCGGAGCGCATGTCACGGTCATCCAGGCCGGACAACCGGCGTTCGGAGATCTCACGGTTTCCCGCGTCATGGAGTCCCTGCCGTAAACCAGGCCGGTCTAGTCGGCGCGAGCCTCCGGCTTGCCTTCACTGCGATTGTCATAAAATCGGGTCGTCGGATAGGCAAAATCGATCTCCGGGCAGGCGGCAAATTGCTCCAGAACTTCCTCCCAGATCGCGGTGGAAACCGAGCGGCGCTTCCTTGGTTCACACAGGTAACGCATGGTCAACACCACCCCGCTGTCCGCCACCGAGGTCCAGACAATTGGGGAGAGCTTTTGAAAAAAGATCAGGTATTTGCGGGCGGCCTTCCGCACCTCCTGCTCGGCATGCTGACTCTGGAGCGCCGAGTGCTTTTCGACAATGCCCGTCAATATTTCCTTCGCTTTTTTCCAATTGCTTTCAAAGGTCACCATGACCGGCAACTCGTCCCAGATGAAGTTGAATCCCTGGGTATAATTGGCCTGAGGTAGTTTGAAAATCTGTCCGTTGGGAACATGAATAATGCGGCCCGTGCTCTGGTCCGCATCGACCCAGTTGCCAATTTCCACCATGGAAAATTGAAAGGGCCGTACATCGATGACATCGCCCCGGTGCTCCCCGATCTGAATCCGATCCCCAACGATAAAGGGCTTTCGGATGGTAATGAATAACCAGCCGGCGAGATTGGTCAGCGGGTCCTGCAGGGCGATGGCCAATCCCGCCGACAGAATACCAAAATAGGCGACCAGCTTGCCGCCCCCGCCGAACCAGATGCGAATCAACACGAGCAGGAAAACGATTCCCAACACGTACCCCACCGTCTTGGTGGCGAGATATCGCTTGGATACATCCGTGACCCGATGATCAATAATTCGGGTCCACACCCCGCGGATGAACAGAATCACCCCCAGGGAAACCAGGCTCCAGAAAATGCGGTGGAGTCCCAACTCGGACAACCCGGTCAGGGCCTCGACATGGTCCACCACCGATTCAACAACCCGATCCACATCTCCAGTCATGGCACGAGTCTAGCGGACATCCTTGATTCTGCCAATCCGGGAAGGGGAGCCGCCCACGCCCTCCACAACGCGTTCACTTGGGCGGGCGCAGCAGGAGCCGGAGGCTGTTGAGCACCACCACCACCGTACTGCCCTCATGGCCCACCACCCCCAGGGTCAACGGGATAAAACTGCCCAATGCACTCAACACCAGCAGGACAATTACCCCCAACGAGATCGCCAGATTCTGGTGAATAACCGAACGGGCTCGGCGGCTCAACTCGTAGGCAAATACCATGTTTTCCAACCGGTCCTTCATCAGGATCACATCGGCCTGCTCCAGCACCGCATCGGATCCCCGCAGCCCCATCCCGATCGCGACATGGGCCGCAGCCAGGCTGGGCGCATCATTGACCCCGTCCCCGACCATCGCCACTTTCTCGCCCCGCCCGGTCCAGTCACGGATGGCCTGCACCTTGTCCTCCGGCTTGAGTCCATACAGCACCTCATCCAACCCGAGATGGCCTGCAACCTTGTCCGCGGCCTCCTTCCGATCCCCGGTGAGCATGGTCACCTTGAGCCCGAACCCATGCAGTTTTTTTATCAGCTCCGCACTGACCGGACGCACCTCATCCTCGAGCAGGATTCTTCCCTTGAGCGCGCCCACCTCAACCAGGGTCTCGGTCAATCCGGCCTCCGGGAGGGGCATCTTTGTCACCCAGTCCAGATCCCCGAACAGACTGCGCCGCCCCATCCTTGCGCCCTGCCGACCCGCGTCCATCTCCAACTCACCTTCCACCCCCATTCCGGACAAGGATCGAAACCCATGCACCTGCTGCCGATCCTCATGTCGCGGGGCCCCATCATGCCCGGCAATCGCCCGCGAAACCGGATGGGTCGAGTGGTGTCCCAGCGCCGCCGCCGCCGCGAGCAGGTCCTTCTCCCGTCCCGGAGGGTGCGTTTCCACCGCAACAACCTTCAGCTCTCCGGTGGTCAGGGTGCCGGTTTTATCGAGCGCCACCCGGTTGATCTCGGCAAGATTTTCAATCGCCACCCCGCCCCTGAACAAGACCCCCTTGCGAGCCGAAGCCGCGATACCGGCAAGAATGGCCGAGGGTATCGACAGCACCAGTGCGCAGGGAGAGGCCACCACCAGCAAGGTCATCGCCCGATAAAATGCCGATGTTCCCTCCGGATTGGTGAATGCAGGCACCCCCATGGCCAGCCACCAGACAAAAAACATCGCCAGACTGCCGCCGAGAATCAGATAGGTGTAACCGGTGCCAAACTTGTCGGTCAGCCGCTGCGAGGGCGCCTTGCTTTCCTGGGCTTCACGAATCAGGGTGATAATTTTGGCCAGCGCGCTCTCCGTCACCGGGCGCAAGACCCGGCAATCCACCGACCCCCAGGCGTTGAGGGTTCCGCTGAACACCTTGTCACCAGGGTGCTTGTCCACCGGCAAGGCCTCGCCGGTCAGGTTGGCTTCATTGACCGAGGTGGTGCCGGTGATCACTTCCGCATCCACCGCGAACTGCTCATCCGGGCGCACCCGGATCAGATTGCCTGCCACCAGGTCGCTCGCGGGTACCCGTATCTCGCGGCCATCCGGCTCAATCCGGGTCGCCTCTTTGGGGGCATGATGGAACAAGCTCTGGATTTCCTTTTCCGTGCGGGCCATCGCCAGTTCCTCCAGCGCACCGCTGAAGGAAAACAGGAACAACAGAATCGCCCCTTCCTCCCAATGCCCGATCGCCGCCGCCCCGGCTGCCACGCACAACATCAGAAAATGCACATCGAGAATCCGCTTCTTCAGCAGTTCCAGCACTTCATGCGCGGGATGCCACCCTCCGGTCAGGTAGGCAAGCAGAAAGGAGATCCGGCTCGGCCACAACTGGCCGTCCGGAAGCACCTTGGCGAGTACAAAGCCGGTAACCGTGAAAAAAAGACAGGACAGGGCCAGGAGGAGTGCGCCTTTCCATTCCTCCAGATCCTTGATGGAGGACGGGCTGGGGATGATCCGGGGCCGCAGGTGTATCCAGTTGAACTTCTGCCATCGCCACAAACTCTTTGCCGTCGGGCAGGCCTCCTTCTCCAACATGACCCCAGCATCGGGAATCGGGGTCATGCGAATCCCCTCCGGCAGCGTTTGCTTTCGCCCCCGCTCACACAGATCACACACCACCGTCCAGGAATCCCGCGAACAATCCGGAAGTTTGCCCGGTTGATGCTTCGCCACCACCGCCTTCAATTTTTCCCGGATCGCCGCCTCATCGGTTCCCGGCAAAAAGGCAAAGTTCACCTCTCGCTTTTTGGCATCAAGCCAAACCGCCTTGATCTCATCGTGCGCATGCAGCGCCGCAGCAAGATCACGCAACACACATCCACGGGTTCCAGAACCGTCAGAAGATCCACTCATGGCTCCAGCTTACCATGAGCCCGTCGGTGATTTGGATCATTTCTTTTCGAGGCGAAGGTCCGCCGCCAACCGACCGAAACCACCTTACTCCGGAATTCTTGCCCGAATGCGATACTGCTGAACCTGGTTGGTCTCCGACAGAGGCGCCAGAACCGGGCTGGCGGTCAGATTTGATTCAAGAACGGCAAAGGTCTCCCCCATTCCCGGGGCCCACTCGAGGTCGTACCGGCGGGCGGGGTCGGCCTGCCAGCTCAGAGAGACCTGACCCGGGGTCAGGGCCGCCACCGATGTATCCAGCCGGAGATACTCATTCGATGCGGACGGATCGGTCAGAGCGACATATTCCTCCGCTCCGCTGAAACCATCCCCGTCCAGATCCTCAACCACCATCGCGGTGAAATTGGTGCCGGCATGGTACTGGGCCAGCCACCAGTGGGGAACATCGGAGGTCACATCCTCGGCAAAGGTCGCGCTCACCGATTGGCTGTTGGTAACTGCGGACAACAGGAAGGTGACGTGAACCGGATTGGTTGGGAACAGGACCAGCGGCGGAAGCGAAATTTCGTCGATATGATAGTACGCATCCGCAGTAACCGCGATCTCCAGGTTTGCACCATTCGCCACCCATACCGCCCCCGACGGCGAGATTGCACCATGGGCACCCGCCCCGAGGGTGACGAGATGGGTGACCGGACCGGACAGCAGACGCAGCTCGAGATCCTCGAACTGAATGGCACCGCCATAGTCAATCGCCGAGACATCAAGCACCACCCGCGCCCAGGTCGCCCCCACCGGCGCGGTGGCAGTGACCGAAATCTCCTGCCAGAACTCATTCAAGGGCATTTGAAGTTGTGTGGTCTGGAGTATGTTGGACCCGCCATCCGCGCCATCGAGAAATTCAATCTTCATCAGGCGGGTGGAAGCCCAGAACCACGTATCGGCATAGACCCAGGTCGAGAAGGTATAGACACCGTCCTCGACTGCCGGAACTTCCTGCCAGAAGCCGCCGAAGTTCCCCGCACCGGCATAGGCTCCGCGAATTGCCCCGTGAAATCCGCCGGACAGCGGACGCCAATTCACCCGGGCCGCGCTTCCCCACAGCTCGCCATGCTGATCCGGCGCCCCCTTCCACCAATACAGGGGAATCAATTCATCACTGGGCAACTCGTCCTCAAAACTCGGATTCCGCAACAGGTTCGCGTCCGGCAACGGGGCAAAAATTGCCGTGACCGTCCGGGCCCGCTCCATGGCCAGCGTCAATGGGTTGTTGGTTTCCATACCGAGCGGGACATCCCCCGTCCAACTGCTGAACGCAAAGCCCGAGGCCGGGGTGGCCACGATCTGGGTGGCGGTGCCCAGGGCAACCCAGGCTGCGGTCGCGGGCAGAACCGAACCATTGCCTGCGGAGAGCGCGGTCACCTTGACATTGGTATTCCACAACCAGGTTACTTCACTGTTGTTGGTCAGGAGCAGCGATACCGAGGTCCCGCTTCCACTGGCAGGCACCGCACCGGTTCCCGACCAGCCAACCCCGACATATTGCGTGGTATCGAGGGTTTCCAGACCATCAACCGACGCGGCAACCACGGAACCGTAGGCAAATACATGGGCACCTGCGGCAGGTGTTGCCTGACCATGGGCGGACGCGACAGTCAGGGTCCGGGTACCCAGATCCGGATCATCGTTCTGAATGGTGACCACCACCGAGGTCGGGACAATCAGCTCGGCATTTGAGGACGGCTGGGTCAGCACCACTCGGAACGATTCATCCCCTTCATAGACCAGATCATCGATCAGGGTGATCTCTAGCTGGGCGGCGGTTTCCAATGCGGCAATCTGAAGCAGGCCGGTAGTGGTGACATAGTCCTGGCCTGCAACCGCACTGATCGGTTCGGTGTGATAGCGCACCGAGGCGAGTCCGTTGGACGATTGCCCCCGCAGCACGGTCAAGCTCACCACACCGGCAGTTTCGGAAACCGAAACATCGCTGGTGGCAAAGCCGAGGGTACAGGGATCAAGCACATTGGTTTCCCAGAGCCAGGTCAGGATTGCGCTGTTGGTGATCGTCATGGTGACATTGGTACCGGAGCCGGACTGGGGTTCGTGGCCGACCAGAGACCAGCCGGTGCAGACATAAGCCTCGATGCCATTCAGCACCGGGCTGGCCACGGAATTGGTAATCACATCGCCGACCTGGTAGGTGTGGGCGCCCACCGAGGGAACCGGGGCTCCATGCGCCGATTCCACAAGCAGGGTGCGCTGGCCGTCGGTCTCGAGAGTAACATCATCGATACGCAGCGCGCCATCGTGGGTGCCGTTCCCATAGAAGGTAACCCGGACCCATTCCGCATTGCCGGGGGCCTGGGCGGCAAGGGTTCGATCCACCCAGGCCGGGCCGATCGATGCGCCAAAGAGATTGGTGGTTCCGCCCACCACAGAGCCGCCATTCAAAAATTCAAGTTTCATCCCCTGCTCATCGGCGGACCAATGGCTGTCTGCCCAGAACCATGCGGTCAGGGAATAATTAGCGCCGGGTATCGCCGGAACTTCCTGCCAGATCGATCCGTAATTCTGCCCGGACCAGGTGCCGCGCACCACCCCGTGCCAGGTGCTGTTGTAGCCGCCCCAATTTTCTCGAATGCTGTTACCTGTGGTGCCGCCATGGGTATCCGGCTGGCCGTCATACCAGTGCACCGCGACATCATCGATGGTGCCGCCGGTTTCAAAACCGGGATTGCTGATCAGGTTGTTGGCGAAGGTGTACACCGCCTGCACCAACCGGCTTGGGGATTTGCCGGTCAGGAAGGCGCGGGCCTTCACGGTGGCGTCCTGGCCAATCAGAATCGGACCGCTGTACAGGGGCGAAAGCTCGGTGGGATCGCTGCCGTCGGTGGTATAGCGAATTTCCGATCCGGGTTCGTTGGTGGAAAGCACCACCAGCACCGGGGTATCGTAGGTCCCTCCCGCCGGGGTGATGGAGGGCGGGGCAATCAGGTTGTTGGAGATCACCATCGTCTTGGCCGTACCGGCATGGATGCGAAGCATTGCCGCCACCCCGAAACGATCCTCGGTCAGCGTCCAGGCCTCTCCAGCTTCCTGCTCAAGCAATGCCGGGGTGGCCACAAAGGGAAGCGCGGCTCCATCGACATGCACCGAGGTCGCGGTCTCGCAGTACACCCGGACCATCCAGGTTTCAACTTCCGGGGTGTAGGCTCCGGAGGGCGCGCCCATCGAGACCTCCATGCGGTTTCCAAAATCTTCCGCGCTGAATTCCTGCCGGAAATAGGACCCGGTCTCGTAGGCATAGGTCCACCCATCGTCATCGTAATAGGTGAATGAGCTCCCCCCGAATTCCGGAAACACCATCAGGGTCTGATTGGTTGCCGGAATCTCGCCCACGTAGTTCATGGTCGGCTGCATGGGGATGATCGCCCCGCGCCGGATGAATAGCGGGAAGTTGGTCCATGCGGCGTCGAGGTCATACGAAATGGTGGCGGGACCATCGTATGCGGTGCCGCGATAGTAGTCGTACCAGGAACCGGCGGGGAGATACACACTGACCGATGTCGCACCCTGCTGCATGACCGGGTGGGCAAGGAAGGCATCCCCGAACATCCAGGCATCAAACGAGCCGGAGACTGCTGGGTCATCCGGATATTCCCAGATCAGCGGACGCACCACCCCAACCCCGGTCTCTTCGGCCAGTCGCTCGTATGCATAGATATACGGAATCAACCGATAGCGAAGCTGCATCACCTGCTTGGCCGAGGCTTCGGCCTGGGCACCATACTCCCAGGGTTGACGCTGCCGGAACTGCTGGCCATGCACCCGGTATACCGGCACAAACGCGCCGAACTGCATCCACCGCGCATAAGCCTCGGAGGAAGACTCTCCGTTAAATCCGCCAATATCCATCCCCCACTTCATCTGTCCGACATTCAACGACGCAATCATCTTGGATCGCTGGGCGGTCATGGCCCCAAAATCCCCACCGATGTCTCCCGACCATAGGGCATAGGCATACCGCTGCGCCCCGAGATAAAAATTGCGGTTGATCGACCACACCCGCTGGTTGGTGATGGCCCGCTGTCCGTCGTACAGGGACTTCTGCATGTTCAGGAACTGGAAATTGTCGAAGGAAGCGCCCCCGCCCCCGGCGGCATCCGCTTCATCATTCCACCATCCGAGGATGCCGGTGCGAAACGCGGCGATGCTGTTGGTATAGAACCAGTCCCGGGCTTCCGGCTTGTGAAAATCGAGATCCTTGACCGGCTGACCGGAAAAGTAATCGCTGTAGGTGCTTTGTCCCGGCCACCACAGGTTTTGGGCGGTCGCATAACTGCCCTGTATGGTGTTGACATGAATCCGCGGCTTCATGATCCCGGATAGCTTGATCCCCTTGGCCAGCATGTTGGTCATCAGTGTGCCGGATGGGCCATCCGGAAATTTGGAGGTATTCCACCGCCACTCCCCATAGTTGTCTTCTCCCCACGCCTTCCAGTCGAAGTCGAGGATGTAGTGATCAATCGGGATCTGTTTTGACCGATAGGTATTCACAATCGACGTCAACTCGGCCTGGTCGATGCCCCACTCGGTGTTATGAAATCCCATGGCCCACTTGGGAAACATGGGAGATCCGCCGCTGACCGCACCCACCCCCGCCATGATTTCCTTCGGCGAGCCGACGAGGATAAACAGTTCCACCGAGGTGCGCGAAACTCCATACAGGTCGAGCGTGGTCGAACCGGCATCAAACTGCACGCCATCCGAATCCACCAGCACCCCGAAGCCATCCCGACTCCAGATCAGCGGCGCACCGGAATCACCCTGCACCCCCGCTTCGGCAAAGCCGCCGCCGTTCCGGCGAATATCCGTGCCCCCATCAAATGCCCCATATCCATAGATCCCATAAAAGTCCGTATCGCCCCGGTGATCAAACTTCGCCCCGTCTCCGTAGAGACCCTCCGCCGCCTGCTCACCAATCAGAAAATTGCCCTGGGCATCATAAACAGAAACCCGGCAGGGATTGCGCTGGACCTCAACCGTCATCTGCGAAGTCTCCAGAGTGATCGGATCTCCCGAGGCGTCGATGGTTGCCCCCACCGCAGACCACCCGCCCGGTTTCAACACTTCCGTCGCATTGTCGGAAACACCTCCGGGCAGAAAGTGCATTCGCAACACCCCGTCGGCACATACTTGCAGTTCAAGAACATCGCTGCCCGACTGCACTGTGACCGTATCCCCGGTCACCGAGACCGAGTCCACATTGCCCATGCCCGCCAGCCCAAGATGGGGCACCAACAAAAGGAGAGTTGTCCAAAGAGCAAAGAGTCTGTTACATAATCTGTTCATAGGTGTCTTTCTGGCTATAACCGGAAATATACAGAGTAAAGCGGTTTAAGTATAGGGTCGATTTGAATTTATTGCTACCATGAATTTTGTTTCACCCAGTTCACTCCGGTTTGGCCTTCTTTTGAGTTTCAGTACCGCCCTGGCCCTGGTTACGGCCTGCAAAAGGCCTGAGCCCGCCCCCCCTCCCTCACCCGCTGCCCCCGCCAGCGCGGAAAAGACGGACCAGGTAACGGTTGAAACTGAGGGCACTGTGGAAACCATTGCCATCCGGATTGGCGATCCGGTTCGGCGGGGACAGGTCATTGCCAACCTCAATCAGGACCAGGCCGCAGAAGCCCTACGGCTCGCTCAGCGTGCCTATGCCGCAGCGGAAAATGCCCTGATTGATATTCGGAAAAACTATTTGAAGCAGAAATATGCCCATGAAAACGGAACCCTCTCCGATGCAGATTGGGCCGTTGAACTGGACCGCTTTCGAGCCGCGGAAAAAGACAGGACACGCGCGGCATCGGCCTTGTCCGAAGCCCAGAATGCCTTTGTCCGTCACGATGTCGTGTGCCGCACTGACGGCATCGTCACCGAATTAAACATCGAACCCGGCGGTACCGTCCGCTCCGGTGAAGTGGTGGCGGTGGTCATGCCCGCGCGTGAGTAGTGGCGCTGGTTTCTGAAACCTGAAACCTCTACCCCTACTCCACAATCTCCGTCCCCACCCCCTGGCTGGTGAAGAGCTCGAGCAACAGGGAGTGCGGGAGGGCGGCGTGAACAAAGTGGGTCTTGAGGACACCCGCCTTGAGGGCCTTCACTGCGGCATTCACTTTGGGAAGCATTCCTCCGCTGATGATTCCGCGACGCATCAGGTCATCGACTTCCTTTACATGGACCGATGAAATCAGGGACCCGGGATCTTCCGGATTCTGCAGCAGCCCGGGAACATCCGACATAAACACCAGCTTCCGGGCCTTGAGCGCCTCGGCAATCGCGGACGCAGCTTCGTCGGCATTACAATTATAGACTCGGTTGTCATCGCCCCAACCCAACGGGGTGACCAGCGGTACAATATTGGAATTGCTGAATGCCATGATCGGCTCGACATCGACACGAACCACATCCCCGACGAACCCCCAGTCGAGGCAATCTCCGGTCTGCTCGTCGGTCTCGGTGTGCTTGACCACACTGAGAATATCCTCGCCGTAAATTCCCCGGGCCTTGCAACCCATCTCGGTCAACAGATTCACCAACTGGGGATTGACCTCCCGATTGAGAACCTGCTCCACCACCTCCATGGTGGCGGCATCGGTCACCCGGAGTCCCTTCAAAAATGTGCTCGAAAGGGCCTGTTCCTTGAGCCGCCGGGAAATCGCCTTGCCGCCGCCATGGACCACCACCGGACGCAACCCCACACAGGCCATGAAGGCGATATCCTTCAAGACCGCCTCCACCCCCGCCTTCTCCTCGAGGGCACTCCCCCCGAATTTTACCACCACGACATCCCCACGGAACTTCTGAATGAACGGAAGCGCCTCCACCAATACCGCAGCTTTTTCAATCAAGGTTTGCATACTTGGTTGGATACCATGCCGCCGCGCCGGGGGAAATCACGAAAACATCAGATGTTGATATCAATGTATTTGTGGGCACAGTCACAGCCAAACACATAGGACGCCCCCTTGCCCAAACCGAGGTCAATGGTGATCGTGAACCGTTCCTGGGAATGGATCTTTTTGAGCCGATCCGGGGACGCCTTGGTCTTGATCCCGTTTCGCACCGCGACCACCCCGTCATAGGCAATCGACACCTTCGATTCATCGACCCGGGCCGGCGAATATCCCAACGCATCCATCACCCGCCCCCACTTGGGGTTTGTGCCATGCCACGAGGTCTTGACCAGCAGGGAGTTGGCCACCGACCGCGCGGCCAGCTCGGCGTCCTTCGCGGTTCCGGCCCCGGTCACCTCGACCTTGATCACCTTGTCCGCACCCTCGCCATCGCGAATCATCTTCCACGCCAGCACCCGGGCAACCTGCAACAGCGCCTCTTCGAAGGCCGCCCAGCCCGGGTGGCCGGGCTTCAGCGAATCCGATCCGGAAGCCCCGTTGGCAAAACACAGGACCGTGTCGTTGGTGCTCTGGTCTCCATCCACGGAAATCCGGTTGAAGCTCTCATTCACTGCGCTCTTCAAAGCCTTCTGCAGTGAGGACGGCGCAACTGCGGCATCCGTCATCAGGAAGCACAGCATGGTGGCCATATTGGGTTCAATCATGCCCGCGCCCTTGGCGATCCCGGTTACCCGAACCGTCTTGCCGTCAGCCTTGAAGGAAGTGGTGACAAATTTGGGCGCATTGTCCGTGGTCATGATCCCCTGCGCGGCCTCCTCGCCACCTTGGGGAGAGAGCGCCTCCGCCAGCCGGGGAATGCCCCGGCCGATGGTTTTCATATCGAGATCAAACCCGATCGACCCGGTGGAACAGACATACACATCGCTGGCCTTGACCCCCAACTCGGACGCCGTCCATTCTGCCATCTGCGCGGCATCGCGAAGGCCTTTCTCTCCGGTGCAGCAGTTCGCATTGCCACTGTTGATGACCACCGCCCGCCCCTTCCGGGAAGCCGCCCGGGCCATGCACCACTTCACCGGAGCCGCCTTGATCTGGTTCGATGTAAAGACCGCCGCAACCGTTGCCGGGGTGTCGGAAACCAACAGCGCCATATCGCTGGCTCCGCTTTTTTTCAACCCAACATGCAAACCGGCCGCCCGAAAGCCCGACGGCAGTGTCGCGTCATTTTCAATCTTCATCTTCATACCGTCCTTCTTTAATTCCGTGTGCGAAAGGTGTCAGGTTTCAGGGTGTGATCTCCTGTCCCGAAACCTGCCTGCCCGGCCAGGGAACACTGCCTGCCCGGCCAGGGAAACCTCTATCCCAACAGCTCCGCCCACGCCACCCGGGCGTTCTCCAAAGCCCTGGCCCGATGGGAGCAGGTATTTTTCTCCTCTTCGGTCATTTCGGCAAAGGTTTTGTCGAAGCCTTCCGGAATAAATACCGGGTCGTATCCGAAGCCGGATGTACCACGCGGGGTGTCGGTAATGATACCATCAACCCGACCTTCCACAGTGCGCATCGAGCCATCTGGCCCTGCGAGGGCTATCACCGTACGGAATCTCGCCTTGCGGCTCGACGCGTCCGCGAGAAGACCCAGCAGTTTGCGATTGTTGGCCTCGTAATTGACCGGCTCACCAGCAAAGCGGGCTGAATACACCCCCGGAGCGCCATCGAGAACATCGACCTCGAGGCCGGTATCATCAGCCAAGGTCCAAAGCCCCGTATGGGCCTGAATTTCCTGAGCCTTCTTAATCGCATTCTCCTCCAACGTGGTCCCATTTTCCTCCACATCCGGCATATCCGGAACATCATGCATACCGAGAAGAGAAAGCCCCTCACGCGCAAACAGTGCGGACATTTCCTTCAGTTTGTGGGCATTCTTCGTGGCAAGTACCAGCTTCATGGCCAACACCTTAGAACCTTTTTACCAAAAAAACAGCAGGAAGTGAGGGGCATCACCATTGCCTTAGGCCTGAATCAGGGAAACCCCGAAAATTACCCAGTCCCAATTAAAGCGTTTTACATGGACCGCGTGGCTCGCTACATTTTTGTCAGTTAAAACATTTTAGCAGGTTCTGGCGAATCTGCTCACCAACAAGAGGAGATGCGCGATGAAAAAGTTAATGACCTTGGGTTTGGCCGCCCTGTTGGCGGTTGGTTTTGTTTCCACAAGCTTTGCTCAACAGCATGTCGGCAAAGTGGCGGATGGCTACTGGAAGGGCGACTGGCCCTACTCCGGTAATGTGGTTGGCTACAACGACCGCAATGTCTGGATCGATATCTGGGTACACAACCTCGGCTACCACAAGGAAGTCGGGATTGTCTGGACCGACAATGACTGGCAGACCGCAAACTGGACCCTGGGCAAGTACGAATTTACCTACCAGGATGGCGCTGAGCAGTGGGGCGTCGATCTCATCCCGGCCGGCAAATTCATGTGGCACCGCTCCGGCGCCCATGGCTGGGTCGAATTGGATGGAGATGTCCGGACCATCCACGATAGCGGCAAATACATCGACTACGCGATTTTCTACACCGATGTAGCCACCGGAACGATGTACTGGGACAACAATGGCGGCAGCAACCACCGCCTGTGGGTGGTCCAACCCGGCCCGAACGGCTGGACCCTGTAAGTCAGGCTGGACAGATCTTCAGATAACATCCGCGCACGGGATTACTCCCGTGCGCGTTTTTTATTGTGCCCGCTGAAGTATGGCTCCAAGTTTGCAAACATTTGGAATCGATCAGCCCCCTTCCCTCGTCACCCGATAACGATCCATCGATTGAGCAACATGAGGTCAAAGCGAACAACCATTCTGAACCTGCTCGACCTTCTCCTGGTCGCACTGGCGTCGTGGTATGTCATTCCGCCAGCCCTGCTTGACCGAATCATTTATCTTCCCCTGCCATTCGACAATCATATCGCGAGCAGCCCGACCCTGTCGAACCTGCTCGGATTTCTGGTCCTGCTCACCATCCGATTTTCCCTCGGCAGAAAGGAGGCTCGGAAGACATATCTGACCAGAACCATCTCGCACCTGCCGGCGGCATGGCATCCTGCGGTCGCAGGCTTGGTCAGCCTGTTGGTTTTCCTCGGCGTCTCTCAGCGCGGCATGTGGCCCACCGGGGACACTCTGCCCGCCAAGCTGGTTCCGATCAGCATCCTGGAGGAGGGCAATCTCGACCTGAACGAGTTTCTTCCCGGTATTCCCCACGAGCTGGCTTATGGCATTCACATCCTGAATGGGCAAGCCCTGAGCGGGCAGGCCCTGAGCGGGCAGGCCCTGGCCGGGCGGGCCCTGGCCGGGCAGGCCCACTCGGCCTATCCGCTGGGAACATCCTTTTCCGTGCTGCCGGTATATGCCGCGTATCGATGGCTCTTTCCCGACCGCTTTTCCCAGTGGCGGGAAGCCTATCGACAACCAGGAGGCGATCAATCTCCACGGAATATCGCCAATCGTCTCGAGCGGATCTCCGCCGCCATGATCGCCGCTCTCTGCGTGGTTCTATTCTGGTTGCTGGCGGAGCGGGAAACCACCCAGCAGAAAAGCCTCGTGTGGTTCTCGATTGCCTTTGCCCTGGGTACCTCCCTGAGCAGCACCGCAGTCACCGGCCTTTGGCAACACGGCCCCGGATGTTTGTTTATCCTCCTCACCCTGTGGATGCTGGGTAAGGCGGAGTCAGGACTGTCCAGGTGGCTGATCGGGGCGGGACTGTCCGCAGCCTGGGCCTATTGGTGCCGGCCCACCACCCTGTTTATCACCGCAACCTTCGCGGTCTATGTACTGATCACCCATCGGGCGCGGGCCCTGTATTTTCTGGTTCCCTGCGCGATGGGCGGATGCGGAGCCATTGTATTCAACCACTGGATGTTCGGGAATCTGACCGGGGGCTATGCCGGCAATATGTCCTTGTTTGTGCCCTTTGATCCCGCGGTGGCCCTGGCCCATCTCGCATCTCCGAGCCGGGGCCTTTTCCTCTTCAGCCCATTTCTGGTCTTCGCGGTCATCGCCGGCATGCGGCGACTGCGCAAGTTCCCGCTCGATATGTCCTCCTTTTGCCTCTACGCGGCCATGGTTCAACTCATTCTTTTTTCCTGTTGGCGCACCTGGACGGCAGGGTCCGCATTTGGCCCCCGGTACCTCTGCGAAGCCGCAATGCTGCTCTGCGTGGCCATGACCACCAGCTTGGCCGACATGAACTGGACAACCTGGAAGGGCCGGGTCTTCGCCGCGCTGGTGCTCTTCGCCTGCATCCTCCACCTGACCGGGGGATCCCAGGGCGACCGGGGTTGGACCGCCAACGCCTATGTGCAGGACAGCCTCGGAAATGCCTGGAACCTACCCAACTCCCAAATCGCCTGGACCTTCGGATTCAATCCCTGACATCCTGGTCGTTGACGTGGAGTCAACCCTTAAGAACCAAGTCCCTCGTTCTTCTTCTTACGGGCTGACCTCGATATAACCCTGTCTCGCCGGCTCGGGTACCCAGTAAAATCCCATTAACAGTCCGTGCGTCTTCCGATAGGCTGCAAGGACATGAGGAAAGGGTCCATTCCATGGCATTGAAGAAATCGGAGCTGTATTCCTCCCTGTGGCTGAGCTGTGATGAGCTGCGCGGGGGGATGGATGCGAGCCAGTACAAGGACTATGTGCTTGTCCTGCTGTTCATCAAGTACGTCAGCGA
>JACKPT010000009.1 GCA_024233345.1 Verrucomicrobiota bacterium
TAGAATCAAGCCTATCCTTCCACCGCCTCGTACAGCCGCACCGCATAAATGCGTACATCGCCGATTCCGTTGTAGTGAACCCGGGGCTCCAGCATCCTCGGTTCATCGAGGTTGATGATGACCTGTTGCAGGGTGCGGTCGATGGGCCCGAGGAGGGTCTTGTGGCCGAGGATGGTTGCGCCATCATCGGTGGCGATGTCCAGGGTGACCGAGTGACTGTCGGATTCAAGGCCCCGGATCGATAGTTCGAACTCGGCGATAAAGGTGCCCGGATAGGCCTCGATGGATCGGCCCAGCACAAGCAGTCCTGCTTCGTGATCTCCCTCGATGGCGGTTCGAACCAGGCGGTTTCCATGGTTGGGATGGGGGAGGTTGGTGCCGGTGAGGCGGTGAAGGTTGCCGATGGTAAAGGAATGTTGCAGGGGCTCAGCGTAGATCGGGAGCAGGATGGAACCCTCATCGGTCAGGGAGAAGAGCCAGGCCTGGTGGCCGGGAAATTGTCGGATCAGTGAATCCTTGGAGCTATCGAACCACCGGGCGACAATCGGGTTTCCGTCGAGACCCATCGGGTTGTGGATCAGGTCCTGTTTCCAACCGGGAGAGGAGGCGTTTGGGCGGATCAAGATCAGGCTGTTTGCGGGGGCTTCGCGCAGGGTCTGCTCGGCCTCGGCAAGCCCGGCCCGGTCTTCACGGAGAACCGAGGCGGTTTGCCAAGTGAACAGGAGAGAGGCGGTGCACCACACCATCAGCAGGGCGGCGATCGCGGAGGTTCGGCGCCTCGGGGCGATGGGTTTCTGGAGAAGCCTTTGTACCCCCAGCGAAGCCGCCAGCAGCATTGCGGGAAGGGTCTCCATAAAATAGACCGGGCCGGTTTCATTGTAGCCCGGATACCAAAAAAGCAGATAACCGATCCACACGGACACTGCGGAGCCGATGAGCAGGGGGCTCCACCGCCGGGACCAGCCGTAGGCGGTCAATCCGATCCAGACCACGAGGCCGCCGGGAAAACCGAAAAGCCAACGATCGAGCAGCAGCAGGTTGTCCTGCAGGATGGATAAGCCCCGGGAGAAGGAGTGTTCGACGGGAAGGGGGGCAGGGAAAACCGGGTGGTTGTGGCGCCAGCCAAAGCCGAGTTTGTCGGAGGGGTCATAGTACAGATAGGTCATGGACAAGGCATCACCGAGGGTGAGGTAATTGTACAGCAGGAGGCCGCCGACACCCAGGCAAGCCGCGCCGGCGAAGGCGATGGTTCCCATCCAGGCGGTCCTGTCTTTTCGGCTCTGCCACAAGTGCCACAGGGAGTCGACGGCAAAGGGCAGGGCGATCAATGCCGCAGTATAAGTGCGGTTATTGAGAGCCAGCCCCAGGCCAGGCCGGAAGCACAGCCCAACGGTACTGTCCCTTCTGCCGCCACAGCAGGTAGGCGGCCAGCATGGCGAAGCCGCGAGAAAATCGGAGGTATGACTCATCAGGGTACCATAGGTGAGCAGGAAGAAGAGGGGAGAGCAGCAGGGCCAGAACCACGGCAAGGTGGAGCCGCCCAGCCGTCCGGCGGCCCATCCGGTGAGCGCCAGGCCAAGCGCGCCGCCAACGCAACGATGCCATGCAGGAGCCAAGCCAAACCCCGAACATCAACCACAGAGCGTGACCGGAGGATAGCGGGAAAACCATCCCGAAACGTCGTCGAGGATGATCATCGGATAGCGGAAGGAGCGCTATGATTCGGCGTCGGTGCTTCAGGCTGCCTTCAGCAAACAGGTTGGCCTGGGCATGTAACTCCGCTCGTCGGCGGTGACGGGAAGCCGGTGAAATACAGCATCACTGATCCACAGGGACAGACAAAGCGAGGCCGCCCGGCGAAAGCAAAGGCAGTTCAGGGGGAAGGCGGAATGCATGGGGTCCATGATACCACAGGTGGAGCCTGTCTCAAACGGCCGGGATCCCAAAGTTCAATCCCGCGGATTCTAAAATCAAGTGCAATGAGTGGAAGTCCAGGACTTGTCCGGTTCGATACAGTCGAACCAGAACATAAAGGAGACAAGCCTTGGGATATCATCATCTTAGCGTACACGAGCGGAAGTCATCATGATAGAGCTAAAACAGGGATCGACGCTGAGTCAGATTGCCGTTCAGCTGGGCCGCGCGTGTCGACGATCAGCCGGGAGATCAGAAGGAACGGGGTGTGCGCGTTATCGGGCTCATCAAGCGGAGCAGCTGGCGCAGGCTGCCCGGCATAAGCCGCGACGGAGAACAAGATGGCCGACCAGAGCTTCGAGCGTATGTGGATAAAGCTTCGTTGTTGCTGGTCGCCCGAACAGATCGCCGGACGTCTTGGCTACGAGAAGCGGCGGACTCAATGCGGGTGTGTCACGAGACGATCTATCGTTTCATTCTGTCGGCAGCCCGCGACGGTTGATTACGGTCCGTATTTACGTCAGGACATCGCCGCCATACATACGGATGGCGGGGAAACAAGCGTTCAAGCGCATTCGGAACTTCAAAACCATCGATCAACGTCCTACGATCGTCGACCAGCGCCAACGGATCGGTGACTGGGAAAGCGACACCGTGCGCGGACCACAGAGGGACAGGCGGGGATTGCCACGCATGTGGAGCCAGACCCGGTATCTGGTGGCCTGCAAACTGGGGGCGCACGGCCCGGCGTATAACGAGGCGACCATTGAGGCGTTTAAAAACACCCCTCTGCCGGTGCATACCATGACCGTCGATAACGGAATGGAGTTTAGTCAGTTTAGCGAGCTGGAAGAGGCGCTGGGCACGGAGGTGTACTTTGCTCATCCGTATCATTCATGGGAGCGAGGATTGAATGAAAATACCAACGGGCTGCTGCGGCAGTACTTTCCTCGAGGGCGCGATCTCACGGGGGTGCACCCCCGTGAGATCCAACAGGCCGTCCTCGCTCTCAACCAACGTCCTAGGAAGTGCCTGGGTTATCGAACCCCGACCGAGTCCTTGAAGCTCAACCTTGTTGCACTTGGAGATTGAATTCGTGTCCTTGGAAAACCACAGGAAAAATCTTCCAATCCTTGGAACTTTTTTCGGGAGGATTTCCAGGGATTGGAAGTGAACAGGGGGCACTTCTTTGATTGGGATTGGATTGGAAACAGGTGAATCGTGCATCCGGACTTCGGTTCGCTTTGCATTTCTGCGGACACCCCGTATGGTGGGGTTGGTTTTCAAGGAGTATGCTATGACACAATCGATCAACATCACCGTGGCCAAGGGCGACGGTATCGGGCCGGAAATCATGAACGCCACCCTGTTTGTTCTCCGGGAGTCCGGGGTACCGTTGACGTATGAGGAGATTGAAATTGGGGAAGCAGTCTACAAGCGTGGCCACAGCTCGGGCATCGAGCCCGGCGCCTGGGATTCATTGCGTAAGACCAAGGTCTTTTTGAAGGCTCCGATCACCACCCCCCAGGGCGGCGGGGTGAAGAGTCTGAATGTCACCATCCGCAAAACCCTCGGTCTCTATGCCAATGTGCGCCCCTGCCGGTCCTATCATCCCTACATCGATACCCGGCATCCGAACATGGATGTGGTGATCATCCGGGAGAATGAAGAGGATGTGTACGCAGGAATCGAACACCGGCAAACCGAAGAGGTGGTCCAGTGCTTGAAGTTGATCACCCGGCCGGGATCGGAAAAGCTCATCCGGTATGCGTTCGAGTACGCAAAGCACCGGGGGCGCCACAAGGTCACCTGCATGACCAAGGACAACATCATGAAGATGACCGATGGCCTGTTCCACCGGGTCTTCGATGAAATTGGCGCGGAGTATCCGGACCTGGAAAAGGATCACCTGATTGTGGATATCGGGATGGCCCGCATGGCGGATATTCCCGAGATGTTCGATGTGGTGGTGGTGCCCAATCTCTATGGCGATATCATCTCCGACATCGCAGCGGAAATTTCCGGGTCGGTCGGGCTGGCGCCTTCCGCGAATATCGGGGATCACTGCGCGATGTTCGAGGCGATCCACGGTTCCGCCCCCACCATCGCGGGCCAGAATATCGCCAATCCATCGGGGCTGCTGCTGAGCGCGGTCAAAATGCTCGGGCATCTCGGCCTGAACGAATACGCCGAGCGTATCCATAACGCCTGGCTCAAGACGATCGAGGACGGAATCCATACCGGTGAAATCTATACCGACACCCGCAGCAAACAGCGGGTGGGCACCCAGGAGTTTGCCGAGGCAGTGGTGGCGCGGTTGGGTCAGGAGCCGGATCGCCTGCCCCGCCAGCATTACATGGGGCGCCAGATTCAGATGCCGGTCTATGAACGCAAACCGGCGGGTGACAAACAACTGATCGGCATCGATGTTTTTGTGGATTCGCGGCAGTCTCCGGATGAATTGGCCGACCGCCTGCTCAAGGCGGTGGGTGATTTTCCCCCGCTGGTGCTGATCACCAACCGCGGGGTCAAGGTCTGGCCCGAAGGCATGTCGGAAACCTTCTGCACCGATCACTGGCGTTGCCGGTTCCAATTGGCCGATGGCAAGACCATGACCCACGCCGATGTCGCGGCGATGCTCGGAAAACTTGCGGAAGCCGGTATCGACTTCATCAAGACCGAGCACCTGTGCACGTTTGACGGCAAGCTCGGGTTCTCGCTGGGCCAGGGTCAGTAAGTCCCGCCTCCGCCTTACAAGATTGTCAGTTGATTGTCCTACAGGCTTCCCTGAGGGGAAGCTTAGGATGGGCGGACATGTCGACTGCCACCGCCAACGATGCCGCTTCCCGCACCACACCCCCAGGTGACGCGGGTTGTTCCCACACCATCGTGATACCCTTTTACAATGAGCAGGGGAATGTGCTGAACCTGTTGCAGGATCTGGAAGCGGTGGAAAAGGCGCAAGGATATCGCTGGGAATATGTCCTGGTCGACGATTGCGGTACCGACGGCACGCCGGCCCTGCTGCAGCAGTGGGCGGCCTCGCGCGACCGGTGCGCCGTGATCCGAATGCCGGGAAACCAGGGGCAGGCTGCCGCCTTGTATGCCGGACTACAAAAAGCTTCCACCCCGTGGATCATTACGCTGGACGGGGACGGGCAGAATATCCCGTTCGATATTCCCAAGCTGCTGGCATTGGCCGATACTACGGACATGGTGGTGGGGATACGCGCCGAAAGGCAGGACACCTGGCTGCGGCGGATCATGTCCCGATGGGCCAATGGTATACGGGGCAAGTGTCTTGGCGATTACATGCTCGATTCAGGGTGTGCGCTCAAGGTGCTTGACCGGCGGATTGTTGCCGCGCTGATTCCCATACGAACCTTGTATTCCTTCATGCCGGCCATGGCGGTGGCAGCCGGATTTCGGGTTGCTCAGACCCCGGTCACCCACCGCCCGCGCACGGCCGGAAAATCCAACTATGGCTTTCGGGTTTTTTGCTGGTACCCGCTGGTGGATATGATCGGAATGCTCTGGTATCGGAAGCGCTGCATCCATCACCCTCATTCCCGGCCGGCTTCGGAGGTCCCGGCCCGCGCACCCTCTGGAGATCGATGACCCACCGCGTTTGTCTCGCCTCGCCCCGATGGGTTCTCCTTCTTGCCGCAGTGTGTTTGTTTCTGTTTCTGGGTACGCGGGGACTGAATGAGCCGGATGAAGGCCGGTTTGCCGAGGTGGCGATGGAAATGTCTCTTCAGTCCGATTGGCTGATGCCAACCTTGTGTGGTGTTCCCCACCTTCAAAAACCACCGATGATCTATTGGGCTGCCGCCACCTGCATCCGACTCTTCGGGGTTCATGAGTGGGTGGTCCGGTTGCCGTCGGCCCTGGCCGCACTTGGCACGGTCGCCCTGACGTTGCATCTGGCGGGGTTACTGTTTGGCACCAACGTTGCCTGGAAGGCCGGGTTGATCCTTCTGTCGAGTACCCTTTTTTTTATCCTCGCCCGGCTGATCACCACGGACATGCTGCTGACCTTCTGGATCACGGCCGCGATCACCGCATATGTCGATGCCGCCATGCGCGGCCGCCGGGCCTCGCTGCTTTTCTTTTATCTCTGCCTGGGTCTGGGATTCCTGACCAAAGGCCCGATGACCCTGCTCGTCTCGTATGCCGCCGTCCTACCCTTCGCGGTAACCCTGAAAGGCGAAGTCAATCGAATCCCCTGGCGCTGGCACTGGATTCCCGGCCTCCTGCTCGCCCTGGGCATTGGATTATCCTGGTTTCTCCTGCTGTTTCGCCAGTACCCGGAATTGGTCGACTACTTCCTCAAGTATGAATTGGTCGACCGCATCGCCAGCAACACCCACGCCCGGGCCAAGCCATTTTGGTACTATGCCGTGGGTCTGGTCGGAGGTTTTCTTCCCTGGTCGATCCTGTTTCCCCGGATGGCCTGCGGGTTGTGGACACGGCTCAAAACCCATCGCCCTCCCAAGGCATGGCTGTTCATCGGTTGGGTATTCATCCCAGGGCTGTTTCTTCACCTGATGGTCTCCAAAATGGTGACCTATCTTCTGCCGCTGCTTCCGGCCCTGGCAATTTTGACCGCGTATACCTGGGAAAACGTGAACGACTCCCTGCGCCGGGAAATTCGTGGCATGGCCGGTCTGGTCGCCCTGCTCATGTTGGGCCTGCCCATCGCCCTCCGGATCATGCAACAGCGCGTGTCGGGGCCGGATCCCCTGAGTCCGATGGTGATCGCCGCCGCAATCATCATTCTGGCCGGGGCGGGGTGGCTTTATCAGCAGGCGGGAACCACGCTGCCGTTGAACCGCCAGTTGATCGCCATCAGCCTGCTCATGCTGGCCAGCCTCCTGCTCATCGTGCGCACGATGGATTCACTGATTGTCGGGAGCAACTCCCCGGTCCGGCCGATGGCGGAAAAAATTCTGGAGGTACAGCGGGCGACCGGGATCAAGGATGTTTATCTGCAGCGGGGACGACGATACGGGTTCGAATTTTATCTGCAGCAACCCATCATTCGCAGAGCCAACTCCATCGATCTCGCCCTGCCCATACCCGCAGCGCTTGCGGATCGATTTGTGGATGACCCGGCAGTCTTTTTTGCCCAGAACCAGGACCGGCCTCTGCTCGCAGTGACCAACGCCAACCGGATAGAGGAGCTGCTGGCTCTCGCTTCCGGCTGGCGCGAGCTCTACCGGTATCATGGTCTGGTTCTGTTGGTGCGGAATGCCGACGTTCCTTGACAGCGAGGGCTAAAATCCATCCTATCAGGGACGTCATGTTGATTCGAAGTCCAGACTCTACCCGGGAGGCATTGTACCCCATGTATCTCTTCGCTTACGGAATGCAACGTTGGTTCCTCGCCGGCGCCCTCCTCCTGACCACCTCACTGTATGGTCTCGGTGAGGCTGGCCTTCCCCAGGCTGAGCCGACCGGTCAGTCCCCCGTTCGAACCCTCAACGACAGCAATCTTCAGTCCCTCGAAGCCCTCCAACAGGCCCTGGTCAGCAAGGAGCAGGAGGTCGCCCAGGTTCAGCAGCAGTTGCTGGCCGCCCAGGATGAGGTCAACCGCCAGGAGTTGTCTGAACAACTTCGGGCGGTCAAGGATGAGCTGGACGAGCAGCGACTGCAGTTTGAAAAGTTTGCCGTGGAGATCGACCTCAGCCCGTTTATCGATGAGGAAGAGAAGGCATTCGACTGGCAGGAAGAACTGGGCAAGCTGCTGAAGCCGATCATGGCCGAGTTGGAGAGTGCCACGGCGGAATCGCGGGCGATTGGAGAGTTGCGGGGTCAGATCAACGATGTCTCGGAGCAAAAGGATCTCGCCGGCAAAGCGGTGGCCAACCTGCAACACTTGCTTGCCGCATCTCCCAGCCCGGCCCTTGAGGCCCGCCTGCAGGACCGCCTCACCCACTGGCAGCGGATCGAGAGCGAAGCCTCCAATCAGTATACCGCCCTTGATCTCCAGCTCCAGAACCGGATCGCCCAGCGGCAATCCCTGCTCGATGAAACCACCGGATACGCCAAAAACTTTTTCCGGACCCGGGGCATGAATCTGATTCTTGCTGTCGGTGCCTTCTGCCTGGTGTTTTTCGGCATCCGCGGCGTGATCCACCTGTCCGGGCGGATGAAGCGCAAAAAGTCTGAAAAGAACTTCACCACCCGGTTGACCGCACTGCTGTTGCAGATGTTCAGCGTGATCGGCGGTCTTGCCGCCATGATGCTGGTGTTCAACATGGCCGGGGACTGGTTCATGCTCGGCATTATCGTCATCTTTCTGCTCGGGATCGGGTGGGCGAGCATCAATACCTTGCCCAATCATATTGAGACCGTGAAGCTGATGTTGAACATTGGCCCGGTGCGGGAGGGCGAGCGGTTGCTCTTCCAGGGGGTTCCCTACCGGGTCGATGCCCTGTCTTTTTCGGCCCGTCTGGTCAATCCGCTTCTGGATGGCGGGGTGCAGCTTTTGCCGGTCAAGGCGCTGGTGGGTCATCATTCCCGTCCTCCGGGGGAGAAGGAGGAGTGGTTTCCCACCCGGGCGGGAGACTGGGTGGAGCTTTCGGATGGGCGTATGGGGCGGATTGCCTACCAGAACCCCAGCTCGGTTCAACTGGTGGAGCTGGGGGGCGCCCAGGTTGTCTATCCCACCGATGCCTTCGTCGCCCTGAACCCGCGAAATCTTTCCACCAATTTCCGCATCACCACAACCTTTGGGATCGACTACAAGCACCAGGCCATCGCCACCACCGAGGTGCCCGAGCGGATGGCGGCGAAACTGGAGCAGGCCCTCCCCGATGTGGTGGGCCGGGACGCGCTGAAGGATGTGCGGGTGCTGTTCCACTGCGCGGGGGCGTCATCACTCGACTATGAGATTCATGTCGATGTGGATGGCAAGGCCGCCGCCAGGGTGCCGGTGATTCGCAATGCCATTCAGTCGATCCTCGTCGACGCCTGCAATGAGAACCGTTGGGAGATTCCGTTTACCCAGATCACGGTCCATCAGGCGAATTGATGCAGACCACATTATCTTGACACGATTCACCGGTTCTTCACAGTGTCACCCCATGATCTGGTATAGCTCGCTCAAGCGGTAGCCAGCGTTTTGTCGGGAAGGAGACAGGAATGATGCGAAGCGAGAAAGTGTGGATGGGATTGGTTGTGGGGATGTTTGGAATCGCCATGTCCGGGTGTGTTTTCAGTTCCACCTCAGACGACAGCAGCGGGGCTGCGGCAGATACCGCAACCAGCCCGGAGAGTACGGCGGATACCTCGTCGACAGTGGGAGAAGAGGCGCCTGCGTCCTCCGACCCTTCCCCGGGCACTGAGCCGGTGGCAGAATCAGCCTCAGCTCCCTTGTCTTCCGATTCGGTCTCCAGCAGTTCCATGTTTCCCGGTCTTGGTGGGGTGACCTGGTTGCACCACAATGTCAGCAGTTGGCCCCAGACCGCAAACCTCAGCGCATCGGTTCGGGGTTCGACCCTGCGCCTGAATTATGACAAGGCCAACTCCTGGCCCGTGGGATACCCCATCGGCGGGGTTGCCCTGGTCGGGAATGCCTGGGTGTTCTTTCAACAAGACGGTAAATGGTATGGCGGCACCTTTGAATGGTTGAAGCCGGGCCAGATCGACAAGCAAAAGAGCGCGGTCAATGGCGGTCAAATCGGGGTCTCCCCGGTGCAGGGCTGGCGGCCCCAGAGCGGTGAGGTCTACGGATTCATGGTCAGCGGCTTTGCCCGAAGCAGCACCCGCAACATCCAGGAGCGCAGCAATGTCTCGTTCCTGACCTGGCCCTGAAGTCCGGCGAACGGTTCTTGCTTCGCGGCGAACCTACTACAAACGCTCGCGTTTTCACGTCAGGCTTTTGTCAATCGCCTCTTGCTTCGCGGCGAACCTACTACAAACGCGTGAGTTTAAGCGTCATGCTTTTACAGGTCGCCTCCGCTTACGGATTCACGGTTGCGTAGTAATCACGGCCGCCATTTGTATCCCATTTCGACCCGCCATCGCCGCCCTTGACTTCGAGGGCATACCGGATGGTGGTACCGGCCGGCAGGGAGCCGAGGTTGAGGTGCCACCAGTCATTGTTGCCCAGGATTCCGGCCTTGACCATGTCGGTGCTGTTCCAGGTGACGCCGCCATCCAGGCTGTAGACTACCCGGGCTGAGACCGCGGTGTCCTTGGGCCAGGATTCGACATTCACCCAGAAGTCATCGGTCGCGTCGATCTCTCCGGCAAACGGGTAATGGTAGTGATGCCCAATCCATTGCACCGGCGGGCCGGGGTTGACCTGCACGGCATCGTACACACCATCCTGACCGGCAGTAATTTCCTCGCCGCCCAGGCCCACGGCCCGAATGCGATACTGGATGGTTTGTCCTGGGGCGAACGACCCGAGATTGCGGTGCCACCAGTCGCGATCCACATAGGCGGCGCCAACCTGCATTTCGTGTCCGGTCCAGGTGGCGCCACCATCGAGTGAGATTTCCACCGTGACCGAAGCGGCCTGTCCGGCGGGCCGGGTGTCGGCATTGATCCACAAGTCCTCCCCGGCGTCGAGCTGCCCGGAAAAGGGATAATGCCAGATACCATCCACCGAAGTCAGGCTCAACCCGGCACTCAGCAAGATGGTGTCCTGAACAAAGTAGGCGGCACTTCCATCGGCCCAGTACTGGACGGTGACGGACTTCTCACCGGCACCGGAGGAGAGTGTCCAGTCTGTCACCGGTGCATAGGTCTGCCAGTCGCTCCATCCTTCGCCTTCATTGACCACCCGGAATTTCTCCGCCCCGGCTGCCTTGTGGTGCAGGCTGACCGCCCGGTTGGTTGCGCTGGCTGCCCCCGATGCGATCAAGGTAGGGTCGGTGGTCGCCCCGGGATTCACCAGAATATTGTCCGGCCCCCCGGAACGGAACCGGGAGCGGAACGGACCGATCAGCGGCTTGTCCGCGAGGCTGCGGGCGGCGTCGGTCAGGGCAATCTGATGAATGCCATCTGAGACGGAGATGGTATAGGTCAGCTCGCGGCGGTTGGCATCATAGTGCAACCGCCCCTCGCTCACCGGCTCCCCGTCAAACCGGAAGGCCTGTTTGACCGATCCCTCGTTCATGGGTTCGCTGAAGAACACCCGCACCGTGTAGTCACCCGCGACCACCTCGTCGTGACCGGGAAAGACCGCCGTCACCACCGGGTTCAGGGCCTTCACCCCACCCTGCCGCACAAATACCTTGGTCTGGTAGCCGCCGACCCACAGGGAATCGATGGTGCCATTGGGTCCGAGGGTCACCGTTTCGGACGGATCCATCACATTGACCAGCACATCCCCCTGATTCCACCCGGTATGGAAGGCCTGCTGACTTCCGCCCGCCATCAGGGCATCTTTCCAGGTATTGAACACCACCAGCGCCCAGTCATCCTGTCCGCCCCAGATCCGGCTGAAGGCAAAGATTCCATTCATGTTGTTGGGCTGCTTCCATCGTTCAATCACATAATCCGTCACCCGCAATGCCGGATAGGTCTGGCGGAGATTCATGCACTTCTGCACATACTGGTAGGCGCCATGGGTCATGTTGAAGTTGTCGCCCCGCGCCGGATTGGGCGAGGTCACCGAAGGCACATCGTTCCAGGCCAGGCTGGTCATCATATCTTCGCGGGACCACCCGTCCAGCGCGGTACCATAGGTGCAGAAACCCTGCTCATCCCCATAGTAAAAGAGCGGAATGCCCGGCCAAAACGCGATGATCGCGCTGCCTAGTCCTGTCTTTTTCAGACCATCCGGGGCCACCGACATCCGCCATTGATCGTGGTTATTGTAAAAGTTCAACTGGTAGTAGCGGTTTTCGCCGGCGGTCGGCTTATAATGGTCGAAGGCATACCAGTCCGACCAATAGCTCTCCTGCAGGTTCTGCAGGTTGCCATTGACCTGGTCCTTGACCGCAGGCTGAAAGAAGCTCCAGTAGAGGGGATAGTTGATTCCCCCGTCCATGGTGAAGGTGTCGCTGATGAACCAGTTCGGGTTTCCCTGCATCGAGGGTTCCTTGCCCCGCCCGACCATGGTGGAGGCCCGCCCACGATCACAGTAGAACTCCCCGAAGATAAAGAAGTTGGTTTTCCCGAGGGCGGCGGCCTGCGCCTTCACGGCGGGAACCCACCGCTTGAAGAAATACAGGGGGACCTGCATGGGGGTGTCCATGCGGATGCCGTCAATATCGGTGGACGCCACCAGAGCCCTGGTCATGGCGATAATCTTGTCCTGGACCCGCGGGTGGCTGGTGCGCAGATCGTCCAGGGAGCCATAGATTTTCCCGAGATGGTTCTGCCAGGCGTCACCATAGTCATGCAAATCGCCATTGTGGTGGAGGTCACTGAGCCAGTAGGAGCCGGACATTCCCGGATCGGCGTCGGTGACCCGCCAACCCTGGGAGTCGTACACATCACAATACCGTCCTTCGGAGATAAAGGTATTGTTGACCTTGAAATCCTCATACTCCTCTCCCGGATGATGGGGAATCAGCTTGTACTCTCCGCCATGAAACCGAAAGGGAGCATTGCCGCCCGGATAGCCCTCGAAATGGTAGAGGTCGCTGAGGTGATTCACGATGATATCGACGATCACATAAAGCCCCAGCTCATGGGCCCGGTCCACCATCGCCCGAAAATCATCAAGCGTCCCGAACCGATCGTCGAGCAGGGTAAAATCAATCTGCCCATACCCATGATAGGAGTTATGCCGGTTCTGAAACACCGGTGATATCCATATCGCCTTGTATCCAAGGGATTTGATGTAGTCCAGCCGATGCATGATCCCCCGGAAATCCCCGCCGTGACGGTCATACACGCTGTGCACATTGTATCCGCCATAGTTCCCGTCATTATTGGCCGGATCCCCATCGGCAAACCGGTCGGTAATGAACTGGTACACCGGAATATTCCGCCAATCATCCGGTGACGGCTCATACACATGACCCGGCCACTCGCCAAAGTAGGCCGCCGGATTCGTACCATCCGGGTTTTTATTGACATTCCAGGCACTATTTTCAGCCCGCCACGGTGCCCCGAAAGAGACCCCAACCAGACCTAAAATCGACAAAATCAACCATCGCTGCATCATCAATCCCCTTTTGGGTAAAACGTTTCGATGCAGACTTTGTAGCCGGTTGTGGTTAAAAAGTAAAACGTTAAACCTGATTATTTTTTCCACCGGCACTTGGCCGTTCGTCTGTTCGGGGGAAAGACGGCGATTCTAGAGCCGATTCAGTGAGGCTTGGAGTTGATGTCTGGAGTGTAGCGCCGATTTCCATATCGGCGTCGAACCCCGGCTCGCGATACCGCCCATTCGGAGATGGGCGTTCCGTTCGCTTAGGGCGTTGCGTTGTGATCTCAATACCCCAGGATCGGGGACAGCCATTTTTCGCATTCTTCGACGCTGAGGCCTTTCCGTTTGGCGTAGTCCTCAACCTGGTCGCGGTTGATGCGCCCGATGCCGAAGTAGGTGGACTCGGGATGGGAGAGGTAGTACCCGCTGACCGCGGCACCTGGCTGCATGGCGAAACTTTCGGTCAGGGTGATACCTGCTTGTTCAGGGGCATGGAGCAGCTCAAACAGGGGGCCCTTTTCGGTGTGGTCGGGGCAGGCGGGATAGCCGGGGGCGGGTCGGATGCCCTGGTATTTTTCCAGGATCAGGTCATCGTTGGCGAGGGCTTCATTTGGATTGTAGCCCCAGAATTCCTTGCGCACCCGTTCGTGGAGATGCTCGGCAAAGGCTTCTGCGCACCGGTCGGCGAGGGCCTTGAGAAGGATCGACTTGTAGTCATCATGATCCGCCTCGAACTTGGCGAGGTGCGGTTCGATGCCATGTCCTGCGGTCACCGCGAAGCCGCCGATGTAGTCGGCCACCCCGGACTCCTTCGGGGCAATGAAGTCGGCAAGACATAGGTTCGGGGTCGCGGTGGGCTTGTCCATCTGCTGGCGCAGGAAGTGAATGGTCATCCGCACTTCGGACCGGGTTTCATCGGTGTAGATTTCGACATCGTCCCCCACCGAGTTGGCGGGAAAGAACCCGATCACCGCATTGGCCTGGACCATCCGGCGCTCGATCATCTGCTTGAGCATCACCTGGGCTTCGTCATACAGCTTTTTCGCCTCTGAACCGATGGTTTCGTCCTCAAAAATTTCCGGATAGAATCCATTCAGTTCCCAGGTGGCAAAGAACGGGGTCCAGTCGATCCGGTCCACCAGCTTGTCCAGGGGGTAGTTCTTGAGGGTCTTGATCCCGAGGAAGGAAGGCTTGACCGGCTGGCGGTTGTGCCAATCGGTGGGGTACTTGTGGGCGCGGGCCTGTTCGAGCGCCAGCCACTTGGTCCGGCCCTTTTTGGCGGCCTGGATTTCGCGCACGGTATCGTATTCGGATTTCAGCTCGTTCACGTAACCGTCACGGTTGTCCTCGCTCAATAATTTGCTGATCACCCCGACCACCCGGGAGGCATCCGGGACATACACCACCGGTTCCTCCCGTTGGGGGGAAATCTTCACTGCGGTATGCACCTTCGAGGTCGTGGCTCCGCCGATGAGCAGTGGATGGGCCATGCCCTGTCTTTTCATTTCCGTGGCCACGTGAACCATTTCGTCAAGCGAGGGGGTGATCAGGCCGCTCAGCCCGATGATGTCGCAGTTCTTTTCGACCGCAGTCTTGAGGATTTTGTCGCAGGGCTGCATGACCCCGATGTCGATGACCTCATAGCCGTTGCACTGCATCACCACCCCGACAATGTTCTTGCCGATGTCGTGGACATCTCCCTTGACCGTGGCCATGAGGATCCGGCCCTTGGAGGAGCTTTCGCCCTCCTTCTTCAAGGCTTCAAAGTAGGGTTCGAGATAGGCCACCGCCTTCTTCATCACCCGGGCGCTTTTCACCACCTGGGGAAGGAACATCTTGCCCGCGCCGAACAGGTCGCCGACCACGTTCATCCCATCCATCAGCGGGCCCTCGATCACCTCGATGGGGTGTGTACAGGCTTGACGCGCTTCTTCCACATCGTCGTCAATATAGTCGGCGATGCCCTTGATGAGGGCGTGGGCCAGCCTTTCTTTGACCGGAAGCTCCCGCCAGGCCAGATCCTGCTCCTTGCTCTTGCCCGGGCCGCCTGCATAGCGTTCTGCGGCCTCCATCAGCCGCTCGGTGGCTTCCTTGCCCCGGTTCATGACCAGGTCTTCGACCAGACCCTTTAGCTCCGGCTTGATCTCTTCATAGACCTCAAGTTGCCCGGCATTGACAATCCCCATGTCCATGCCCGCGCGGATTGCGTGGAACAGGAACACCGAATGGATGGCCTCCCGCACCCGATCATTCCCCCGGAACGAAAAGGAGACATTGCTGACCCCGCCGCTGATTTTGGCGTGGGGGCAACATGCCTTGATCTTCGCGGTGGCCTCGATGAAATCCACCGCATAGTTGCTGTGCTCCTCGATCCCGGTGCCGATCGCAAAAATGTTCGGGTCGAAAATGATTTCCTGGGGCGGGAAGCCGGCCTTGTTCACCAGCAGGTCGTAGGATTTTTTGCAGATATCGATCCGCCGCTGGACGGTGTCGGCCTGGCCCTGGGTGTCGAAGGCCATGACAATCACTGCCGCTCCATAGCGCCGGGCCAGTTTCGCCTGTTCAAGGAAGGGGCCTTCGCCCTCTTTCATGCTGATCGAGTTGACCACGCATTTTCCCTGTACGCACTTGAGCCCCGCTTCAATGACCGACCACTTGGAGGAATCGATGACCAGGGGGACCCGCGAGATATCCGGTTCGGAGGCGATCAGGTTCAGAAAGGTGGTCATGACCTGGGCGGACTCCAGCAGTCCCTCATCCATGTTGATGTCCAGCAGCTGGGCGCCGTTCTCGACCTGGTCGCGGGCGACATCGAGGGCTTCCTCGTACTTCTCCTCCTTGATCAGGCGGAGAAACTTGCGCGAGCCGGTGACATTGCAGCGCTCACCGATGTTGATGAAGTTGGTCTCCGGCCGCTGCACGAAGGGTTCCAGCCCGCTCAGGCGGAGCCAGGGTTCGACATCGGGGATTGTGCGCGGGGGCATGGTCGCGGCCATCTCCGCGATGGCCCGGATGTGCGCGGGGGTGGTGCCGCAGCAGCCGCCGACCAGATTGAGCAGACCGTCCTCGAGAAAGGTTTTCAGCACCGCCGCCATCTGTTCCGGGGTTTCGTCGTACTCCCCGAACTCGTTGGGCAGGCCCGCATTGGGATGAGCGCTGACAAAGGTATCGGCGACCCTGGCGACCTCCTCGATGTGGGGCTTGAGGTCCCTCGCTCCGAGGGCGCAGTTGAACCCGATGCTCAGGGGGCGGGCGTGCATGACCGAATACCAGAAAGCCTCCGGAGTCTGGCCGGTCAGGGTCCGCCCGCTCGCGTCGGTGATGGTTCCGGAAATCATCACCGGGTAGGTGACGTCGTGATCGTCGAAGTACTTCTGAATTGCGAACAGGGCGGCCTTGGCATTCAAGGTGTCGAAAATGGTTTCCACCAGCAGGATGTCAGCCCCGCCGTCGACCAGGCCGTGGATCGACTCGGTGTAGGCTTCGACCAGTTGATCGAAGGTCACGTTCCGGTAGCCGGGGTTGTTGACGTCGGGGGAGATGGTGGCGGTTCGGTTGGTGGGGCCGAGAACCCCCGCCACGAACCGGGGTTTGTCCGGGGTCTTGGCGGAAAACTCGTCCGCCGCCCTGCGGGCCAGCGCGGCCGCTTCCTTGTTGATCTCGTAGGCGAGATCCTCCATGTGGTAGTCGGCGAGCGAGATCTTCTGGGCGTTGAAGGTGTTGGTCTCGAGCAGGTCTGCCCCTGCATCGAGGTAGGCCCGGTGAATTCCGAGGATAATATCGGGCTGGGTGAGGACGAGGAGGTCGTTGTTGCCTTTGACATCCGAAGCCCAGTCCTTAAACCGCTCGCCCCGGTAGCCCGCCTCGTCGAGCTTGTGGCGCTGGATCATGGTCCCCATGGCCCCGTCGATGATCAGCACCCGCTCCGCGAGCAACTTCCTCAGTAACCCTTCGCAATTCTCTTTCATAACCCCCAACTCTCTGCGGATCACCCCGCACGGGCAACTATATTACTTTATCCGGCTTGATGAATAAATCATGATGGGCAGCGTCTTGCAAGTGTCAAATCCCGTCAGCTGGAGGGATAACGAACGTGACACGGGCTGCCAGCCCGTGTCGGCTACGGCCAGGCTGGCCGTGCCACTTTACTCACAAGGGCTTAAAACCACATGGACTCGAACGTGACACGGGCTGCCAGCCCGTGTCGGCCGTGCCACCTTCTTGGCTTTGATCCATTTGCTGACGCATAACAAGAAGCGTGGACCTTTGGCCCGGCGGTCCTCTAAACTGGTTCCATGCAAGATACCACCGTCTGTCCACCCAACCGGAAATTGACCCCACGTGAGGAATTGGCCTATGTGCTGGAAATTTATGACCAGCAGATGGACAAGGCACTGGAGCATGTGCTTCATGCCTATGAAATTCTTCAGGCACGGGCCCAGATGCTGCTGAGTCTGGTGGCGATCTGTCTGACCGTGACCGGGTTCTCCGGTCCGGCGATTGCCCGGTCCGGTACGTTTTGCCGGTATTCCATCGTCTTTGGCATGCTCCTGATTGTCGGTTCGGCCCTGTTGATGCTGGCCGGTCCGCTGCAGTTGCGATGGGCGACCCAGTGGCGAACCGATACCGTTCGGGAGTCGATGGAAAACCTGATCCGGAGGCGGAATCGCCGCACTGAAAAGTACCATATGGCCATGGCGTTGCTGGGGCTCGGACTGTTTTTCTACTGCTTGAGTCTGATGGTCTACATGCTGGGAGGCGCGGGCTGAGCTTGGCCGCCGCCCCGGTTTCGCTTGACTTCATCCTTATTGATCGCAAGCTCATACGATGAACATGAGGCGCTTCCTTGTCCTGTCTTTTTGTGCCCTGTGGATACTCCCGGGGGCGCTGGCTTCCGAGTATGCCATTGGTACTCAGCGGGTGAATCTCAGCGGAATGTTTGACCCCAATACCGAGGGCGGTTCCAGATTTCAGCTCGGGTTTGGCTACGGGCAATTTGTGATCGATACGGTTGAGCTGGGCGGGATGTTTGCCATCCAGGCCGACGATGTGATCGAGACATTTTCCGCCGGCCTCTACCTGGAGAAAAACCTGTATGGCGGCGGCCCGCTGATCCCGTTTGTGGGTTCATCCTTCCAGTTCATCAGCTCCAATATCGATGTACAGAACCTCGGTGTGGAAAAGAGCGCGAGCGGGTTTGGGCTGGGGCTCTATGGCGGCGCGAGTATCTTTGTCCATCCGGACATCGCCCTGCGGGCGCAAGTCACCTTTTCTGCCGCGACGGACGATGTTTATGCAGAGGAAGAGGATATTGCGAATACGGATATCCGTCTCGACATCGGGCTTTCGTTCTATTTTTGAGATCCCGGCCCCTGTGCCTGAAGGATGCCTTCCTGCTTGAGCAGAGCAGTTACCCGCTCCATTGGCAAGCCCACCACGTTGCTGTAGGACCCCCGGGTTGACTTGACCATGGCTGCCGCGCCGCCCTGAATCGCATAAGCTCCTGCCTTGTCCATCGGTTCGCCGGTGGCGACATAGCGCGCGATGGCGTCGTCGGACAGGGAATGAAAGGTCACCGAGGTGGAGACCACTTCGCCCCAGGTGGTCAGCAGGTCCTGGGTATGGGTGATCCAGCAGATGCCGGTCATGACCTGATGGGTTTGCCCGGAGAGCAGGTTGAGCATGCGAACCGCATCCGCTTCGTCGCGGGGTTTCTCCAGAATCTGGTCGCCGAGCACGACGATGGTGTCGGCGGCCAATACCGGGAGACTGCGGCTTTCCGAGGTCGCGACATCATAGGCCTTTTCATACGACATGCGGAGGGCATAGGACTCGGGTTTTTCTCCCGGCCAGGGCTTTTCCTCAATCGAAGAAGGGCAAATTACTGGGGAAAAACCTGCGGCTTGCAGCAGGTCTTTGCGACGGGGGGAGGCACTGGCGAGTAGAAACATGGGGAATTGGAGATTGGAGAATTCAGATTGAAGAATTCAGATCGGAGGGTCAACCATCTACCCCCAATCGTCAATCTCCAATGCCCAATTTTCAATCATCAATCTGCAATCATCATTCTTCATTCATCAATCTTCATTCTTCAATCTTCATTCTTCAATCCATCCAGGTATCGGGTCCATTCCTGGGGGGTGTTGATGTTGTTCAGGATGGCCGGGTCATCGACCGGAAGGACTTCCTGGTACGGGGTCACCCAATGATCCAACCTTTTTTCCCGGGCGTTTGTGGCGGAGAGAAGCTGGTCGCGCAGGGTTTTGGAGATCCAGAGCAGGCGACCGGGATGCCCCTGATAGCTGGGGCGAAGCGCCATAACCTCGGATTGGTCGGCAGCCTTGAGCAGGGTGGCTATGGTCTCGGGGCTCACCCCGGGGGTATCAACCGGCAGGATCAGATAGCCCTTGGCGATCCCCGCCGAGAGCAGTCCGACCTGGACCGAGGACCAGCGGCCAGTCTCCCAGTCCGGGTTGAAAGCACAGGGAAGTTCCGGGAGCTGCTCCAAAATCGCATCGGCCTTCGCTCCCACCACCAGCCAGACGTCCCGGCACCCGCCGGACCGCATCCGCCGGATCTGATCCTCGGCCAACCGGGTCCCGTCGGGATAGGTGAGCAGGGACTTCGGGCTCCCCATCCGCGAGGAGGCCCCGGCGGCAAGGATCAGCCCGACATGCTCTCGAATCCGGTTTGGAGGTGCGTGACTCATGGGTTCCCTGACCCCAAAACCTAAACGATTGCCTGGTTCCGGCCAATGGAAATACAACGTTTTTCGACTCACATTTCGTTTCGTTGCTCGCAGAAAAATAGCAGATCTCTAACGAATCGCGCACCTGAAGCTAAAGGAGGAAGTTTAATACTCAAAGCCTGAAGCCATGGGTTCTCATAAAAATAACTCGGCTTTCTGGAGAGGTTTGGGTAAAACGTTTCGATCCGGTGAGGGCTGGAGAGATCAGGGGTGCTATGATTAGCCTGAAATATCGTGCATATTTGAATACAGAGAACCGGTCGTACGGCCGGGTCAGCGCCTTGACTTCCGGATTGGGCAGGCTGGCGCTGAAGGTCTTCTGCTTTCTGGTTTTCCTTGTTTTCTTGGGTACGGTTCGCGAGGTAGACGCAGATATTCTCTGGGAGTTTACAGCGGATGCTCCTTCGGGTTGGACGGAGTTGAGCGACGGATCGCTTTCCCTTGATCGCGGTTCCTACCTGTTGGCCGAGTCAACCGCATCCTTTGACGGCATGCAGTCGTTTACTACGAATCTTGCCGGATATTCCTCGGTCACAATTACGGGAAGAGTGGCAACCTATGGATCCGGCACCGCGCGCCCATTGGTGGTGGATATTTCCACCGACGGCGGCTCCACCTGGGCTCAGTCCGTAACCTCCGCCACCCCATCCTCCAGCACCTACATCAATACCGGAGTCATGAATGTGACGGTTCCCCTGACGGCCACCACGGTCTTCAGGATGCGCAGTGGCGGCACCAGCGGACGCGGGGTCCGTATGCAAAACTTCAGTTGCAATGGGACGCCCGGATCCTCTTCGCCGGTTCTCAGTGGCTCACCTTCGTCGCTGAACTTCGGAACCGTCACCGTCAACACCGCAGCGACCAACAGCTACACCCTGACCGGTACCGACCTGACCCCCGCATCCGGCAACATCACGGTCACGCCGCCCTCCGGATATCAAGTGTCCCTGTCGGCGGGGAGCGGTTATACCTCAAGCCTGAGCGTCCCTTATACTGGGGGTGCCTTGAGCGATGTGGTGTATGTCCGATTTTCTCCGACCACCACCACGACCCACAGCGGAAACATCTCCAATGCCGGGGGCGGGGCCACCACCGAAAATGTTTCCGTGTTCGGGATCGGCGGTTCTCCCGCAGTGCCCGGCGGCTTTTCGGTGTCCGCTTCATCGCCCAGTCAGATCGATGTCACGTTTTCCGCCAATGCCCTCGGCAACAATGTGGTGGTGGTGTTCGACACTGACGGCTCTTTCTCCACCCCCAGCGGCGCACCGCCGACTCTCGGGGGGGGCTTTGCGGGCGGGATATTATTGGTCAACGGGACCTCCGGGTCCCCCTACAACCACACCGGCCTGACTCCGGGCCAGATCTACTACTACCAGGCGTGGTCCTACGACAGCACCGGCAATTTCTACTCCTCCGCCCTCAGCGACGACGACACCACCCCCTGCTTCGGGGCGACCACCACCCTCACCGCCACTGCAATCAGCGGCACCGAATTCACCGCCCAGTGGGAGGCGGTGCCGGGCGCTGAAGGCTATATCCTCGATGTTTCCACCAACCCCGTTTTCCAGACCACCGGAGGAGGTGGTACGCTGGATATCGGGGGATATGAGGTGTCGGATTCCAGCGCCCGTACCTTCACCTTTCCCGCCAATACCGATATCGACGCGGGCGATTATGTGATTATCGGTCGGAACGCCGCCTCGCAGAATGATTTTGAAACCACTTGGGGAGTAACCTTCGGCTCGGAGGTCCACTACTTTGACGGAAACAACAGTTTTCCCGTCTGCAACGGGAATTATACCTACACCCTCAAGGATGATACCGCGGCCACGATTGAAACCACGGCCAGTCTGGATGTGAACGGAGACACCAACGAACGCAACAACACCACCGATGCCGCCTCCTCCTCGGCAAGTTGGACGCAGTCCATTGACGACAACGCCACCCCGGGAAGCGGAGCCAATGGTGACGGAACCGCTGGACTGGTGATCAACGAGGTCTCCGACGGAGCGGCCGGGTATAGTTACGAGTTTCTGGAGCTCTACTATGATGCCACGGGGTCGAGCCCGGATATGATTCCCGGCTACACCAACCGTGATGTTTCGGGAACCAGCGTGGTGGTCACCGGCCTGACCGCAGGGGTGACCTACTACTACCGGGTGATTGCCACAAATGCCTTTTGTCTCACGACCCCTTCCGATACCCAGAGTGTGTTGACCGTCGCTTCGACCCCCGGAATCGGGCATGGTCCGACCTCAATTTCCCATACCCTGACCCTCGGCGACAGCCTGTCGTCCGACAACCTGGGGGTGACCAACATCGGGCTGGGTACCCTGAGCTATACCGTGACCGATGATGCCGGCTGGCTCTCGGTCAGTCCCGGTTCGGGCAGCCTGTCCGCAGGATCGGCCCAGCAGCACACGGTCAGCTACAATCAGGCCGGGCTGCAGCCGGGCACCTCCAACGCGACGATTACCATCGCTGATGCCAGTGCGTCGAATACGCCGCAGACCGTGTCGGTGACCCTGACCCTGAATGCGATTCCTGACCCAACCGCCCAATCAGCGACTGCAGATGGCAATGAATTGATTGATCTTGCCTGGACAAAAAATGCCTCCTACGACGTGATGATTGTCTACCATCAGGGTAGTGCTCCGGGCACCCCAATTCAGGGAACTGCCCATGCAGTGGGGGACAGTATCCCCGGTGGCGGCACGGTCTTGTACAAGGGTGGGGGGGCCGCGTTGGAGCATATTGTCCAACCTGGAGCGAGCCACAATTACGCCTTCTACTCGATCAACAACAACTTCTACTCACCCGGGGTATCGGATAGTGTCTCCGTGCTGGCCTATGGGGTCAATGAGCTTGTGGATCAGGCGGCTTACACAAACGGGGTTGATTTGGATGGGCTTGCCGGAGGGAATGGTTGGACCAACGCCTGGTCTGACAGTTCGGGTGATTTCACCATTGCGTCGGACAGTCCCGCGACCCAGACCAACTATCCGGCCAATGCCGCCAACCGAATCCTGGTAAACCCGCCTGGTGGAGCAGAACGGGTGGCCTTCCGCTATTTCGAGCCCCATACCAGCGGTCGGCTCTATATCGGTTACATCCTCAACTTCCAATACAGCGGATCCGGCAAATACGAGGGGATCTCCTTCTACGACGGTGCTACCGAAGAGATGTTCTTCGGAGAAGTGGGGGGGGCTGATCTGAAACTTGGGGTTGGTGGGGCGACCTCGGCCTACACCTTGAACACCACCACCGATTACCTCATCATCGGCTACTACGACTTTGATGCCAATGAGGCCAGAGTCAATGCCTATGCCATCGGTTTCCAGGCGGTTCCCGAGACGGAACCCGGATCCTGGCAGGCCACCTATAGCGATGCTTCGATCACCAGTATTGATGGCATTCGGCTCGTTTCGGGGGCTGGTTCCGGAACGCCCGGAAACACCTATTTCGATGAAATCCGGATCGCCACCAACTGGGTCGGCCTGCTCAATCTGGTTGCCGCCCCGGAAATTGCCGTTCTGGGAACCAATCTGGCCCTGATCACCGATGGTGATGTCACGCCGGATCTGGTTGATGGCACCGACTTCGGCGATGTCAATGCCGGCAGCGGAAGTTTGAGTCATACCTTCACCATCACAAACGCGGGCAATTCGGTTCTGACCCTGAGCGGGGTGACAACATCGAGCACCATGGGAGCTGCGGCCGACTTCACGGTCGTATCCTGGCCGGGAACCGTGTCTGCAGGGGCAGCATCCAATCTGGTGATTGCGTTTGATCCATCCGCCCTCGGCCTCCGAACCGCAGTGGTGGCAATTGCCAGTGATGATGCCGACGAGGCCTCCTATGAGTTTACCATCCAGGGAACCGGAACCGGTTCCTTCCAGACCCTGGCATTCCAGGGATTCGAGGGCCTTGCCGCCGATTCCTGGAACTATACCTTTGTCTCCAATGGCGCGTCGGTCTATGTCGATGGCGACACCAATGCTGCCGGGGAACACGCCCTGACCTTGGGCGGTTCAGATAGTCTCAACGCTGATCCGTATATCGAGTTTGATGGGATCGACATCAGCGGACTTCTTTCCGTCACCCTCGAGGTCGCCTATGCCGCGGCTGGTGCGGATACCGGGGATGATCTTTATCTGGATATCTCTTATGACGGCGGAGCGAACTGGGATGGCCCCGGAAGCGTCAAGTTGTATGACGGTGTGTCGAATGCCGACCTGGACTTTGGCGCCACCGATGCCAACGCTGTCACCTCCAACCCCTGGAAGGTCACGCTCGTTTCCACCGCCGAGGTGGTGGCCATTCGAATCCGGTATGATGAAGCCGCCGCCGACAATTCCTTTGACCGTTACTTCACCGATGACATCCTATTGACCGGCGCCGGCAGCAAGCCCTCGGTGTCCTTTGGTAATAGCTTTTATGCCACCACGGAAACCAATGGGACTCTGACGGTGCCTGTTTCCATCTCTGCCGCCGCCGATGCCACGGTGCGGGTTTCGGTCGTAGGCAGTGCCACTGCTGGCGGCGGCAATGATTTCACCATTAATGCCACCAATATTCTATTTTCCTCTGCGGGCAGCACGACCTCCAACCTCGTGTTTACCCTGAATGATGACCTGCTGGAGGAGGGATTGGAGAATCTCCGCCTCGAGCTGGTCGATATAACCGGCGCATTGCCCGGGGAGCCCTCGGTGGCGTCGGTACTGATTCAGGATGATGACACCTTGTCCATCATGACTGCGAATCTTGTCAGCGGGACCAATCTGGTTGGCGGCGTCACATCGTATGATGAAACCGGACTCCGGTTGATCCAGCGCCTGCGCCCGGATGTGTTGGCCATCCAGGAGTGGGTCATCACCAATGCGAGCTATCGGGCGTTTGTCGATGCGGTACTCGGAACCAACTACTATTACTACGTCGAACCCGAGTCCGACTCCTTCCCGATTCCCAATGGAGTCATCAGCCGGTACCCCTTTGTTGCCACCAATGAATGGGCGGACAGCTATGTCGGGGCCAGGGATCATGTCCATGTCGAAATCGACCTGCCGGGGCCGCGCAACCTGCAATTGGTGAGTGTTCACTTCAAGGCTGGGGATGCAGACTTTGCCATCCGGGAGAATGAAGCCCGCGAATTGACCAACTACATCGCCACCGCCGGATTTCCCACCAATGACTACCTGGTCATTGCCGGCGATTTGAATCTCAGTAACCGGAGTGAAACCGCCCTCACCGCCTTGACCTCACAGTGGGTGACTGACGCCAGTCAACCCACCGATCGCGAGGGTGATACCGATACCAACCTCGGGAAAAATGCGCCTTACGATTTTGTGCTGCCCAATGATGTTCTGGAAACCGACCATCTTGCCCTGCCTTTTGCCGGGGTGACGTTCCCCGACGGGATGGTGTTTGATGCCAACCAGTGGGGCGATCACCCACTACCCGCCCGGGTCGGCGACACCTACCAGCTCAACCGGACCCATCATCCGGTGATGAAATTGTTCTCGCTATCCACCAGCGCAATACCGCCGATTGTCTCCACCACGGTTGCTACCGTCACGAATGACACCACGGCCACTGCGGGAGGGGTGGTCACTTCAGATGGCGGGGCAACGGTGACCAACCGCGGTGTGGTATGGAGCACCACGGCCAATCCGGTGGTTGGCGACCCCGCCTCGACCAATGGCACTGGCGTGGGTTCATTTGCCTCCACCCTGACCGGGCTCACGCCGGGTCAGATGTATTACTATCGAGCCTATGCGCAAAACAGCGCCGGGGTTGGTTATGGCGCTGAGTATGAATTGACCGCTCAATGTTTTGCCTCGGTCGTCACCGGGTTGTATGCGAATCCCACCAATGAAACGGATTTTACCGCAAACTGGGATGCCTTCTCCGGCGCCTCCGGATATCTCCTGCAAGTCTCGACCAACTTCGCCGGCAGTGGCGTCGGCGGCACCAATTCATTTACTGCGATTGGTGGAGGAACCGCGTCGTCCTACTTAACCCGGAACTGGGTCGAGGGTGGAGTCAATTGGAGCGCCACCAAATCGCGTACCGATCAGAGTCTGGACGGGTCCGATGCGGTGGCTCTGCGTGACGAGGCCGATGCCTACCTGATCAGCACCAATATCCCCGATGGTCTCGGAACCCTGACGTTTGAACATCAACAGGTCTTTTCTGGAAGCGGTGGTGAATTACAAGTGATTGTGAATGGCTCTCTTGAGGCCACCATTCCCTATAACACCAGCATTCAGACCGCCACCGTATCCGGGATCAATGTGTCCGGTCTGGTGACCCTGATGATTTCCAACAATGCGGCTGCCCGGCCGATCATTGACAATCTGGCCTGGACCGGATTTGGCGGTTCTGCCGGTTATGTCTCCGGCTATTCCAATCTCGCCGTGGCCGGAACCAGTGCTTCGGTTACCGGCCTGACCGGGGGCATCACCTATTACTTCCGAGTGCAGGCGACCAGTGAATATTGCGCGACCGAATACTCCACCACCGCAGCTGTGACCACGGTGACCATCGCTCCCGAGATCGCAGTCAGCGGGAATGACACGGATATTGTTAACGGCGATGCCACCCCGAGCGTCGGTGACGATACCGATTTCGGCAATGTGGCCACGGTGGGCGGCTCGGTCAGTCACACCTTCACCGTCACCAACACCGGAAACGCGAACCTGACCCTCAACAACCTCACCACCAACGGCACCGGGGCGGCGGACTTCGTGGTGACCTCGCAGCCGTCCTCGCCGGTGGCGGCCGGCGGCGCGACCACCTTCACCATCCAGTTTACCCCGTCAGTGTCGGGGCTGCGCACTGCGGTGGTCAGCTTTGTGAACAACGATGCCGATGAGAACCCCTTCTCCTTTACGATCCAGGGCACCGGCAAGGCTCCCGGCTTCGGGTATGGGCCAGCCTCGATTTCCGAGACCATCACCCTCGGCGACACCCTCGCCGCGGACGACTTCGGGGTGACGAACGTCGGACTCGGAACCTTGTCATACACCGTTGCCACCAATGTCGCCTGGCTGACCGCGAACCCGGTGTCGGGAAGCCTGTCGGCCAGCGCCGACCAGCAGCACACCCTAGCCTACGGAGACCTTGCGGCTCTCGGCGTGGGGACTCACAACGGGACAATTACCCTGACCGATATCAATGCCTCCAACAGCCCGGTAAGTATCCCGGTCAGTGTGACCATCAACGCCATCCCCGATCCGACCCTTCAATCCGCCACTGCGGATGGCGCGGAGTTCGTGGAGCTGGCGTGGACCAAGAATGCGTCCTATGACGTGATGATTGTGTACAACGAAGGCAGCGCACCCAGCGATCCGGTTCAAGGTGATGCCTATGGTGTTGGCGACGCTCTGGCCACGGGAACCGTGTTGTACAAGGGCCCTGGTTCGACGCTTCAACACATCGTCCAGCCCGGTGCCGGACACTACTACAAATTCTTCTCCTACAATGGAAACTACTATTCACCCGGCGTCGGTGACGATGATGTCACGACCTCGTACAGTCCGGGACAGATCGTGGACCAGATTGCCTACACCAACGGAGTCAATCTTCATGCGGTGGCTGGCGGTCAGGGATGGACCAACGCATGGTCGGACAGCAATCCCGGCGCATTCACCATCGATAACCTGAGCTTTACGGAACAGACCAACTACCCGGCGCCGGCTGCCAACAAGATTCTGGTTTCGCCCGCTGCGGATACCGAGCGGACTGCGTTCCGGTATTTTGATGGGGTGACCACCGGGAAGCTCTATGTCGGATTTATTCTGAACTTCGAGTTTGGCGGGGCCAGCAAATGGTCCGGGCTTTCGTTCTACAATGGCGGTGCCGAGCAGATCTTTTTTGGTGAAGTCGGAGGGGCGGACCAGAAACTTGGGGTGGGGAGCGCCACGTCCAGCTATGACCTGTTTGCCGGCCCCGGCAAGGATTACATCATCATGGGATATTTTGACTTCGACAACGACGAAGCCAAGGTTAATGCCTACTATATCGGAACCGATGCGGTTCCCGAAGTTGAGCCCTCGAACTGGGCCGCCACCAACACTGGGCTCGGCGGAATAACCAGGATCGATGGTATCCGGCTGGCTTCGGGGGGCTCCGGGGTGGGCGTCACTCCGGGCGATACCTATTTCGATGAAATCCGGATTGGCCGGAGTTGGAATGACATCATCCCCTCCAGTGGTACTCCGGGGATTGGTCTTTCGGTTACCAATATCGACGTATTGGTGATGCGGGGCAGCAGCCCATCCGCCGATGCGTTTACCGTCACCAATGTCGGCCTCGGCGTCCTCGACTACACCATCGCCACCAATTCAAGCTGGCTGAGCGTTAATCCGGTATCCGGCACATTGAGCCCCTCGGCGGGCCAGACCCATTCGATCAACTACAGCACGACCGCCCTGCCCCCCGGCACCAACACCGCGACCATCACGGTAACCGACGGCCTGGCCTCCAACAGCCCCCGCTCGGTGGTGGTGACCCTTGTGGTTACCAATATTCCGGAGCCGTCCTCGGTGATCTCCTATGCCGATGGCAATGAAATGGTGCGGTTGGGCTGGACGCCTCCGTCAGGTCTTGAGGTGCTGGTGCTGCATGATGACAACGAAATCGGAACCGATCCCTCCCAGGGCACCAGCTACAGCATCGGGGACACCATCGGGGGCGCCACCGTTCTGTACCGCGGAACGGATACCGCCCTTGAACATGTCGTTCTTCCCGGCTCGACCAACTACTATGCCTTCTATTCCGTCAACAATGACTACTACTCCTCGGTCGGCACCAACGACACTGTGGATTGCCCCGACCCCGCCGCCACCAACCTGGTGGCAGGGGACATCGCCATTTTCAACATGAACAGCAAGACCGCGGGCGCGACCAACAACGACAGCTTCGGCTTTGTGAACCTCGTCGATATTCCCGCCGGGACCCAGATCAAGTTTACCGACAACGGGTGGAAGGCCGACGATACCTTCCGGAGCTCGGAAGGAATTCTGACCTGGGAGGCCACCAATTGCATCCCCGCGGGCACGTCGATCCGATGGGTGGCCACGAACACCCCCCAGGTGACGGAAGGTTTGATTGTCGCTACCAACGGATCGTTTGCCCCGAATATCGAAGGCGAACAAATCCTCGCGTATCAGGGTCTGGAAGCGAGCCCGGTTTTCCTCTATGCCCTGGCTGCCCACACCAACAATACCGGGTGGTTTGCCGATGCCACGGACTCTCACTCGTCGGCCTTGCCCATCGGGCTGACCAATGGGCTCACCGCCATTGTCCTCAATGAGCTCAACAATGTGATCCTGAACACCAACCAGCTCTCGATCACCGGTGACCGGGACACGGTGTTGCAGTACATCAGCAACACCAATAACTGGATCGGCGACGATGACATCATCTTCGATCCGCTCGCGTATGAGTTCAGCTTCCCCAATGTCAATGCCGGGGGTGGCGGAGTGACTTCATCGGTCGTGATGGGGCGGTATGATCCGGGGGAAATTGTCGATGTCTTCGCCTATACCAATGGGGTGTCTCTCAGTTCGCCGTCGGCCGGTGCAGGCTATGGATTCACCAATGACTGGACGATTACCGCAGGCACCTGGTCCGCTCTCACCGCCAATACTGCCGGGATCTCCTTCCCATCCATGCCGAGCTATCCGGATGTTGCGGCCAACGTCGCCAAACTCACCAATCCAGGCAACAATGCGACCGGGCGCATGGATCGCTCCTTTGCTCCGATCACCAATGGCACGGTCTATATCTCCGCGATGGTCGCGTTCCAGAATCAGGGCACCCGCCGGTTCGCAGGTCTGAGCTTCCTCAGCGGCGGCGCAGAGACCGGGTTCGTCGGCAAGATCTCCAGCGATACCTATGCCAATCACCTCGGGATCGACTCCTACGGTGGCGCAGAGGTTTCGTCGAGTTACAACCTGAACTCCCTGACCGCCAACACCAACAACACCTACCTGATTGTCGGGCGGTACGATTTTGATACCCAGGAGATCAAGGCCCACGCTTACTACCGGACCATCTCGGTCCCGGTGACCGAGCCGGCTTCGTGGGAGGCTACCGCCACGGTGTCGGGCGACGGCATCTCCCTGATCGACGGGATCCGGGTCCATGCCGGAGGCGATGCCGGCGGGTCGATCGGTGACGTGTACTTTGATGAAGTCCGGGTCGCCACGACCTGGGGTGGCCTGATCAATCTCGACCCACCCACGGTGGAAACCCTTGCGGTCACCAACTTCGCGGATGTCTTCGCCGAGGCGGGCGGTGACGTGACCGACGATGGCGGGGCGACGGTGACCAATCGGGGCGTGGTGTTCAGCACCAATGCGCTCCCCGACATCGCGGACACCCCGACCAGTGATGGCACCGGGACCGGCAGCTATGGAAGCACCATGACCGGGCTTGCTCCCGGGGTAACCTACTACTATCGGGCCTACGCTCAGAATTCCGCCGGGACCAGTTATGGTTCGGTGTCGAACTTTACCACCCTCTGCTTCACCTCGGTGGTTCAGGGGCTGTATGCCAACCCCACCAACAGCTACGACTTCACCGCCAACTGGACCGCGCTGGCCGGGGCAGTCTCCTACCAGGTGGATGTATCCCTGTATTCCAACTTCAGCACCTCGGGCGGGGGCGGGTCCATCTATACCAATGCGTTTGAGGATAGCACCAAGGGTAGTTATGCCTCCAACACCGTGACCCTCGGTGGACTGGTGTGGTGGATGGATGACGCGTTGATCGGAAGCACCGCCAGTGACCGCAAAAATGGAACCCAGTCCGCACGTATCCAGAATAGCGGATCGGTCGGAATGCAGCAGACCACCAACATGGGGTTGAGCGCAATTACCCTCGAGTATGGCGTGTATGGAAGTGATGGCTCCAGCGATGCCCGGGTCGAATACAGTACCGACAATTGGAGTAGCTGGTCGACTGCAGGCACCTTTACTGCATCCGCGACAGCCTTGACCGAATTTTCCGCGACTAACTTGAATGTTGTCGGTACCGTTGCCGTCCGGGTCATTAAAACCTCCGGGGGGGGGAATCGTATCAGCGTGGACGACATCCGCCTGTATCCTTATGGCGCTTCCGCTTCGTTTGTCGATGGCTACAATAGCCGTTTGGTGGCCGGCACCAGCGTGTCAGTGACCGGCCTGGCGTCGGGTGTCACCTATTTCTGGCGGGTTCGGCCGCAGGCCGGTTGCGTCGGCGACAATTCCGCCACGTCTTCGGTCACCACCGTCGACCTGGTCGGGCCGGACCTGTTTGATTTCAATATCTACCTGACCACCAACACCGACTTCCAGGTCCGGTCCGGATTTGCGGTGACCGGGCTGGTGTATGATGCGGGATACGGGGTATCCAACGGTGTCGGTACTCCCTACTTCGAGATGGTGAACAGCGCAGGCACGGTGATTGCCGCCTCCAACAAATTTGACACCGCGCCGGTGAATGGGACTTTCACCCCGTCCAGTCTTGCCGACACTGTCGGACCGGTCGCCCTCGCCGATGTCACCCTCGGGGTCTACACCACCCTGGTGGGGGCCGCCGACCTGTTCGGCAACACCAGCCTATCCAATTTCACCCTTACCGTAATCGATGACGATAGCGCGGCGCCGACCCTTGCCGCTGCGGACTTCACCTATGGCGGCTCCGGGAACCGGTACTTCTCCATCGCCACCAATACCGCGTCGCCGGTTCTGCTCACCAACCGGAACAACAGTTTCGTTGAAGTGCTCTATACGGTGACCGATGAAGAACTCAATGAAGCCAACGCTCGCGAGCTGCACTTTGCCTTCGGGGTGCGGGATGCGGCCAGCGGGATTGCCCGGGGAACCGTTGGCACCACCAACTCGGTGATGAGTTTCAGCATCGAAAACATCATCAGCGGCAACTATACCAACTACAATGCCGGTCTGAGCAGCGCGAACTACACCAACGCCCGAACCACCAACGTGTGGACCTTCCCGGCGGGATTCTTTACCGAAACGATCATCAACACCATGATGGGCAATGCCTCGAATGTGGTGCGGATTACTGTCCCGGATGATGATGCAGACCGGTTCGATGACGCTTCGTTGCTGGTAAGTGAGGTGGTTGGCTCGATCGTGGTTGTCGACGACGACACCGAGGGCCCCCAGTTCACCTCGATGCGCACCGATGAAGTCGGCGGCGGCGGCTCCGGCGGCCTGTTTATCTCGCAGTATTACGAAGGGGCCAGCAACAACAAATGGATCGAGTTGTATAACGCCAGCGATTCCGCCATCGACCTCGCGGCGGGCGGCTACTCCATCGGTTTCTGGAACAACACCAGCCGGGAAAACTGGAAGTCGGGAGGTAGTCCTTCCTCCAGCATTGGCCTGACCGGAACGATTGCTGCGGGGGGCACCTATGTGATCGCGGATGCCAGCGCCGCCCTTCCCGCCTATGCGTCCGCCGACCAGACCGGGGTCGGGTTCTTCAATGGTGATGACTCGGTGGTGATCTTTGTCGGTTCTTACTCCACGGCAAACATCGTGGATTCGATCGGGGTCACTGGCAATGTTCTGCAGGATACCAGTATCGTGAGGGTCAGTACCATTGCGGAAGGCAATACCAATACCACGGACTATTCGGCAGGGGACTGGACCACCTTTACCATCGCCGCCGTGGATGCCGCCGCGCCGGGGAACTCCGAGCGTATCGGAGAACACAGTTCAACGGGTGGCGGGGGCGCGATTACCAACATTACCGATGGTGTGCTGGTCTCCGGGGTTGCCATTACCGGGTTGGTTCAGGATGCCGGAAGCGGGATCTACGGAATTGATCAGGTAGGCACATTTGCCCCCACCGCCACCATCTACAACGCTTCGGGTACGGCGGTCGCCGGCGGGGTGCTGACCCTCGGGCCCAACAATGGCGGAGGATTGACCCCGGCCTCCATCTCCAATGCCCTGACGATTTTCCCGGCCGACATCGTGATCGGCCAGACCTGGACCTCGGTGGTGGTGGCCTGGGATTATGATTCGGATCGAACGGCAGACTCGACCTCCAATGCCCACGTGCAGGCTTTTCATGTGATTGATGACGATACCAATGCGCCCACAGTTTCCGGGTTCCAGCTTGCGGGTGGTACCACGAACCTCGACCTCGGGCTCGGCGAACTGGTCATCACCGGTTTGATTGCCGATGCAGAGAGTGGGGTCGATTTCCCGGCCAGCTATTATCTGGTGAAGGACGACACGGATGCGATTGTCATCAGTAACCGCCTGTATGGAACCGGAGACCTGGCCGCCCACACCAACCTGGATGTCAGCGCGCTGTTCTGCGGCCAGGTCTACACGGTGATCGTGGTCGGTGCCGATGCCGACCTCGACCGGACCGGCGACTCCCTGGCCGTCACCAATGTGGCGTTTGTCATGAACACCACCGGAGTGGGCGGTCCTGCCGATTACCCCAGTGCCAGTAACCTGCTGGTGAACGGAACCCTTGCCGCTCCTTCAACCCAGTTGACGGATGCAGACATTCATGACGGCGGTTGGGACTTGGCCATGAGCCTGTCCCATCCGGTTGGCATCTTTACCAACGACAGCTCGCCCTCGTTCAGCGTCACCAACAGCGCGGCAACCATTCTCAGTGATATTCCATTTAGTAACGCGTTGGTCAGTGGAACCACCACCTACTTTACCAACAGCCTGTTGCCGGGGGCCGCATATGGCGATGTGGTGTTGGGAACCTACGCGGTCGTATGGTCGGCAAGTAATCAGGGCTCCTGCGTAGCCAGTATTCTTGACCGACCGGTCATCGATGGCGGAACGAATATCTTCACCGTGGTCGATGACGATACCAGTGCGCCAGCTCTGTCCGCGTTCTCCCTGCAGGACGGTTCCTATACCGTGGATGTTGCCACCGCCTTTTCCGGATTCTCAGTGACCGGTTTGGTGCAGGATGTGGACAGTGGCGTCGGCTTTACCAGTGAGCCGCCCTATTTCCTTTTCTTGGATATCGATGGAACCCTGCTCGCCAGTAATGATGTTGCTGGTGCATCGGAAGGGGCGGGCCAGGCCTCTGCGGTGGAGCTCACCAACTGGTTCTCCGGCCTGTCCTTGGCCTGCGGCAATACCTACACCATTCAGGTGTTTGCTGCCGATGCGGACAATGACCGTTCCGGAGACCGGAGCAGCAGTTCGCTCGAGGTGGTCATGGCGACCAGCGGCAGTGGCGGCGATGCCCCCTCCGCCAGCGATCTGTTGATCACCGATGGCCTGGCCTCGACGGCGATTCTGACTGATGAACTCATTTCCATCGGGGGATGGTCCATGGCCATGACCCTGACGCATAGCTCGGGGAACATCCTCACCAATGGGGCGGGGGCGCCGACCTTCCTGGTGCAGAATGCCTCTGGTACGCATGTGTATGCCTCCAGTCCCTTGAGTTGGGATACCATCATCAAATCCGGGGTAAGCTATTTCACTACCAATGTGATGCCGGCGGCGGAGTTCAACCAGATCCTGCTCGGAGACTATGACGTGGTCTGGTCGGCCCAGAGCGACGGGCTTTGCTATGGTCTGACCAACAGCAGCCTGATCATCAATCCCGGCACCAATGTGTTCACGGTCGTCGATGATGACACCACCGCGCCAACCTTGAGCGGGTTGAATGTCGGGGGGGGCACCGGGATCGGTTGCGGGGCCGGTGGCGGCTGTCCCGATCCATCCCGCACCAACCTGGTGGCGGGTGATATCGCGATCTTTGGCATGAACACCCTCACCACCGGGAGCGAGAATTATGATAGTTTCGGCTTTGTCGTTCTGGTGGATATCCCCACCGGCACCGAGATTAAATTCACCGATAACGGGTGGAAAGCGGCCGGTGGATTCCGGAGTAATGAAGGTGTTCTGACCTGGCGAGCCACCAATTGTGTGCAGGCCGGAACGGTTGTTCGCTGGATTGCCACCAATACGCCAGTTCTGAACAATGGGATCATCGCCGCGAGCTCCGGTAACTTTGCTCCGAATATCCAGGGCGAACAGATTCTGGCCTATCAAGGCCCGGAAAGCAGTCCGACCTTTATCTATGCCGTCAACGACCGCCTGGCTGGCGTATGGGACGTGGATGCCTTTGACTCCCACAGCTCCGCATTGCCGCCGGGGCTTGTCGATGGATTCACTGCGGTCGGGGTGGGCGAGTATGACAACATCATCATCAACACCAACAACCTGAACATTACCGGTGGCCGGAACGATGTCCTGTATTACATCAGCGAGAAGGATAACTGGATTGGCAATGATCCGGTTACCTATGACCTGCTGGCATTTGATTTTCTTTTCACCGATCTGTGCGCCAGCGGGGGAACGATTACCGACCAGGATCTCTATGACGGTACCTGGTCCATAACCGGCTTGGTGCAGGATATTCAAAGCGGGGTCGCGGTCAGCAATGGCCCCGGCCTCCACTATGTGATCATCAACACCAATGCCGGGGTGGTGGTTTCCAACTACTTCACCACGACCTTTGCCAGCGGTTCCAAGACATTGAACAGCCTTTCCAACAATGTCGCGGGTGGGGATTACAATGAGATCCAGCTTGGAATTCTGACCGCCCGGGTCGCGGTGGCCGATGCCGATAACGACCGCCTGAATGATGCTGCCGAAACCTTTACCGATGTACCCTTCACGGTGGTGGATGATGATGCGGACCCGCCACAGATCGGCTACTTCTTCATGAATGGCCAGATTACCCTGACCAATGCCGCCGAGCTGACCAGCGTGGTTATCTCCGGACAGGTTCGCGATGTGACCAGCGGGATCGGGTTCACCTCCGCCCCGCCCACCTATACGATTTATGACGGTGCGAACGGGGTTCTGGCCTCCGGTGGGTTTGATCTCGGGGGCGGTGTGGAAGGTGCCGCCACCAATTGGACCTCCCTGTGGACGACCAACCTGGATCTGTCTGCACTGGGCGCTTGCGGGGTCTATACGGTTCGCGTGACCATCGCCGATGCGGATGATGACCGGCTGTATGACCGGCAGGCGGTGACCCAGCAGTTCCTGATCGCCTTCTCCGATGGAAGTGGCGATCCTCCAGTGGCCAGCAATCTGGTTGTGAACAGCACCCCGGTGGATCTGGTGACCCTGACCGATGAAGACATCCACGAGGGCGGCTGGTCGCTGGGTATGCGGTTGTATTCGAGCGGGGGGATTCTGATCGATCCTCCGGATACGCCCGAGTTTTCGGTACGCAATGCCGAAACCAATGAGGTGATTGCCCAAACCTTTACCAATATCTATACCGCTGGCGGTATCCTCGCCGCGACCAACGACAATCTACCTGCGGTGACGATTGCGGATGTGAATACCGGCTACTATTCGGTGGTCTGGTCCGGTAAGAGCGCGGGCGGTTGTCTCGGCATTGCCGATGGCAACGGGTTGTTTGAAGACAGCACAAACCTCCTTCTGGTTGTGGATGATGACAGTACCCCGCCCGCCGGTTTGACCAACCTGTATCGGAGCGCGGTCTGGTGGACCAATAATCCGGTCTTCCACTACGCATGGAATACCAACCAGATCAGCGATGCCTCCGGGTTTGAATTGAGGCAATCTGCCGTTACACCTACCGCCCCGGCCAGCGGCGTCTCTCTTGGTGCGGCAACGAATCTGATCCTGACCAACCTGGTGGAAGGTATCACCACCAACTGGCTGTTTGTCTCCGACCTGGATGCCGACCGGCTGAATGATGCCCTGATGAGTCCGGCAACCAACTTTGTCATGTATCTGGATATGACCGCCCCGACCCAGGCCACCGGGTTTGCGGTCAGTCTCGGGCCGGATGAAACCTCGGAAATTCAAGTCGATTGGAATCCGCTGGATGATGGCGGAAACAGCGCACTTTCACCCTGGGAAACTTACCGGATCTATTATCGGGAAGGTGCCGGGACACCCACCACCAATGATCTCTACATTTCCCGGCATAATGGCCCGCTCTCCCTGGCCACGAACATCACCTCGGGTACGATCGTATCGAACTTTGAGTTTGAAACAGAATATAGTCTGGCCCTCGCCGGAGTGGACGCGGCGGGTAATGTCGGTCCCTTGTCCAGCTATCAAAGCGTGACGATGGGCTCATTCGCGGTCACCCAGGGCGTGGTCGGCGTGACCAATGTCGCAGAGCAGGGTACCCGGTTATCGTGGATTGGCACCACCAACCGGATCTACGACGTGCTGTATGTGGACTCCCGAAGCTTTGAGAACACCCTGTCCAACCAGTGGTCGCTTCTCGATAAGGTAACCAATGTCGTTTTGGTGGATACCGGGGCGCCCGGCCGTATACCCCCGCCGGAGCTGACCTACACCATGCGGTTCTACCGGGTGGCCCGCGAGGATACCTGGTCGACAAACCTGCAGACCCGGCTCGGTAGCCGCGAGGTTTATGTCACGAAGGCGGTTGAGCTCAACCCCGGTGAGAATTGGCAATCCCTGTTCTTCGAGCCGGACACCAACACCCTGGCTTATGTGTTTGGAACCAACGGCATACTGCCTGCGGGATCGAGTTCGATCGATGCCACCACCATCACCTGGTATGACGCGAACTATGGAGGGGTGAGCGGTTCGGGATCTGCGACCTGCCGGGTATTCCTGGGTAACTCGGGCTGGCAGTATGAGCTGGGGGGAATTGGCCCCGCCAACCAGATGCCGATTCCCTTGTACCAGGGCTTCAATGTCGAACTGCCGTCAGCGGCATCTCCCTCGCGCCTGTTGATGATTGGCAAAGTGCCAACCAATCCCCCGGTGATGGAGGTCTCTGGTGGCCTTGCCTTCCCGCCTGAGTCCAACAAGTACCATGTCTTGAGCTACCAGGTTCCGGTTCGAACTGCGATCACCAACCTTGGATTCAGCGGTTCCGGATTCCATGGCAATAACAATCGCGCCTACGCGGATGAAGTGCGCATTCTCTCGGCCGGCGGTTCACTCCAACAGCCCAAGGCGCGGTTGTACCTCAAGTCCGACCAGACCACCTGGGACTATTACAGTTATGATACCACCAGTTTCCTCAGTTCTCCGCCTCCGGCCCAGAACTATATTGTGGAGCCGGATGAGGCGGTCATTATTGTGAGGAGACATGCGGACACCATGTACTGGACCAATCAACTGCTCTACGCGGTCCCGACCAAGAACTTCACCCCGTAGGGTTACGCTTCGGCCGGGCGGCCCCGATCAGGGGTGGGCTGACATCGGCTCCAGTCCTTGCCGGAAATTGCGGGTCAGGCCTTCGTTCAGTTTGCTGGCTCTCGCGTACGCCGCAGTCGCGTTCTCGGGTTGGCCGGCCTGTTCGTACGCCTTGCCCAGCCAGAGCCATCCCCGGGTCACCTGGGGAAAGCGGTCGGTGTAGTGCTGAAGCAGTGCGATGGCGGCGTCATGCTCACCGGTTTTTACGCAGGCCACCCCGAGGTCATACCAGGCCCCGGCCATCCGGGGGAGCTGGGCGAGGACCAGGGGATACAGAGATCTGGATCGTTCGTATTCCCCCGCAGCCTGATAGACCCGTGCCGCTGCGGTGACCTGGATGGGAAAGGGCGGTTTGCGCCAGGTGTAAGCAGGAGTCTGCTCCACTGTCTCGATGGCCGCTCGCAGGGCGAGGGATCCATTATCCGCAAAGTGATTCATGACGTCCTCATTTTCCGAGGTGCGGCGAAGCAGCAGAGCTGAAGTACCATCAAAATAGACCAGCTCCCACAGTGGCGTCAGAAGCAGCAGGTGAATGACCCTTCCACTGCCCAGCCACGAAGCGGGCAGCAGGATCGCGGAAAAGGTGCCCCGGTCATTCAGGTCCTTCCAGGCGGCCTCTTCTCCCCCCAGGCCACGATACAGGTCTCCATAAAATGCCTGCCCATACAGATGCCCGCGGGGGTCGGTAAAGATCTTCCGGCCCGGTCGTTTCCACAGCAGGTATCCACCGTCATGGGCAAGGTTGCCCAAGCGGCTTTCAGGGGGTAACGCATCGAGACGGGCCAGGCAAGCGTCCGACGGAAAGAGTCCTTGTTCGACCCCGAGGCCAAAGGAGGTGGTATGCCCTATCCTCCGATAGTAACGGTTGGATAAAATGGCCAGCCCGGTGGCAAGGATGACCAGACCGGTGAGAAGGAGGCGGGATCGGCGCGGGAGCAGGATTTGCCCCTGAACGGTCAGGCGTCTCGCATGACGGAGCACGTGATGGATGCCCAGGGCAACCATGGGCAGACCAAACAATCCCGCCTCCACCGGATGATGAAAGGACCGGACCAGGATGAAGGCGCTGATCATTGCGCCGGGGACCAGATGCCGGGGAAGGCGGCGCTTGCTGGCGATCAGCGGTACCGCCATCAGTACCAGGTACAGGGTGGAGAGGTAGCGGGTTGGGTCGGGAAGAAACTCCTCATGAAAGGGGGAAATCCATTCGAGGACGACCTGCCGGTTGAGGTCGGTCATTTGCTGAAACAAGTCGATATGGAGCCGGGAGCCGTATGGATTGAGCAGGGTGACCCCGGCGAGCAGGAGGGTGCCGGCAAGCCCCCGGGTGAAGGTTCGGGTGGATGGGCGGATCCAGAGAAAAGCCGCCGCAATGGGTCCGAGCAGAAAGCTCGGGCTCAACTGGGTCCAGACGACCTGCAGGCCGAGCAGCAGACCAAGGTGGGGCAAACGCCAGGACCGGGTCCGCGATAGCACCAGCAGAAAGGCCCCCATGACCGGGGCGGCGAAGACCGCAGGTCCGGGCGACAGTGCGGGGGCCATGACCCAGGCCCCGAGCAGCAGGGCGAGGGCTTGATCCTCCACGGTTGCCCGGCGGTGTACCGCACGTACGATCAGGATGCTCCCCAGACTGAGCAGCAGCGCGCTCACCACCTGAAGCCCGGGGAGACCCAACCCTTGCCCCAGCCAGTAGAGCAGGAGGTCGGAGAACCAATGGGCTTCTATCCAGCGGGTGTCGGCGCCGGCCAACCACCACGAAAAGGGATCCTGGTCCGGGATGCCGTTCCGGCTGATCCATCGCCCCGCCGCCATGTGCATCCAGAATCCGGATGCGGTGACGGTGCGCACTTGGAACAGGAAGATCGACAGGGCACCTGCCATGAGCCAACCTGCTTCCCTGCGACGATTCATGAGGCCAGCATAGCGAGGCGTTCCATGGATGACACGGGCAAATGTTTCTTCACGGTTTATCATTGTCAGCACGGATGGCCGGGGTAGAGTAAGCTGGTTTTTTGTGGCCCTTGATGGGTCGGTTTCAGGAGAAGGTTGGAGGACGCATGAAAATTCATGAATATCAGGCGAAGGCACTTTTTCGGGAAGCGGGTATTCCGGTTCCCGAGGGAAAGGTAGCCACATCTCCGGAAGAGGCCCGGTCGATTGCCGAAGCGTTTGGAACGGTGGTTGCGGTCAAGGCCCAGGTGCACACCGGTGGACGGGGCAAGGCGGGAGGGGTAAAAATTGCCAAGACCCCCGACGAAGCGGCCCGGCATGCCGGGAACATTCTCGGGATGGAAATCAAGGGATCAACCGTCCGCAAGGTTCTGGTCGAGCGCGGTTCCGACATCGCCCGCGAAGCCTATCTCGCGATCACCATGGACCGGAGTTCCAAGGCCATCCTGCTCATCGCCAGTGCGGCCGGCGGAATCGACATCGAAGAGGTGGCGGCGAAGACCCCGGAGAAAATTCTCAAACTGACCACCACGACCGGCACGTTTTCCGAAGCGGAGCTTGCCCCGGTGGCCCAGGCGTTGTTTGACGACCCTGGAGCGGCCGCGCAAATCGTGGAGATCACGGGCAAATTGCTGGGTCTTTACCTGAAGGCAGATGCCTCGCTGGCCGAAATCAATCCCCTGGTTCTGACCGGCTCCGGAAACGTGGTCGCCCTCGACGGCAAGGTGACCGTGGATGACAATGCGCTGTTTCGCCAGCCGGCTCTGGAGGCCTTGCGGGATTTTGACGAGGAGGTGCCCCAGGAGATTGAAGCCAGGGAGAAGGGGTTGAGTTTTGTCCAGTTGGACGGCGATATCGGCTGCATGGTCAATGGCGCGGGACTGGCGATGGCCACGATGGATATGATCCAAATCTATGGGGGCAAGCCGGCAAACTTTCTCGATGTGGGAGGCAGCTCCAACCCGGAGAAGGTCGTGGCGGCCTTCAAAATCATTCTGTCCAATCCGTCGATCAAGGCGGTACTCATCAATATTTTTGGCGGCATCACCCGGTGTGATGACATTGCCCGGGGCATTCTGGAGTCGTTTCAGAGAATCTCCATCGCGGTTCCGGTGGTAGTTCGCCTGACCGGGACCAATGCCGATGAGGGGCTGGCCCTGCTGAAGGGATCGTCGCTGATTCCGGCCTCCACCTTTGCGGAGGCGGTGGTCAAGGTGATTGAGGCGTCTGGCGGTGTGGTGCGCGAGGAGATGAAGTCATGAGCATATTGATTGATCAATCCACCAAGGTTCTTGTCCAGGGGATCACCGGACGGGATGGGTCCTTCCATACCCGGCAGATGCTGGACTATGGAACCCAGGTGGTCGGAGGCGTCACCCCGGGCAAGGGCGGACAGGTCGCGCACGGAGTTCCGGTATTCAATACCGTCCAGGAGGCGGTTGAGGCAACCGGCGCCAATGCCACGGTGATTTATGTGCCGGCAAAATTTGCCTCGGCGGCGATTCTGGAAGCGGCTGAAGCAGAAATCCCCCTGATCGTCGCAATCACCGAGGGCATTCCGGTACTCGACATGATGAAGGCCTATCACATGGTCCGGGCCAAAGGCTTGCGGTTGATCGGGCCGAATTGCCCCGGTCTCATTTCACCCGGAAAGGCCAAGATTGGCATCATGCCCGGCTCGATTCACCGGCCTGGCCCGGTGGGGGTGATTTCACGCAGCGGCACCCTGACCTATGAAATTGTGCACGCCCTGACGGGGCTGGGCATTGGTCAATCCACCTGCGTGGGGATTGGTGGCGACCCGATTGTCGGTTCGCAGTTCATGGATTTGCTGCCGTTGTTCGAGGCGGATCCAGAGACCCAGGCGATGGTGGTGGTGGGGGAAATCGGTGGCGATGAAGAGGAACGGACCGCGGCCTTCATCAAGGAGCACATCCGGAAACCGGTGTTTGCATTTATTGTCGGCCACACCGCCCCGGAGGGGAAACGGATGGGTCATGCCGGGGCAATTGTCTCCGGGAACAGCGGAACTGCGGCCTCGAAGTTGCAGGCGTTTTCGTTGGCGGGGGTTCCGGTTGCCAATACCATCGATGAACTCGCCGAGATTACCCGGCAGGGACTCAGCCTGCTGTCCTGATCGCTCAGTCCTGGTGGGAATAGGTGTCCATGTCCACAACCTGGTTGGACTCACACAGCTTGTTGATGTCGCGAAGCATATGGGAAATGCGCTCGGCGGCCTCATTGATGTTTCTGAGCAGAAGCGCCGTGTCCTGAGGAACCTCCCGCATTCTTTTGTTCAGCAGATTTAAGCTGACCAGCATCACGGTTGCCGGTTGTCCCATGTGGTGACAGATCGATGCCATACACGCCAGTGATTCCTGGTGGCTGCAGGGCAGCTCCTCTCGAGGAATGGGGAGCGGAGCAACCTCTTCCGTGAATGGGTAACTCATGGCTTCATAGGATCGGTTGCTGGTTTCTACGTTTTTCATGTCCGGTGCCGCAATCATGTGTATTGCCTCGCACGTGAAGGTTTCGTTCTGTCATCGAAGAATACATCTGCAAGAGTCGTACCAACTTGGGCAACTGGACCAAAAATCTATCGCCTCGATGCGTAGATTGGGCTTAGTGCTTTATGCAGAGTGGTTTGTGTTTGGGGGGTCGCGAGGGCACAAACAGGCCGCTCACACCTGCAATGTGTTATTTTTGCGAAGCTAGAGGTGGAAGGGATCACCAAACCCATCGGCGCCCCCCCACAAGACTAGATGTGGAGGGATCGGCCATTCACGGCAAGGGCCGCTTCGTGAATGGCTTCCGATATCGAGGGATGAGCATGGACAATCCGGGACAAATCCTCGGCGCTCGACCCGAATTCCATCGCCACCACAGCTTCCGCGATTAATTCGGACGCCATGGGGCCGATCAGGTGCACCCCGAGGATCAGATCGGTCCTTTCGTCGGCTAGAATCTTGACCAGGCCGGCGGTCTCTTCCATGGCTTTGGCCCGCCCGCTGGCCGCGAGAGGAAAAACCCCCGCCTTGTATTTTCGCGCCGATGCCTTGAGTTGCTCTTCGGTCTTTCCGACCCAGGCAATTTCCGGGCTGGTGTATACAACCCAGGGAATAATATCATAGTGAATGGTGGTTTCTTCTCCGGCCAGACGCTCCGCGACCATGACGCCTTCCTCAGAGCCCTTGTGGGCGAGCATAGGCCCCCGGACAACATCGCCGATCGCATAAATATTGGGTACGCTGGTCATGCAGTGCTCATCGACATGGATATAGCCCCGCTCATCCAGCAGAATGTCGGCGGCCCGCGGATTCAAGCCTTCAAGACTGGGCTTGCGACCCACGGCAACAATCAACTTGTCGCATTCGATGGTGTGCTCCCCGGCATCATCCTGATACCGAACCTGGACCTGGCCTTCCACCACCGAAGCGGATTTGACCCGGCAGCTCAAACGAATATCCAACCCCAGCTTCTGAAACTCCTTGCGGGCAATCCCCGCGATCTGCTGGTCCGCCATTCCCAAAAAGGAGTCCATCGCCTCCAGCAGGATGACCTCCGACCCCAGTCGCTTCCACACCGAACCCAATTCCAGGCCGATCACCCCCGCCCCGATAATCACCAGGCGCTGGGGAACCTCGGTAAAGTCGAGGGCCCCGGAGGAGTCAAAGATATGTTGATGGTCGATGTCGACATTGGCGATGTTGCGGGGAACCGAACCGGTGGCGATGATGATATGCTCCGCCTCCACGGTTTCCGGATCCCCGTTCCCGACGCTCGGTTTGACTTCGACCGTGTTGGCCGAGGTAAAGGAGGCCACGCCGGGGATCCATTGTACCTTGTTTTTCTTGAATAATCCCTCGATGCCCTTGGTGAGGGTGGTGACGATTTTGTCCTTGCGGGCCGCCATGGCGGGTACGTCCAGGGTGACTTCCTTGACCTTGATTCCGTGCGCGCTGACCTTGTGCAGGAGTTCATGGTACCGTTCCGACGACTCCAACCAGGCCTTGGAAGGGATGCAGCCGACATTCAGACAGGTTCCCCCCAGCGCCGGCTTGCCATCGCGGCCAACCCAGGCGTCCACGCAGGCGGTGGTCATGCCCAACTGAGCTGCCCGAATCGCACACACATAACCGGCCGGGCCGGCGCCAATGACCAAAACATCTACTTTTTTCATACCAACCTGTATTTCTTTTATCAGATTTCCAACAACATCCGGGCGGGTTCTTCGATCGATTCCTTGACCGAGACCAGGAACTGAACCGCATCGCGGCCATCAATGATCCGGTGGTCATAGGTCAGGGCGAGATACATCATGGGGCGGATGACCACCTCGCCATCCACCACCACCGGGCGCTCCTGAATCCGGTGCATGCCGAGAATTGCACTCTGGGGAGGATTGATGATCGGGGTGGACATCATGGAGCCAAACACCCCGCCGTTGGAGATGGTGAAGGTGCCTCCGGTCAACTCCTCGAGGTCGAGCTTGCCTTGCTGGGCCCGGGTGCCAAAATCGTTGATGGCGAGCTCCAGTTCCGCCAGCGACATGCGGTCGGCATTCCGGATCGTGGGAACCACCAGACCCCGGTCCGAACTGACCGCGACCCCGATATTGTAATAGCCGTGATACAGGATTTCATCCCCCTCCACCGAAGCATTGATGACGGGATACCGCTCGAGCGCCTCGGTCACCGCGCGGACAAAGAACGACATGAAACCGAGCTTGATCTTGTACCGGCTCTGGAAGGCTTCCTGATATCGCTTGCGCAGCCCCATGATGGCTTTCATGTCGACTTCATTGAAGGTCGTGAGCAGGGCGGCGTGGGACTGGGCCTCCACCAGACGTTCGGCAATGCGCGCGCGGATGCGTGACATCTTGACCCGCCGGGTCAGGGAACCTTCATCGAGAGGTGGCTTGGCGGTTGGCGCCGGCGCCTGTTCCACCTCGGATGAGGTTTCCCGCTCCGATGCGCCAAACTGGGTGGATAGGTGGGGGGAATGCTCGAGAAACCGCAGGACATCCGCCTTGGTGATGCGCCCCCCCCGCCCGGTGGCCTCGATCTGCTGGGGGTCGAGATCATGCTCCAGGATCAACTTGCGCACCGCCGGCCCCAACCGCTCGTCCATCTCAATATCCTTGCGCGGCGCCTTGGCCGGCGAGGGTCGGGACACGATGGCCGGCGCCCTGGGCAGGTCCTCTTCGTCGGACGCGGACTCCGGTTCTGGTTCTGGTTCCGGCTCCGGGGCGGCATCGGTTGCGACCGACTTGGTCGCGGGGCCCCCGGCCTTATTGTCGAGAACGCCAATGATATCCTTCGGCTTGACGGTTGACCCCTCCGGGACGCTGATCTTCTTGAGCACCCCCGCGGCCTGCGCCATCACCTCCAGCACAATTTTATCGGTTTCGATATCCGCGACCTTCTCATTCTTCTGTACGGCTTCGCCCTGTTTCTTGTGCCAGGCGGACAGGGTGCCTTCTTCGACGGACTCAGGAAAGGGGGGGACGGTGATGTTCACGGTCATGGGGATGCATCTCCAAGTTGCGTTTGGGGTTGAAAATCGGCGACCAGTTGCGGTTGCAGGCTGAGGTTCTGGTACACTTCCTTGGCATGAATGGTCAGGGCAAAGTCCACAAGTTCCTGTTGCCGCTGCAAGTGGCGCTTGTAGTCGCCGCCCGCAGGCGCGGCCATCGCCTTGCGCCCGGCGTAATTCAACTCCTGGTCCTCCCGCATGCACAGTCGAACCGCATGTTGAACCGAATACCAGGCCCCCTGATTCTGGGGCTCCTCTTGCGCCCAACAGACATCCTGGGCCTTCGGATAAGCCCGTAAAACCTGGCTGATTTGTTCCTGCGGAAATGGATACAACTGTTCCACCCGGATGATCGCGATGTTATCGATCTTTCGCTCGCGCCGGGCCTCCAGCAGGTCAAAGTAGACCTTGCCCGAGCAGAGAATAATCCGCTTCACCGCGTCAGGCTTCAGCGCATCGATTTCCCCGATCACCATCTGGAACTCACCCTGGGCGAGATCATCGAGGGATGAAAAGGAAATCTTCCGCCGCAGGGTGCTCTTGGGGGTCATGACAATCAGGGGCTTGCGCAGGGGGCGGATCATTTCCCGCCGCAGCATGTGAAACATCTGGGCCGGGGTGGTGGGGTAGCAAACCTGGATATTTTCCTGGGCACACAGTTGAAGGAAGCGTTCGAGCCGGGCCGAGGAATGCTCCGGTCCCTGCCCTTCAAGACCATGGGGAAGCAGCATGACCAGACCGGTCAGCAGGCCCCACTTCTGTTCAGCCGCGACAATGAACTGGTCAATCACCACCTGCGCTCCATTGACAAAATCGCCAAACTGGCCCTCCCAGATCACCAGGGTATTCGGCGAAGCGGTGCTGTATCCGTATTCAAACGCCACCACCGCCTCCTCGGATAAAATGGAATCGATCACCCGGAACCGCGGCTGGTTCTCCGCGAGGTGTTCCAGTGGGGTGTATTCATCCCCGCTTTGCATGTTGTGGAGGACGGCATGGCGGTGGAAAAAGGTGCCGCGCGCGCTATCCTGCCCGGAAATCCGCACCGCAAACCCCTCCTTGAGCAGCGAGGCATAGGCCATGGTCTCGGCAAATCCCCAGTCGATCGGCAGGGCGCCCGCCGCCATTTTTTTGCGGTCGTCCATAATCTTCGCAACCCGGGGGTGCAGCTCAAAGTTTTCCGGAATGGCCACGATGGCCTGCCCCAGTTCTTTCAGGGTACTCAAGGATACTGCGGTCTTGCCGGGGTCGGTCCATTTGGCGTCGAGGTGGCGGGACCATTCGGTACGGTAGGGGTTGGGTACACCATCCACCATGTTGGCCACCACCGGCTTGCCCGCTTCCAGCCGGGACCGGTAGGTCTCAATCATCGCGTCGGCATCTTCGGGATCGATCACACCTTCCTCGGCCAGACGGTCGGCATATACCTTGCGCACGGTGGGAAAGTTCCGGATTTTTCGATACATCCGGGGCTGGGTGGCCGCGGGCTCGTCCGCTTCGTTGTGGCCATGCCGGCGGTAACCGATGAGGTCAATGAAGACATCTTGTTTGAATTTCATCCGGTAGTTGAGGGCCAACTGCACCACATAGGCCACTGCCTCCGGGTCGTCGCCGTTGACATGGAAAATCGGGGCCTGGATGACCTTGCCCACATCCGTGCAATAGAGCGCGGAGCGGGAGTCCAGCGGGTGGCTGGTGGTGAACCCGATCCGGTTATTCACGACGATGTGAATGGACCCGCCCACGGAATAGCCGCGGGTCCGGGTCAGGTTGGCGGTTTCATAGGGCACGCCCTGGCCGGCAATCGCCGCGTCTCCGTGCACCACCACCGCCAGCACCTTGCTGCTCATGTTGTCTCCCCGCCGCTCCTGGCGGGAACGCACGGAACCGATGGTCACCGGGGCGACAATTTCCAGATGCGACGGATTGTAGGCGAGTGACAGATGGACAATCCCCCCCGGTGTCTGCACATCCGAGGAGAAGCCCTGGTGATATTTCACATCCCCGGTTTGCCCGAGGCGCCACTGCTTTTCCCCCTCGAATTCCGAAAACAGATCCTTGGGGACTTTGCCCATGATGTTGACCAGCACATTGAGCCGCCCGCGATGGGCCATCCCGATCGCAACCTCTTCCAGCCCCTGGATGCCCCCGCGTTCGATGATCTCATCCAGCGCGGTGATCAGGGTCTCTCCGCCCTCCAGTGAAAATCGTTTCTGCCCCGAATATTTCACATGCAGGTATTGCTCCAGCCCTTCCGCCGCGGTGAGCCGCTCGAGCAGGCGCACCTTGAAGTCATCCGGATAGTCCGGCGTGGTGCGGGTGGACTCCAACTGGTGCTGGATCCACTCCTTCTGCTTGAGATCATAAATGTGCATGAACTCCGAGCCGATGCTCTCGGTATAGGTTTCCTTCAGGTGGGCGATGATATCCCGCAGCTTCATCTCCGGGATGCCGCCGAGATTGCCGGTGTTGAAGATCAGATCCAGATCCTGCTCGGTCAATCCGTGGTGTTCCGGCTCCAGGTCGGGAACCCTCGGCACCCCGCGCAGTTTGATCGGATCGGTGTCGGCCCGCAGATGCCCGAACAACCGGTAAGCCTGAATCAGGCGAAGCACGGCGGACTGCTTGCGAGCCATGGTCAGGCTGTGCAGTCCCTGCCGCTGCGCACTGGCCTCCGAAGACCGCTCGGCAAAGTAGGAACGGATCTCCGACTGCGACGGCTCCGCCGCATCTTCATCCCCATTGCGCAGGGCGGCGAAGTAGGCACGCCAATGCGCATCCACCGAAAGCGGATCATTCAGAAAGCGGTTGTACAGTCCTTCGACAAAGTCCGCATTGCCCGCGTAAATGTGTTCTGTTCCCTCTCCAAGCCTCATACTGATCTGAATCCCCTCGGGGTCTTAACTCCTTGACAGTACCATCTTTTATCCGCTGTGCCATCTCTGGACGCAAGCAGAATTGGTGGGGTTGCTCCTTAATCCTTGGCGATACTTCGGCGTCGCATAGCTCCGCCCTCCACAACCATTTGGAGGGACGAGCTATGCGAGCCCGTGTGACTATTCATTCAGTTTCACCCTTATGGTGAAGTTAAAACGAGTTCGCTAAGGATCAGGGGGCTGCTTTTCCCGCAGCGTCGGAGGAGGATTGTGCGGAGCGATGTTTGTGCCGGACCATCCCGGTGGTTTCATACCGGCGGGTGCAGGTACAGCGGGATCGCAGGCTCTGCCGGTGCCCTGTCTTTTTCCCGCTGCCAGGCGAGGCGTGCGGTGGCCTCGGGGGTGGGGTTCAAGCCGATGGCATCCGCTCCCGCCAACGCCAAAATCCGGTCGAGATGAGGTGAAAGCAGGGGGAGGCCGGTGGGTCGCCGGGTGGCAAACTGTTCACCGGGGATCAATTCCCATGCGCAGGGGGGGGATCCATAGTCCGCCTCGACCAGCCCCATCCACAGGTGCCCCCGGCGTGCATCCCCGATGACCATGGCCTGCGCCTGTTGCTGTTCCCCCAACCAGGCTTTGGCCGCGGCCTCCATACTGCTGACAAACCGGCAGGGTGTACCCCCTGGCGCCGCCAGAAATGCCACCGTCAACAACCCAGCCCGCAGACCGGAAAACGCCCCCGGGCCCCGGCCCGCAACCATCAAGTCCAGCTCCCGCCAATCCCACCCCCCCCGCCGCTTCAGGCGGTCAAGGGCCGGCAGCAGCTCGCCGTGTCTGGCCCGGGCCTCCTCCCAGGTCTCCTCGAGATAGCCTTCCGGGCAATCGGTGTCCACAAAGGCCACCCCCGCCCTCTCCGTGGCCAGTTCCAGGGAAAGGATCTTCATGCGCCTGCCCCCCCGGTGATCCGGAGGACCCGTTCCTCCACATCCTCTCCGAGCTCCAGATAGATGTGAAGGGTATGGGAAGGGAGAAGCGGTGAAATGCGCTCCGGCCACTCCACCGCGAGAATGGCCCCGCGCTCCAGCCATTCCTCAAACCCCAGGTCCTCCGCTTCCTCCGGACCCGACAGGCGATAGGCATCCATATGAATCAAGCGTACCGGCTCCCCATACTCGTGCAGCAAGGTAAAGGTGGGGCTGGTGACCGGCCCGGCAATCCCCAGTCCCTCGGCCATCCCCTGCACAAAACAGGTTTTGCCCGCCCCCAACTCGCCATGAAGCGCCACCACAGCGCCCGGCGGCAATCCAACCGCCCACGCCGCCGCCCACGCCCGGGTCTCGGCCGCAGCGTAAAAACGGTATGGGATGGGGTTGGATTCGACTGGTTGCATGACCTCCCATCTATACACCCACCCACCGGCACCGACAAGCAGCCCCTGCGCGCAGCCGCCGCCTGCTTTTTTTCATCCTCCGGTTTACTTACCCCGGTGTTCCAGCGTAGGATGAGGGCAACGTGCCGGGGGCCACCCCGGGATCAACCTTGTGGTTTGATATGGAAAACGCATGACAGGAAAAGCGGCAATTACCGACCGGGTGCAGGAGTTGCGCACCATGGCCGAGAACCTTCCCTTTGCCGCCATTGAAATGCCGGAGTTCGATCAGCCCGGGTTCGACCCGGTCCAGGTCCGCCAACCGCGCACCTTTGTCTCCATGGACTCCCGGATGCAGTCGATCACCCGGTTTCTGGTGGAACGGGGCACCGTGGACATTCTGGAGCCGGAAATGGTCCACAACCTGTTTACCGAGATCCACTGCTGCGCCCACCGGGTGCGACAGCTTGCCGCCAAATCCTACCGGTCCGAGAAAACCGCCAGCACCGCTTGTGTCGATGCCCGGCGGCTGATTTCCCGGATCGAAGCCGCCGAGGAGGAACTGTTCATCGCCAACCGGCGGCTGGTCGTCAATTGTGTGAAGCCCTTCTTCTGGATCGGCCAGGTCTGGTTGTCCGATTTTCTGCAGGAAGGGTCCAAGGCCCTCGCCAATGCCGTGCGCAAATTTGACTACACCCGCGGCACCCCCTTCTATTCCTACGCCCAGAAATCCATCCAGAACCGACTCCGCAACTTTTTCCGGGATCACGTGCGGTCCGGCAGTTTTGGCATCCGGCCCAACCGGGAAATGACCCTGGTGAAAAATATCATCGATACCTGGCTGCGGGACTATGGCGAGGAGCCATCCGACGAAATTCTCGCCAAGATTTCTGACATCCCCCTCGAAAAGGTCGGCAAGGTCCGGGCTTATGTGCGCCAGTGGGAAAAACTGCCCGCCCCCCCGATCTCCCTCGACACCCTGATCAATGAAGACGGCTCCAGCCTCCACGAACTCATCGAGGACACCAAGGTCGAAGAGGCCTCCCGAGGCGCCGAAACCTCCGAGGTCTGGGCCGCCATCGACAAACTTCCCGAGCGCTCCCGCTACATCATGAAGCTCCGCTTTATCGAAGGCCGCACCCTCGAAGAGACCGGAGAACTCCTCAACCTCACCCGCGCCCGGATCAAACAGATCCAGGACGCCTCCCTGAAAAAAATCCGCAGCCAACTCAGCACTCGCCACGGCACCCGCCACGGGGAATAAACCGCCCCGGTTCCAACGATTGGAATTTTCGCCCGAAAAAGTTCCAAGGATTGGAAGATTTTACCGCCGGTTTTCCAGGCCTTGGAATCGTGGGCGGAGGCCATCATCTGGCTTCGGCAGGGGAAAGGGCATGGTGCTCGGGACAGGAGTTGAACCTGCACGACCTTGCGGTCACTAGCCCCTCAAGCTAGCGTGTCTGCCATTCCACCACCCGAGCACTTGGGGTACGAAAAACTCTGGCACTCTACGGAAGAACCAGGGCTAGTGCAAGCCTGAGCTTGCAAACAAAAACAATCTTTCCCACTCTGTTTAACGGCCCACAACCCCCTCCGGCTCCCGGATTCGCAGCCGGCGGACCGCAGTGAAAGAACGAACGTGCGCCCCGGTAGCTCATCAGGACAGAGCGACAGATTCCTAATCTGTAGGTAGGAGGTTCGAGTCCTCTCCGGGGCACCAATCCAACGCCTTGCCGGACCCCGGAATGCCCCTGCCTGCTTCCAGCCAGATCCTCCACCGGGCCAGCGTGATCGGGACACTGCACACCATTCCCGGTACTGGACTTCTTTCGGGCACCGTGGTATCCCATGTCGCTTTGTTCACCGGAATCCGAGGAAACACAATGGAATCGACCACCAAACGCTATATGATTACCGGCGGCGCCGGGTTTCTGGGGATCAACCTGGTCCGCCATCTGCTCGCCAAGGGACAGCAGGTTACCTCCCTCGACTTGCTTCCGTTTGACTATCCGGAACAGGATCAAGTTCGCATTGTCACCGGTGACATCCGCAATCCCGAGGATGTCCGCAAGGCCATGGAGGACGTGGATATTGTGGTGCACTGCGCAGCCGCCCTCCCGCTCTACAAACCGCAGGACATTTACTCCACCGACATCGATGGCACCCGGAATATCCTCGAGGGCGCCGAAGCGGCGGGCGCGGAGCGGGTCATCCATATTTCCTCCACCGCGGTCTATGGTATTCCCGACCACCATCCACTGCTGGAGACCGACGAGCTTCATGGGGTCGGGCCTTATGGCGAGGCCAAGGTCGCGGCGGAGCAACTTTGTGAAGACTACCGGGCCAAGGGCATGATTCTTCCCATCATCCGACCCAAATCCTTCATCGGCCCGGAACGCCTCGGGGTCTTTGCCCTGCTCTATGACTGGGCCGCTGATGGCCACAACTTTCCCATCCTCGGCAATGGCAACAACCCATACCAGTATCTGGATGTCGAAGACCTGTGCGATGCCATCTGGCTGTGTGCAACCCTGCCCGAAGACCGGGTCAACGATACCTTCAATATCGGAGCAGAAAAATACGGAACCCCGCGCTCGGATTTTCAGGCGGTACTCGATGCGGCCGGGCACGGCAAACGCATCATCGGATTCCCCGAGGGGCCGGCGATCCTGTTTCTGCGCATGCTCGAAGCGGTCAATCTCTCCCCGCTCTACAAATGGGTGTATGAGACCGCGGGCAAGGAGTCCTTTGTTTCCATCGACAAGGCGAAGGAGAAACTCGGCTTCGCCCCGAAATATTCCAACGTGGATGCCCTGCTGCGGAATTACGACTGGTATCTTGCCCACCGGGCTGATTTCGCCAAGCAGGACGGGGTCACCCACCGGGTGCCTTGGTCCCAGGGGGCCTTGAAGCTGCTCAAGGCGTTGTTCTGAGTCCGATGAAAATTTCCCTGCGATTCTTGAAGGTGTTCTTTCACACCCTTGGCTATTTTAGCCCAATCTGGGTGTTTCTGGCCTCGGTGATTTCCGGGTTGGGCTTTGTGGTCTCCAGAATAGAACAGATTCCCCTGGGCCGCGGCCTGTATTTCGCCTGGGTGACCGGCATGACCGTGGGGTATGGCGACATTACCCCGACCCGGCCCCTTACCGCCATCCTCAGTATCTTCATCGCCATCATCGGGGTCATCTTCTCCGGGTTGGTTGTGGCCCTCGCGGTCAATGCGGTGCGGTACGCGGTGCAGGAAGAGCGCCCGGAACAAAGCCTGGACCAAAGACTCCGCAGTAAAATTAAAACACAAGAACCTTAACTCCGGGGCAAGACACCAGGGCCGATCCAACCCTCGACCAAGAAAGAATCCAACCATGACCATTCCCGAACAACTTCCCCATGTCACTGCTGTCTGCAAGGCCAACATCTACTTTGACGGCAAGGTGGTGAGCCACACCCTGCTGTTTCCGGATGGCACCCGGAAAACCCTCGGTCTGATCTATCCCGGGACCTACCACTTTGACACCGGGGCGCCGGAGGTCATGGAGATCGTGGCGGGCGCGTGCCGGGTCCTCCTTGCCGGCGATACCGATTGGCAAACGGTGGCCGCAGGCTCCTCCTTTTCCGTCCCCGGTAATTCCTCATTCGAGATCACGGTCGAAGACGGAATTTGCGAATACCTCTGCTCGTTCGCCTGATCAATCGAACAGCGACATCTGGTTTTCGGTATCCGGGGCCTTGCGGGAACGCTTGCGGGCGAGCTTGGGCTTGCCCGGTTCCTCGAACTCCCCCTCCTCGAGGTTGGAGAGAATCTCCGTCGCCCGCCCGATCACTTCCTGAGGGAGGCCGGCGAGCCGTCCGACATGGATCCCGAAACTCTTTTCCGCAGACCCGGGAACAATTTTCCGGAGGAAGGCAATGGTCTCTCCGGTTTCCCGGACAAGGATGTTGTAGTTCTTGACCCCGCTCATGGTGACGGCGAGGTCGGTCAGCTCGTGGTAGTGGGTGGCGAACAGGGTCTTGGCCTTGACCGCAGGCGTGTTGTGGAGAAATTCCGCCACCGCCCACGCGATGCTGATTCCGTCGAAGGTACTGGTGCCGCGCCCGATCTCATCGAGCACAATCAGGCTCCTGGCCGTGGCATTGTTCAGGATGTTCGCGGTCTCCTGCATCTCCACCATGAACGTGCTTCGCCCGCGGGCGAGGTCGTCGCTGGCGCCCACCCGGGTGAAGACCCGGTCCACCACCCCCATCGTCGCCTCCTTGGCGGGGACAAACGATCCCGTCTGAGCCAGGATCACCAGCAGGGCAACCTGACGGATATAGGTCGATTTTCCCGCCATGTTCGGACCGGTAATGATCATGATCTGGTTCGTGGTGCCATCGAGGTGCGCATCGTTGGGTACAAACCGCTCCGCCTGGGGCAGGGTCTCCATCACCGGGTGGCGGCTGTCCTTCACCTTGAGGATATCGCCGTCGGTCATCACCGGCCGGATGTACCGATGGGCCATTGCACGTTCGGCAAGGGTGCTCAGCACATCGACCTCGGCGATTGCGGTGGCGGAACCCTGAATCACAGCGGTCTCGGCCACGATTTTTTCCCGAACCTCCTCGAACAATTCCGCCTCCAGGGCGATCGACCGTTCCTGCGCCCCGAGGATCTTGTTTTCGTATTCCTTGAGCTCGGGGGTGATAAAGCGCTCGGCATTCACCAGGGTCTGTTTGCGGATATAGTCCTCCGGCGCCGCGTCGAGGTTGGCTTTGCTGATCTCGATATAGTAGCCAAACACCTTGTTGTGCCGGACCTTCAACGATTTGATTCCGGTTCGCTCCTGCTCCCGGGCCTGAAACTCTGCCAACCATTGCTTGCCCTGGGTGGAGGCAACCCGCAATTCGTCCAGCTCCGCATGGTATCCGGTGCGAATGATCCCGCCGTCCTTCATCGAAACCGGCGGTTCATCCACCAGCGCCCGGTCCAGCAGCCCCACCAGCTCGGGGAGGGGATGAATCGAGCCGGAAAGCGCTGCTGTCCGGGCCGCGGGCGATACGGCAAGCTGTTCGGCCAGGGACGGCAACCCGGACAGGGACCGCCCGAGCGCCCGCGCATCCCTGGCGTTCCCGGTGCCCGCATTCAACCGGGAGATCAATCGCTCCAGGTCCTTGACCTCACCGAGCGACTCCCGAATGCGCTGAAGTTCCTTCCGCCGTTGTGTCCAATCCTCCACCGCATCGTGCCGCTGGCGAATGCCCTCAAGGGTCACCAGCGGACGCAACAGCCATTCCCGCAACAGACGCCCGCCCATCGCGGTTTTGGTGGTATCGAGCACCCCGAGCAGCGTGGTGGCCACACCGGGAACCCGGCGCCCCGACGCCGGCTCAACCAGGTCAAGGTTCGCCACCGTCGATTCATCCAGCAGCATGAAATCTTCCGCCCGCTTGACTTTCAGACTGGTGACATGATCGAGCGGCCGCCGAAGTTGTTGGGCGACATAATGCAGCACCGCCCCCGCCGCCCGGATGCCCTCGGACATCCCGGTACACCCAAACCCATCTAGCGAGTGGACCTTGAACTGCCGCAACAGGGTGTCCTCGGCAAAGTCGTGATCAAACGTCCAGTCTTCGTAAGCGGTGATCACCCCGGCCTGGCCGGGCAGAAACAGGCCCTCCTTCTGAACCCGTTCCTGCTGCTCTTCGGGAAGAATGCATTCCGAGGGTTCATAACGGGCAAAGTTGTCCCGCAACACCGACACCGAATCGGTCTGTTCCAGCCAGAAGGTTCCGGTGGACAAATCGATGAATGCCATTCCAATGACACCATCCTTGCGCACGATTCCTGCCAGGTAGTTATTGCGCTTGGAGTCCAGTACATGATCTTCGAGGATGGTGCCGGGGGTTACCACCCGGGTGATATCCCGCCGGACAATTCCCTTCGCGGTTGCCGGGTCTTCCATCTGCTCGCAGATCGCCACCTTCTGCCCCGCCCGGATCAGCTTGGAGAGGTACATCTCCGAAGCATGGTGCGGCACTCCGCACATCGGCATGCCCTGTCTTTTGGTCAGGGTGATGTCAAGAATCTCCGCCGCGACCTTGGCGTCGTCAAAAAACATCTCATAGAAATCCCCCATCCGGAAAAACAGGATCGTATCCTCCGGAACCTCGCGGCGGATCCGTCGGTACTGCTGCATCATCGGGGTGGACTTCTCGCTCATGGAAATTCCACGGTAATGGAAAACCTTGCGGTAGGAAAGTGGGATTCGCGGAGGGCCGGTAAGAACCCGCAAGCGTCAGCAACCCGCCTATACGGGAGTTGAACCGAACTGGAGGGACGAGCTATGCGAGCCCGGTGGGGCAGGTGGCATACACGAAGATCTCCGGCTCTTCGAGAGGGGCTGAAGGCCCGTGATTCGATAGCCTGGGGCAAGCGCAGCACAGCCCCAGGGAACCAAAACGAAAACGATTCCGGAGCGCGAAAGGAACAATACCCGGACCATGGAATCAAGTCGTGCTCTATCCGCGCTCACGGGTGAGGCCTCCGGACTTGCTTTGGAGGCCCCCATGACCATCGGCGTGCTCTATCCGCGCTCACGGGTGAGGCCTCGGGCCAACAACCCAGGGCCGCGCTTCGCTTGCCCTGGGCTATCGAGTTTGCGGGCCTTCAGCCCGCGAACCCGGTGGAGCAGCCACAGAACCCGGGGGGGTGATGAGGAGGTCCCCGGAGCGTAGCGCCGATTTCCCTATCGGCGGGTTAGCCGGTTCAATCTGCCGCGTCTTCTCTGTCAGCCCCCCCATCCAAACCGAATTCCGTTCGGCCTTGAATTGCACCTATTCTCCGGAGAAAATGCCCGAGATGACCACCCCTCCGACCAACCGAACCGAGCCCTCGTCCTTGATGCGAATGACCGGGGAGAGCGGGTTGATGCTGTACCCGAAGATGAAGACGGATAGCAAGGGCGGTTGGGCACCACTGACCCTGAAGGTAATCCAGCAACGGTTTCAGAAAAGTGGCGCCTCTGTTCGCCTGACTCCAGAAGGCATCGAACAAACCATTGCTCAAGTGCGAGCGGAGGCGGAGTAAAAACGCGAACCGCAGGTAAGAAATACCCGGTAGCACGGTCGCCCACTCGTGATCTATAGCCATTCATGGTCGCTCGGCGGGACCGGAAAAAAATAGGGTCAAGCCAATCCTAGACACCTCGGTTCGCGATTGACATAGTCTTTTCAGCGGGAAGGGCTTGGGCCATGCATGGCCCAACGGCAAGCGGATGAGGAACCTGAAAATCACCGGTTCGCGGAAACAATTATTTGCGCAAGTGACATGGGTGGTGCCAAGATCGGACTGTGAACCGAGATATTCTGGATGAATTCTATCGTGTGATCTGTAGGTCCAAGCTCAGAGATCAACTCGTACGATCTTCGCTTGATGTGATGGATCTCTTGAAGTGGTTGATTGCCAACAGCACGGTTGTTGTTCCTCACCCTCTGTCCCGCATAGTGATTCCCGAGGACCCTGCTGATGAGGCCATCGTCGCTTGTGCTATTTCTGCAGCCGCTGACTTTATCATTAGTGGGGACAAGCATCTTTGCAGAAAGAGCACGGTAGAGGGTGTCAGGGTGCTCAGTCCAGCGGAGTTCATGAAAACAACCACACCGACTGTGGACGGCGACTAATGTGTCAGCCTGTCCACCGATTATACACGAAGCTACAGTGAATAAGGCTGCTCACTATCGTTCAAGTGACAGATATGCTCAAAGTATTGAGGAGCATTTGTTTGGGGTGTCGCACCTTTCCGGTAAATATGCGAAGAAGATTGACGCGGAGACGCTTGGTCAACTGACTGGACTGCTTCATGACTTCGGAAAATACTCGGAAGTATTTGGGTCCTATATTGAGTCGGCGGTTGGGTTACTGCAAGAGGGAGATTCACGGTATCGAGATCCTTCGCGGTGGAAGGGGAGGGTTGATCATTCGACTGCAGGAGCTCAGTGGGTATGGCGCAATCTGGATGATCAGGACCCTGTGCTATGTCTAGCGAAAGAAATTTTAGCGATCTGCATCTGCTCCCACCATGGCGGTTTGGTCGATGGCCTCGCGAACGATGGCGAAGATACACTCATGAAGCGCATGGTAAAGGCGGATGAAAATACCAACTTCAAGGAGAGTTGCGCCAATGCAGATGAAATAGTCCTGATAAAAGCTGCTGAATTCGCATGTAGTACACAGCTTGTGAAGGAATTGTCTGGGTTGATTGGAGTCGTCAACGCAGGTGTTAAATTGCCTATGCTGCGGATTTTCTGGACGGGGCTACTGGTTCGCTACTTGTTTAGCTGTCTCGTCGATGCAGACAGGACGGACACGGCCAATTTTGAAAACCCTGAAGATACTGAGCTACGCCTTTTGGGAAAGTATACTGAATGGGAACCGCTAATCAATTGTTTCGAGAGGCACATATCTGGACTGAAGGCATACCCGGAAATAAATCGGAAACGCGCAGAGGTTTCAGCACATTGCCTTCAAAGATCTCTATCTGATCAAGGCCTTTTCTATTTAACAGTACCGACCGGAGGCGGAAAAACGCTGGCGAGTATGCGCTTTGCCTTGCACCATGCCCGTAAGCATTCACTGGATCGTATTATTTATGTGGTTCCCTACACATCGATCATTGAGCAGAACGCCCAAGAAATCCGGGATGCGCTTAAGGGAAAGTGTTCTCTCGATATTGATGAAATCGTTCTCGAGCATCACTCAAATCTACACGAAAAGCACGATACCAAACGGAATCGCCTGCTCTCGGAAAACTGGGATGCCCCCATTGTTTTTACGACATCAGTTCAATTGCTCGAAACTCTGTTTGGCGGAGGAACAAGAGGTGCACGTCGTATGCATCAGTTGGCTCGTGCGATACTCATTTTTGATGAAGTCCAAACACTACCCATCAATACGATCCATTTGTTCAATAACGCGATCAATTTTCTGACAAAGGTGTGCTCTTCGTCAGTTGTATTCTGTACTGCCACCCAGCCGCTTTTGCACGATGTGGATCAAAATAAAGGGGCGGTACCATATGATGAGCAACGAGAACTCGCCCCCTACAGTGATTTGTTTAAGGGATTTCGCCGGATAGAGGTTGTCGATGAACGGAAGACTGGAGGGTGGTCTTTCAGCGAGATTGGTATGGAGATTGAAAGGCAACTTGAAGCGTTGGGGAGTGTTTTATTTATTGCCAACACCAAGAAGGATGCAAAGCGGATATATTTTGAAACCGAAGGATTGGTTAGGCATCGCTACCATCTGAGCACCGCCATGTGTCCCGCCCATCGTCTTGAAATTCTTCGGCGCATTAAAGTCTGTTTGCAGCGCAAGTGGCCTGTTGTTTGTGTGAGCACTCAATTGGTGGAAGCCGGGGTGAATCTAGATTTTGGTTGTGTTTTCCGCGCACTCGCTGGATTGGATTCAATTGCCCAAGCAGCGGGGCGCTGCAATCGAAATAACCGAAGGCCGAATGGGCGAGTATTGATCGTTAATCTTAAAGGGGAATCTCTGGGCAGGCTCCGGGAAATCAAGCTCGCTCAAAAGGAAACATTACGTGTTCTGGATGAATATAGGGAGTCGCCGGAGTCGTTTGGTGGCGATTTGATTTCGCCCCAGGCTGTAGAACGCTATTACCACTACTATTTCTACCAGCGGGCCAATGAGATGGATTACGAGGTCAGAGCCAAGGATTTGGGACGTAAGGACACGCTTCTTTCGCTGCTATCGACCAATAGTCTTTCCGTATGTGAAGCCAAAAGAACCGGGCAGTACAATCCAAAGCGGATTCTGAATCAGGCGTTTAAATCAGCAGGGGAATATTTCAAAGTCATCGATGCCCCTACGCAGGGCATTCTTGTTCACTATGAGGGATTCGGAAAAACTAAAGGCGAAGCGAGTCGGTTGATCTCTGCCTTGACGATTACAACAGATACAAAGCAGTTGAAGACCCTGTTGATAAAGGCGCAGCGCTTCTGTGTGAACGTATTTCCTCACGACCTGAATAAAATGGAGAAAGCAGGCGCTTTACATGAAACGCAACCGGGTAGTGGAGTCTGGTATTTGGACAAGCACTATTACAGTCCTGATTGCGGGGCCTGCACAGAGCAGGTCGGGGAGATGGAATTCTTGAATGGTTAGGAGGCGCAATGAAAAACAGTGTTGAATTACGGGTACACGGACGAATGGCTTTGTTTACGGATCCACTCAGTCGGATCGGTGGAGAAAAGTCATCGTACCATATTCCCACCTACGAAGCATTAAAAGGGGTTCTTAAATCAGTCTACTGGAAGCCCACGATCATTTGGGTGGTCGACAGGGTGCGGATTATGAAGCCGATCCAAACGCAGTCGCGCAATGTCAAGCCGCTGAATTATGGAGGCGGTAATACATTGGCGATCTATACCTATTTGGCCGATGTCGAATATCAGGTTCAGGCGCACTTTGAATGGAATGAATTTCGCCCGGACATGAAGGAAGACCGCATCGAGGGAAAACATTTTTCCATTGCCCGACGTATGGTTGAAAAAGGTGGCCGGCAGGACGTATTTCTTGGTGCGCGCGAATGCCAGGGCTATGTTGAGCCGTGTTCTTTCGGGGAAGATTCTGCCGCGTATGACGAAATTCCTGAAATACGCTATGGCTTGATGTTTCACGGGTTTGATTATCCCGATGAAACCGGGGTGAATGAACTCCACAGCCGATTTTGGAATCCCATTGTCCGCCATGGGGTTGTCGAGTTTGCCCGTCCGGAAGACTGTACGATCAGGAAATTCGTTCGTGAAATGATTCCCCACCCTCCGAAGTCTCTCGGTTTAAAAGAGGAGGCACTGAAAAATGAGTTGGATTGAAAAACTCTACCGAACGTATGAAAGCAATATCGGTGCGGTGGAGGCAAGAGGCAACGAAGAGGCCAGCTTGCTTCCGATTTGTCACACGACACAGAATGCACACATTGAAGTGACAATAGATGATCAAGGCAACTTTAGGCGTGCTGCCACAATCTCAAAAGACGATGCCATGACGATTATTCCTTGCACGGAACAGTCGGCCAATCCCTCAGGCATCAAACCAGTGCATCAACCACTAGCCAACAAACTGCAGTTTATCGCAGGTGATTTTACGGCCTATGGTGGGGAGGTTACAGTGGGCTATTCAGATGCACCCGCGCAACCGTTTATGAACTGTATGGCCGACCTGAAGGCTTGGTGCGAGTCCAAGCATGCCCACTGGAAGGCACAGGCGGTTTTCCACTACTTGGAAAAGAAGTCACTTATCGCTGATCTGGTAAAAGAGGGCGTTCTCCATTTAGATCAGGATGGCAAACGTTTGGGAAAATTGCTCTACGAATGGGAGTCGGAGGCTGATAAACCGGAGATCTTTTCACTGTTGTCAGGGAAGCTGGATGGAAAGGGAAAGCGATCTCAATGGCAATCAGAGGCATTTGTCCGATGGCGAGTGGAAAAGTCGGATGTGCTAGACAGTTCCACGCAGACCGATAGAGAACTTCAGCAGGCGTGGATTGCATATTATTCCAGCCTAAAGCAAATCGAAGGCATTTGCTATGTCTCAGGCAGAAAGCTAACCCTTGCCGATTCTCATCCAGCAAAGATCAGGAACAGTGGTGACAAGGCAAAACTAATTTCCTCAAACGATTCGTCTGGTTTTACCTATCGAGGTCGTTTTACGGAGGCCGATCAGGTCTGCGGAGTCGGTTTCGAGGCATCCCAAAAGGCTTACAATGCGTTGCGCTGGCTGATTGATCGCCAGGGGTGGCGCAGTGGTTCACAGGCCATAGTTTCGTGGGCGGTCTCTGGGGCAGAAGTTCCGCGTGTTATGGACGACACCACAAAACTATTTGGGGGTAGAGAAGAGGTTGAGCAGATCGTGGATACTGCACAGCAGTTTGGCGTGCAACTCACCAAACGCATTGCCGGATTCTCCGCCAAACTGGGAAAGACCGATGAGGTTGTGATCATGGGGTTGGATTCCGCTACGCCCGGACGCATGGCAATGACCTACTATCAAGAACTGACGGGTTCTGATTTCTTGAGTCGGATCGATTCGTGGCATCGCAACTGTTGCTGGGTCCAAAACTATGGAAAAGACAAGCGTTTCATTGGCGCGCCTTCTCCTGGCGATATCGCCAAGGCTGCTTATGGAAACGATGTCGATGACAAACTTAAGCGGTCAACGATCTTGCGATTGCTTCCCTGCATTGTTGATGGCGTGCAGTTACCAAAGGATTTGCTGGAGGCATGTTTTCACAATGCCGCTAGACGGCATGCTTTCGATGCATGGGAGTGGGAAAAAATCTTGGGAATTACCTGCGCACTTTACAAGAACGACAACAAGGAAACGGAGGATTATGCTATGGCATTGGATCGACAGAGGAGTAGCAGAAGCTATCTTTATGGCCGATTGTTGGCCGTTGGAGACGCCATCGAAGGATTTTCATTGGGGCTTTCCGGAGAGAAGCGCCCGACAAACGCTGCACGCCTCATGCAACGTTTTGCCGACTATCCATGCAGTACATGGAAAACGATTGAGCTGAAACTCATGCCGCACAAAAATCGACTGGGTGGGCGTATCAAGAAATACGAAGGAGAACTCAAGGAGATCATGGAATTGTTTGATCCAGACGACTTCAAGGATGAACCGTTGTCCGGGGAGTTCCTTTTAGGGTTCCACTGCCAAAGAACTGTTTTGATGAAAGCGGAAAATAATGATGAAGGAGAAGAAAATGAGCCTAACCAATAAAATAGACTTCGCCGTCGTATTCAGCGTGAAAAATGCAAATCCCAATGGTGATCCTCTGGATGGAAACCGACCGCGGACGAACTACAGTGGTACTGGCGAAGTATCGGATGTTTGCATCAAGCGAAAAATCCGGAACCGCCTGATGCAGACACGGCTGGCTGTATTTGTCCAGTCAGACGATAACAAGCTGGATGAATGCAAGTCCCTTCGGGAACGCGCCGAAACGGTCATTGATCCGAAGAAAACACCCACTGAAAATGCGAAACTTGCTTGCAATCAATGGTTCGATGTCCGCGCTTTTGGACAGGTATTTGCCTATACAGCGAAAAGCGGTAAAAAAGGAGAGGGCGTTTCTATCCCAATTCGTGGGCCAGTTTCCATCCATACGGCATTTTCTGTGGAGAAAGTCAGCATCACAAGCACTCAGATAACAAAGAGTGCAAGTGGAGAAGGCGATGGAACTAAAAAAGGCCCTGACACGATGGGAATGAAGCATCGTGTCGATGATGCGATTTACGTATTTTATGGTAGTATGAATCCACAACTCGCTTCAAAAACTGGTTTTAGCGATGCCGACGCTGAAGTGATCAAGGAAATCCTTCCTAAACTTTTTGAAAACGACGCATCCTCCGCACGCCCAGAAGGCAGCATGGAGGTGTTGAATGTGGTTTGGTGGCAGCATAATTCTCCACATGGGCAATATTCCTCCGCAAAGGTTCATCAAAGTATCACCGTAGCGGCCAATGGGAATATTCAAATCACTGATCTTGATGGATTAACACCTCAACTCATTCCTGGTTTTTAGTAAAAAATTCCATTTGCCCCCCCGAGGGGGTGGAATTGATTCGGAAGTTGTAACCAACAAAGCCACTTGCCTTAGCTAGGTTGATTAGCTAGCCTTGCGCCATGACATCGGTACAAGCCAATCTTCATGAAGCGAAGACGCATTTATCGCGTCTGGTTGCCAAGGCGATGCAGGGGGATGACGTGGTGATCGCGAAGGCGGGTAAGCCGTTGGTTCGGCTGGTTCCGCTGGCTCGCGGTTCCCGGCGCAAGCCGGGGGTATTGAAGGGCGAGTACTGCGTTCCGGAAACCTTCTTTGAGCCGATGAGCGAAGAGGAGTTGGAGGCGTGGGAATAGGGTCGTGGCGATTCTTCTCGATACGCATGCCGCCTTATGGTGGTTGATGGAACCGGAGAAACTGAGCCGAAAGGCGAGGCGGTCGATGGCCGATGCCGATGAGGCAATCTTCATCAGTGCAGTCAGCATGTTCGAGGTCGCCCAGAAGGCCCGTCGCGGGCGGTTGCCCTATCCGCCAGCATTGCTGAATCGGTTTCCCTCGTTGTTCGATGCGCAGGGATGGGTCCCGCTCGCGATTTCGATTTCACATGCACACCGGGCTGGTGGGTATTCACAGGAACATCGGGATCCGTTTGACCGCCTATTGGCGGCCCAGGCGGAATTGGAGGGCTGCGGTCTTGTCACCTCGGATCCAGCATTTCGTGATTTTCCTGTAAAGGTGGTCTGGTGAACCCCCCCGAGACGCTCCTCTATGACGAAGAGGACTTGCTTCCACTATCGGCGTTGCAGCACTTGATGTTTTGCGAGCGCCAGTGCGCATTGATTCATATCGAGCAGGTTTGGGAAGAGAATCGGCTGACCGCCGAAGGGCGGGTGATGCATGAGCGGGTTCACGAGAGTGGGCTTGAATCCCGGGGGGCGGTACGAATCGCCAGAGGGCTTAGGATTCGGTCCTTACGCTTGGGGCTGATCGGTCAGGCTGATGTGGTGGAGTTTCACCGCCAGCCCGAAGGGGATGAACGGCCGTTTCCCATCGAGTACAAGCGAGGTAAACCGAAAGCCAACCGCTGCGATGAGGTGCAGTTATGTGCCCAGGCGGTGTGCCTGGAGGAAATGCTCAATAGGGAGATTCCTGGCGGAGCCTTGTTCTATGGCAAACCTCGCCGCCGAACCGAGGTCCTCTTTGATCAGGCGTTAAGGGATCTAACCCGAGAGACCGCCAGGCGGTTGCATACGTTGATTGAACAAGGCATCACCCCTCCAGCAGTGTATGAAAAGAAGTGCGATTCCTGCTCGCTGTTGGACGTGTGTAAGCCGAAAATTACCGGTGGCGAACTTAGCGTCCGCGCCTATCTGGAAAAGATGATCCGCGTATGAAAAAATTCCTCAACACGCTGTTTGTCACCACTCAGGGAGCTTACCTGAACAAGGAGGGGCAGTCTGTGGTGGTTTCAGTCGAAAGAGAAGTGAAGTTGCGGGTTCCTGTCCATACCCTCGGGGGGATCGTCTGTTTTGGCAATGTCCTGTGCAGCCCGTTTCTTCTCGGTCATTGTGCGGAAAATGGGGTTGCCGTCAGCATGTTGACGGAACGGGGCCGGTTCCTTGCCCGTATTCACGGACCGGTTTCGGGAAATGTACGTCTTCGCCGTGAACAATACCGCCGGGCGGATGACCTGGTTACCGCGAGCGGCATTGCCCAGACAATCGTCACCGCAAAAGTCGCCAATGCCCGCGCGGTTTTACAGCGTGCTGTCCGCGACCATGGAGAGAAAGAGCAGGCGGAATTCCTCGTGCCAGCGGTAACGCGCCTCGGGCGTATCCTTAGCGAAGTCGAGCAATGCACAACCCTGGACCAGGTTCGGGGATCGGAGGGTGATGCAGGACGAGAGTATTTTGGGGTCTTCGATCACTTGATCACCGCACAAAAAGACGCCTTTTTTCTGCGTGACCGCAACCGTCGGCCGCCACTCGACAACGTGAATGCACTGTTGTCGTTTACCTATACGCTCCTCGCACATGATTGTGTGGGGGCTCTCGAGTCAGTCGGGCTTGATCCCCAGGTGGGTTTTCTTCACCGCGACCGGTCAGGTCGTCCAAGCCTGGCGCTCGATTTGATGGAGGAGTTTCGGCCCTACTTTGCCGATCGTCTTGTCCTGTCTTTGATTAATTTGAAACAGGTCCAGCGAAAAGGATTCAAGCAGTCGGAATCCGGGGCGGTCGAAATGGACGATGAGACCCGCAAGACGCTTCTGGTTGCCTACCAAAAGCGAAAGCAGGAAGAGATCCGACATCCCTACTTAGGCGAAGCCATGCCGGTCGGACTCCTGTTTTATGCGCAGGCCCTGTTACTCGCCCGCCACGTACGGGGGGACATCGATGGCTATCCACCCTTCATCTGGAAGTAATCTCATGATGGTACTTGTCAGTTATGATGTTTCAACCGTGGATAAAGTCGGCCAGACCCGTTTGCGTAAGGTCGCAAAAGCCTGCCTCGATTACGGACAACGCGTACAAAATTCCGTTTTTGAGTGCGATATCGATCCCGCTCAATGGACGGCACTAAAGGCCCGGCTGGAGGGAATCATCGATCCTGAATCAGATAGCCTTCGCTACTACTTTCTAGGCAATCACTGGCAAAGAAGAGTCGAACACTTCGGAGCCAAACCCACCCGCGACATGAGAAATGATCCATTGATCATTTGAGCCCCGCGAACCTCAAGCGACCTGGATTTCCCTGTAAGGTTCGCGATTCCCCAAAAAGCTAGATAAGCACAACACAATGACGAAAATAACCGCAAAGAGATCTTTGAAAACCGAATAGAAAAGACAAGTTCGCGGAAACCTACCATTCGTGTGTTCGCGTTCAATGTGATAGAATCATACAGTCGCCCCCCTCGCGGGGGCGTGGATTGAAACTTTTGGCCATCCCTGATAAAACGCAACTTCAAGATGTCGCCCCCCTCGCGGGGGCGTGGATTGAAACCAATTGCAGATGGTGCAGGCAATTATCACTGGGGGTCGCCCCCCTCGCGGGGGCGTGGATTGAAACCAATTGCAGATTCTGTGCGGCGATTAATCGCCACTTTGGGGTCGCCTCCGCGGGGCGTGGATTGACGCTTTGCCCACCTTTGTGCATATGCGGACATGTCGCCGCGGGGCGTGGATTGAAACCGGTGGTGCCAGCATGGCCGCCGCTTGGCGGTCGCGCTGCGGGCGTGGATTGAAACTACCGTAAACGATAGCGGGTTGGGCTGTCAGTCGCCATGCGGGGCGTGGATTAACACACTTGGCACGATATAGCTGGAGACCAGCGTCGCCTGCGGGGCGTGGATTGAAACGCGCCGACATCCGATAGCGCCGGCCTTGCGTCGCCCTCGCGGGCGGATTGAAACCTGACCTATCCTTGTCCACCACCTCCACGGGTCGCCCCGCCGGGGGCGTGGATTGAAACGCTTGACCTCATCCGTGTTCGTCTCAAGTCGCCCGCGGGCGTGGATTGAAACTGCCAGAAGACGGCCTCTAGGATCTGAAGTCGCTCCCGCGGGGCGTGGATTGAACGTCGATCTCCGCGATCGGATCGACCGCAGAGCGTCGCTCCCGCGGGGCGTGGATTGAAACTGGTGCGTTCGATGCGCTCCACCAGCTAGTCGCCGCGCGGGGCGTGGATTGAAACACCCAGCTATTTTCTACACCTATGGCGAGGTTGAGGTCGCCCTGCGGGGCGTGGATTGAAACAAGGCGAATGCGGAGCCACGGACTGGCGGCCGCTGCGGCGGGATTGAAACGGAATCGAATCATGTAGATGGTGGCACGGTATTGTCGCCGCGGGGCGTGGATTGAAACATGATGTCACTGAGTACCCCGGTTGATCCAGTCGCCCGCCGCGGGGCGTGGATTGAAACCCCGGATGGGGCATTTGAATTTCAGAGGTCGCTGCGGGCGTGGATTGAAACGGGTCAGGCATACGAACGTCCATCTGATCAGTCGCCCCTGCGGGGCGTGGATTGAAACTCGAAGCACAGATGTCGCCCATCGGGAGTTGTCGCCCGCTGCGGGGCTGGATTGAACAATAGCGTAATCGGATTCAATGGTTTAGGTCGCCGCGGGGCGTGGATTGAAACACACAGTACCGGACATGATTGAAAATGCTTGTCGTGCGCGGGGGCGTGGATTGAACACTGATCGCCCTGCGGTCAACTTCCGCCCTGGTCGCCCCGCGGGGGCGTGGATTGAAGCATGACCAGTATCAGCATGACGGATCTGGAGATGTCGCCCCGCGGGGCGTGGATTGAAACAACGGGAAAGGCCTGGAGATGATCTGCAGGTCGCCTCAGCGGGCGTGATTGAAACTGGATCCAGGCAGACGGATGCGGATACATTGTCGCCTCGCGGGGGCGTGGATTGAAACTAGTAGGACTCAGGGGGGGCGAAGTGGTGTCGCCTCGGGGCGTGGATTGAAACAACCAGCGCGGCTCCGGCCCCTGGCCAGAAGTCGCTCGCCGGGGCGGGATTGAAACATCACGATCTCAAGCCCGAAGTGCAGCCGGAGCGTCGCCTGCGGGGGCGTGGATTGAAACCACCATCCAGGGCTGGATCGATAGCGGCGAAGGTCGCTCGCGGGCGTGGATTGAACAACGGGTCGAACCTGGCAAAGCGCAGGTATGTCGTCTGGGGCGTGGATTTCAGCGCATCGAATCACGCGCTCGCGGGCGTGGATTAAACGGCGCAGAGGATCATCGCGTGATCGAACGTCGCCCCCCTCGCGGGGGCGTGGATTGAAACCACCGTCATCGTCGTAGGAAACGACCCGCCCGGTCGCCCCCCTCGCGGGGGCGTGGATTGAAACATCCCTGTAGAGTATGCCCGCCTTTTGGGTTACGTCGCCCCCCTCGCGGGGGCGTGGATTGAAACAGCAATGCGTTCAAGGTTGGCAACTCTGACGGAGTCGCCCCCCTCGCGGGGGCGTGGATTGAAACTATTGTCCCGACTGGAAGCGCACCACGGTCAAGGGGTCGCCCCCCTCGCGGGGGCGTGGATTGAAACGGGCGGCGCAAGCAAAGGCCAACACGGGGGCGTGGATTGAAACGACTCGTTGTCGGAGCGGCGCATTTCGAGGATAGTCGCCCCCCTCGCGGGGGCGTGGATTGAAACGCCTGCATGGAGGTCATCCGTGAGATCTACGAGTCGCCCCCCTCGCGGGAGCGTGGATTGAAACATCCGTGAAAATCCGTGAGATTCGTGGGCAATAAGTCGTCCCCCTCGCGGGGGGGGGGAAGGAGGCTTACTGCCTGACTCTCAAATACCCCCCATATATGCGGCAAGAACCAACGCCCATTCGGAGATGGGCGCTACCTGTGTCGCGGATACCCGCCGGAGAGGCGGCTAAAGAGCCTGCTGCCTGCGTAGCGCCGATTTCCCTATCGGAGGGTTACCCGGTGGTTCGCGGCAACGCCAACGCCCATTCGGAGATGGTTTCAGGTGCCAAGTCATGCTTGAGTATGGTATAGGTGACTCCAATAACCAGTATCCGGAATCCAGACAACGATGACGATGAGACAAGACGGTTTTGAGATTGAGACTCTGGGACCTTGCACCCGACCGGCTCCGGTGCAGCGTTCCTTTTATCAACGGGATGATCAGGGGGTGGTGTTGGATTCGGTCCAGCCGCTTGATCCGCAGGGGCGTAGCTGCCCGGTATTACTGGAGCAGGCCGGCCCCCGGGAACGGATCTATTTTGCGCCGGAGCAGGTCAACGCGGCGATTGTGACCTGCGGCGGGTTGTGCCCGGGGCTCAATGATGTGATTCGCGGGCTCACCATGGTGTTGTGGTATCGGTACGGGGTGAAGTCGATCCGGGGTATCCGGTACGGATACGCGGGCATGATACCGGGGACTCCCCACGAGCCGGTGATGCTCAATCCTGCTTTGGTCGAGGACATCCATAAGGATGGGGGAACGATCCTCGGGTCGTCGCGCGGTCCCCAGGATACGGGGGCGATGGTCGATTATCTGGTTGCGAACGGGATCAACATGCTGTTCACGATTGGCGGGGACGGTACCCAGCGCGGGGCGCTTGACCTCTTTCGCGAAGCCCAGCGGCGGGGGATCGAGCTGTCGGTGGTGGGGATTCCCAAGACGATTGACAACGATCTGCATTACACCGACCGGACCTTTGGTTTCACCACCGCGGTGGCGATGAGCAAGGACCCGATTGAGTGTGCCCACAATGAGGCGAAGGGTGTCTTTAACGGGGTGGGCCTGGTCAAGTTGATGGGGCGGCACTCGGGGTTTGTCGCGGCTTATGCCGCGCTGGCGTCGAGCGATGTGAATCTTGTGCTGGTGCCGGAGGTGCCGTTCACGCTCGACAAGTTGATGGACTTTCTCGAGGACCGATTCCGCCGCAAGACCCACGCGGTGATTGTGGTGGCCGAGGGCGCGGGTCAGGATCTGGTGCCGGTCGAGGGCTGGGATAAATCGGGCAACAAACGGCTCGGCGACATCGGGGTTTTTCTGCGCGATACCATCAAGGTCCGCCTGCAGGAGCGCGGAACCCAGACCTCGATCAAGTACATCGATCCGTCCTACATCATCCGCAGCGCTCCTGCGAATGCAGTCGATTCCACCTTTTGCTTTATGCTTGCCCAGAATGCCGTCCACGCCGCGATGGCCGGCCGGACCGGGATGGTGATTTCGCTGCTCAACAGCCGCTATGTTCATGTCCCGATCGCCAAAGCCACCGAGGCACGCAAATTGATCGATCCCCACAGTGCCCTGTGGGAAAGTGTGCTGGATAATACCGGGCAACCGGAATTGACCTAGAGGCCCCCCGCAGAAACAGGAGCGTGCAGCATGAACAACCTGACTCCATCGCAACCCACGGAAACCAAAGGTGCGGGCCGGGGGTGCCTGATCGGTTGTCTCTCCATCCTCGGTTTGCTGGGGGTGATCGTGTTGGCCATGGCCCTTGTCGGGGGATGGTGGTACAAGCGAAACCTCGATACTTCGGCGTTCACCCCGGTACAACTCGACCCGACGGAGGCGGTTCAACTGGAAGCGAAACTGCAGCAGGTGGAAACCCCGGCACCGGTCGAGCCACCGGAGCCGATCGGCGATGAGATACCGCCGTATGCCGAAACACCCGAGTCGCGGGTGGTGTCCTTCACCGAGAAGGAGCTGAACGCACTGCTCGCACGTCAAACCGAGCTTGGATCCCGGGCCAAGCTCGACCTGTCCGACGATCTGATTTCGCTCGAAATGCTGGTTCCTCTGGAGGAGGGTTTCCCCCTGCTTGGCGGCAAGACCGTCCGCCTCAACGCCGGGCTCAATGTGGGCTATCGCGATGGCAAGCCCTACCTCGCGATCCGCGGCATCAGCCTCGGCGGGGTTCCGCTCCCCTCGGCCTGGTGGGGCGACATCAAGAACCAGGATCTGGTCGAAACCTTCGGACGCGACGGCAACTTCTGGGATGCCTTTTCCCGCGGGGTGGAGTCGCTGGAGGTGCAGGATGGGCGGTTGGATGTAACGCTGAAGGAATAACCCCCCGCACCCGGCATCCGGTCTACTGCCTGGCTACTTGCCGGTATAGGTGCGGGCGCGGGCGGTGGGGTCGGCCGGGACATCGAGCATTTTCGGGGTATCGCTTTTCGCCAGCCGATCGAGGTCGAGGATGCGTTGCATCAGGCGGAGGGAAAAGGTTTCGAGCGAGAGGTCGAGCCAGTCCCGGGAGAGGATGAGGAGCGAGACCCCGAGGGCTTCCCAGGCATTCCGGCGGTGGGGATTGCCGGAGAGGGCGGGATCCAGCAGGACCAGCCAGGCCCCGGGGCCGGAGCTTTCCAGGCTTGCTTTGAGTTGTTGATCGGTCAGGCAGTCTCCATCGCTTTTGCGGATCGAGCGGACCTTCCACCCATCGGCCAGGAGCCGGGTGGCGGTTTCCACCGTGCGCATGGGGATGGCGCTGTCCAGCCAGAGGGTATTCACGGGGTGCCTTCCTCCCAGGCGAGGGCAGCCTCGACGGCGGCAGTGGGCAGATCGAACCAGGCTGCGACCCGGATCGGGTCCTGCTGTCCCGCCATCGCCGCGACGACCTCGGTGGGTACGCCGTATGGCTGCAAACAGGGGGTGCCCATTCGAACGGCCGGGTCGAGGCAGACATGCCGGCCTTTGCCCAGCGGCCACCAGCGGATCACCGCCTCTTCGGCGTCCAGATCCAGCTCGTTCAGAAATGGGGCGGTGAGGCCGATCAGCATTTCCTGTCCGCTGTCCAGATCCACCAACCGGGTACGGCCGGCCTGTTCGATCATCTCAAAAAAGATTTGTCCGCCATCGGTCTGAAACCGGTTGGTGGAAAAGGGGTGGGTGAGACCGAGTTCCTCGCGCGCGCGCTGCTGCGCATCGCGAATGATTTTCCAGTTTACCCCCAGTCCGAGAAAGGCATTCACAAACCGCATTTCGATCAGGTCGCGAAAGGAGACCGCGTGCCGTCCGTGCAGGGGAGGGAGGGCACCCGTCCACACCGGAGGGGCCAGCTTTTTCATCCCGCCTGCCTCGTAGGCATACCCTTGGAGCCAGCGGCGAATCCGGCTTTCGGAAATCCCGGTGATCCAGGCGGCCTCGGGAATGGAATAGATCCCGCCGGTCATGGTTTGCTCCACAAAGACCGCAGGGACAGCAGCGCGGCGAATCCGTAGCCGATCAGCAGGGCCAAGACTGCGGAAAAGGGAAGGTAATACACCCGGGAAAAGGCCAGGGTTTGCAGGTCGTTTCGGGGACGATGGATCAGGATCAAAAAGACAGGACCGGAGAGCAACAGGATCAAGGTCAGAAAAACCTGCCATCGCCAGTCCCGGCCCCGCAGCGCCGCCATCAACCACCCGAACCCCGCGACGCACCAGAACGGCCAGAGATATTGCCAGTCGAGCATTTTGCCAAACGATTGGGCCAACATTTGAAGTCTCTCCGGCTGGTGCAGGACCGCATACAGATTGGCGATGGGAGAGATGCGTTCGTACTGCCCCTGGGTCACCAGGTGGAGGTAGCCTTGAGGGTCGGTGGCCACGACCCACTGGACGGTGGTTCCCAGGGTAGATGCGAGTATGGGAAACAGCATCCATGAAAGGCCGAGGGCAAACCACCCCAGGGTTTGGAGGAGGGTTCGTCCGTGGGTGGTTTGGCGGGCAAGGTACAGGAGCATGAGTCCGCCGACACCGGAGATCAGCCACGGAAAGGGCGGGGGAAAAGGTGAATAGAGTCCGGTTGCCGCCACCCCGGCGGCGAGCAGGGCGAACAACGCCAGGTCGCGCGCCCCCCGCCATGAACCCAGCGCCGGCAATAGGAACATCGCCGGGGCAAACAGAAAACCAAACCGGCTGTTGGCGACTAGGCACCCGAAGAAAAAGGCACTGCAATAGAGGCACCGGGCCCGTGCGGCATCCGGGGTTTCCAGCCAGTGAGCGGCGGTGATCAGCATGAACAGCAGGATGGCGGTGTTCATGGTGTGCACATCGGCGATCACCGACTGGGACCAGGCGATGCCGCCCCAGGCATACAGGAGGGCGGCAGTGATGGCCGAGACCGCCGCGATCCCGGGGGAGACCTTGCCCCGAAAGATCCGGCCCGCAGTCACCGGAATCAGCCAGGCGATCATGCCCGCCGAGGCCGCGCCGCAAAAGGCCGACAGGAAGTTCATGGCCAGGGCAGGATGATGCGGTTCGGTCATTCCCATCCAGGCCGCCGCCTTGATCCACAGCCAACCGGCGATGACCCAGATCGGATATCCGGGAGGGTTGGCAATACCCAGATTGTCTGCGGCGGCGACCATAAAACCGGAAAACCCGAAGTTGATCGTGGGGGACAGGGATTGGGCATAGCTGAATAAAACCACGGTAAAGGAAAGCCAACCCGCAGCCCACGCGGCCAGCCGGTAGCGGCCTCTCTGGTCCCTGTCTGATGCCTGACTCACGATCCAAGTCTACCTGCCCGGAAGAAAATTCTCACGAACTCTTTCTTCGACCGCCTGCGGTAGTGCCCATCTCCGAATGGGCGTAGGTTGTTGCCGGGATCTGGTGCGCCGCCGATATGGAAATCGGCGCTACGAATTACCGGCTATGTCGTTTCTGAACGCTCCCTGAATTGCGCCCGACCCCGTTTTGATGCACAGTAGGTCTTCCATGTCAAAGCACACCCAACCGCTCAAGGCTTACGTCGCGACCTATCGCTGGCGTGCGCTCGCGGGTTTCCTGTTTGTGGTGGGCACGATTACCTTTGGATTGGCGGTTCCGTTTGTGTTGCGGGAAATCGTGGACGGCCTGGAGTCGGGGGCGATGACCCGGCGGACGTTGATCCACTGGGTTCTCCTGTTCTTTGGAGGTTCCGGCTTGGCCACCCTCTGTTCGGTGATGATGCGAAAGGTCATCCTCAGTCTCGCCCAGTGTGTGGAGTATGACATTCGAAAAGCCGTCTTCAATCATCTGACCACCCTGGACCACGCTTACTACCAGAGGGAGCGGACCGGCGACCTGATGACCAAGATGTCCTCGGACCTGGGATCGATCCGGGAGTTGGTAGGCCAGGGGCTGCTCCAGGGCTCCCGGATTGTACTCGGGTTTCCCCTGGCCTTCGCGATCATGTTCGCCATTCACGCCCGGCTATCGCTGGCCATTCTCGCCATCATGCCGGTGATCAGTGTCGCGTTTTTCTTCATCATTCGGCTGATCCGCGCGCGGTACGATGCGAGCCAGGAGCAGTTTTCCACCATCTCCAATTTTTGCCAGGAGGCCTTCTCCGGGTTCCGTACCGTCAAGGGATTCGGAATCGAGGACCGGATGCGCGGGCGGTTCAAGGAGCAGAATGATGAATACATCGCCCGCAACATGGCCCTGACCCGGGTCGAGGAACCGGTGTGGCCCTTCATGGTGTTCATGTTTGGAGTCGGCACCCTGATTCTCCTGCTGGTGGGTGGGCGATATGTGATCCGCGGTGAGTTGACCATCGGCGAGTTTGTCCAGTTTAACCAGTATATGTTGTATCTGCACTGGCCGATGCTTGCGCTGGGCTGGACCTCGAACCTGATCCAGCGCGGGCTCGCGAGCTGGAAGCGGGTGCGGAGTATTCTCGATGCCGAACCGGACATCCGGGTGGAGGACACCGAGGCCCATCGCACCGACCGGGTTCGGGGAGCCATCCGGTTTGAGCAGGTTGGGTTGACACTGGGCGGGCAGGCCCTGCTCAAGGACATCAACCTCCACCTGCCCGAAGGGGAGACCCTGGCCATCACCGGCCCTACTGGGAGTGGGAAGACCCTGCTGGTATCCCTGATCGTGCGCCTGTTGGATCCGACCTCGGGCCGTATTACTCTGGGGGGTCAGGATCTGCGGGACATACCGGTCCGGGTGCTTCGCAACAGCTTTGGGATTGCTCCGCAGGAGCCCTTTCTCTTTTCGGATACTCTGGCCAACAACATTGCGCTCGGGCTGTCACCGATGGAAGGCACCGAGGGGCTTCCCCACGAGGAAAAAGTCCTGTGGGCCTCCGGGGTGGCCCACCTGCATGACGATGTGATGGGTTTTCCGGAGCAATTCAAAACCATGCTCGGAGAGCGCGGGGTCACCCTGTCCGGTGGCCAGCGCCAGCGCACCGCAATCAGCCGGGCCATCGCGCTCGACCCGGAAATTCTGATTCTCGACGATGTGTTTTCCGCCGTGGATACCCAGACCGAGGCGGCCATTCTTGCCCAACTCCTTCCCGTGCTCGGCCAAAAGACCTCCATCCTGATCAGCCACCGGGTGTCGACCCTGAAACATGCCGACCGCATCCTGGTTCTCGAGGACGGGCGCATTGTCCAGGACGGAACCCATGACGACCTCGCTGCGGTTCCTGGATACTACCGCGAGCTCGACGAAATGCAGCGGCTCGAAGCGAGACTTGAGGAAGAGGCGTCATGACCCACCTTCTCGAATCCGAAGTTCCCAGCCGGCTGTTTGACCGCAAACTGCTGCGCCGGCTGTTGGTGTATATGAAACCCTATACCGGCCAGATGGTTGTGGCGCTGCTGCTCAGCATTCCCGTCACCTTGCTGATGAACTACCTGCCCCTGCTGGCCAAACAAGCGGTCGATGACGTGCTGACCGTGGATGCGGCAACCCTGTCCGCCGCAGATAAAATTGCCCGGCTCAACCATCTCGGCCTGCTGTTTCTCGGGATGTCCGCGGTGGCGATGGTGTTCCGGTTTGCCCAGGGATATGTGATGTCGTGGGTGGGGCAGAAAATCCTCTTCGACCTCCGGGCAGATATTTTTTCCAAGATCATGCGCCTGCCCCTCCGCTACTTCGACCGGAATCCGGTGGGTCGCCTGATGACCCGGATCGGCTCGGATGTCGATGCGATGCAGCGATTGCTGACCGATGGCCTGATCGGTCTGGCCGGGGATCTGATCACCATTATCGGGATCCTTGGCTTCATGATCTATCTGAGTCCCCAGCTCGCCGCGATCCTGCTGGTCCTGCTGCCGGTGTTGTTCACCAGTCTGGTCTATCTCAATGTCAAGGTTCGCAAGGCCCACCGGGAAGTTCGCCGTCGGCAGTCCGCCCTGAACAGTTTTCTTCAGGAGATGCTCACCGGGATGACCACGATCCAGCTCTTCAACCGCGAAGGCCATACCCGGACCCGGTTTGATGACTATAGCCGCAGCCTGCGGGATGCCAACCTGTACAGTGTAAAGTGGTTCAGCCTGTCGTTTCCGGTCACGGAAATCCAGAACGCCCTGACCTTGTCCCTGGTGCTGGTGGTGGGCGGTTTCAGCCTGCTGTCGGATGAACCGACCATGACCCTCGGGGTGCTCATTGCCTACCTCGCCTATCTGCGCGACTTTTTCCGGCCGCTCGAGGATCTATCCGAAAAGTCCAATGTCCTTCAGTCCGCGATGGCTTCCTCCGAGCGGGTCTTTGGCCTGATGGATGTCGATGAAGAATTGCGGGATCCTGTCCGTCCGACGCCGATCGGGACCTTCCGGGGTGCGATCCAGTTCAAGGATGTCCGGTTTGCCTATAACGAGCCAACCTGGATTCTGGAAGACCTCAACGTGACGATTCACCCCGGGGAGTCGGTGGCCATCGTCGGCGCCACCGGGTCCGGCAAGTCCTCCCTGATCAGCCTCATCGCACGGTTCTATGATGTGCAGCGGGGGGCGGTGCTGGTGGATGGGCACAATGTGAAGGACTACCGCCAGTCCGAACTGCGGAAGCGGATCGGCATCGTCCTCCAGGACCCATTTGTGTTCTCGGGGACCCTGGCCGACAACATCGGGCTGTTCAACCCGGAGGTCAGCCGCGAACAGATCATGAACGCAGCCCGGTATGTCAATGCCCACACCTTCATCGAAAACCGGCCCGGAGGTTACGACGCGGTGGTGCAGGAGCGGGGCGCCGGCCTGTCCACCGGGCAGAAGCAACTGCTCGCCCTCGCCCGGGTCATCGCCCAGCACGCGGATATCCTGCTCATTCTGGACGAGGCTACCGCCAACGTCGACACCGAGACCGAACAGCTCATCCAGGACGCCCTCAAAAAGGTGATGCAGGGACGCACCAGCATCATCATCGCCCACCGCCTCTCCACCATCCGCGATGTCGACCGCATCCTCGTCATGCGCCAGGGCCGGATTGTCGAACAGGGCTCCCATCCCGACCTGCTGAGCCAGAATGGCTATTACCGGAAACTGTACGATCTGCTCTCCCATAGCCCGGTACGGTAGCAGCAGATCAAAAAATACCGTAGCCACATCATTCCGGTTTGCCCCGCATCAGGCGTTCGTAGTAGCGCCGCCGCTTGCAAGGCGCGTCAGTCCCACCGATCAACCAGTCAACAGTCTGCGAACATCAATCCCGCCACCAGGAGGAAACAGGTAATTAGTGGTCAGTTGCAATAAGCTGCCTGCAAACCGATTACGATAACGATTACGATCGAGATTAGGATTGGATACAAAGTTTGTCTGCCCCCTCCCGGTTCTGACAAAAACGTCAGGGTTGTTTTCTGTATGTGCCTCCCGAACCCTGATTTGATCGCTCTCAAGAGCTGTTACTGAAGACGCAATCACCAAGGAAGATCCATGAACAGAATCAAACTCTGGGACTACCCCATACGAATTTTTCATTGGGCATTCGCCCTTTGTCTGAGTGGCGCGATCGCGATCGCCTTTCTTGTGGATGATGACGCGCCCCTGTTTCACCTGCACAAACTACTGGGGCTTACTGCTGGATTCCTGCTGGTAATTCGATGTTTCATCGGATTCTTCGGCACCAGGCCAACCCGCTTTCACGGCCTCCTTTTCGGCCCTATAGAAACGTTTCGATACGGCTTAAACGCTCTGATTGGGAAGGCCCGGATCTATTCTGGGCACAATCCAGGCACGGCTGCGGCCGCTCTGGTGATGTTTTTTGCCACCGGGGGTTTACTCTGGACCGGTCTGGCCATGAACGGAGAGGCGCTCAAGGAGGTCCACGAGACCCTTGCTTTCATCCTGCTGACTGCGATCGGCGCCCATCTGGCTGGGCTTGCTTTGCATACCCTTTATCACCGGGAATGGATTGCCTTGAGTATGATCACTGGATGGCGAAATGGCCTGCCTGATGGGGCGATCCGCTCTTTCCGCCCTTGGTCAGGCGCCCTTGTTTTGGTCGCCCTGGTGGCGTGGTCGATATCGCTATTCCGTGGGTATGAGCCAACGGGAGCCACCGTCAAACTTCCCTTGTTCGGTGTGGTATCCCTTCATGGAGAGGGGCATGAACACGCCCGGGTTGGGTCACACGATCTTCGACACGAAGAGCATGAGCATGATGACGATTAACTGTTTATCATGGAGTTATTTGCACTTTTCTTGCGGAAAGCATGTCCGACTCTATTCGGAAAGAAAGTGTAATAAACCGTTTACCAAATGAAGGTTGCCCGTGTAGATATCAGGCGGAGGTCGGTTGTATGAATATATCCCGTCGCGAGTTTTTAAAGTACTGCGGCATCTCTGCGGCCACACTGGGTTTGACTCCGGTCGATCTGAAAGCTTTGGCCGCAGTCTTGGCCCGCCCAGATGCGCCTACGGTCTTGTGGCTCCATGGCAGCTCCTGTACCGGCTGTTCCGTTTCCCTGCTCAACTACATTTCTGACACCAGCCCCCACGACATAACGGAGGTATTGACCCAGAGCATCAATCTGGCCTTTCACCCCACGATCATGGCGTTATCCGGGGAGGCGTCGGCGGCTGCGCTGCATCAGGCGGCGGAAAGCGGTCCCTATGTGCTGGTTGTGGAAGGAGGCATTCCGACGGCATTCGATGGACACGCCTGTGTGGTCTACAGCTATAATGGGCATGAAGTGACCATGCAGGAGGCGGTGCAGCACTTTTCCGCCAAGGCCGCTGCAGTAATCTGTGTGGGAACATGCGCCTCCTACGGAGGAATTCCCCACGCCGGCCCCAATCCGACCGGGGTGGTCAATGTCCGTGAACTCACCGGGAGGCCGACCATCAACATCTCCGGTTGCCCGGCCAATCCGGCCTGGGTGATCTGGGCGGTTGTCCAACTCATTCTGGGCAATCAGGTGCCGTTGGATTCCGTCGGCCGCCCGATCGCTCTCTACCATGCGCATGGTCTTATCCATCACAGTTGTCCGCGAAACCCGGCAGTGGGTGGGGAGGAAGCAACCAGCTTTGCTGATTGCCAGGGAAAGTGCCTGATTAACCTGGGCTGCCGGGGACCGTTTACCGAGGCCAAGTGTGAAAATTGTTGGAATGGCAAGGAGGGGCAGGGGCATTGGTGTATCGGGGTTAATGCCCCCTGCCATGGCTGTGTGGAACCGACCTTCCCCGGGCCCCAATCTTTCTACGAACCCTATCTGCCTGAATCCCTTACCTGACGACCGGAGAGCATATGCCGATTATTACCGCATCGATAGACCCCGTCACCCGGATCGAGGGTCACCTGAAAATTGATATTGAAATCGACACCGTTCAGGGGGTTCAGCAAGTGGTGGAAGCCCGCGCAATCGGAACCCTGTTCCGCGGGTTTGAAAAGATTCTTGGCGGGCGGGACCCCCGGGACGCCACCATTATTACCTCCCGCATCTGCGGGGTGTGTCCAACCTCCCATGCCTTCTGTGCCTCGCTTGCCCTCGACCAGGTGTGCGGCATTCAGCCCAACACGGCCGGCCGACTCCTCCGCAATCTTGTCCATGGCGCATGCTTTCTGGAGTCACACCTGTTACATTTCTACCTGTTGTCGCTGCCCGATTACATCGATGGCCCGAACATGGCCCCCTGGATGCCGGGTCTGGCCATCGAAAAGCGGCTCGATCCGGCGACCTCTGCCCTCTTGCAATCTCATTATGTCGAGGCCATCACCATGAGGCGCCTCTGCCATGAAATGGGGGCAATCTGGGGAGGCAAACTGCCCCACACGCCGGCCTTTATTGGTGGCGGATTCACCGCGTTGGCCAGTGCCGAACAGATTGCCGACTTTCGCGCCAGGCTGACCCAGATTCGAAATTTTGTTTTCGAGACCTATCTCCCCGATGTGGAACGGTTGGCTGGCCTGTACCTGGAGTATTTTTCCATCGGGCGCGGCCATGGAAACCTGATGAGTTTTGGCGTGTATGAGCAGGACAATGCGGGTCAGGTCCGGCTGTTTGAGCCGGGTCATATCGAGAATGGGGAGGGTCCGGTAGCCTCGGTCAATTCTGCGGTGATTCAGGAGCATATCGACTATTCATGGTATACGGATTCGGCAAGCGCCCGGCATCCCGCCGACGGCGAAACCGAGGGGCAGTATCCAAAGCCAGGCGCCTATACCTGGCTGAAGGCGCCGCGCTATCAGGATCTGCCCTATGAATGTGGTCCGCTCGCCCGGATGAAGGTTCATGGTACATATTCAGGGGGCGTGTCGGTGATGGATCGCCATCTCGCCCGGGCCCGCGAAGCCGAGATTCTCGTGGATGCCATGCTGGCGTGGTTGGATGAACTGCCCGAGGAAACCAGTGCCTATACGCCCTGTACCATCCCGCAAACCGGCCAATCCGCCGGGATGACGGAGGCGCCGCGCGGTGCTCTCGGGCATTGGCTGAGTGTGGATCAGCAAAAAATTGCCCGGTACCAGGTGATCACCCCGACCTGCTGGACGGTCTCCCCTCGCGACACGATGAACCAACGTGGGCCGCTGGAGGAGGCGCTGGTCGGAACACCGATTGCTGACGCCGCGATGCCGGTGGAGGCTTTACGGGTCATCCATTCCGTGGATCCATGCCTTGATTGTGCAACCCATGTGGTTGAGCCGGGAACGCTGACTTCCGCCTCATGAAACCATCCGGCATCATCACCACGCCTCGCATTCCGATCCTCGTGGTCGGGGTGGGCAATCTGTTGATGGGGGATGACGGGGTTGGCGTTCATGCGGTCCAGTTGCTGCAAGCCAATCACGCCCAACCGGGCGTGGTGTTCATCGATGCCGGAACGGCGATCCTGTCCGTCCTCGGCGAGATTGAACGGGCCAACCGCCTGTTGTTGATCGATGTGATTCAAACCGGAGCCGCGCCGGGAACCCTTCACCAACTGAGGGGGGACGAAGTGGCGCCTCCGAGAACCCCGCGCTCGCTGCATGAATACGGGGTCGGGCACGTCCTCGCCCAGATTTCTCCCGACCTTCGCCCTTCGGAAATCCTCGTGATCGGGGTGGAGCCCGCCGTCTTCGATTTTGGAGGAGCCCTTTCCAGGCCGGTCCGGGAGGCCCTTCCCCGGCTCGTGAAGCTCGCGACCGGCCGGGTCGCACACTGGCAGGCTGAACCCCTGCATTCGCGTGAACAAAAGCCCTGCGATTTGGAGTTGATATCATGAGAAATATACGGCGTTTTCTGATAGCCTGTTGGGTGGGCGCGAGTGGCTATCTCCCTGTCGTTGCCCAAACCGATGGCCAGGTAGCCTTTCAGGTAACCACGATTACGGATGGCGGAACCTACAGCCCACGCAATGTCTTTGCGATCTGGGTTACCGATGCCCAGACCAATTTTGTCAAAACTCTCCTGTGTCGAGCCAACTCCCAGAAACGATGGCTGATTCAGTGGAATCAAAACTCCGGCGGGGATGTTACCGATGGCATCACCGGAGCGACCAGAACGTCTCACGGGGCAACCAATGTCATCTGGAACTGCCGCAATAGCTCGGGCGCGTTGGTTCCCGATGGCCAATACCGGATTCTGGTCGAATTCACCGAAAGGAATGGGCAGGGCCCCTACACCACGGCGGTTTCCTTCGTGAAGGGTTCGGCTCCGGTTTCGCTCAGTCCAGCGAATTTGCCCAGGTTCACCGGCATGAGCCTGACTTATACACCGCTCAACTCCCCGCCTGAAATTGAACCCATTCCCTTTCAAACCGTGCTCGATGGCCAGGCCTTGACCTTCTCGGTTACCGCCATCCCGACCGGAGGCGATCCGGTAACCTTGACCGCGAGCAATCTTCCCGCCGGCGCCACATTCGTTGCCAACAATACGACCGGAACCTTTTCCTGGCCTGTGGCAACCCCGGTGGGTATCTACACCAGTCGTTTCTATGCCGCCGACAAAGATGGTGTCACCGTTCGCGAGGCGCTCATCCAGGTTCGGGTACCCGGCTCCTCCAGTCTTGGGGTTGCCCTCGGCTCCCCGATCCTGCTGCCCGACCCACCGGATACACAAAATACCCCCGGTGACACGTTTGATCTGAATGAGTCAGGCAGCTTTGCCTCCACCACCGATGAGGGGGGCTTTGGCGATTTCGGTCGGATCTTTGTGAATGAGGATGATCAGTACCTCTATCTCGGCGCCGATGGCTGCTCCATGGTCGGTGACAATAATGCCATGATTCTGTTCCTTGGTATCAACACCCTGTCCACAGATCAGGTCACCCTCTGGAGTCAATCCGGATTGCCCAATGGCCTCGACACCTTGAGCAACCTGCGGTTCACCACCCCTGTGGATATCGCGATTGTCCTTGGTGATGAGTATGGTGACGGAACCTATCCCAACTTTAATCTTGGTGATGGCTATGATTTTGGCCAGGGAGTCTATCACCTGAATGCCAACAGCTTCACGGCCGTGGCAGGGGCCTCGCTCGCCCAGTTTGACGGGGTCGCCGGACAAGCCTGTGCGACCGGTGACGATGACGGCAACCGCCTGACCGACCGGTGGGAATGCGCGATTCCCTGGTCGAGCCTGAATGCTGCGCTGGGTATCCATTCCGTCAGCGAGCTCACCCTTGGTGGAGTCTTTGTGAATTCCACCGTCAGTTCGTCCAATCGGTATATCTCCGCGAATGTGCTGGGTTCGGATGTCTTGTTTCATGACGCCCGGGATGGCTTCAATAATCCCGCCTTTGGCCGGGTCTCGCTAACCCCACTGACCGTGGAGCCCCTGGGCGGATACGACGTTGCTGTGAATGGGGTGTTGACGGATGAGGGTGGTGCCGGGACCGTCATTCCGGTAACCGTAACCGTCTCCAACCGGCAGAATGCCACCGTCACCTTTCCCCTGACCTTGACCAACCTCACCGCCTCGGGGCCGGCCGTTTCTGTCGTGGTTTCCAATCTTCTCCGGGCCAGTTCCCGGGAGGTGGTGTTGGCCTGGGATACCTCCGGCCTCAGCCCCGGTAACCACCTGCTGCGCATCAGCGCGGGTGTACTTCCCGGTGAAACCTCAACCAGCGACAATATACTGGAGCACCCGATTACTTTGCGCACGCCGATTCATGACCTGTCGGTTTTGTCCGGTACTGCGCCCATGTTATCCGCCCCGGGATCCTCCGTCCCGATCGCTATCGAGGTGGCAAATCTCGGTGATTTTGCAGAGACCGCATCCGTCAGCCTTTACGACCAAACCGATGAACAATCGTTTGGAACCTTTCCCCCGGTTTCAATTGCTCCTCAGGCAACCACCAACCTGATCATCCCCTGGCCCTCGCCCGGAACATCGCTGGGATGGCACTCGCTCCTTGTTGAAGTTGCTGCCAGCCCCGGAGAAACCTCGCTCCTCGATAATTCGGTCACGGTCCGATCCGCCCTGGCCTCCCAGGTGGTGACCAATCGGATTCTCCTTCAAAATGCCGTCTGGCGGTACAATCAAGAAGGATTGGATTTGTTCGCGACGCCGTGGACATCCACCAATTTCTATGATGATCATTGGTCCGAGGGGGCATCCCAGCTCGGATATGGTTTACCGGTCACGACCGAGCTCGCGAATCGCGATACCGTGGTTCACTTTCTGCGCACCAGCCTTCACGTGGATCTTGAACCGGTCGAGGTTCGACTCTCCCTCGCCCGCGATGATGGCGTAGTCCTGTTTTTAGACGGGACAGAACTTCTGCGTGACAATGTGCCGGCCGGACCTCTTTCCGCCACAACCCAATCAACCGCGCCCATGCTTGGCACTGCCCAGACTGCAGTCACCACCCATCTGCTGGATCCATGGGCGTGGACCCAGGGACGCCACACCCTCGCGGCCAGTCTTCATCAGTCCGATTCAGCGGCCTCCGGAGAACATCCCTGGATCAATGAGTTTCATTATGACAATGACGACTCAGATCGCAACGAGGGGGTCGAAATCGCCGGGCCCGCCGGATTGGATCTCAGCCGTTATGCCCTATACTTTTACAATGGAGGCAATGGCTCCGTGTACTCCAATGTCACCCTTTATGGAACCCTTCCCGACCAATCCGGGGGCGCGGGAACCGCCTGGTTTGCTGTACGCCGTATCCAGAATGGCGCCCCGGATGGCATGGTGCTGGTGGTGGATGGCACCGGGGTGGTGGAATTCCTGAGCTATGAGGGAACCTTTACCGCCAACAACGGCCCCGCCGCAGGCATGACTTCCGTGAATCTTCCCGTCTATGAGCATGATATCGACGAGGACGACGACCAATCCCTGCAGCGCACCGGTTCCGGCTCTCAAGCACAGGACTTCACCTGGGTGGGTCCGCGAAATCATTCCCGGGGTGCCATCAACAGCGGGCAAACCATTACCCAGGATCCTGCGGATTTATATTTTCTCGCCGCAGTGGATCTCGTAGTCCCCTCTCTACCTGTGGTACGAGACGTGGTCGTCACCGAACTCACGCCCCAGCGCGAAGCCTTCGCCGGGGATGTGATACCGATCACCCTTGAAGTCGCCAACCACGGCAATCAGACTGAATCCTTTGCGCTCCTTTTGGTGGATGCCGCCTCGGGCGAAATCCTGGGCACCGCAGAAATTGCCGGCCTCGGAGCAGGCGAGGCAACTCAGGTGATGCTTGATTGGAACACTGCCGGACTTGAACCAGGCGCGCATGACCTTTCTGCTTTAATTGTCCAGGATGGCGTCACCAACCTTCTCGGTTCCCTGACCGCATCAGGCGTCGTCGCCGGCAGTGGGGTTGGCATCAAGCCCGTTGACGGATCTGCGGCCATTGGCGGACATGCCGTTCAAACCCTCTTGTTCGATACCTGGGCGGTCGTCGGCGAAGGCTCAACCCTTTCCATCATCGATCTGCAACAACCCGATCAACCAGTCCGGGTCGCGGCCATTCCTCTCCCCGGCCGAATTGAAGCGCTTGCGCTCCGCGACACCTGGCTGTTTACCGCCAATGGCGCCTACGGGGTTCAGGTGATTGATCTTTCCGACCCCGCCAACCCTGTGCATCGTCAGACACTGGATACCCCCGGCCATGCTTCCGATCTACTGGTCTCAGGACTGAACCTGTGGATTGCCGATGGCGTGGCAGGATTGCGATGTGCCGATATGACCGACCCACGGCAACCGGTGGTTCTGAGTCAGCTCTTCACCGGCGGTTCTGTCAGTGCCATCGCCGCCAACGGCAATTTTCTTTACCTCGCCGATGCCTTTGAAGGGCTGATTGTTGTCAATGGATCGAACCCCGCCTCTCCCATCCGCCTCGGCACCGCCCCGGCGGCCGGATTTGGCTGCGATGTGATCATCCAGAGCAGCAGCCAGCTCTGGGTTCCCACCCGTGAAGGTCGTTGCCTGCTCGTGGATGTTACCGACCCAACCTCCCCCGTGATAACCGGCGGATTTGTTACCGGGGCCAATCATGCCCAGGTTCTGCTGGACAATGATCGGCTTTATCTCGCCGCATCATCCTCCGGCTTGCTCGTCTATGACGTGACCGATCCCCTCAATGCCACCCCGGCTTTGACCATCGCCACGGAGGGTTCCGCGCTTGGTGTAGATGCACGCAATGGCCGCCTTGCTCTGGCCGATGGAACCGCAGGGCTTCGCCTGTTTGACCTGCCTTCCCTGACCCCCAGAGGACAAGTCGAAACTGCCGGGCGGGCGGTTCGCGCAGACTTTTCCGGTGATTTTCTTTTTCTTGCCGCGGGAGAGAATGGACTGCGCATCTATAGCCTGACCAACCCCGCCCTGCCCGTGTTGAGCGGCACCGTGCAAGCCATTGGCAATACCCGGGATGTCGCGGTTGAGGGTTCCCTTGCCGTGCTGGCTGACATCAACGGGATGGCGCATCTGGTGAATGTCGAAAATCCCGCGGCCCCGGTATCAACCGGGGGGTGGTCGGTACCAGGGGGCGAGCCCTTGTACCGGGTTGGCCTGTATTCTAACCGGGTTCTCGCGGTTGGATTCGACACCGCATGGCTGCTCGATATTTCTTCCCCTGCCAACCCTTCTCTGTTGGGAACCGTTGAGCTCCCAACCCGGATACTGGATGCCGATCTCGATGGACCAGTCGCAGTACTCGCCCTCGGACCTGAAGGCGTGGTGATGTTGGACGGGCTCTCGACCCTGACCCAACTTGGTACCTACCGGACGCCTGCTCCCGCCGAGGCGGTGATGCTGGAGGGTTCGCTGGCCTGGATTGCCAGCGGTGAGGGTTGGATTGCCCTTGATGTCACCGACCCCGCGAATCCCCAAATTCAAGCAAGCCACGGAGGCCACCACCTCGCCTCCCAACTCGCCGCCGGGGGACGCTACCTCGCCGCCGGACCACAGGGCGGTGAAGTGGTGATGCACGACCGCACCGATATCGTCATGCCGGTGGATATCTCGGTCATCTCCAACCTCACGGCACTATTCCGGCTTGCCGCTGATGGCGACCGGCTCGCCATCCTCCAGGAAGATGCCGGCGTCGTCTTGACCATGTTATCCGGTCCTGATTCCGATGGGGATGGTCTCGATGACCTTTGGGAACAGGCCCTTGTCGATGCCGATCCGAATGATGCCTATACCTCCATCACGGAGATCCTTCCCGGCGATGATTTCGACGGCGATGGTCTCAGCAACCGGCAGGAGTATATCGCAGGTTCCTCGGCCTTTGACTCCGGGTCGGTCTTCATGGTCGAGACCGCGCCCGAGATCTCAACGCGCATGAAACTGCGCTGGCCCAGCGCCCCCGGACGGACCTACACTGTACTGATGTCCCTGTCCCTGTCCGACTCCTTTGAACCCGTAGCAACCGGAATTAGTGCCTCACCTCCACTGAATGAAATAACCCTGCCGGAGACTGCCGGTCAGGCGGCCTTCTTTATGGTCGTGGTTGAACCATGATAGGAATCCGCCCTCACCTCATCCTCTGGGGTTCGCTTCTTCTACACCTGTGGTCCGCATCCATTGTGGTGGCGGGGATCCCGTCTGAATATATCCTGACCGACATCACCGGATGGTCCACTTCGCAGTTGGCCTCCTTGCCCCATTTCGACCGGTATGTTCCGGTGGCCCCGGCTGGCACTACCGGAGATTTTGTTCCCGTCGCGCACAACGGCCAGGGGCTCACTGCGGGCAACCGTACGTTCAGCACCACGTGGGTCCAGGGAAGCGGGGCCTATGTGAAGGGCGCGAGCCAGACGGATATTTCCGCATGGCTTTGGGCCGGGTACAGCTTCTCCTATTCATGGTCCTGGACCTACTATGATGGTCAGGATTACCACTTCCAGAATGGCTTTGTGACCCACAGCCCGGTGCAGGACATGAACTCGGTCGGTCAGGCCGTCGGTTATGCCACCCGGCCGGGATCCGGAAGCGGCGCAGGGTCTTCCCTGGGCTACACCGACCACGCATGGATCCTCGATACGGAAACCGGCTTGAAAACGGACATCACGCCAGACGCGACCCGGGCGCAAGCCAACAGCATCAATGACCATGGAGATGTCGCAGGCTATTGGTCCAATTCGAATGGCTACCACGCCTTCCGCCGCGCTGCCGACGGAACCTTCACCGACTTTGTGGTCACCAATGGAACCGTGGTCCCCAGCGTCATCAATAATCACGGGCATGTGGCCGGGATGGTGACGATCTATTCTGTTCCACGTTTATACTATCCCTTTTTTAGCGAGTCAGGTTCCACCATGATCGCCCTTCCCCTGCCGTCTCAAAACTCCCCTGACACCGGTTCCATTGCTGATCTTAACGAACACGACGTGATGGTCGGGGAAGCCCATAAATCCGACGCACCTCAGGAAACCAGCGCGACCCGGTGGACAAGGACCGGAGGCACATGGCAGGCCGAAGATCTGAATGAGCTTCTGCAGGATAATCTGGACTTCATCCTCGACCGGTGCGTCGCGGTCAACGATGCGGGTTACATCCTCGCCACCGGCCACCTCGATGGCGGCCCCGACAAAACCTATAACACCCATCGACTTCTGCTCACCCCCGATGTCTTTGCCCCACCCTCCGCCTGCAGCCTACCGGCACATGATGTTGGTTCCACCTCCGTGCTCGTCCGGGCCGTTGTCGACGCCGCAGGGCTCTCCTCTGGATGGCGATTCGACTATGGCACCGCTACCGTATCCGAAACCTCCACCGCATGGGTTTCGGCGACCGGCACCGTGCCCAATGTGGAAGAACAAACCCTTACCGGTTTGCAACCGCACACCACCTACAGGATCCGGGTCACCGCCACCAATACCGAAGGGGTTGCCTATGGATCCAATGTAACCTTTACCACTCTGTGGGACTGGCCCTCCTGGTCCATGGCCCATCTCGGCACAACCGATCCCGACGGCGATCACAACACCAATGGCGCTCCGGATCTGCTCGACTATGCAACCGATAGCCAACCGGATCTCCTCCCGGCATGGAACGAAGAGCACGGCTCACATATGGTCTTCCATCATGCCCTGGAAGTCGACGGAGTCACCCTCGCTGTCGACGTCAGCAGCAACCTCCTGTCGTGGGTGGGAGGACCGCTGCTCCAATCAACCAGCGTAGATCCCTCCAATGAAGTCGCGATCATCCTTGACCAAACCCCCGAGTCGGAGACCCGCGAACAAATTCGAATCACCCCGGCTGGCACAAACCAAACCGACTTCCTCCGCCTCCGTGCGGTGCTGAACTGACCTAAGCGCGCTGGATGAATCGAGCCGATAAAAGTTGACTTATTGTTGTATATCGGATATCAGTGGTTTGATATGCAACAATTAATTGTGAGGGATGGGCTGATCGAAGCCATTCGTGTGCGGTTGGACGAGTCTCCGGCAGTGGCCCTCTTAGGAGCTAGGCAAGTGGGGAAAACCACCTTGGCCAGGTACGTTACGTCTGAATGGCCCGGCCCTACCTCGATTTTCGATCTGGAGCAACCAGCAACCCGGGAAGCGATGAGCAACACCCCGGAAATACTACTCCGCGAGCAAACTGGGCTGGTGATCATTGACGAGGTTCAGCGCATGCCGGAACTCTTCACGCTTTTACGACCTTTGTGTGACGATCCCAAGCGCAAATCTGTCTTTCTTTTGCTCGGAAGCGCATCCTGGGATCTGGTCAAGGGCGTTTCGGAAACCTTGGCTGGACGCATTCAGTTTGTCGATGTTCCCGGCCTTTCGTTGATCGAGGTAGGAGCTGGACAGCAATCCAGCCTATGGATGCGAGGCGGCTTCCCCCGCGCTTTCCTCGCGGGCTCAGACGATGCCTGGGTTCGATGGATGGACAATTTCTCCCGAACCTTTCTTGAACGGGATATCCCCGGGCTCGGGTCCAGGGTATCGCCAGCCGCACTGGGTCGCTTCTGGCGCATGCTTGCCCATTACCATGGCCAGACCTGGAATGCTGCGGAGCTGGCTCGATCCATGGATGTAAGTCCGGTGGCGGTGAATCACTACCGTGACTTGTTGGTCGGCACCTTCATGGCCAGACTACTTCCGCCCTGGTATGAAAACCTCGGTAAACGTCTGGTCAAGTCGCCAAAACTCTATCTGCGTGACAGCGGAATTCTACATCACCTGCTAGGCCTTGAGAATAGGACGGATCTTCGATCCCATCCTCGATACGGAGCCAGTTGGGAAGGCTTTGCCACGGAGCAGGTGCTGTCCGCTTACGGAGATCGTGAAGCCTATTTCTATGCAACCCAACGCGGAGCCGAGTTGGATCTGTTGTTGCACCGACGCGGTAAGCGATGGGGCTTCGAATTCAAGTGCACGGATGCCCCCAAAACAACCAAGTCCATGCATGTCGCGATAGAAGATCTAAAACTGGAACACCTTTGGGTCGTTTATCCGGGGGAGAAACATTATCCCCTGACCGATCAAATCACCGCCCTTTCCCTGGTCGATGCGATGAGCGTACTCACCAACCACGCTTGACTTTCCCAACCGGGCTGGCTTACGTTTTCCACACCTTGAAGGAGCCCTTCCTTTCGGGCGATTAGCTCAGTTGGTCAGAGCGCTGCCCTCACATGGCAGAGGTCACTGGTTCGAGCCCAGTATCGCCCACCATTTATTACCAACAACTTACGACAATCCCCAAAACCATTTCACTTCACAGGTGGCGATTGAAGTGGCGGTTCCTGCATCGAGATTGCATTCGAGGGGGGGCGGAGCGGATGGGCTGAGAATTGGAAAACCGAAGGGCGAGAACTGGAAAAAGGTTTCTTCTGCCCCTTTCGACACTACATTTCCTATGGAACACAGGACTCATAAGCCTTTGGTCGGGGGTTCAAATCCCCCATCTGCCACCACCCCTATTTTTCTTGTTGTCTACGACTTACAACAGAAGAACTCTCTGTTATCACTAAGCCTAAAACGGCTTCGTGGCATCCTTGTGACACGGAGAGTTGGGAAACTTCAAAAAGGGGCAACTGCTCTGGCTTGGAATCAGGATTCAGTTCGGACATGTCTTCTGGCATATTCTCGCAATCAGTTTGAGCGAAGACAATGAACGATCAACAAGACAAATTGGACCTCGCTCGAAAATTTCTACGGCAAGAAATTGTTGCCTGCACGACTTGTTGCTCCAGATGCGACGGAGATTTTATTTGGACTGGTCCCCATACCGAAGCGGAGGACCTACTACTAACCTTCGAATTTGATAATGATGTCGAGTTGAGCCAAGAGGAACAAGAGGCGGTTTTCGATGGTATGGTTTGTCCTAACTGTGGCGCTGGAATTGAACCTTGGGGTGAGGTTCAATATCGCTCCGAGTATGACAAGGAGGTTCAGCGACTGGCCGAAGATGTGTTTCGTCCAGAGCTTGTAGATGAACTTGAAAGATTTGCTCAACACCTGAAAACGTATCCGTATTTGGGGGCTATCGATAAAGACGAAACCGGAATAAAAATATGTGAGGCTATTCGAACTGTCCGGTCAACATATGAGTGCAACGGAATCTATTATCGTGCCCGGTTATTCGATTCGAGCGGCAGAATGTATCCTACTTCTCAGATGGGCAATCCCGATCCAGCTCATGTCGAAGTGCCAGAGGGTCGATACAATCATTTTGGCCAGTCGTTTCTTTACTTGGCCGATAATCCGACGACAGCACTTCGTGAGATATCGCCTCATAAGGACGGGATATGTGCCATTCAGAAATATCAATTGAAGCTGATCAGCAACATTCTTGATTTTCGCACTGACTATGGAGAGATGAACCCCGATCTGGGTATTTTGCCTGCCGCATTAATATATGGCGGGATGATCAGCGAAAAACCTAACGGTACATCATCTTGGAAACCCGAATACTTTGTTCCTCGATTTATTGCCGATGTCGCTCGTTATTGGGGATATTCAGGCATCATCTTCACGAGCGTTTACCAGACAGGTAACAACCTAGTTCTTTTCTACCCACCGGTACCCGGCTGTGAACCGATTGGTGATCCATATCCATTTAGACTAAAGGAAAACGAACGACATTTCTTTCGAGGTCTTTAGCTGGAGTTGGAACCGATACACAGTCTGGCAGTGCATATGAATGATAGCCGGGAAATCTACAGTACCCGTCCACGGGTGTCGGTCTTAAGATTGGTTGGAATGGATTTCGTACATGTCGTAGGCTAACCCTACGACACAGACAATATAAGCCGGAAGTGGTGCTCGGCAGGATGCTTACCAATGGAAGGTTTGTGGTTTCATTTCGCAAGGTAAGACAGATTGTCGATTCCTTATCTGAAAACCTCATCTAATCGCCAGGCCAAGTTCAAGGCTTCCGGCCAACCCGCGTCAACAAAGATATCTAGAAGATCGAGCAGATATTGCAACGATTCCTGATCCCGGGCGTCAACGCGGTGATCCGAGAGAATGGACTCGACCAGGCTGACCACCTCGCGAACAGCCATCGAATCAAATTGGAAGCTACCACTTAGCGAGGCCTTGACTACCCGAGTAGCCATACCGAGTACGACCTTTGGATCGCACGCCAACACACCATTGAGCAGTTGCATAAAGTGATGTGCTGTCGGGGCTGCGAGCATGCCACCCCTTGCTACATTCGAGACGTTGAGCACCTCTTCAAGCACTGGCCGCATTTCAGTGAAATATCGGTGCAGTTCTTCGAAGCTTACGGGTGGATTATTCTTCGACTCCTTGAACAAACCTGCGGCAAAGTAGGTCCGCGTAACAACCTCATCGATTACACCGTAAAGTCCATGCGCGATTTTCTGCGCCTCTTCAGAATTCGGATCAGTTTTGGATTCACAAAAGTTGCGCAGACCGTCTGCAGCAGCATGTATCGCTCGAATGAGCCATGCTTTTGAACGCTCGGTTTGAGGACGACAATCATCGCGCGATGTCCATTGAGGTGTAAGCAACTCAAGCACCTCCAGTGTCGCACGCTGAAGCTCTCGTGGATGCGAAACTGGGTCGGCTAGGAAAGATTCCATGATTTCGCGCGCCCAGGTGTTTGCCTGGCTTAGGGCAAGCCAGACCACGATATCCACAAGCTGCTGCAACAGAGTATCGCTTTTTTCGCTTCGAATATTGTCATATATGCGCTTCAGGATTACGACGCATTCGTGCTCATGTTTACCGACAAGGTGTCCAATCGAGTCGCTGAGGCCCGATAGAACAACCAAATTCTGTTCACGACTAGCAACGTCATTCAAGATTTCGAAACATTCTTTCTCGTAGTTTCCGTTTAGTCGCCAGGTCTCTGTGATTGCGAGAAATCGCACAGACGGAACGGGGTCATTCGCCAGTCTTCTTAACGTTTTGACGACATCCAAATCATTTTTGTTCCACACAGCAAGCCATGGCAATCCCTGAGCCGCCTCATTGCGTGGGGCCGGTGACCAATGAGGAAAAGTATACTTCTCATCACACTTCGGGTCTGGCGTGGGCTTTTCGTGGTGTGCGCTTCGAATCAGGATTTCCCGGCACAACCGATACTCGTCTGAATCTGGTCGTTCACACCCGCGCGCAGCAGTGGCCGTCGCTTCAGATACGCAGTTCCATAGGTATTCAATTACCGGTGTTTCGGCATCGCCAGGATTGGACAGAAGCTTCCACACTTCTTGAAGCTGGGGCAAAAATGCCGATACATCAGCGGGGGTCGGTTTCTTATTGCGATGATCTGATACGAAGGCCTTTAGTTTTTCCTCGAAGTTGCGGAGTTGAATGTTGGCGGGTTTGGTTATATCGGCGCCTTTTTCCTTCAAGAAGTCATCTGTCGAGTAATTCCTCCATTCCGAGGTAAACTGTTCAGAAGGTTCATTGGCGGGTAGTTTGTCGGTCTCTTTCAAGGCCCTAATAAGCATTATTGCTTCAGATGTTGCGATTAACGCTTCGGGGATACAGCCTAGGATTTTATCTCGATCACGCGCCCGATATTCCGCATCTTCGGGGTCTTCACCGGCTGGCACTTCAAGCAATGCTTTTTCGATCGCAGTTCTCTGCGCGACAGAAAGATGCGGATAGGTTGTCTTCAGACATTCGCCAAGTTGGTAGCAGGTTTCGCTATGGGTACGGATCGGCTTGGCAACGAATAAATCAAACAGGCGGATGCCGAGCGTCGAAGGTTTTTCTGCGCCTGCAAGAAGTAGTTGACCCCAGGCAAAGCCCGCCCGCGCGTCATCCCGGAAAATATCCAGGAATTCATCCAACTGTTTCGTATCATCTTTTTCCGCGAGATCGCGAATATAAGTGAATAAAGTACCGGCGATTTCGATCTCATCTTTGCGGCGGCTGAGTCCCTGATTCCATATCCAGCTCAAATCCTGTACGAACCGAGCCGTACCGCCACGGAAAAGGAAATCCTCGGCTACTGGTATATTTTCCTTAAGGTCAATGTGCTCTGTTTGCACATATGCTTCTATAACCTGAAGAGCGGTGTGGGCAGCCACTATCGGACAGGCCTTGATGAAGGCTGGGAAATGTTGCTTCAAGACATAAAAGCACATTCGGTAGTCTTGTCGCCGCGTGCTGATCATCGGTAGCACAGGCGGACCCATATTCGTTTTTTCTTCGCTCGATTCCGTGCGCGAAAAAACCGCTGAATATATCAGTGATGCGAATTCGGGATCGTGCGGCCAAATGTTAGGGACTTCATCGGCCAGCCTGTAAACGAAATCTATGGGGAAGCCGTCCACCCTCAAAAGTTCCAAGACCGGTTCAAGGATCGCCCTCGATACTACTGGATCGGTGCCAAAGGTTTCTGTTACTAACGGAAGCATGAGTCGACTGCCTTGCCCATCAAATCGTGCCCCGTCAGAAGCCTTCCGCCTTTCCCAAATCCAACGGAAAAGATCGCGCGCGATTTGACCATAGTCACGCCGCAGTGATTCTTTCGGTTCTTGCTTAACCCGACGAAGTGCCCGCTCCGTCCACGTGCCAAGCTCGTATGACAAGTCATCACTGCAATCTGCGGCGAGGACTCGAACTGTTTGGACCCAGCCTTCGTCTATTGCCGTATCTCGTGGGGGAGTCTCGGCCTCGACAACCCGCAGGGCCTGTAAAACGCGCCTTAATGCCTTGTCTGTTTCTGCCTTCTCCTTCGTCCTGCGACCCATGATCGGCAATAACTGTTCCGAGTTGCGGAGTTCGCGTGCAGCGACAAGGGGGGGCAGCAAGGTGGCAAAAAGGCGGACCTGCATGGAGTCATCAAACAGCATGCGCCAATACGTTTCCCAGAAGGTGGGCAAATCCGATTGCCATAGCGAGGCGAAATGATAATAGAGGCTTGGCCGAAGAAAGAGAGCGCGCGCCTTGTCCTCTTTCAGGAAGGCGGCGAGGGCTTCGGGTGAATCGTCAATCAGCAACCTGCTCACTGCATAGTCAAAAAGCATATTGTGTCGAAAAGCCACGCGATCCTGATTCTTGCGTCCAACTTTTTCCAGGACCTCAACACTTAAAAGTTCCTGCCATGTCTCGTCTGCTTTCAAGTCATAGACTTGCTCCAATTGCACAGAAAGTGACGATTGCGCAACCATGGCGCGGGCGACAATTCTTGCCACCATATTTCGGGCGTCAGCCTTGACGCCTCGCTCCACGCGCGCCTTCCAGAACTCTTCAAGTAGCCCGACTTCAGAGGTGATTTGTCCGAGTTGGCGGCCTGGTTCCTCAGTAGTCAGAATTTTTTCCATGAGCCATAGGTTAAACGGAATCCGCAGAAGCTCCTTCAAGCTCTGCGAAGCCCCGTCAAAGATGCTGTCCAGTCCCTTGATGCTTGCGACAGCTTCCATTCTTTCTTCATCACGCAACGATGGAATCCAGAAATGGCGACACTTAATGTTAGAAGAGCAAAAATCCGGTTCGAAGTCTCCGCCAGGAAAAAGATCGAGAAGCTCCGTCGACCGTTGGGCGTCGTAGGTGCGGACGCTAACAATAACGTGCCATTTATCGCCGATGTCGTGGATTATTCGCCGAATCAGGTGAACAAGCTGACGCCGACCCGTGTCCGAACGAGCCGCATCGAATGCGTCTAGGATGAGATAACCCGGACGTTCAGGTGTGGCGTCACTGTCGCTTTCCAGTAATGCAACCAAATCCCCGTCTATTCCAAGGGCCCGCTCGATATCTCCGGCTGTATCGATACCCATTTGATCGAACAATATGCGAAGGGAGGCGCCTCCAGTCTTTTTCGCCCTTGTTGCCAGTTCTTTTAGCGAGTGCGTCTTGCCCACGCCGGGATTCCCGATGAGTACCCCATGGCCTGCGACGACGAAGCGCTCCAGCGAGTCGTGGAGACTTGTACGCGTGATTTTCACGGATACATCTCCTCGTTTCTGGCGGAGATTGCACGGACCGTTGAACGCGGCTTCCATATGTGATACTTCGCCTCAAGCTCCTCAACGAGTTGATAAAGTTTGGCGTGAGGATCGCCTGGTCCAGTTCCCAGTTCGTAGTATATCGGGGCAACAGCTAGAAGCTCAAACCGCTCTTCTTGTCTTAGCATATCATCGACGGATCTAATGCCCATGAATGCAACATGAAGCCGCTCATTGATTCGATTAACATCGTGTAGTAGCACATCAATGACTGAATTAAATACATCGTCCGTGAGACTGAAACCGACGAATACTACCATTCGCGTTGCCAAAAGCGCCCAAATGGTCTTTCGATGATATGTCAGCGTTTCATCAACCTGTTGGCGCTTTCCCGCCCCATCGACAATGAACCCGTCATAGAAACGGCTGTAATCATTCACCGTCAACATTACCTGATCGGGAAGATCGTATGAGCCATGGAGATGCAGGATGCGATGCAAATCGCGACTCTTTGCCCCGAGATCTCTAAAAAAATCTAATACTAGGAGACGTTTACTCTCGTCGCACAGATTCACAGGCACACAACTGAGCTGTTCAGGCGCCAGTAAAGATCGCAACGAATCTTCCAATACGTGGTCGTAGTTTGTCGTGGTCAGGCCCGCGAAGGGTAGATTCATGAGGCTACGGTGAAAGTTGTTGTATGCAGGATTCCTCGGCTTAAATCGTCGATTGATAAATCGAGAAACAGCGTCGAGACTCTTGTATTTTTTTAGGCAAAAGTCTGAAATTTCCTGGAGCTTGTCCAATTGGCCTGATGCCCGCGGTATAAATCCTGGTTCTATGTCATTTGCGAGTTCTGAAATTAAGCCGCCCCATGTTGGATAACCGGCACCAATGCTGCAGCCTGCGCCCGCGAGAAGGACCGCTGTCTGGCATTCGAGCCCTTTTTCAAGCATTTCCCAGCCGCGACGGCTTCTGTTTTCAATTTCCTCGGCAGGTGATTTCATTCAACTAAATCTAGGCATCCGGCGCCCGTAGAGTCCCAAAACTGGATGGACACCAATGCTCTTTGATTACACAGATAAACGCTAGTAAATTAATATCAAGAAGAGGCCACCCCAAAAGTGGCAGTTCAGTGGCGATTGATGCATCCCACTATGCATCGTGTGCGTTTTATGCACGTTATGCGATTTAGCACAAGGGTCTAAATTCACCGCAAGTTGCTCATAACCATACAATTGCGAATGTCTCCTGGACCCGCATCACATGGCAGAGGTCACTGGTTCGAGCCCAGTATCGCCCACCAGCCTTCGCTCGCAGCGCAGCAGAGAGCGAAGGCTGTCACGCCGGAGTCCCCGCACGCGGGGCGCAGGCGGACTTGTATTCAGCGCTGCGAGACTACGGCTTGGCATGCCAGAATATCATTACGTTTACATCTTGAAGAGCGAGTCGGAACCCTCGCGGCATTACACGGGGTGTACGACAGAGATCACGGATCGCCTTGCCCGACATAACCGTGGTGAAGTGACCCATACCGCGAAGCATCGTCCCTGGCGCATGGAGACGGTGATCCGGTTTGTCTCGCAGGACAAGGCCCGCGCCTTTGAGAAGTACCTCAAGTCGGGCTCTGGCCGCGAATTTTCGCGTCGGCACTTCTAGCCCGTGTTCAGTACCCTCGCAGCATTACACCGGCTGTACGACGGATATCACGGATCGTCTTGCCCGACATAACCGTGGTGGGGTGGCCCATACCGCGACGTATTGTCCCTGGTGGCATTCCGGGGCAAGGTAGGGTTCGCCGTCTCTGGCGAACCGGAATGCCATGGCGCTTGTATTTCTCCCTTTGCTCTAAGTGGCGGACGTGCCCTTCATGGCCCTGTCTCTCTTGATCACTTCGAGGTAGGGGTCTGTCCGTTGCAGGAGTTCAAAGTCGACCTGGACATACACCCATTGTCCGTTGCGCTGAATGGGTTTGCCGTCTGGCCCGAGGCGGAGAATGAAATGTTTGGGTTTGTTGTCGAGAATCCGGAATCCCTTGAGGGCCAGTTCCCGATGGACCCGGTCGGACAGGGCCTCGACCTCTTCCTGAGTCATCACCCCTTGTTCCAGCAGGTCCTCGGCATTATCTCCCCGCACCCAACCGAACAGCAGCACATATTGCCGGTCGATATCGAGGTGGATTCTCGGTTCACCACCCCGAGCGGCCTGGTCCTGCTCCAGGGCCTTTTCGTACATCATGAATTCACTCTGCTTGCGTCCCAGGCTCCAGAGAGGAAAGCGCTCGGGTGGGCAGTAGATGGCGAAGGCCCGCTTGGTGCGGATCGACAATTCCGGGGGGCCGAACCGACCCCGGCGCAGATCCTCCAGCAGGCCAAACTCCTCGAAGGGGCTGTTGAAGCGGGCGTGCATGGCGAGTTCGCGGGGCAGGTCGGGCGGCAGGGTGCTGGGCATGAACAAGGGAACATGTTCGGCAAATCTGGAAAACTTGATGACCAGCTCGACCCTGGGCTGGCCGGGCGGGGAACACAACAACCGGTACACGGTTCCGGTACCCCCGGTCAGTCTTTGCCCTTCTTTGTGAAAGCGCTGGTGGTCGTACCAGACACTGGGCATCAAGGACTGCACATAGGGCCAGCCGTCCCGGGTGATATACAGGTCGCCTCCCCGGTCGTCGGGAAGGTGGACATAGGATACCCCGAACAGGCGGACTTTGTTTTCCGGGGGTACAGCCTCGAAGGGCGTTTGGTGCAGGTTCGTCATGATGCCAGCGCCTCCAGAAGTACATCCCGCATGCGGTTGCGGGACAGGGGAAACGGATTCCCTTTCATGCTGCTGGAGCGCAGGGCGGTTTCGGCCAGGTCGTCCGCGTGGTCGGCGGTGATTCCGTACTTGCTCAAGGCCGGGGTTTGCAAGTCATCCCGGAGATGATGCAACCAGGCGATGCCATCGGCAATTGTGGCCGCTTCCCGCCCGGTCAGCCACCGGGCCATGGATTGCATACGGTTGAGGGTGTCGCTCCGGCCGAGGGCCACAGCTTCGGACCAGTTGGCCTCCATCGCCCAGGGCAGCAGGGTAGCGCAAATCGCACCATGCGGAGCGTTGAACCGTCCACCGATCGCGGCCGCAAATCCGTGTACCACGCCCAATCCGGCGTTGGCGAGGGCGATGCCGCTGCACAGGGCCGCCAGTGAGAGGTCGGTGCGGGCGGCGAGGTCATCGCCATGACGATAGCTCCGGACCAGCGACCGGGCGGCCCGGCGTATGCCTTCCCGGCTATAAGCGTCAGTGAACGGGTTGGCCCGGCAGGATAGGTAGGGTTCCATGCACTGGGAAAGCGCGTCCATTCCGGTTGTCGCGGTAGCCCGAGGGGGCAGGCTCAGGGTGAGGGTGGGGTCGATCACCGCCACTGTCGGCAGCATGCTGGCATGCCGCAGGCTGACCTTGACCCCGTGAGTCTCCGATTTCAGAACCGAATTCCTGGTCACTTCCGATCCGGTTCCCGCAGTGGTGGGAATGGCGATCATGGGAAGGCTCGGGTGCTCAATGCCTCGCCCCGCACCAATCACTTCGGCATAGTCGAGGGGATTTCCCGGATTGGTGGCGAGCATCGCCATTGCCTTTCCCGCGTCGAGAACACTTCCGCCGCCGGCTGCGAGGATGACCTCCGGCTTGAATTGATGCACCGTAGCGAGTGCTTTCTGGATCTGCTCGAACGTCGGTTCGCCAGTGATGCGAAGAACCTCCCCTGCCCCCTTCGTGATTGTATCGGGCAGACGCTCCGGATGCGCGCCGGTCACGAGCAGAACTCGGTCGCCAAGTGCTTGCGTCAACTCGGGTATCCGGCTGGACGAACCGGTGCCAAACACGATTCGGTGAGCGGTGGAGAATTCGAACGAGGGCAGGGTCTGGCATTCCGCCGGACCGTGAACCCTGGAAAAAGCTGGCATCACCAAGCCTCATCGGCGGGAAAACAATTGGTATGGACAACCCCCCGCCGCGGCTCCGCCATCATTTCCGCCACCGTGTCCCGCCAAGTCAGGTAATGCGCGGTTTCCTTGTGACGCGCGACATCTTCCGGTGTGCGGTAGACCTCGACGAGCACAAACCTGGCCGGGTCTTCTGTCTGCTGGACAACATCGAAGCGCACCACCCCCGGCTCCAGTATACTCTTGGACGCATTGGCCAGGGACGCTTTGCGAAACGCATCCTCCAACCCGGATTTAACATGCACGGAGACAAAGACAATATGCAGGCTCATGGGCCCAGTGTAAGCCCCCCACCGAGCAGGATCAACCCCCGGTTCCCGAAGTTCGCACGCCGAACATGGAACGGGCTCAATTCAGGCCAAAAGAAAAGTCCACTGAATCCTAATTTGTTGTCCCGTGCTTTGTGTTGGATCATGACGGAGCATGAAGGGAGAAAAAATGTTTCAGAAAAATCCATATCCAAAAGGCAGCGTTGGGTACCGTCTGATTCAGGAACAGAAGCGGGATCAGTTGCCGTGGTTTGTGCTGAAGATGACTGCGGTGTTCACCCTCCTGATGCTGGTTTATCTGGTCAAGGGGCCTGGGGTTCACCGGGTGGACACCACCAATGGGTCCGCAGGGTTGAGTTTGAATTTCAGTCACGGGGCCGCCGAGGCGCTTTCCATTCGCTGAGCCGGGCTTATCCATCCACCCTGGTTGAGGGAGGCAGGGCGAGGCTGCTCAGTCTCGTTTAAGCAAGCCGTCCAACTCGCCGGATTCGATCATCGGTTCCAGCCTGCGCCAGCCGGGAATGTGATGCCCGTCGATGAAGATGTGCGGAACAAAATCCACCGGGCCTCCGCACCGATCAAACAAAGCTTGGCGGACCGGTGAATCTACGAAGGTTTCGGCTGCGGGATCCCACTGCACTTCGTAGGCGGTGAATGGCAAGCCCTTTGACCGGAAGTAGTCCATGGCCTGATGACAGAGGCCGCAGATCTCCGCGTAGTAGATTTCGATGCGCGGGTAATGCATGTCGTACTATAAGCCACCTGTCTCCGAGTTCAACGTCGGCTATAAATGTTTGACATATAAAACACATGTTGCGTATACATCACATAGGCATGGCAACTAAATCAATCTGGATTAAAGGAGAATGAATGTGATGTTGTATAAACCTTTTGGGATGAGCCTCTTGGTGCTTGGATGCATGCTTCTGGGGGGTGGGGTGTATGCCCAAACCACGGAGGAGCGGATCACCGAGCTGGAGCGAAGGATCCAGATACTGGGAGCGGAGCTGGAGCGCGAGCGGATGGGGGATGTCTTTCTCCCGGCCACGGAAAGCCGTTACGGCCTGGGTCCGGCGGCCTCGAAGATATACGCCAAGGAGCAGGGGCTCTCCATCGGCGGCTACGGCGAGGCTTTGTACCAGAATTTCGAGGGCGAGACCCCGTCGGAGGCAGACTTTTTGCGGGCTGTTCTCTATATCGGACACAAATTTTCCGACCGCTGGGTCTTGAATACGGAGTTTGAGTTTGAGCATGCCTCGACCAGCGAGGAGGGTTCGGTCTCGGTGGAGTTTGCCTATATCGACTACCTCTGGGACGAGGCGGTCAATTTCCGCGCCGGGCTTGTTCTGATCCCGATGGGTTTCATCAATGAGTACCATGAGCCGACCACGTTTTATGGAGCCCGGCGGCCCGATATTGAGTCGGTAATCATTCCCTCCACCTGGCGCGAGAACGGGGCCGGGGTCTTTGGTGAGGTGGGTGATTTTTCCTACAAAGCCTTTGTGGTGAATGGTCTTCAGGGCGAGGACTTTCAACCCGACGGGCTTCGCGGCGGTCGGCAGAAGGGTTCGGAGGCGCTCGCCGAGGATCTGGCCGGGGTGGTCCGCCTTGATTGGCGTGGTGTGCCGGGCCTGACCCTCGGGGTTGCGGGTTACTATGGCGGCTCCGGGCAGGATCTGGAGGTGTCCGTGGACACCTTCATCGCCGAGGCCCATGCGGAGTGGCGCTGGCGCGGACTCAGTGTGCGTGGTCTCGCCGTGCAGGCCGAACTGGACGATGTCGCGGCACTCAATCGTCTTGTTGCGGCTGACCGCGAGCCACCCGTGGCCGATGCGGAGATCCAGTCGATCGGGGAAACCCTCTCCGGCTGGTACATCGAAGCCGGCTATGATGTACTCAACGAAGTGGATGCCGGCGAACTCGCGGTGATTCCGTTCATTCGCTACGAGGCCTACGACACCCAGGCCGAGGTTCCGGATGGCTTTGCCTCCTCCGACCGCTACCAGGCTGACGTTCTCACCCTCGGGTTGAATATCAAGCCCATCGATGAACTGGTGTTCAAGGCCGAGTACCAGATGTATGACCGGGGTGATGACTCGGGAATCAACCAATTCAACCTCGGTATGGGGTATATTTTCTGATGTCACCCCGGCGCCCGGTCCTGGATTGGACTCTCTTCACAACCTGGTTCCTGATGGCAGCTGGAGTGGCATCAGCAAAGACATTCCTGACGGTGGATGCGGCGCTTGCCCAGGTGTATCCCGGAGCGGAGGTCGAGCGCACCACCGTATTTCTTGACCGGGAGCAAAGCAAACGGGTGGCGCAGCTTGCCGGTACAAAACTGACTTCGGATGTGGTGTATCCATATGAAATTCGCCACGGAGGAAAGCAGGTTGCGGTGGTCTTCTTCGATGTCCATCGCGTGCGCACCCTGCCCCAGACGCTGATGGTTGCATTGGCGATGGATGGTACCGTTGCTGCAGTTGAAGTCCTCGCATTCACCGAGCCGGAGGACTACCTGGCGCCCGGCCGGTGGTATGACCGGTTTGGCGGTTGGGTACTCTCCGACGAGTTGCGCGTGGGGCGTGGGGTGGATGGAATTACCGGCGCGACCCTGACCGCACGTGCCACCACCGATAGCGTCCGTCGCATGGCCGCGCTTTTTCATGTTCTCTATGGGGGGGCGCCATGACGGCGTGGGGGTACAGGCTGATGCATCTGGCCAATCTCTCGGTTGGGTTCACCGGGGTGGTCTATGCCTGGATGTTGTATGGGATGACCCCATCTACCGAGGGGTACAGCGTGGTCAACCACCCGTGGCAGCCCCATGTCCAGCATGCCCATGTGTTGGTGGCTCCGCTCCTGATCTTTGCCATCGGTTCGTTCTGGTGGGGGCATGCCCTGACCTATCGCCAGCGGGGGATTCGCGAAGGCCGCAGAACCGGCATCACGATGATCTACACGGCAACCCCGATGATTCTTTCTGGCTACGCCCTGCAAACATCGGTGAGCGAGGGGTGGCGGAATGTGTGGGTGGTGGTGCATGTCACCGCTTCGCTGCTCTGGCTCGGATGTTTTACCGGCCACTGGCTCGTCCACCGGCTCCAGCCCGCCTCATCAACCCGTTGACTTCATCCCGAACGCGATCCCGTTGACGGTCAGGGCGAGGAGGCGGCGGAGCGCATCGTTGTCTTTGGCCTTTGGATCGGTTCGCCAGGCTTGCAGATGATGAACCTGTATATAGTGAAGGGGATCGATGTAGGGGTTGCGAAGCCGGATCGACTCAGCCAGCCGCGGCTGGCTGTGCAGGAGGTCGGGGTGACCGGTGATCGCTTTGACCATGGTTACGCTTCGCTCATACTCACACTGGATCGTGGAGAAGATCCGGGTGCGCACGGAGGCATCCCCGACCAGGGAGGCATATCGGCCCGCGATATATAAATCGGTTTTGGCCAGGGACGCTTCCGCATTGTCGATCAGCATGGAGAAGAAGGGCCAGTCGCGATACATCGCCTCGATCAAATCGTATCCATGGGCGTTGGCCGCCTTTTCGAGGGCGGTCCCGATGCCATACCAGGAGGGCAGCAGGTGGCGCGACTGGGTCCAGGCGAAGACCCAGGGGATGGCGCGAAGCTGGCGCAGATCCCGGGTCTGTGCCCGCCGGGTCGGGCGGGATCCGATGCGCAACACTTCGACCAGGTCGATCGGGGTCCCCTCCCAGAAATAGGTTTCAAACTCCGGAGTTTCATAGACCAGGTGTCGATAGACCGCCTTGGAGGTCGAGGCCATCTCGCCCATGCAGGCTTCCCACTCCGGGGCAACCTGGTGCTTCTCCAGCCCGAGGCAATAGGCATCCATCACCCCGGTGGTGAGTTGTTCCAGGTTGCGCCGGGCGATAACCGGGTTGGCATACTTCAGCGAGATCACCTCGCCCTGTTCCGTGATCCGGATCCGTGCTTCGTGGGCGGCGTGGGGTTGAGCGAGCAGGCTGCGATGGCTCATGCCGCCGCCCCGGTCAATGGTGCCGCCCTTGCCATGGAACATGCGCAACTGGATGTGGTGCTGGTCCGCCAAGTGGGCCAGCTCCCGCTGGGCGCGGTACAGTGCCCAGTTGGCGCTGAAATATCCCCCGTCCTTGTTGGAGTCGGAATACCCCATCATCACTTCCTGGATGTGTCCCCGGCGGTCCAGGTGGCGGCGATAGTCCGGGTCGCTCCACAACTCGGTGAGCAGCGCGGGAGCTTTCTCCAGGTCCTCCACGGTTTCCAGCAGGGGAATCACGTCCACGGTTTCCAGTTGGGCCTGGTAAGCACAGGCCAGCACCTGTTTGAGTTGGCTGGCGCTGTGGGTCATGCTCAGGATAAACCGGTGGGCGGCGGCTTCCCCATACTGTTCCTGCAACTGTTTCATCGCGGCAAATTCACGCACCAATTCCTCTTCCGCGCCCTCGAGCTTGCCGGAGTGATCGCGGAAATCAAGATGAGCCAGATGCAAGCCGAAGGCCTGAAGCTGATGAATCAGGTCGGTCAGCCGCCCATTGGCGGCCCGCCCGGCCTTCTGAGCCAGCAATTCTTCACGGATGCCTTCCAGGGCCGTGCGTAATCCACCGATATCCCGAAATCCCGGCTGAAGTTTTTCCTGCCAGATGGCAAGACGGCGGCGGATGGTTTCGGAAGGTTGAAAGGCATCCGGGGCATTGCCCTTGGCCTGCGGATCACCCGGCGTGGCGTGTGACAATTCCTCCACCAATTTTTCCACCTGGGCGCGGTAGAGTTGAATGACCAGGGCGTGCTGCCGGGCCATCACTTCCACGCTGATCTCGGGCGTGACATTCGGATTGCCATCGCGATCGCCGCCCACCCAACTGCCCATGGTCAGAAAGGGTCGGGTGACCCGCACCCCCGGATAGGCCCGCTGTAATTCCGCCTCAAACAATCGGTAAAAATCCGCCACCGCCTGGAAGATGGTGCGCTCGAAATAGAACAGGGTGTTGTCGGCCTCGTTGAGAACCGTGACCCGCTCCACCCGAACCTCGCGGGTCTGCCAAAGTGCCTCGAGAATCTCGTCGGTTTTCTCCGGTTCCCTGGATAGCCGCATCAGGTGGGCCATGGTGGTGCGACGTTTGCTCTCGGTCGGATGCGCGGTCAGCACCGGGGCAATTTCGAGCTGCTCCAGACAGGCCCGGATTTTTTGAGACGACAACCCCAACGCCCGGAACTCGGAAAACATGCTGCGCAGAGACTGCCGGAGGGTGGGTTGGGAAAGAACGGCCCGTACCCGGGACCGCTCCTCGCAGAGGTTCACCAACTGGAAAAACAGGCTGAAGGCATGCACGATCGGATAGGCCTGATCCAGCGTCAGGGATTGGATCAGCAAGCGCTTGTGGCGGATGTCGGATGGATTGTGAGCGGTCCGGACCCGGCGGGCCGACTGGCGTACATCCTCGAGCAAACGAAAGAGATCCTTCCCCGCCTGTTCGCGAATAATGTCCCCCAGCCGGGTGGTCAGGGCCCGAACCTCTTCCCGCATTGTCTCGTGAGTACTCATCCCGTCTCCTTGGCCCCTACCATACCCGACTTTTCTGCCGGGGCAATGGCATTCCCTTGCCCTGTCTTTTCCTTGCCCGTATACTGTCCCGTGCGCGCAAGGGGAAAGGTGGAAAAAATGCAGACAAAGGAAATCACGTTCAAACATGTCGGCCAGGGGATCCCCCGGCGGGATGGTGATGAAAAGGTCCGGGGGCTGGCCCGGTATGTGGATGACCTGAATATTCCCGACTGCTGGTACGGGGTTGCGGTGCGCTCTCCCGTGGCTCACGGTCGGCTCAAGACGCTCCGCTATGACCCGGCCTTCGATTTTGACCAGGTCTGTGTGGTCACCCCCGAGGATATTCCCGGTAAAAACATTGTGGACATGATGGGGCAGGACATGCCGTTTCTTGCCCATGACCTGATCCGGTACCGGGGGGAGCCGCTGGCCCTGGTTGCCGCGCCGACCCGGCAGCTAGCCGAACAGGCCGCCGCCCATATCCAGCCGGACATCGACCCGCTAGAGCCCCTCTACACCCTGGAGGAGGTGATCGCCCTCCACAAGACTGATCGCTCCAAGCTGGATGAACTTTCCGCTCAGACGATTATCAAGGGCTCGGTTGACGAGGGCCTGGCCGCCGCCGACAAGGTGATCGAGGGCGAATATTGGGCCGGGCATCAGGAGCAGTTGTATATCGAGCCCCAGGGTATGGTGGCAATTCCCGAAAAGGATGGCGGGGTCTTCTTGCAGGGTAGCCTGCAGTGTCCCTACTACATTGCCCCCGAATTGATCGTGACCCTGGGCCTGCCACTGGAAAAAATCCGGGTCAAGCAGGCTGCGGTGGGTGGAGCCTTCGGCGGCAAAGAGGAGTTTCCGACCCTGGTTGCCGGCTACTGTGCACTGCTGGCGATGAAGTCCGGCAAGCCGGTGAAGATGGTCTATGACCGGTGTCAGGATATTCGCTATTCAACCAAGCGCCATCCCGCGTGGATGAAGTATCGGGTGGGGTTAAAGAACGATGGTACCATCACGGCAATCCATGTGGATTTTGTGCTCGATGGCGGCGCCTACACCACCTTAAGTCCAGTGGTTCTCTATCGGGGAATTCTTCACACCACCCTCGGATACAACTGCGAGCATGTGTTTGTCGATGGCCGGGTCTACCGGACCCATACCTTTCCCGATGGTGCGTTCCGCGGGTTTGGCGCTCCCCAGGCCATCTGGGGACTGGAATCCCACATGCAGGAATGCGCGGATGCCCTCGGCATGGATGCCGAAGTGTTCCGGCTGAAGAACTATCTGCGGGCCGGCGACAAAACCGGGACCGGGCAGGTGATCAGTGCGGAGATGGATCCCCCCGCCGTCATGCTCGAAACCTTGAAACGCTCCGACTTTGTCAATCGTCGTACTCTCAACACCTACGGCGTTCCCCGGGATGGAAAATTCTTTGGTGTCGGCGTGGCCTTCTTTGGTCATGGCTCCGGCTTTACCGGGGATGGCGAGATGAGGCTGCAATCCAAGGCCGCGCTGGATCTGGACTGGCTCCCCAATGGTAAGCCCGGGGTTAATATCCGGATCAGCTCGACCGAAATGGGGCAGGGCACCCTGACCATCATGCCTCAGATCGCGGCTGACGGACTCAAGATTCCCATGGCCTGTGTCGACTGCCCGCTCCCCGATACCAAATATGTACCGGACAGCGGACCGACCGTGGCCTCGCGCACCGCGATGGTGGTGGGCAGTACGGTGTATGGCGCGGCGGAAAAAATGAAGGCCCTCCTCGAACAGTACGCCTCCGATGCGTTCTTTGGCGGACATCCCTGTCATCTCGAAGATGGGGTGTTGACCTGTTCCGCCGTTTCTCAATCGCAAACCTTTGAGGACGTGGCCCGCCGTCTTCTGGAAGAAAAAGGCATGCAGCGGGTGGTCCATCAGTTCAAACTGCCCGACACCGTGGTCTGGGACCAGAAGACCTTCAAGGGCGACTCCTATCCATCCTATTCATGGAGCGCCAATATCGTTGAAGTGGAAATCGACGCCCTGACCCTGGAGATCAAGCTGAAGAAGGCGACCTCGGTTTGGGATATCGGCCGCCTGATGAATCCGGTGCTTGCCAAGGGACAAATCGAAGGGGGGCTCACCCAGGCGCTCGGTTATGCCCTGATGGAAAAGATGGGCATTCGCGATGGGTTGTTTGATGCCGACCGGATGCAGACCTACGTGGTCCCCACTTCTCTCGACACCCCGGAGTTCGACATCCACTTTATGGAGTATCCTTATCCCCACGCCGCCCCCGGCGCCAAGGGGGTTGGAGAAATTCCCATGGATGGCCTGGCCCCCGCGATCGCCAACGCGATCAAGGCGGCAACCGGCATTCGGATGAATCGCATTCCCATCACCCCGGAATCCCTGTGGGAAGCCATGCCATCCACCCGCAAGGAGATCGCATCATGAACCCGGAAACCGAACGAACCTGGATCATCAATGGCGAAAAAATGTCGGTGACGTTTCCGCCGGGCCGCCGCTTGCTCGATGTTCTGCGGGAAGATCTCAAGTTGACCGGCACCAAAGAGGGCTGTGGCGAGGGCGAGTGCGGGGCATGCACGGTGATTGTGGACGGTGAGTTGATTGTGTCCTGTCTTTTGGCCGCGGGCCAAGTGCCAGATGGTGCGGAGATCATGACGGTGGAGGGGCTGGAAAAAACCGAGGGCGGTCGCCTCCTGCAGGCATCGTATGTCGAGAAAGGCGCGGCCCAATGCGGATTTTGCATCCCGGGAATGATCATGTCCTCGTACCACCTGTTGTCGCGTGGGGAACCGCTCAGCCAGCCCATTATTCGCGAAGCCCACGCCGGCAATATCTGCCGCTGCACCGGGTATGAAAAGATCATGGAAGCGGTCAGTGCTGCCGCTGAGCATTGGCCGAAAAGCGAGGCAAAATCATGAGCGTGTCTCTGCGGTGTGTGGAAGCGTCGGACCTGTTACTGCCCGGTAGTCTGCCGGAAGCCCTCGCGATGATGGCGGAACCTGAACCCCCGACCCCGCTGGCCGGCGGAACGGACTTGATGGTCCAATGCGAGGCCGGTGCCCGCAAGCCGCCCGCGCGATTGCTCAGCCTCAAGCAGCTCCCGGAGCTGAAGGGGATCGATGAAGCGGACGATACAATCCGCATCGGAGCGGGAGCGACGCACTGGCAGATTCGAAATCATGCCGATGTGAAGGTCGGGTTGCCCGGACTCGTCGAAGCGGTTTCGATGGTCGGGGGGCGGCAGATCCAGACCATGGGGACAATCGGAGGCAGCCTCGCCAATGGAAGTCCGGCCGGGGACATTGCTCCCTACCTGCTTATTGCCGATGCGGTGGTGGAAGTTGCCTCCATCGAGGGCACTCGCCAGATCCCCATCCGCAATTTCCTCATCGACTACCGGAAGATCGACCTCAAGCCGAATGAATTAATCGTGGCGGTGACTTGCAAGGTCCTGCCCGAGGGCGCAAAGGAAGGCTGGCGAAAGCTCGGTCCCCGTGCCGCCCAGGCGATCTCCAAAATTATGGGCAACTACCGGGGGAAGATCGTGGATGGTGTGATCGAATCCTTCGCGGTCTCCCTGGGAAGCGTCGCGCCCACCGCAATCCGCCTGCCGGAGGTTGAGGCCTTTCTTGTCGGCAAACCACTGAGCGAAGAAACCATCGCCGAAGCCGAACGCCTCGCCTCCGCCTCGGTGAAGCCCATCTCCGATATCCGGTCCACCGCCGAGTACCGGAAGTGGGTCGCGGGTCGACTGGTGCGAGGGTTCCTGACGAGTTTTACAAAAGGAAACGAAGGAAGCGAAGGAAGCGAAGGGTGCGAGAGTTGATTGGGAGTCTTGAATAACCAACCGACTGATCTCGCTGCAAAGAGCCAATTCTTACCCAAATTACAGGAAATTAAGCATATATTGTTGACAAAATGAAATATGTGCATAAATATGCGCATATGAGAACGACGGTTGAGTTGCCAGATGATATATTCCGGATGGCCAAGCGCGTAACGGTGGAGCGTGGGTGTACATTTCGAGAGTTAGTCACGACTGCTTTACAGCATGAGTTAAGTGGGCATCGTGGGGAGAAAAAAGTTCCTCGGCGTGAATTACCTGCGATTTACTTGCCTGCAGATGCTCCAATTCTCCATATGACACCGGAAGAGTTGGCGGCAGCGGAGGCTTCGGCTGAAGCGGAAAGATTCCATGCCCTCGATCGTTGATGTCAATGTCATCCTTCCGTTGATTCTGGTCCAGCACCCACACCGGGTGATGGCTTCGGCCTGGTGGAATGGCTGCGCCGATGAAAGCGTGATCTTCACCCTTCCAGTTCGCATGGGGACCCTTCGACTTTTGACCAATCGCGCCGTCATGGGTTCTGGAGTGCTTTCGCCGGAGTCTGCTTGGGACAGTCTGGCCACATTGACCGATGATGCCAGATCGGTGGTTCGGGATGATTCACCAACCGGGTTGAATGTTGTCTGGCTTCGATTGGTCCGGGACCGGGAACCAACCCCAAATTTGTGGACCGATGCCTGGCTGGCCGCCTACGCAGAAGCACTGGATTGCGGCATGGTGACCTTCGACAAAGGATATCGATCTTTCGGCCTCGCGAAGCTCCAGCTTTTGGGGCCGTGATTGGATCGGGTAGAGCACGGGGATCGGTTTGAGATTACGCGTCAGGAGGGGGCGACCCGTAGCCAGGCTTGTGCCCGTGAACCTTTTCGTTGAAACTCAGCCTTCGTAATCCACCACATGCCGCGCGGTGACGGCGTCTTTGATGAAGGGCAGGAGGGCCTGGTGGGCGGGGTGAAGACGATAGCTTTCCAGGTCTTCCCAGGATGCGAACTCTGAGATCAGGCATAAATCACCGGCGGCATCGGAGGGAAGGGCGTTGATACCGACTTCAAGGTGCTGCAGCTCGGGAATGACCCCGGTGAGGGCTTCGAGGTCGGTTTTGATTTTGACCGCGAGCGCTTCCTTGTCGAGTCCATGGGCTTCGTCTTTCAGGTTCCACAGTACGATGTGTTTGATCATGGTATTGTCCCCTCGTTGATTATAGGCCTTGGTCTGCTGCCAGCGAAAGGGTCAGACCTGCGCTGGCGCCGATGAAATCCCATACCACATCCCGCCAGCTCCAGCAGGTATTTCTTCGATGCAAGTCGTGGGCCTCCTTGCCCAGCCCTGCGGCCATGGCGATCCCCATAGCGGCGGCGGAAGCCCCGGCCTGATCGAGGTCTGCACCCTCCCGGACAATCCAGTAGGTGCCGGCGCTGATGCCTCCTGCGGCGAGAAAATGTTTGGTCTTGTCCGGGCCAGTCCAGGCATCGTCGCAGGTTCGGAAGTTCGCGCACCCGGTAAGGATGAGGCATAGAAAAAGACAGGACCGCATGGGTGAAAATGTAAGGCAGAATACGGTCCTTGCCAACTGCGGGCTGGCCCTCCGACAACAGACCTTGCTGAGTCTGTCTTGCTCGCTACACTGTTCACCATGCCCAATCGCGATCCATCCAACTTGTCGGTTGATCAAGCCTATCTCCTGACGCTTGCCCGGACCCGGATGCCGTTTGGGAAATACAAGGGACGACTGTTGGTTGATCTACCGGAACCCTATGTGGTCTGGTTTCACCGCAAGGGGTTTCCCTCCGGCGAACTGGGCAAAATGTTGTCGATCGTTTACGAGATCAAGGCCAACGGGCTCGAATACCTGTTTGATCCGCTTCGGCCCAAATAGGCGGCGAAATCAAAAAAAGAGGTGCACAAAACCGGTGACTTTGTGTATTCCCTGAGAAATCCACAAACAGTCACAATGAGGTGTGCCCTTGCGCTTTCTTCACGTTCAACAGCTTACTGTCATCCTTTGGTCTTTCTTGAGCCTGGTGTGTTCGGGCTTTTCCCAGGGCCTGCTCATGCCATCTGGACCACCGGGGCCAACCTATCGGACGCTCGATCAGGTGGAACCGCGCATCCCCCTCTCGGAAGCCCCGGTCGCGATCACCAATGCAGGGTCTTATTATCTGACCCAAAACCTTTCCAATTTTGTCGCGATTGCCGCCAACAATGTGACGCTCGACCTGATGGGATTTTCCATTCACTCCCCATTTGGAAGCGCAATCACCATGGGATTTCCGCAAACCAATATTGTGATCCGGAATGGTTTCTTGAGCGCGGCCAATGGGAGTGGTATTGGATTCAATCTTTCTTCGATTGGCGCCAATGGGTTGATTGAGGATGTGATTGTTCAAGGTGTCTCACAGTATGGAATTTCCGTGAAGGATGGATTCACGGTCCGCCGGTGCCAGATCAGCCAGGCCGGTGATGTCGGCATTCGAGTCGAGGGTAATTCGGTGGTCGAGGATAATCAAATTACCGGGTGTGCGATTGGGCTGCAGGGCAAAGGGCTGGGCGCTCGCTTCGCCCGCAACCTGGTTTTCGGCAATGAGGATAATTATTTATTTGTCGCTGGGGATCAGATCAATCTGTTGCTTTCGGAGATTCCCGAAGCTCTGGACTGGCCCTGCTCGGCGACGTTTGCGGGAACCCTCTCGGTGGACTCACCGGGCACCACGGGAATCCTGGTCAATGCCGACCAGGTGACCATCGACCTTGCCGGCCATAGCCTGGTCGGCCCCGGCCAGAATGTGAACAACCGCTCCATCGGCATCTATCAATTGTCGGACCGCCGTGGTCTCACTGTGAAGAACGGCACGATTGTCGGCTGGCGGGGCTTCCAGGATTACGGGATTCGCGCACTCGGAGAGGGCGTCCTCTTCGAGAACCTGATCGCCGTATCGAACTACTGGGGATTCCTTGGCGGAGACCGGGTGGTGGACTGCGTGGCGGCTTACAATATCAATACCGGCATGATTGTTTCCGAGGGAACGGTCGAAGGATGCAGCGCGGTCCACAATGGGTTTGACGGGATTGCCGGATCGTACGGGTTGGTGCGCGGATGCAATGCAATCGGCAACGGGCACGACGGGATCAGCCTGTCCCGGGGCTCAGTCATCGACTGTCTGGTCACCTCGAATGGGGTGCATGGCGTTAGCGGCAGCCAGGCCTTGGTCCGGAATGTCCTGGCAAATTATAACGGGGGGAATGGCATTGATGTGTTCAGCGATGCACAAATCTCCTCATGCATGGCCCATGAAAATGGAGCCAGCGGTTTCGCGATCGGCGGCACCGGCGTCCGAATTGAAGACTCGCATGCCCGGGAAAACCAGACCGGATTTTCTGCCGCCAGCTCCAACAACCTGTTCATCGGCAACACCACGTCCGGAAATGCCACCAACTGGAGCCTGGCCGCCGGGAATGTCGGACTCGTGGTTTCCGCAGTGCCCACCGGTCCGGTTGTGGGAGACAGCGGCGGGGCGAGTCCCGGCTCTACCAACCCCTTTGCCAACTTCACCTTCTGACCGCAGCCTCCCTCCAGATTCCGCTTTTTTCCAACGATTGGAAACAGTAGGGTGGAAATCTTCCAAGGGTTGGAACTTTTATGAATGATTTTTCCAATCGTTGGAACGTTGATGGAGAAAGAGGTCTGGCTATGTTGGAAGGTACATTCACCGCGATCGTCACCCCGTTTACCGCTTCGGGCGAAGTGGACTATGAAGCATTTCGGGCGCTGATTGAGTTTCAGATTGAAGGCGGGGTGACGGGGATTGTTCCGGTGGGAACCACCGGCGAGTCGCCCACGTTGTCGATGCCGGAGCATGCAAAGGTCATCGAAACCGCAATCGAGGTTTCGGCGGGGCGGATCAAGATCATTGCCGGCACCGGGGCGAACTCCACCAGCGAGGCATTGGAATTAACCCGGCATGCGAAGGATGCGGGCGCGGATGCGACCCTTCAGGTTACGCCCTATTACAACAAGCCGAATGCTCTCGGGCTCACCCGCCATTTCTCCGCAGTGGCGGACCTGGGGCTGCCGGTGGTGCTGTACAATGTTCCGGGCCGCGCCGGACGGGATATCCCGATTTCCGTGGTCGCAGAGCTTGCGAAGCATCCTCAGGTGGTGTCGATCAAGGAAGCGGGCGGCAGCGTGGACCGGGTCAGTCAGATTCTCAATGTCTGCGATATTGAAGTTCTTTCCGGTGATGACAGTCTGACCTTTCCCATGATGTCGCTGGGTGCGGTCGGGGTGATCAGTGTCGCCTCAAATATCGCCCCCGCCCCGGTCTCGCAACTGGTGGCCCATGCCCTGGCCGGCCGATGGAATGAAGCCCGGGCTCTGCATTTTCAGTACTACAGCCTGTTCAATGATCTGTTCCTCGATACCAACCCGGTCCCGGTCAAGGCGGCTTTGGCGATGATGGGCAAAATCGAAGAGTCCTACCGGCTCCCGCTGGCTCCGATGACCGATGAACTGAAGGCGAAGCTCCGGAAAACGATGACTTCTGTTGGCTTGTGATTGAAGATTGAAGAATTGAGATTGAAGATTGGATGCCCATGAAACCCAGTGATCTCAAGCAAAGAACCAAGCAGTTTGCTCTCTCTGTTATAGATCTTACGGAGTCTTTGCCGCGCAACAGCACCTTTATGGTGCTGGGAAGGCAATTGCTGCGTTCCGGTACCTCTGTGGGGGCTAACTACCGGGCAGTTTGCCGAGCTCGGTCTGCTGCAGTTTTTGCCCATAAAGTTGGCATCGTCATCGAGGAGGCAGATGAATCGGCGTTTTGGCTCGAGCTGATCATGGAAAAGCATCCCTCAAGTGAAGCGGCTAAGCTCCATAAAGAAGCCGATGAACTGACCGCGATCATGGTCGCTTCGCGTAAAACTGCGTTTGCGAATGAGAATGTAAACCAAGGATAAACCAATGACCTCCTCAACCGATATTCCTCAATCTTCAATCTCCAATCTTCAATCAAAAATCCCCATCGCAGTCGTTGGCGCAGGGGGGCGTATGGGGCGAACGATTTTGCGGTGTTTGTATGACGGTGCGGTTCCGGAGTTGACGCTTGCGGGGGCGGTTGACCTGTGGGATCACGAGCACTTGAACAAGGAAATCATGCCGGGGGTTCCTTTGCAGTCGGATTTGCAGAAGGTGGTCGATCAGGCCGATGTGGTGATTGATTTTTCATCGCACTTCGGCACCGCCGGCAATGCGGAACGGTTGGCGGAATGGAAAAAGGCCTGGGTGATCGGAACGACCGGGCTGTCGAAGGAGGAGCAGGCTGCCGTCGAAGCCGCCGCCCAGGTGATCCCGGTGGTTCAGGCGCCGAACATGAGCCTTGGGGTGAACCTGTTGTTTACCCTGCTCGAAGATGCGGCCCGGGCACTCAAGGACAAGGGGTATGATGTGGAGATTGTTGAACGGCATCACCGGTTGAAGAAAGATGCCCCCAGCGGCACCGCGCTTGGTCTGGGTAAGGCAGTGGCCAGGGGTTTGGACTGGAATCTCGACGAGGTTTCGGTCCATGGCCGGGAGGGAATTGCCAAGGATATCCGACCGGACAAGCAGATCGGATTTCACGCCATTCGGGGCGGGGATTTTGTCGGGGATCACACGGTGATCTTTGCCGCTACCGGCGAGAGTCTTGAGCTATCGCATCGGGCGACCAGTCGCGACACCTTTGCGGTTGGGGCGTTGCGGGCTGCGGCCTGGGTCGCCGGCAAGGAGCCGGGCCTGTATTCGATGAAGGATGTCCTGGGGTTGTGATGTTATGTCAGAACCGATGCGCCACGACCGCGGGCTCGCGGTAGCTCGCCCATCCAGGGCTCCGATGGAGGACCGAGCTATGCGAGGCCGGAAACAGATGGGTCTTGAATCGCGCGCAGCCCGCAGGCTGAAGGCCTGCCAGTCGATAGCCGGGGGCAAGCGAAGCGATGCCCCCGGAACCGGAAAGAAAAAAACATCTGAGCGCGACTGGGGTGAACTTTTGATGGGCGATCTCTTCTCGCGCAACCCGCGCTCCTGTTCGTTTCTTTTCCTTAACCCCGGGCGACACTTCGCTTGCCCGGGGCTGTCGAATAGCGGCCCTTCAGGCCACCGGAGGCTTTTAGAACGCTCACGTCCACACCCGTGCATTTTTCAAACGTCTGGGCCGCATCCCTGCGTGTCCGAGGTCGAGGAGCCTCCGATCCGCCCATGACCGCCCGCGAAATAGCCCTCAGTCTCGGCGCCAACCTCGGTGACCGCAAGGCCACCTTTCAATGGCTGGTCAAGCGCCTTGAGACCGAGCCGGGCATTACCGTGACGGGAAAGTCCCCGCTCTATGAGACCGATCCGGTAGGGGTCAAGCCGGAATATCAGCATCTCGCCTTTCTCAATGCGGTTGTCCTGCTGGAATCAGCTCGCGAAACCAATGACCTTCACCAGGCGCTCCTTGCCATCGAGACCGAAGGCGGCCGCCTGCGGGAAGGGGACCGGTATGCTCCGCGGTCCCTCGACATTGACATCCTCTACGCCGGAAACGAGCTCCGCAACGATCACCTGAAACTTCCGCACCCCCAGTGCCGCAAACGGCGGTTTGTGCTTCAACCTATGTCGGATCTCCGCCCGGACCTGATCCTGCCCGGGGAAACCCGGACGGTGGCGGAGCTGCTTGCGGCCCTGCCGGACGGTGAGGCGGTGCGGAGGTTGGAGGAGGCCTGGTGACAGGCTGACCGGGAGCATCCGCGCCATGCACTGGAAACACATCCAGGCCGCCCGCCTCCACCGGCTCTTCTTCGAGGGTTTTACCGCGATGGATATCGCCGAACCGCTGGCGTCCTTCGACGCCGGGGCCGATGCCGGAATGGTCAAGGCGTTCATGGCCGGGCGGGAATTCGATTTAGTTGGTATTCGGGTGGACGGATTGGTTCGTGGGTACGTGCGGCAGACGGAACTCGCAGACGGGGTCTGCACGGATTACCTGCACGAGTTCACCCCGGACGATGACCTCGTACCCGACACCGCCAGCCTGATTGAGGTGGTCAAATCGCTATCGATCAACCGGCAGTGCTTTGTCACCGTACTCAATGAGGTCTCCGGCATCATCGATCTCGACGACCTCGAAAAGCCACCGATGCGGATGTTTCTTTTTGGCCTGATCACCCTGAGTGAGATGCTGATGACGGAACTGATCCGCCGCCGCTATCCCGGCGACTGCTGGCAGAGCCGCCTGTCCGAGCCGCGTCTGGCCAAGGCCAAGGAACTCCAGGAGGAACGCGTGCGGCGGGGACAAACCCCCGACCTGATCGACTGCCTCCAGTTTGGAGACAAGGGGTGGATTCTTTCCTACGACGAGGAGGTCCGCGATGCACTCGGTTGGTCCTCCCGCAATGATGCCCGCAAAGCGATCAAGGACCTGGAAACCCTCCGCAATAACCTCGCCCACGTGCAGGCGATCATCCCCACCGGCTGGAAACGCATCGTCATCGCCTGTGGCCGGCTCGACGACAACCTGAAGAATCTCGTCCAGCGGTTGGATGTGGTGTCACAGCCTAAGAAGGAGTGCACCAACCTGCCGGCGAACGAGTTCGGGAGCGAGCCCACCATGGGTTCCGTCTGACTGGATCCCAGACGCCTTTGATCTTGTCTGGGCGGAGGATGCATTACACGATCCGCCCATGAGAATTCAGGTATTGCTCTTGAGTCTGGTCCTGGCCTCAGCAGGCTGGAGTGCCACGCCTACCGGTGTCTTCCCCTTGTCGGCAGAGGGCGCCCTGTCGGCGGAGGTTCTCCGGACCGACGATGAGGGGGTGACCTTTCTGACCGCCTCCGGAGTGGTCCGGTATACATGGTGGGAGATTGACCTGCACACTGCGGATTCCATCGGGCACGAATCCGGGCAGTTCCGAATACTCGATGCCCGCTCCCAGCAAACCGGTGACACGTATCTGATCCGGGCCATTGTGGCCCGCGGTCTGTCCTCCGGCATCACCAACTGGTATATCTCGGGCCGCACGATCTCACCGAATAGGGCCCTGAAGGAAAATGCCCTCTGGCCCCGGCTGAATGAGCCGCCACGGCTTGTTGATATCAACACGATCGTTGTCATCTCAAACCATTTGTTGCTGGCCTACCGGGACTATGATGGTGATGGCCTTCTCGAAGATGTGAAGATATCGCGTGCGGTGCGTGAGGTGGGCAACCGGATCGTGGATGATGACCCAGACAATCAGAAAGACCACCTTTGGCGGACAACCTTTCAGATCAAAAACCGTGCCTATCTCTTGGATTTGCAGTCAAAGACGTTGCCCGACCCTCCTGAGCCCATCGCCGGCCGCCCCGGCTTTTTCACCTGGGCAGGAGCCGACTACGCGCTGGACGAGGTGTGGGTTGATCTGACGAAAACGAATGCTCCCCGAATCCTGGCTCAGGAACCGGCCCCGCCTCCAGCGGGTGAGGAATCGCCTGAGTCGGAGCTTGCTGAACCGTGATCCGCTAGTCCGGCATCAGCAAAGATTGTTGCGGCCACACATCCAGCCTGAATATGCATCGGTTCACGATGATGCTGGCTGCCCAGCCCCCTTGGGACTGAGCCCGGTTGGAGTACCCGGTGAAGACAAACAGGGCGCCGAGGAAAGCGGCAGGATGAGGCGATTGGGGGTATGGCAGACGGTTTCGGTACTACTTAAAAGCGGTACCCCACTTCAAGCAGGGCATAGTGCAGCCAGGCGAAGGTATAGACATCGTCGTTGTCCGACCCGCCCTCAAGGGTACGATACCCGGCGGAGGCGTACCAGTTCTCATCAAGATTCCAACGGGCCTTGAGCGCTACATCGAAGGCCCGCCCCTGCGGCGATCCAAGGCCTTCCACATCGAGAACCAGGTCCAACGTGTCGGTCCACTGGTACTCGCCATATAGATGCAGAAGCGGGACCACCCCGAGATCATCCCGGGATTGCTTCTTGTCTCCCTGCTCCAGCGCAATTTCCGCATCCCGCACCAGCAGCGCCGCCCCCACGCCCCAGCGCCAGCGGTTCGCGTCGTGGAAGGTCCAGCGGTAGGTCAGGCGGTAGGTGTTGAACCGGTATGTGCCCTTGGTCGGAATCCCTGCGGCAAAGATATCATCCTTGAAGACCGTTTCCTCCTTTAGGATCCCCGTCCCCTCGGTTTCGATCGGGGCGAGGGTAAGGCGGAGGGTGTGCTTTTCGTTGAAGGCATAGTTGGCGTAGAGGCGGATGTAGGCATCCGGCCCGGTTCCCGTCAGATCCAGCAGGTCGAACTTGGTTCCGGTATCTCCTGGAATTCTCGTATCATTCTTGCTGAACCAGACAGCCCCGCTTTCCGCTTCGAGAGACAAATTACCGGCGAGGGCAGGGCTTGCCGCCAGCAGGCTTGTGAGTGCAGTTACGACGATAATTCTCATGGTATTTATCCTTAATAGCTGCAGTCAGGGAATCGATTAGGGCGAAAGATGATGGAGACGAATTGCCCAACCCCCTAATCTTTTTCCCTACTTTTTTGCCTTTATCTTCTTCCCACCTTCATCAGTCAATTTTTCTCGACTCCGGCTGGTAGAGAGTAGGGCGAAAGATAAAGGAAACGAATTGTCCAATCCCTACTCTTTCGCCTTACTCCTGCCTCAGTGTTCTCCGTCCTGTTCCTCGCCGGAGTTTCCCTCATCCGTCAATCGTCAGGCATCACGGGAATTGCAGTTTGATCCGTATTCAGGTACGCGAAATGAAGCCGGTTCAAGGTCCCTTCGAACTTGAACGGCGCCTTGTCGAAGTAGTCGTCCGCAACCGGAGAACCGATGTCCATGCCCACATCAAAGGTCTCCGACGCGGTGAAGAACGCGGGGATGGTGCGCTGTACCGTGCCCTGGGCGGCCTCTTCACCGTTGATCCAGAAGGTCAGCTCGGCGGGAGCGGCGCGCTGCATGGGCGTCTTCATTTCCATGGTGATCGTCACGTCCCCGGCCGGCAAATCGCCGATCTTGATCTTATCGCGCTTGAGCAGCAGGGCGCTGTACTCATAGTACAGCACACCATCCAAGGCATACAGGGTTACGCCGCCTGCATAGCCGCCCATGGCGAAGATCACGCCGTTGACGCCTTCCGGCACCTCGGCCTCGATCTCGGCGCGTAGATTGCCGTTGCGGACATTCGGTGCATAGCTTTCCGGAATCCGGGTGATGCCCTCGAAGAAGGTCCACTCGGTTTGGGTGCTTCGCTTCAGCTCATTCGGAAAGAGGCCGGTATACATGGCCCCACCGATCGGCAGCACTTTATTTTCCTCCGCCACCTTCATAAACAGCTTTTTCATCTCTTCGAGCTTTTCGGGATAATCGGCGGAGAGATCATTCATCAGTGTGAAGTCTTCCCGTGTGTTAAACAGTTCCCACTTATCCTTCATGGGATCCCACTGGCTTAAGTCGATCACCGCAGCCGACCAGGGTATACGTGGGCCGAAGGTACTGGCCATCCAGCCATCATGATAAATTCCACGGCTACCAAGGCATTCAAAGTATTGCGGCTCGGAGCGTTCCGGCGCTTGCGGATCATCAAAGGTATTCACAAAACTGACTCCGTCGATCGGCTCCTGTTCAAAGCCGTCAACCACCTTGGGCGGGGTGATGTCAAGGATGTCATAGATCGTGGGAGCCACATCGACCACATGCGTAAACTGCGTGCGCGGCGTGTCATCAGGCTTGATGCTTTTCGGCCAGGAAACAACCATGGGGGTGCGGGTTCCGCCCCAGTCGGCGGCAATAAGCTTTGTGTACCGGAACGGGGAATCGCCGGCCCAGGCCCAGCCGCAATGGTACATATTGTCCATCAGCGGTCCGCCAATCTCATCCAGTCCGCCCAGTTCTTCAACCACGGCAATGTGTTCCTCTACCGTACTCGAAATCCAGTTCTGCGAATTCAACTCGGCCACACTGCCGTCGATGCCCTCCGCGGACGCCCCGTTGTCAGAAAAGATATAGAAAATCAGGGTGTTGTCACGAATGCCCAGTGACTCCAGCGCGTCCACCAGTTTTCCAACCTGGGCATCGGTGTGCTCGAGGAAGCCGGCATAGACTTCCATCAGGCGTTCCTGAAAAGCACGCTGGTCTTCCGGAATGTCCTCCCATGCCGGAATGCCCTCCGGACGCGGCGGACGTTGTGCATTTTCCGGAATCCAGCCCATTTTTTTCTGTTGTTCGAAGACGCGTTCCTGATAAGCATCCCAGCCTTCGCTGAACTTACCTTTATATTTATCCGCCCACTCTTTGGCTACGTGGTGAGGTCCATGCACGGCTCCGGGCGTCCACCACATAAAGAATGGTCGATCGGGATTCATGGCCCGATGGCGCTGCATCCACGTGATGGCCTTGTCGGCCATGGCTTCGGTCAGATGGAAGTCTTCATAGTTTTCCACATGCGGAGGTGTGATCGGCGTTGTGTTCTCCCAGAGCGTCGGTTCCCACTGCGAGGTTTCCCCGGCCAGGAAACCGTAAAAATAGTCGAACCCGCGGCCGGTCGGTGTACGATCATACGGCCCGTTGGCCAGTTGATCGATCGGCGTGTTGTGGTCTTTCCCGAATGCCGCGGTGGCATAGCCATAATAACGAAGCACTTCAGCAATTGTTGCCGCCGACTTCGGGATCACGCCACTATAGCCGTCCCAGTCGTTGGCAAATTCCGCAATAATACCCGAACTTACCCGATGGTGGTTGCGACCGGTCGAAAGCGCAGCACGTGTCGGCGAGCACATCGCCGTGGTGTGAAAGGCGTTGTAGGAAATCCCTTCATTCGCCAATCGAGACAGTGTCGGAGTTTCAATCAGCCCGCCAAAGGTGCTCGGCTGCCCGAAACCGGCATCGTCAAACATCACAATCAGAATGTTCGGCGCATCCTCTGGCAGGTGATTCGGCATTTCGCGCCACTTGTGGACGGATTCCTGCATGGACGGTCCGACCGATCCGCCCATGGGGGGCGTCGGGAAGGGCAAAACCTCTTGCGCAGCCGCGATGGCCGGCAGGAGGGCCCATGCGATCAAGAGTCTGGATGGATGTGCGTGCGCTGTTTTCATGTCATGGCTCCTCGCTGGGTCATTGTATGGTTCCGCTGGACATATTGCGTGCGAGCCCCGGAATCTGCGACGGGGGACGCGTCAATTCCTCACGATATGGCTCGGTTATGATGAACGAATTCAAAATAAACATCATGACATGTCGATGCTCCTGATGCCAGTAACACGAGGTAACATGGTGTGCCGCCGGATGGTTGACCCCTTCGATCGTGTGGTTTAGTCTTCACGGTCAGGTGGAGGAGGACCCTGGATCAACGGACGCATGGCAACAACGACCTACCAGAGATTACGGACCCGCCCACCGGGGAAACGCGCGGTCCGGTCGCAGCTTGAGCGAATCACGGCAAGCCCGGAATTCGAGTCCAGACCGCGGTCGGCGGAGTTCCTTCGGTTTGTGGTCCACGAGACCCTTGACGGGCGCGAGCAGGCGATTACCCAGCATACCATCGCCGAGGCTGTGTTCGGGCGAGGCGAAGGATTTGACCCAGCTACTGACCCGATTGTCCGTATTCAGGCAGGCCGGGTCAGGCGTTCCCTTGATCGGTATTATTTGGCCGATGGCGCTGCCGACCCGATCCGGATCGACCTCCCCAAGGGAACCTACACCCCCGCCTTCTCCCCGCAGAAGACTGCGGGGCGGGGGACCCACTCAATGGCTACGCCGCCCCAGGATACCGATGCCTGGCCAACCCTTCTCGTCATGCCTTTTCGCAACCAGACCGCATGTCCTGAAGTGGATTTTGTCGCAGACGGGGTGGCCTACGACCTTGCTGCGCAATTAAGCCGGTATGCCGCGTTCCAGGTCTTCCTCGCCACGCATGCGAGTGTAAACCCCGGGGTGGCGCCCTCGATAAGGTTCGAGGTCGGCGGTTCTATCGGGATGCAGGGCGGGGACCTTGGCGTCAAGGTTCACCTGGTGGATCGTGCAAACGGCGGTCTCATGTGGGCACGCGACTTTTCGTGTCCTGATGACGGGGCCGGGTCCTGGCGACTCAGCGATGCGGTCGAGGCGACTGCGGCCATGATCGCGGAGGAGAACGGGTTGGTCGCCAACCGGCTGCTTGGTGAAGTGCGGGGGCAGCCCATTGGGGGCAGCGAGGCCTATGCGGCAATTCTCCGGCATCATCACTACGAAGCCACCCGCTCGCCTCAGGCGTTTGTCGAGGCCCTGGAGGCATTGCAGGGAGCGGTGGAAGCGCAACCCGATTGCGCCCTCTGCTGGTCCTATCTGGCCCGGCTCGGTGCCATCCACTGGAGCCTCGGGCTTCCCGGCGAGGCGATGCCCATGAAGGACGCCGTCACGGCGGCCCGGCGCGGGGTGGCCCTCGATCCCTCCAGCGTCCCCGCCCGATTGATCCTTTCCTATGCCCTGCTTCTTGACGACGAGGTGGAGGAGGCGCGCAAGGGAGTGGAGACGGCGCTCCACATGAACGGCGGTTCCATCTTCTGGCTTGATGCGATCGGATACCTGTTGACGCTCTCCGGCAATTTCGAGCAGGGGCCCGAACTGATCCGACGGGCAATCCAACTCAATCCCTACCATCGCTCTGCCTGTCGGGCCGGCTTATGGCTCGATGCGTTGCGACGGGCCGACGGAACCGCCGCTCTGGAAGCGGCGAGGGGATACGACGAAACCGCCGTGTTCTGGCACCCCCTGATGCTCGCGGTGGCCCTGATGGAAACCGGGGAGGTGGACACGGCGGTCGAAGAGATCCGGCGGCTTCTCGAGCTCAAGCCCGATTTTTCCAAACGAGGACACTGGCTGATTACCCGCTACGTGAAACACGACGACCTTGTCCGGAAGATCGAGACCGCCCTCGATACTGCGGGTCTGGCGTTGCAGGCCTGACAAATTAGATCCGCCTATGAGGATTCACATATTGCTCTTGAGTCATGAGGGTCTGTCATGAGGGTCAGCCCTTAAGAACCAATTTCCTCGCTGATTCCGGCTGGTGTTGTAATTGGTTCTTAAGGGACCCCGGCATCGACCCCGGCCTCGGATGGGGGGGCAGGGATGTGGTGAGGCGTCGTGTCAGGGCAATTTCAAGTTGACTCATGCATGCATATCGTGTATACACGAAATATGAAAACAATCACCTTGGATGACGAAGCATATGCTTTGTTGAAGGCGTGGAAGCGAGCCCCTCGGGACTCCTTTTCATCCGTTGTGAAACAGGTTGTACCCCGTCCGGGAACCCTGGCATCCCTGTTGAGCTATGTGGAAAGTCATCCATCGGTCGATGTGGAAGCGGATAACCGGCTGGAAGAGTCCGTCGAACTGCGCAGCACGACCAAGGAGGATCCATGGACCTCATAGCGGATACGACATTTCTGATTGGATTGTGGCGCCGACAAGCCTGGGCGGTGACCTTTGCGCGCGCCCATGCGGATCAGCGGGTGGCCATTCCCTGGGTGGTGCTGGGAGAATTCTGGCACGGCGCCATTCGGGCCGGACACGAACTCAGGAGCATCGAGCAGTTTTTATTACTGGGGGTTCCGCTTCTGGACCCCCAGCCGGTTATTCCCGTATATGCCAGCCTTTGCGCTCGAATTCAACAGGAGCCGGGCTATCGATCCATCGGACAAAACGATTTGTGGATCGCGTCCACCGCCCTCGCCTTCAATCGCCCTCTGGTGACACGCAATCGCCGACACTTCGACCTCATCGCCGACCTCCAGCTCCATGCCTTGGCCGAACCTTCCTGACCAGAACCAGGCCGTACTTCCTCGCCACGCTTCATCGATGTCATGGAAATCAGCGCGACGACAAGCGCCCGGGTGGTGACGTTTGTAGTAGCGTCGCAAGGTCCCGCTTCTGCGGGGCCAAGACGCGTCGGGTGTACCGTACGAGCAAAACGGTCCTGGCCCCGCGACTGCGGGGAGGCCTGCCCGGCCAGGAGATGGGTCGCACTGGGAACAAACTCCGGAATAGAGTCTGTGCCATAGCCTATCGGCATGATCTATCCGGTAGCCTTTGATCCTGCCCGGGCCAGTGGAGTAATTCACCCTCTGAACATAAGAATTCTTTTATTGCTCTTGGGCCTCTATCTGGTCCCGGCAGGCTGGGCCCAGATGAGGGGCAGCCCTTTAAAAGCAAATACTGTCACAGAGCCCGTCACCTGTCCGGATATTGGTTCTTAAGGGCTGACCCCGATTGTTGACCCCGATTGTTAGCGCAATAACCGCTCCGGATTTTTTAGCGAGGTCGAGGCGGTCTACCAGCCGACCAACAGCAACGATTATGTGGTAGCGGTACTGGGTGGGTCGGTGGCCGCGCAGTTATGCATTCTTGGCGGCGAGCATCTCAAGTCAGGTCTTGAGACTCTACCCCAGATCGAAGGGCGGAATGTGGTCATTGTCCCGCTGTGCCAAGGCGGCTACAAGCAGCCCCAGCAACTAATCGCCTTCGGCTATCACGATGCCCTTGGCTTGAGGCCGGATCTTGTCATCAACATCGACGGGGTCAATGAGATGCTGTTCTTCCAGAACAACGCCCTGAACAATCATATTGAGCCATCCTATCCTTGGAATTGGCTATCGATCTCCCCCATGCCGGACCAGGACCCGGAGGTGATGCGGGCCAAACTCACCATCGTGGACCTTCGGGAAGCAAGGGCGGACATGGCCGCCTCCCTGATGAGGAACCGACTTTATAAATCAGCCCTCGGGCGATTGATCATTGAACGCCTGAATGACCGGTCCGACTTTCTCGAAGCTCAGGCCGCCCTCCAACTTGAGGCGAGAATGGCCGAGCTCAGCAAAGGCAAACTCTCCTACCCCCAGACCGGCCCGCTTCACTGGACCACGGACAGCTTTGACGAAGCGATGGCGGAATCGGCAGCAGTGTGGCGGCGGGCAGGCATCACCCTCAATGGCATGATCCAGGCCAGGGGGATTCCCTATCTGCACGGCCTGCAGCCCAACCAGTATTTCCCCGGCACCAGAACCCTGACCGAGTGGGAAAAAGACAATGCGTATAATGGCGATCCGGAATCCGAGTTCTATCGCCCGCTCTCCGAGGGTTACGCCTACTTCACCAACGAAATCCCCGCCCTGAAGAATGCCGGGGTACCCATCGTCAACCTGACGGACTATCTCGGGGATCCCCCCATCACTATCTACAGCGATAATTTTTCCCACTTCAACCATGACGGGAACCGGCTGCTGGCCGAGGCGGTGGTGAAGGCGGTATCAGACATTCTGCCCTGAACGGCATCTCGACCAGCCTTGACACCCCCCCATCCACGGGGTATCGTATCACTGTGCGTCGCATTGTTGTGAGTCTTTTGGGGGTATGTATGGCCTTGCTTCCAGCAAGCTGGGCTTCCAACACCCTGCGCGAAGCACCTGTCGTTGAAACCACCTGTTCCTGCTGTTCCGACTCATCAGCCGCCACCTGTTGCTGTGAATCCCACCAACCCGCAACCACCGAAACCGCGGGCTGTGGCTGCGCCCTTGCCCCGGTATCAACCCCACTATCTGCGGCCGAAGCGACACCTTCCACATCCGGTTGCCCACTGAGAACCCTCTGGGTGATTGGTGTGGCCTTCCTCACCGATCCCTCGATGCCCGAGCAAGCCGCGAGTGCCCGGCATCTGCTTTCCTTCACTCAGCGCGCTCACCCCGGGGATCCACCCCGTCATCTTGTTCTTTGCTCCATGTTGTGTTGAGACAGGCCCGTCGGCATTTGCCCGAACGGTCTGCCCCTCTTTGAAACACAACCCATGAAGTGAAGAAATGAATCAACTCTATCGTCTGACTGCCCTCGTGGTGGGTCTGGTTACCGCATCCCATGCGGAAACGGTGCCCACATTGAACACCTTTTCGAATGCACTGACCTACGCGGCGCTGCATCATCCGTCGATTCACGCTGCCGCATCGGATCTGGAGGCGGCCCGGATGCGAATTCCTCAGGCCCGATCCCTTCCGGACCCCATGCTCCAGGTAACCCGGTTTGTGGAGTCGGTGCAAACCCGCACCGGCCCCCAGGACATGGTCCTGACGCTGAGCCAGCGAATGCTCTGGTGGGGCACCCTTTCCACCCGGAAGGATGCCGCAACTGCGGACGCCGATGCGGCGGAGTATGCGTTGCAAGCCCGACTGCTCCAGATGATGCGCGAATTGGGCAAGGCCTTTTATGAGGTTGCCTATCTCGGAAAGGCGATCGATCTGACATCCGAAAACCTGAATCTGCTGCGGGAACTGGAACCGGTGGCGGAGGCGAAGGTGGAAGGTGGTGGCGACCTCAATGCCCTTCTGCGACTGAAGGTGGAGGTGGGCAAACTGGAAAGCCTGCTCGCCACTCAGGAGCAGAGGATGCTGGCACAAAGGTCGGTTCTGAACAGTTTGATGGGACGGCCGGTTGACGAAGCTCGGGCGATGCAAGAATGGGAGCCTCCCGCAGAATGGACTCTCGATGCCGATACCTTGACGACCGAACTGGAAGAGGCCAACCCGGAACTGCAACGTCAGGCGGCATTGGTTTCCGCAGCCCGAAACCGAGAGGAACTGGTCCGGCTCACCGGGTATCCGGACCTGGTCCTCGGCGCGACCTATATTGAGATTGGTGACCCATCCATCAATGCCACCGCAGCGGATGCCGGAGACGATGCATGGAGTGTGACCGCTGCCATCACCCTCCCCCTGGGACGAAGCAGGATCAAGGCGCAACGCGGAGAGGCCCGCGCCCTCGCGGAACGAGCCACCTGGGATCTCGATAACCGGACCATCGAATTACACTCCGCGCTACAGGTTGCCATCGCCAACCATACCGACGCGCAGAGGCGGCTACAGTTGTTCGGCGGAGAACTGGTGGATCTTGCCCGGCAGGCCGTCGCCAACAGCCGGACCAGTTATGAAGCCGGGCGCCTGGGCATTCTGGATGTGATCGATAGCGAGCGATCCCTACTCGATCTGCAACTGCAACAGTGGCGCGCCGCGGCGGATGTGTGGCAACAGCGCATTCTGATTCAAACCCTGACCCTCACCGGCCTGGCGCCGACTGCACTCGAACATTTAACGGAGACACCCTGACCATGAAAAGTCCTTCCCGATCCATCTGGATTTCCCTACTGCTCGTGGTTATCGCATTTACCACAGGCCGCTGGCTCACACCTTCCCACAAGACTGAAGCGAATCACCAAGAACCACCCACGACCCATCATGAATCGGCGACGTCCCGGTGGACCTGTTCGATGCACCCCCAGATCCAACAGTCTGAACCAGGAACCTGCCCGATCTGCGGCATGGACCTGATTCCCGTGGAGATGGAGGTACAGGATGAACCGGGGCCACGGGACATGCGGATGAGTGAACGCGCCCGGGCCCTCGCGGAAATCCGGACCGAAGCAGTCAGGCGGGATTTTCCCACCGCACAAATCAATCTGGTTGGCAAACTCGGTTATGACGAAACCCGTGAGGCCTCACTGACCGCGCGGTTTCCCGCCCGGATCGATGAGCTGTTTGTCAATTACATCGGCATCCGGGTGGAAAAGGGCGAGCATCTGGCCAAGATCTACAGTCCCGAACTGTTCTCTGCCCAGCGGGAATTGCTAACCGCCTACCGCAGCGACCCGAATAGCGTCATGACCCGCGCAGCCAAAGAAAAACTGCGACTCTGGGATCTGCTGCCGGATCAGGTCGACACCATCCTTGAGCAGGGAAATCCCAGCGACCAATTCGAGATGCGGGCGCCCATCACCGGAGTGGTGGTATCCAAACTGGTCAAGCAGGGCGACTATGTGAAAACCGGGGAACCACTCTTCCGTATTGTCGACCTTAGCGAACTGTGGCTGACCCTCGAGGCGTACGAATCTGATTTGATCTGGCTCCGCTATGGCCAGCAGGTGACCTTTACCGTGGAGGCTTTCCCCGGGGAAACCTTTCAGGGTCAAATTGCCTTTATTGCCCCGGAGGTGGATACCCAAACCCGCTCGGTTTCGATTCGGGTCAATGTGCCCAACCAGGAGGGACGACTGAAGCCGGGGATGTTCGCCAAGGGCGTGGTCGAGGTGAAGATGGGAGCCGGGGGCGTGGTGTATGCACCGGAGTTAGCCGGAAAGTGGATCAGCCCCATGCACCCGGAGGTGGTCAAGGATGGTCCGGGGCAGTGTGATGTTTGCGGCATGGACTTGGTACCCGCGGAAAGCCTGGGCTATGTCGAACTGACAGAACCGATGGCCCCCTTGATCATTCCCGCCTCGGCGGCGCTGAGAACCGGGAAACGGGCGGTGGTCTATGTCGAAAAACCCGACATGGATCAACCCACCTATGAGGGCCGCGAAGTTGTCCTCGGACCGCGGGCCGGGGATATGTTCATCGTGGAGTCCGGGTTGGACGAGGGTGAGCGGGTGGTGACCAAGGGCGCGTTCAAAATCGATAGCGCCCTGCAAATTCAAGCCAAGCCAAGCATGATGAATCCCGAACATGAGAACCCCAAAGCTACGGAGCCCGTTCCGCTGAACGAGTCCCCCCGATTGATGGAAGCTTATCTTGCGCTGCAGGCGGCCCTCGCCGCAGATGATCTCGACACCGCGAAGGACGCCGTCACCGCCATGATGGATATCGCAGGTCACGCGGGAGCGTTACCCAAACTTCTTCACAAGATGATGGCTGCCGAAACCCTGGACGAGCTGCGGAAGCCCCACTTCGAACTTCTTTCCAACGCCATGATCACCGAAGCGAAAGCGCACCCCGAATCGTTCAACGGCCCGCTGTTTCTGATGCACTGCCCCATGGTGTATCGGGATCGGGGTGCCGACTGGCTCCAACGTAACAAACCGCTACAGAATCCCTACTTCGGCGCGAGCATGTTGCATTGCGGAGAAGTCCAAGAAACCATCGGTGAATCCTCTTCCGGGGGCGATGGCCATGACCACTGAACCGAGTCGCAACCCCATCCACTGGCTAATCCGGTTTTGTCTTGAGAACAAGCTGGTGGTGGTGCTGTTCACCGCTGGACTGATTCTCTGGGGCCTCATGGTCGCGCCGTTTGACTGGGATCTGGCCACACTGCCGCGCAACCCGGTGCCGGTCGATGCCATTCCCGACATTGGCGAGAACCAGCAGATCGTGTTCACCGAATGGACGGGGCGATCCCCGCAGGATATTGAGGATCAGATCACCTACCCCCTGACCACGGCTCTGCTGGGGCTTCCCCAGGTCAAAACCATCCGCAGCTATTCGATGTTTGGATTCTCCTCGATCTACATCATCTTCAAGGAGGGCGCTGAGTTCTATTGGACCCGCAGCCGCATTCTGGAAAAGTTGAACAGCCTATCCCCCGACACCCTGCCTCAGGGAGTTATCCCCCAGCTTGGGCCCGACGCCACCGCGCTGGGGCAGGTTTTCTGGTACACCCTCGAAGGGTTGGATACAGAAGGAAACCCCACCGGTGGATGGGACCTCGATGAATTGCGCAGTGCGCAGGATTGGTATGTCCGCTACGCCCTGCAGGGGGTGGACGGGGTGGCGGAAGTCGCCTCCATCGGCGGCTACATCAAGGAATATCAGATTGATGTCGATCCCGATGCACTCCGCACCTACAACATCCCACTCCACGAAGTGTTCAACGCGGTGCGAAGCAGCAACCTGGATGTGGGCGCCCGCACCATCGAAATCAATGCTGCAGAGTATGTGATCCGGGGACTGGGATTCATCAAAAGCCTTGATGACCTGCGCAAGACCGTGATCACCCAAAGGGATAACCTGCCCATCACCCTCGAACAGATCGCCACCATCGAGTTCGGTCCAGCGGCACGGCGAGGAGCCCTCGACAAGGCTGGAGCGGAGGCGGTCGGAGGTGTGGTGGTCACCCGCTACGGGGAAAATCCGCTGGCCGTCATCCAACGGGTGAAGGAAAAGATCGCGGAGATCTCCCCCGGCCTGCCCAGAAAAACCCTCGCCAATGGCACGGTGAGCCAGGTTCAGATTGTTCCCTTCTATGATCGCACCGGACTCATCCAGGAAACGCTGGGCACCCTAGAGGAAGCGGTTACCCTGGAAATCCTGGTCACCCTCATCGTGATTGTTCTGATGGTGATGCACCTGCGCAGTGCTCTTCTCATTTCGGGCGTGATGCCCCTCGCGGTGCTCTTTGCATTTGTGGGCATGAAGCTCTTCGGAATCAGCGCAAACATCGTCGCCCTCTCCGGTATCGCGATCGCCATTGGCACCATTGTGGACATGGGGATCGTGATGGTGGAAAATATTCTCAAACACCTCGACCGGGCGGAGCCATCCGAAAGCCGACTGGAAGTGGTATACCGGGCCAGCACCGAGGTGGGCAGCGCGGTGCTCACCGCAGTCGCAACCACCGTCATCAGTTTTCTCCCCGTTTTCACCATGCAGGCCGCCGAGGGCAAACTCTTCCGTCCGCTGGCCTATACCAAAACCTTTGCCTTGGTCGGTTCCATTCTCATCGTCCTCATCCTGATCCCGCCCCTCGCCCATGCCTTTATCGCGGGCCGACCACGCTCCCGCTCAGTCCGTCGACTCTCCTGGGGAGCGGTCGCCCTCGCCGGTCTATTGCTCACGATCTTCTGGCCTTCGGTTCCGGTCTGGTTGGGGTGGATCCTGATCGGGGCAGGGATCTTCAATGCCGTTTCAGACTCGATCCCGCCACGCCTTCGCACCCGGATCCTCTATGCATCGAACGCCCTCGTTGCGTTGGCGGTTTCGCTGATCCTCGCCAACACCTGGAAGCCTCTGGGGCCGGAGCACGACATCTACAATGTCCTCTTTGTCCTGCTCGCCATCGGTGGACTCCTGCTGCCCATGATGGGTTTTGTTTGGCTCTACCCGCGAATCCTGCCGATGGTGTTGCGCAAGAAAAGTCTCTTCCTGATGGGGAGCCTGATCCTGGTGCTGTTTGGCTTTACTACATGGCGGGGCATGGATCGTCTCTTCGGTTGGCTGCCGGATGACGTGAAGCAATCTGAAACCTATAGCGCAATTGCCCATGCACTTCCCGGACTGGGCAAGGAGTTCATGCCGCCCCTCGACGAGGGATCCTTTCTCCTGATGCCCACCACCATGCCTCACGCATCGATTGGTGAAGTAATGGACGTGCTGAAAAAACAGGACATGGCCCTGAATGCCATTCCTGAAGTGGAGAGCGCGGTGGGCAAACTGGGACGGGTCGACAGCCCGCTCGACCCTGCCCCCATCTCGATGATTGAGACGATCATTGCCTACAAGCCAGAATTCATAACCGACAAGGACGGGCACATCCTCGCCTTTGCCTATGACAAAAAACAGGGGGTGTATCGCCGTGATGCAGAGGGAAATCTCATTCCCGATGAACATGGACGCCCCTTCCGCAATTGGCGGGAGGAGATACAAAGCCCAGACGATATCTGGGACGAGATTGTGAAGGCCGCGAAGGTGCCCGGTACCACCTCCGCCCCCAAACTCCAACCCATCGCGGCCCGCCTGGTCATGCTCCAGAGCGGCATGCGGGCTCCCATGGGCCTCAAGGTGTACGGACCTGACCTGAACACCATCGAGCAGATGGCCTTGCAGATCGAAGGCCTCTTGAAGCAGGTTCCCGCGATCAAGTCGGACGCAGTACTCGCTGACCGCATGGTGGGTAAGCCCTATCTGGAGATTGCCATCGACCGGGATGCCATCGCCCGCTACGGAATCCGCATTCAAACCGTTCAGGATGTGATCGAGGTGGCGATCGGGGGCAAACCCATCACCCAAACTGTGGAAGGGCGGGAACGCTATCCGGTTCGGGTGCGCCACCAGCGTGAACTGCGCGACTCCATCGAGGCCATTGAAGCCATCCTCGTTGCCGCGCCCGACGGCACCCAGATCCCCCTGCGCGAACTGGCTCATCTCGAGTATGTGCGCGGGCCCCAGGTTATCAAAAGCGAAGACACCTTTCTGGTTGGCTATGTGATCTTCGACCAGCAGCCGGGGTATGCAGAGGTAGACGTGGTCGAGCAGGCGCAGCAGTTTCTGCGCGACCAAATCGCCAGCGGATATCTGGTGATTCCCCCCGGTGTCAGCTACCGCTTTACCGGAAGCTACGAGAACCAGCTTCGGGCGGAAAAACGGCTCGGCATCGTGATTCCCATCTCGCTGTTCGCCATCTTCCTGATCCTCTACTTCCAGTTCAAGAAGGTCTCGGTAACCCTGCTGGTATTTTCCGGCATCGTCTTTGCGTGGTCTGGAGGATTCATCCTGCTTTGGCTCTATGGTCAGCCATGGTTTCTGGATGTCTCCCTGTTCGGAGTCAATCTACGGGATCTATTCCAGATCCAAACCATCCACCTCAGTGTGGCGGTCTGGGTTGGATTCCTCGCCCTGTTCGGGATCGCCACCGACGACGGGGTGATCATGGCCAGCTATCTCGAACAACGATTCCGGGAAGCGCCACCACTCACCCGCGACGAAATTCATGAGCGCGTGGTCGAGGCCGCATCCCGCCGGGTCCGGCCCGCGATGATGACCATCGCCACCACCATTCTCGCCCTGTTGCCCGTCCTGACCTCGACCGGGCGAGGGTCCGATGTGATGATCCCCATGGCCATCCCCACCTTCGGCGGCATGTCACTGGCCATTATAACCGTCTTCGTTGTTCCCGTGCTCTATTGCGGCATCGCCGAAATTCGCGTGAAGCTCGCCCAGTGAGGGCAGCAGTTGACGGGTGTACGCTGAGAAGCTCAATGGTTTGGTGACGTTCACGTGATATTGCCCCCAATATCGCATCACCCCCCGTGCGTCTTGATCGCTTCAGATCATTGCTTTGTCTTCAGATAGATTGAAAAGTTCCGGTCGCAGTTCTCAAAACAGGAAATTGGAGTCAGTCCCTGAAGCTTGGAATTTACGATATTCAGGGACTGACCCCATTATCCCTTGGAAAATCGACGGCAAAAAGTTCCAACCCCTGGAACTTTATCAGGCGGAAATTCCAACCATTGGAAGGTGCTGGAACCCCATCCGGGCCTCATTCATAGAACGATTACGCGCAGGATTATGATTACGATTACGAGCGTCAATTGTATGGCACAATGTTGAACGCAGAGAAGTATCACACTCAACCGTGACCCTTACTCGGATACCCCTAAGCGATTTACTTATATCGATCATGAGGTCGGCGCTACGGAGTGCCCTGCAGTTGACCCAATCCAATCCCCATCCGTGCGATCCGCAAGATCCGTGGGCAGGCAATAATTTGTCTGTCCCCGGCGCCCCCCTAACTGCCTGTCCCCTTTTCCTTGCACAGTTTCTAATCATGCTCGAAAACTCGGAAACGCGATCCCGAGCACAATATACACTGACTGACCCCTTAATTCCTTTCAACTTCTCCAAGACTCTATAGTCCAAACTCTCGGACTGAGTTGGAGCCGGTCCCTCCCCGTAACGCATCTATCGCCATGTAGTTGGGATGAGGCGGTCCTCTCGAGTGACCGCGTAGTGACGTGGAACACGACACGTACACGGCGCATCCGGGGGAGGTTGTGCGAGAGATGAATCGGGAAGGGGCCGTGTAGCATCCAGGCGCGGTGGGGTTCGGCAAATGAAGGTGCCGAGTTACGGCGAGCGGATGCTGTAGAACCGGATGTCTTCATTCGGATTGTCCGGCACGAAAAACTGATACTCGCCGGATCCGGGGGGGCTTTCCGTGACGGGGCCGAGGTTGGACCATGCTTCGACCGGCAGCAACATGTTGGTGGCGGTGTAGAGGGTGAAAATCGCGTTGGGGCTATTGGTAAAGGTGCCGAACCCGCCTTCGCCGACCTCGTATTCAAACACCGTCAGTTGGGCGGGGTTGGTGGAGACGATCCCGGTCAGTTCGAGGGTCAGGCCGTTGAGGATCGGGTTGCGGTCGGGGGACCCGTCAAGCGGGACGTTCTCGCCGTCGAGAACGATGTCCAGGTTGGTGTCGGCCGCGATGAATTCATAGACGACGGCGGAGCAGGAATTGCTGGGAGCCCGGCTTCCCTGGGCCGCGTAAGGGCGGAAGTCGTCGGCGATCACCATGCCATTCGCGATAACGTCAAAGATGCGTGCTGCATAGGCGCCCTGCTCGGCAAAGAGTAGTTGCAGTTTGTACCGGCTGCCCGGCGCCAGGTTCGCGAGCGTTACCCGAACCGTGTTGGTGTAGCCGGCCCAGCGGATGGATTGGTACATGGTCTCTAGCGTGTCATCACCGGCGGAGCTGCCCAAGGACGGGGCGACCCAGCTTGCAATCTCGTTGGGGGCGATGACGGTCGCGCCGGAGACGTTGTCGGCGGTAAAGTCGGCATCGCCTGCCTGGCCGGCTGCGCCGGGGGTGCCGATATTAAGGGCATAGAGGAAGTCGCCTTCGAGGTCGAGGCCACGGGCCGCGCCATACCCGAGAACGCGCGATACGTAAGGGTTGGGAGGAATGCTGCCGGAAAATCGCGGGTCGCTGCCAGCCATGATCTCGGTGGGGTCGTTGTAGCCGTCGTTGTCGGTGTCGATAGCGAACGGACTGGTACCCGCCATGCCTTCTTCCGGGTTGCTGAGGGTGTCGGCGTCGAAGTCGCCGTCGCCGATCGAATTCTCATACGCCCCGATGTCAGGCAGGCCTCCCGCGATCCGTGGCTGCCCTCGTTGGTCGGTAACGAGTCCGGCCACGTCGGCGGCGCCATTGACTGCAGGGCTGTAGTCGAGTAGCCGGATGGTTTCGGTGGGGCCGCCGTTATCCTGAAGCGGTCCTGTGTAGGCGGGAACCGTGCTTCCCGTGTAACCCATGAGGTCGCCGTTCACCGCGTTGGTAATACCCAGTGTGCCGGTACCGTCGGAAATCAGGTTATGGCCGAGAGAGGTGAAGGTTCCGTCGTTGCTGTCGGTGTAGCTGTAAGCGTCGGGGCCGGTGGGTGCATTGTTGCCGCCGACAAGGGTATTGAGCAGGCTGAAGGAATTCCCGGTGCGCCCGACGCGCTCGATGCCGCCGCCGGTGTAGTCCGCAGTGTTGTACAGGACCGAGCAGTTCACGAGGCTAAGGGGAGATCCGTAGTGAATGATCGCGCCGCCATTGTCGGCGGTATTGAATGCCATCGTGCAGTTGGTCGCAGTCAGGGTTGCGCCGAAATTCGCGATTGCTCCGCCGTTGCCCAGGGGGCTGGTGTTGTAGGCGAAGGTGCAACGATCCAGCATCGTGACGCCGGCGTTGACGGCCATGCCCCCGCCGTAGCTGTTGGACACCGACTGATTGTTGTATACCGAGCTGTCGGCCATCCACAGGGTTCCGCCATTCTGGTAAAGTCCGCCGCCATCGAGGCCGGCGTTGCCCTGGATCGTCAGGTTCGAAATCACGGTATCGACAAACCATGCCGCGAGCCCGCCGCCGGGAGCGGAGTTGGCGGTGTTGCCGCTGATCGTGCTGTTGCCGATGGTCACGGTTCCCGCATCGGCATGGATCCCGCCGCCATAGCCTCCGGTGAAGGCCTGGTTCGACACGACCGAGCAATTCACCATGGTCAGCGCGTCGCCGTGCTGATAGATCGCGCCGCCCTGGCCACGGAAGAATCCGCCCGCCCGGTTGTTTTTGAAGATGCAGGCACTCAGCGTCAGCGTACCGTCGTTTCGTATTCCCGCACCGGAACCTGCGGCAAGATCAGATTCGTCAACGAAGCCATTGGCGATGGTCAATCCGGTGATCGTGAGGCTGGCGGCCGGCGCGACGTAGAAGACGCGGAACGTGTTGGCACCACTCACCGCAAGCCAATCAGCCCCCAAACCATTGATCCGCACATCGTTCGTGATCGCCGGCAACGGGCTCTGCAGGGCGAACACCGAGCCGAAGGCGAAGGACGTTGCAAACTCGATGTCCGGTGTTCCGCCCAGCGACATCGCATAGTTCAGCGCCTCGCGCAGGCTGGTTCCCGTGCCGTGTGACGGGTCCGTATCGCCGTCGTCTTCGTCCACCACGGTCGAGATCCGCAGCGTGGCGCGCGGCGTCACTTCGTACGCACCTGAATCCGGCGGGTTGTGGCGCGCCACGCCGCGCTGATCGGTCAGGACGGTTGGATCCGAGACTCCCGCGCCGATCGCTCCGGCGGATGGAAGCAGGGAGTAAGTGAACGTCGGCCCACCGTGATCGCCGAACGTATCAAGCCCCGCAGAGCCTGACGGGATATTGCCGTTGCCGGTCCAGCCATCCTGGCTGATGCAGTTGCGGGCCGAGAGCCCTCCGAGCGCGCGAATGCCCGCATAGGAACCCGCCGAATTGTCGGCAATGCTGCAGCTCACCAACGTCAGACTCGCCAATGACGAGCAGTCAATGGCCCCGCCCATGCTCTGCGAAAAGTTGAAGGCGAGGGTGCAGTTTGTCAGGTAGACGCCCCCACCCAAGACAATGAACGCGCCACCGCCCCGGGTAAAGCTTGTCAGGAACTTGGCGTTATTGGCAAAGGTACTCTTGCCTGCGGTGAAGGTGCCGCTATTGAAGACCGCACCGCCTCCTCCATCGCCGAACTGATTCACGAAGCAGCCCCGGATGGTCGTGTCCTCCAGGTGAGCCGTTCCGTCGTTATAGATGGCGCCACCGGCACCCGCCGAGTTGTTTGTCAATACGCATAGGTTCAGGAACAGGGTCCCGCTGTTATAGATGGCGCCGCCGGAACCGTCGCTGCTGTTGGCCATGACCAGGTTCGAGGCGGTGAGGCTGGCCCCGCCGGGTATGTAGAACAGGCGACCGCCGGTTATACGTGAGATTTCCACCGTCATACCCGCCGGTGCGCCAAGTCTGATCGTGCTGGAGATTGACAGGGTTCCCTGGCTCATTCCAACCGTCGCGCCGTTCAGAGTGGCGTCAAAGACGATGTCGTCGTCGCCCGCAGTATTGTTTGCTGCGGTGATGGCATCACGGAGGGTGACGGTCGGGCCGAGGGTTCCCACGATCAGGTTGGTGTCGAACCCCGCAGGGTCGTTGGTACTGTTGACCGTGATGATGGCGGCCTTCGCGGCGAATACCGATGTTAGCCCGAGTAAAACCAGCGTATAGGCGCGTCGATTCATGTAACTGTCCCTTTCGTCAAAAGCTGACTTTTACTGTCCGGCATGTGAGTCAGCCCGTCTTTTCGGAATTCATTATCCAGGCCCGGACCAACCGATGCCCTCGGTCGCCATGCCTGGGCAGATCACGGTGACTGCACCCCGATGAAGTACCAGGTCTGGTTGGTGTCAACCGGCATGGTGAAGTTGAACTGACCCGAACCGGGCGGATCCTGCGGTACGGAACCGAGCCACTCCCAGGCGGTGATTGGCAACATCACGTTGGTCGTCGCGTAGGCGGAAAAGCTGGCCAGTGCATTGCCCGAGAAACTGATGCCGAAAGTCTGCTGTGTAGTCATCGTCATGCTCGCGTCCACGATCTCGGCAGGCGTGGAGCTGATCTGCAATTCGTAGGCGCCGATATCGACTGGCACGCCGCTGCGTGAAGCGGATCGCTGATCGGCAGCGGCCTGATTGCCGAGGAAGAGGCCGGCATCGATGGCCGGGCTTCCGGGAAGCAGCGCCATGGTGGGAGTGCGACCGCCGTTGTTGGTCAGCGGCCCCAGCTTCGGATCGGCCACGCCGACGAGGTTGTTGTTCACGCCGTTCGTCAGCCCAACCGCCTCCCCGATGCCGATCAGGTTGTATGCGCTGTCCGAAGTGACCGGCTGCGGGCCGGCAATCTGCGTCGGATTGTTATCAGGGCGACGGTTGCCGGCTACGATGGTGTCGAGCAGTTTGGTGCGACTGCCGGTGTAGTTGAATATTCCGCCGCCTCCAATCGCCCCCTGATTATCGCTGACGGTGATGTACGACAACTCATTTGTTCCCTTGTTGGCGAGCGCGCCGCCCCAAAGGCCGGCGGTATTCCCTGCCAGCGTGGCGTTGACAAACTGGGACAGGGCATTGACCTCGGTAAATACCGCGCCGCCGGCGTTCGTCGCGGTATTTCCGGCCAGGGTCGTATAGTTTACGAACAAGTATCCTTCATTGAGGATGGCGCCGCCGTCCGGCGCATTTCCGCCGGTCAGGGTCAGGCCGTACATACCGAATTCGCTGCCGGGAGCGATGCGGAACAAACGCATCGTTTCGGGGCCGTCACCGGTGATGGTGATCCCGGGCCGAGCGGAGGCAACAAATTTCGATCCGCTGAGCACCGCGATCGCGGAGTTCCCGCGGTTCGTATCGCCGACGGTGGAGAGGACGATGGTCTTTCCCTCCATGGAGGCATCCATTACCGCACCACTATTGAACGTCAACGCCTCCCGCAAACTGGTGCCGGCCCCGAAGCGGGGGTCGCTCGTCGCGTTGAACTCATCGTTGGTGATGTTCACGGTCTGGCTCTCGACCAGATCCATCTCGAACGCCCCGGCATCCGGCAGCCCGCTCTTCACCCGGGCCGTTCCGCGCTGATCGGTGGCGAGGCCGAGGTTGACGCCGCGGTTGACGGCCGGAGTATTCGGAAGCAGAGCGCAGGTCGGGGTCGGTCCGCCATTGGTGGCGGAGAGGCCGCCGAGGAAGAGGTCGGGGGCGGTCAGGCCGGTGAGGTTACCGTTGACCCCGTTGGAGATGCCGGCGGTGTTGCCGGCGCCCAGCAGATTGCCGGAGCTGGCCGGGTCGAACGCTCCGCTTAACTGCACTTCGATGTTGTCGGGATTGTTACCCGCCACGATCGAGTTATGGATCGGAACGATACAGTTGTAGAGGCGGAACGATCCCTGCGGTCCTGTATTGCCGGTCACGGTGATGTGGCTGAGAACGTTTGAAACCGCGCCGAGGCTCATGGCGCTACCGACACCGGCCGCGGTATTGCTGACCAGGGTCGAGTTTTCGATCACGAACAGCGGTGAGCCGCCCCAGACCTGAATCGCTCCGCCCTCGGCGGTCGCTTCATTGCCGAAGAACGTACAACGCCGCACGACCAGCGATCCCAGCAGGTTCCAGACGCTGCCGCCATTGTCGCCGTACCCGCCGGTCAGGGTCAGATCCTGCAATGTCAGATGACCGCCGCTCTCCACGAGGAAGTGCCGCTTCTGGGCGGCGGCATCGACGGCTAGGGTGACCCCGGGGGCCGAAGACAAACCCTGGATCACGACGGCATTGGTCACCCGCAGCGCACTGGCATCGCCAGCTCCGGTCCAGCCGTTGGTGAGGAGAACACTCTGTCCGGCCAGTGCGGAGGCGAAAGTAATGGTCTGGGTGCCGGTCTGCATGGACGCATAGGCCAACGCCTCGCGCAGGCTGGTGCCGGTTCCCTGTTCCACGTCGGCGGTGCCGTCGTCCTCATCCAACGTGGTGGAGACGATGAACGGGTCGCGCGGATAGATTTCGTAGGCCCCGACATCGGGGATGGTATGGCGCGGCTCGCCGCGCTGATCGGTGGTCACGCCCGTCGCCATTGCACCACCCTTGAAGGCCGCACTGTTGGTGGTGATCGGGAAGGTATACGTCGGGCCGCCATGGTCGCCAAAGGTGCCCAGGCCCGGGTTGTAAATCAGGTTGTGGGTGCTGTTCGTGTGCAACCCCAGGTAGGAACCATCGGTCACGATGGTGTTTTTGGCCAGCATGGAGCCGATGATGTCCGGGGCCCCGTACAACGCGGTGTTGAAGGCGATGGTGCAATGGTGGACTTCCGTGGGACCGCTGATGGACAGGGCGCCGCCGTAATAGCCGGCCGCGCTGTTGTACGCGAGCGTGGAGTTGGTCACGTAGGTCGTGCCCCCGCAGTAGATGGCCCCGCCGCCCGGCCAGTAGCCGGTATACGCCTCGGAGGTATTCGAGACGATGGTGCTTTCCCCGACCGAAAGCAGTCCGCCGTTATAGATGCCGCCGCCGCCCGACCGGGCCCCGCAGGACTGGATCGTGGTCCTTAGAACAACCGATGTCCCGTTGTTGTGAATGGCGCCGCCATAGAAGCCGTAGCCGCCGGAGAAGAAACATTCCTCCACGGTGAGTGATCCGGCAGCGTCATTGAGAAGGATCCCGCCGCCGTTGGTGTCATAGCCGATATTGCCCTCCGTCAGCCGGAGATTTCGCAGCGTCAAGTTTCCGCCATTCAGTACGCGGAAGAGGCGCATGCCGCCGGAGCCGCGCCGAATCAGGATATTCGTGCCCGTCGTGTTCTCGATGATGATGGTCCCTCTGACCGCCAGCGCGGAATTGCCGGCGGAGGCGTCGCCGGTTTGGAGCAGACTGATGTTCGTGGTTCCGAGCGCGGGATCAAAGCGGATGACCACCGGGGCGGGATGGTTGTTTGCGGCGTTGACCGCGTCGCGCAGGGTCACGTTGGTGCCCAGGGCGCCGATGATGATGTTGGTGTCGAAACCGCCGGGGTCGGTGGCGTTGTTGACGATCACCGTGGAAACTGCAGACAGCGAGGTGAACACAAAGTTGCTGACATACTGGTACGCGGTCTCGCCGCCGGTGGCGGCCGTCATACCCACCCACGCCTGATTGCCGCTGGCCGCGACCGGGATGTCGATGGAGAAATTCGTGGCATAGGCCAGGCCGGACGCCAGGTTCGTCATCGTGACATCGAGTAAGCCGTTCAGGTAATACAGGTCCACCTTGATCGGGTCGCCCGAGGCAGGAACAGCGGGTGCGCTGTTGATATAGGTGTTGGTCCCCAGCCCCTGGCCTCCGGTGGCAATCTGGATGCCGGAGCCGCCGGGGGCCCCGGCGTAAAGATTCAGGTTCAGGGCAAAGCTGGGCGTAATGCCCTCGTAGCCCAGCCCGCCTCCCGCCCCACCCAGGGCATTGATCCCGGCGGGATCGTTCTGCAAAACAAACGCCATGCCGTCGGCAATGCCATTGTTGGAGACCGCCAGGTAATCGAAAGACGCCTGAAACGCATTGATGTCCTGCTTGAACAGGTACCAAGCACTGCGCGCCTCGCCGCCTCCGCCCGCGGTCAGAGTAAACACGCCGTTGGTCAGTGCCGTTCCGCCGTTGAGCTGCCACGAGAACCGGTCGCTTTGCGTGCCGTCACTGATAATCAACTGGAACGCGAAGTCGGTATAGTGATAGTCGTTGACCACGCGGATCGAGAGCGGATAGATCCCGCTGGGGGCGGACGGAACCCCGGCCAGTAGACCGTTGGTGGAGAGGGTCAGGCCGGAGGGCAACGCCGCCAGCAGATAGAACGTTGTCGGCAGGCCGCTGTCCACCATGAACTGAAACGCATTGTCCGCGCCGATCACGAACACCGTGGAGGTTGGCGCTAGGGGAATCGGCGCGTAGGTCGGCAGCTCGTAAGCACCGGCGTCGGGCTGCTCGTAACGTGCCGCGCCACGGGCATCGTTGGTCACGCCGGCCGCAGCGGTGCCATAATTCACGGCGGCACTGCCGGAAAAGAGCGGCATGGTCTGCACCGGGCCGCCGTTATTGCTCAGAGCGCCGACGTAGGTGTTGTTGGTGCTGACAAGATTGTTCGACAAGGTGCTGGAGGGGGCGACGAGGTTGTCGGTATGCCAGGATGCGGTGTTGGTGTTCCACACGTCATTAGCGGCGATGATGCTGTTGTAGACCTGGCTTCCCGATGCTAGCTCCACAGCGTGATTGTAGGTGAGGGTCGTATTGGTCACCACGTTCCCGACCACCGTGCAGTGGATCATGGAAAGAGGTGCTGGATAGCCGTAAACGGCGGAACCGCCATTCGGGGCATGGTTGGCGGTGAAGGTGCAGTTGGTTAGACCCGCCGGACCCTCGGAGGCGACCGCGCCGCCCGAGCCAAACATATAATTGGTGCGGACATGGTTCCCGACAAAGGTGCTGGCGCTTACCCCGGCTGATCCCTTGTTGAACACTGCGCCACCATTCGACTCCCGGGTCCAATTGTTCGTGAAGGTGCACTGATCGATAAGGATGTTTCCGCTGTTGCCAATCGCGCCGCCGCCGCCGAAGGGAGCTCCGGCATTGCCGAAGGCGTATTGTTGGCTATTACCCTTGAAGGTGCTTCGCGTCACGCGAATGGAACCGTTGGTCGAGAGGTTTGCAATCGCACCCCCGCCAGCCTCGGCGTAGCAGCCGTCAAAGTAGGCATTGGTCACCTCAAGCCATGCCCCGGGGGCATTGTAAATGCCGCCGCCGACGGCCCCGGCGTAATTGAAGATCATCGAGGAGTTCCGGAACTTCAGCGAGCCGACATTGTGAATCCCCCCGCCGAAACCGGACAAGTCATAGTAAGGCGGACCGCGCGGGACGGATCCGCAGGACTGGAAGGTGACGCCATCCACGGTGAGGTCGCCTTCATTCCAGATGGCCCCGCCACCGCTGCTGGCGCTGCCAGCCTGGAACTTGATGCCCGACACCGATACCGTCGCACCCTGAGCTACGCAAAGCAGGCGTTGGCCGCCGGTATCCCGCAGAAGGGTTATGCCCCCCGAGGGGCCGGTGATCGCCACGTTCGATGTGAGGAACAGCGCCGTCGAATCATCGTTGGTCACCACGCCGGTCACATGGGGGATAAACAGACCGGCCTGCGAAAGGGGAATGGTCTTTCCGCCGAGGCTCGCATCGAACGTGATCGTATCATCGCCCGGCGTATTGTTCGCTGCGGTTACCGCGTCGCGAATCGTCACGGTGGGTCCCAGGGTGCCCACGGTCAGGTTGGTATTGAATCCGGCCGGGTCGTTGGTGCTGTTGACCGTGATCACCGCCGCTTGCGAAGAGGCGGCAAAAAGGAGGACCAGGGAAATATTTTGTGCAATGTTGTTCATGGCGTATCCTGGAAAACAATCTTCTCGATATGGTTGCTGGAGCGTATGATCCGACTCCTGCCGGAACGGAAGTGTTCAAGCGCACCGAGGGGGAAGCATAGGAGAGGAACGATCCCCCCGTCCACGCCCTGCGCTTCCTATTTGTGTCTAGGAATCATTCCTGCCCTGCATGTCGCGGCAGCCGGATGACGAAGAGCGCACCCCGACCCTCGCGGAATTCGCAGTGAATACTACCGCCCAACTCGCGAATGGCCTTACCAACAATGAAAAGACCGAGTCCGGTCGATTCCGGCAGGGCGCGGATGCGGTTGCGGAATCCAACCTTACTAAACAGGGTGGGGATTTCCTCGCGCCGGAAGCCGGGGCCTTCATCGGCAACCGTGAGGATCACCACGTCGTCTTCCTGTCGAATGCCAAGCGTGATGGTGCCGCCCACCGGCGAAACCTTGGCCGCGTTGTGGCACAGGTTGTCAAGCACCTGAAGGATGGTTACCCGGTCCACCGAACCCTCAATCTGCGGCTGATCGTGTTGTGCCACATAATACAAGTAGCGGTCGTCTTTCAGTAGGTTGGCCCGGCGGGCGACCCCGACGACCAACTCGACCCAATCGACCGGCTCCGGCCGCGAGCCTCCATGTTCAACCTCCTGATCGGTGAGCAGGCGTTCGGCCAGTGCGCGGGCCTGTTCGGATGCCTCACCGATCTCCGCCAGCAACCGCCGTGATGTTTTCGGATCGTCGCCTATACGTCGGGGATTCATCAAAAGGGTCACCATGTTGCGGATTCCGATGAGCGGTACCTGCAGGTCATGAGCCAGTATGGCCAGACGTTCCTCCCGCTGGCGCAGCGCATCCCGTTGGGCACCCACGCGTGCGGCGACCAGGTCCTCGAGCCGGTTGGTGAGAATCTGCAGCTCATTCACCCTGCCGCACACCGCCCAGGCCACCAAGGAGACGATCAGCAAAAACAATTGAAGAAAAAGCAGGGCATAGCCTTGTCGCTCCGCCGGGAAGACTTCGTGGCCAAATGCGGACCCTCCGATGGAGAGCAGGGTCACACAAAGCAGTGCGGCCAGGGTGCCGAGATGGTTAAACCGGAAAATTGCCCAAAGAATGACAGGAAGGATCATATAGGCACGCGGCCAGGATGTCTCACTTCCGTTATCGTACAGACCGGTCATGGTGCACCCAACCAACCCGAGTGCAATCATCAGCAGGATCGCTTCCAGGTAGCGGTGCCGCAACGATTCCCAATCGACATCCCGCCAGGGAAAGACCAATGCCGCACCAAACACGAGAATGCCGGTGGCGTCGCCGACAAACCAGGTCAATGCAACCAAGCCCCACTTATCCAGCGGAAAAAAACCGGCCAACAGCAGGGCGCCCGGGCCGATCAGGGCGCTGATGGCGGACGACAGCAGGGCCACGTACAGCACAAAAGCCGTGGCGTGTGAAGCGCTTGTGCAAAACGCCCGACCGTCTGCGCGATGCTGCAAAAACCAGGCCGCAACCAATGCTTCCCCAACCGCCCCCACCGCGATACCTAGAGAGGGTACCCACACCTGCCAGTAGGGGAATTCCGGAAACGAGAGCCATGTCGTCAAACCATTGCTGGCCAGTGCTCCGGCAAAAATACCCACCCAGTACTTCCGGCCACCAGCATACACCAGGGCCATGGCCAATCCGGAAGCCGGCCAGACCGGGCTGACATGCCGTTCGATTTCACCGGCAAAATTCAGGGAAAAAAAGGACAGGCCGCCGAACAGAAGCGCGGCGAGCGCCTGCAGTCCAAGGATCCGCAGCCATGCCTGCGCCCCCCGGGGCTGGTCCGGGGTCATGACTCAAAGCCCCATTTTTCCGCCATCAAAACCGCATGGCGCACCAGATCTGCCGCGTTGCGGATCCCCAACTTGCGCTTGATGTTTTCGCGGTGGGTATTGACGGTTTTGACACTGAGCCCGAGTTGCCCGGCAATCTCCGGATTGGCCATTCCCTGTCCCAGCAACCGGAGAACCTGCAATTCCCGGTCGGTCAGCGTCTCGTGTCCCTCCGGTGGCCGTTTCCCGGTGAGGCCATCGAGGAGCGTATTGAGCAGTTTTCCACTGATATATCGATGGCCCTGGCAAACCGTCTTCAATGCCACAAGCAGTTCCTCCAGGGGTTCTTTCTTGGAGAGATAACCGGCCGCGCCCGCACGGATGGCCCGCTCGCCGAAAATAGCCGCGTCGTTCATGGTATAGCAAAGCAGGGCGGTTTCCGGTGCGAGCGGGCGCAGGGACTTGACCATCTCGATGCCATCGTTCCCCCCCAGCCAGAGATCGAGTACCACCGCATCCGGTCGGGTTGCGAGGAGCAGGTCCATGGCCTGCTCAACCGATGCCGCCTCACCCACCCACTCGAAGTCCGGCTCGCTCTCGATCAACAACCGCACACCGCTTCGAATGATGGGGTGATCATCCACCACGGCAACCCTCATCCGACGGGTTTGGCGGTTTGGCTCCGGCAAGGATTGATCCTGTGTGTTCAAGATGATCTGTATGCCTGCTTGATAACAAACACTGAAAGTCTAGCTTTCGGCAACGGCGCAAAAAAGCGGAAAGTTGCGCAGGAAGACGTTGCCATGGGGGGCGTGGGCAAACAGACATTGGCCTCCACGATCGGACAACCTCGCATCGATAATGCCGGGCTCGCCCATCCCGGGTCAAAACTGCGGACAGGCCGAGCGCTCCCGCTGCGCCTTCGGGACCGGGGAGTCTCCCGCTTGCCCTGTCCTGTCTTTTCTGTAACCATGTTGCCATGAGTATTGCGAAATGGACTGCACCGAAGATCCGGTCCCTGAAGGGAAATCAGAAGGTCGTCTGCCTGACCGCGTATGACTGCACCTTTGCCCGCTGGATGGATGAGGCGGGGGTACCGCTGATTCTGGTGGGGGACTCGCTGGGCATGACGGTGCTGGGGTATGGCAGCACCTTGCCGGTGACCCTCGACCAGATGCTGCATCACACTGCGGCGGTCTGCCGGGGGGTAACTTCAGCCATGGTCATCACCGATATGCCCTTCATGTCGTACCAGGTATCTGTTCAGCAAGCCCTCGAAAATGCCGGCCGCTGCCTCCAGGAGGGTGGGGCGGACGGAGTCAAACTTGAGGGGGGAAAGATCCGGGCCGAATCGATTCGGGCCCTCGTGGACAATGGGATCCCGGTACTCGGGCATATTGGTCTGTTACCTCAGAGCGTGAAGGCGATGGGGGGATATCGGGTTCAGGGGAAAACAGAAGAGGCCGCCCGGCAGTTGATCGAGGAAGCAAAGGCGGTGGAGGATGCCGGGGCATTTGCCCTGGTGCTGGAAGCGATGCCTCCGTCGGTGGCCCAGGCCATCACCGAAGCGGTGAGTCTCCCCACGATCGGTATCGGCGCGGGCCGCAGTTGTGACGGCCAGGTGCTGGTGATCAATGATCTGCTTGGATTGACCGACAAGCCCCCGAAGTTTGCCAAGGCATACGCGAAGCTCGGAGAGGAGACCCGCCGGGCCATCGCGGCTTACCGGGATGAGGTGCAGAGCGGGGCGTTTCCCGGGGATGAGCAAACCTATGGGGCCTAGTCAGGGAAGACATGGCGGAATTGCGGATACAAAACCATGATTAGGATTGTCCCCCTCGGCATCAGCGGCTACCTGCCCATTCACGGACGGCACTCGTCCTGCTTTCTGGTGCTGACCGACCGGACCACCTTCATGCTGGATGCGGGCACCGGGGCCGCACGGCTGGCCGAATCGAAAATCCGCAAACTGATCGCGGGCCGCGCGGAATTGCATATTCTGCTTTCCCACTACCATGTCGACCACACTGTGGGTTTGTACTATTCCTTCACCCAGTGGAAATCCGGTCCGCAGACCGTCCATTGCCCGGTGTGCCCATTCGTGTCGGCCAATCCGGACGAGGCGATCGGGCGCTTGTTCTCCCCGCCCCTGAATTCATTCGAGCTCAAGGACGCAAACATGAAGGTTGCTCCGGTGAATAAAAGCTCTTTTACCATCGCGGGCCACCGAATCACGGTATGGCCTCAGCAGCATCCCGGCGGCTCGGTGGGGTTCCGGATCGACGACGAGGTCGCCTACATGTCCGATACCGTGGTGATGATGGAAAATGTTCCCAAGGTCGCGGGGGTGAAAATGCTGCTCCATGAACTGTGGCTGAATGAGAAGGATTCGAAGGAGCACGAAAAAGAATTCAAACGCCATGCCTGCTATGGGCCGGTGGCGGAATTTGTCCGGGAGGCCAGGCCAAAAACAATGATGCCGGTACATCTGTATCCCCACTATTCAGATCGCCAGTTGGAGGCGCTGACCCGGAAACTTGAACGGGAAACTGGCGTGTCCTGTCTTTTCCCGGAAGAGGGGCAGGTGTACCGGCTCACCTGATTCTGCAGTTCGCTCAGCCTGCCCGGCCAGGGAGGTCAAACTCTACCGGCAACGCTGTGGTTTGTGTGATGGGTAGGGTCCGACCTCCGGGCGGACCGCGAGCCAGGACGTGACGCCGGGTAGTGTAAGGATTTCGGACGGCTCGCGTCAGAAAACAAACGGTGATACCAGGAGGTTGGATATGAAACAATGGATGAACTGGGTGTTGATTGGCTGTGTGGCTCCGATGATGTCGATGGCGGAGATCGCCCAAACGGCTGATGATGTGGCGCCATTACAGGTGGGGGACAAGGCCCCGGATGTGCAGTTGATTCGAATGGACGGCGGTACGATTGGCATCGCCGAAGCCTACAAGGAAGTTCCGCTGGTGCTGGTGTTTTTCCGGGGTGGCTGGTGCCCTTATTGCACCAAGCATCTCAACGCGATCGGCAAGGTTATTCCGGATCTCGTGGAGCTTGGGTATCAGGTGATTGCGATCAGCCCCGATTCTGAGGAAAGTATTCGGGAAGGTACCACGAAAGTCGATCAGGGGATTCTGCTGGCGCAAGACAAGGATTTTGCCGCAGTGGAGGCCTTTGGACTTGGGTTCGCCCTCGATGACGAGACACTGAAGAAGTACGAGTCTTATGATATCAGTCCCCGGGCAAGAGAATCCGATGGTGCACATATCCTGCCGGTTCCCGCGGTATTTGTGGTGGATCAACAGGGGGTCATTCAGTTCGTACACTACGATCCGAACTACAAGAAGCGTCTGTCACCGAAAGACATTCTTGCCGCTGCGAAGAAGGCTTCGGAGAAGTAGGCGGCTGCGCTCACGCGGAGGTCCATGCCACGTAGCGCCCGACTGCCCTCTCCCGGCGTTTGTAGTAGCTTTGGGGCGCAAGCTGGGCGACGCGGACCGGAGGTCCACGCTACGTAGCGCGTACCTCCGGTGCGCGTGTTGCTTCTGTCTCCGGGGAGGCGCTGCTGCCGGGACGCCGTCTCGACATCTGATGGAATATGCGGTTCCTTATTCGCGTTATGACGACACCCAGCGGATGCATACAGCAAGTTGAACCCCCTGGCCGGGATTACGCCCATATCGAACTGACCTGCCTGATGAATGTGTATTTTGATCAGGGAGACACCTCCGCCCTGTCCTGTCTTTTGGCGCGGTATGCGAAAATGCCGGCACCGATCCTGGATCGGGTCCAGTTTATCATTGTCGACGACGCCTCCCCGACGCGGTTGTCGATTCCTCCGGATCTCGACCTGAACCTGCTGGTGCTCCGGATCCGGGAGGACATTGCCTGGAACCAGCCCGGGGCCCGGAATCTGGGGATGGTGTATGCGCGGTCGGACAAGGTTCTGGTGACCGATGTCGACCACGAGTTCAATCAGGAAACCTTCAACCATGCCCTCGCGGCGCGGAATCCGGGACGAACCTTCTACAAGTTAAGGCGGATCGAGGCGGATGGATCCTTCCGCCGACCCCACCCCAATACTTTCTTTTTGTCCCGGGCGCGGTTTTTGAAGTTCCACGGCTATGATGAGGCGTTTGCCGGACACTACGGGTTTGACGATTCGATGCTGTGGCGCTGGCAGAGATATCATGGAACCCGGTTTTTGTATCTGCCCAAGTCCTGTGTTGTGACCCATCGGTCAGTGGACCGGGAGGACGGGTACCATTCCCATGATCGGGATTTGACCCACAACCGGAAGATTGCCGAGGCGAAGAAAACGGGATGGAAGGCCCATGGCCCGGCGGTTGGTCACAGCCGCCGGTTTCTGGGCTTCACCTGGGACCTGGTGGAAGACCGGGTCCGGTCGACACCGATTCCCCAGCCGCCTGTCCGGCGTGGGTGGACCCAAACCTGGTTGTGGCGCTGGTTGTGGGGGTGAGCCATTCCTTGTCTCTTGTTGAACAGGCAGCGATATGCTAGTGTCCTACCCTGAAATGAGGGTGTTGCATTCCATGTTGATTGGGTTGATCGGCTTGCCGGTGTTCGCGGTGGCCAGTTTGGCCGACACCCCTGAGATCCCCTTTGACCGGTACCAGGTGATCCTGAACCGCAAACCGTTCGGGGATGCGCCACCTCCTCCGGTTCAAGCCAAGCCACTCCCCCCCAAAGGCGACTCCTTCGCGAAGAGCCTGCGTCTGTCCATGATCATCGAAACCGATGACGGGGAAATGCGGGTGGGGTTTGTCGATAACCGCACCCAGAAGAGCTATTCCCTGCTGCAGGGGGAGAGCATTGACGGAATTGAACTGGTCTCCGCGAGTTTTGCCGATGAAGAAGCGGTTCTGAAAAATGGGGATGAACTGGCCCTGCTGAAGCTGGCCCTTGGACAGTTTGAGGAGATTTCCGCCGAACAGGGACGACAGAAGGTTGAGCAGCAACGGGCTTCACGGGAATCGTATCTGGAGCGTCGGCGAGCCCGCATGGAGCGGATCAAGCAGGCCCAGGCCGAACCGCCGCCGCCCCCCAAATACTCCGGCGAGGAGCTGGCCAAGCATCTGCAGGATTACCAAATGGAAGTGATTCGCCAGGGGCTGCCGCCTCTGCCCATTCCGCTGACCCCCGAACAGGATGACCAGTTGGTTGCCGAAGGCATCTTGCCCCCCGCCCAATAAGGCGGGACGAGGTTTCGGGTTTCAGGTGTCGGATGTCAACCTGTCAGCACCCCCAGTCACATTTTTCCGTGAATTGGTCCTGTCTTTTTCCGCAGGGCATGGGCATCCCGCTGGTTCAGATACGACAGAATTTCGGCAAGAATACTCACCGCCATCTGTTCCGCACCTTCGCCCCCGATATCGAGCCCCGCCGGACCGTGGAATCGGGACTGGGCGGATGAGGGAATGGACTGCATGATTGTATCCCGGCGGTGACCCGGCCCAAGGAGGCCCACATAGCCGGCGTGGGTGGTGCTGAAATAGGTGGCCCATTCCCGGTCCATGTTCAGGGCGTGCATTTTGACGACCACTGAAGTGGTCGCGTCGATATCGATGTCGCCAAGGCCCTCCTTGGGGCGTCGGGCGAGTTTGTGGCCAGCGCGGCACGCATCCAGATAGGTCTTGCGGTGATCGATTACGGTGACGCGAAATCCGCAAGCTTCCCCCATCGCAACCAGAGGTTCTGTGTCAATGCCGGCCCCGCAGAGGATCAGGCGGGGTGGGGGCGTTATCACTTCGGTTAGCGAGAAGTGGCCATCCGGATTGGGGTCAAGGACGGCCGGCGTTTCATCGCTCGCCGGCGTAGGGTTCCATCCGAGGGAAAAGGTTTGTTCCTGGCTGATCCGGTCAAGGACGGTCTTGACCCAGTTGGAAAGGGCCGGGGTGATCGGGTAGAGGGTGATGTCGACTTCGCCGCCACACCCGAGGCCAAGTCCCCAGGCATTGTTTTCATCATCGCTGGTATCATAGTGAACGGGCTCGGTCTGGTGGTTGGCCAGACACCTTGCCGCGCGTTCCCGTAAGTCTTCCTCGAGGCAGCCCCCGCTGATATTTCCAACAAACGATCCATCGCCTCGAATCAGCAGCTTGGCTCCGGGGCGACGAAAGGAGGAACCCTTGATGCTGTGGAGCAAGGCGAGACAAGCGGAGTGGCCCTGATCCAGAATCTGGTCAAGTTCCAGGAAAACCGTCCGGGTTTCCTGCCATTGTTTCATCCCCTGCATCAGGCAACCCCCATGAAGCGCATGGCAAGGGCGGCGAGGCCGAGGAAGAAAAAGAACCCGGCAACATCGGTGACGGTGGTGAGAAAAATGCTGGAGGCCAGGGCAGGGTCGACCTTGACCGCTTTGAGGGCAAAGGGAATCAGCACCCCGGAAAGGGCGGCGGCGAACATGTTCAGGAACATCGCGAGGGCAATGATGATGCCGAGGGCAAAATTGCCCTTCCAAAGATAACCAATCAGGCCGACAACGATTCCGATGGCAATGCCATTGAGGAGGCCGAGAATGGTTTCCTTGGTCAGAGCCTTGCGCCCAGCTTTCCCGGAAATTTCCCCCAGCGCCATGCCGCGAATGATCACGGTGAGGGTTTGCATACCGGCATTGCCTCCCTGCCCGGCGACAATCGGTAGAAAGACCGCGAGGGTGGTCCACTTGGCGATGGTGCCTTCGAACATCCCCACCACCGCGGCGGCCAGAAAGGCGGTGGCAAGATTGACCAGCAACCAGGGCAGGCGGCGGGACAGGGACTTCGGCCACGGGGTGAAGGTGTTCTCCTCACCGGACAGACCGACCATCAACTGCATGTCTTCGGTGGCCTCGTCCTGAATGATGTCGTACACCTGACTGGCTTCCACCATGCCGACCAGGCGGCCATCGCTCTCCACCACCGGGAGGGCGAGAAAGTGATATTGGGAAAACAACTGGGCAACCTTTTCCTGGTCATCGTCGACATGCACAACCTGCACATCCTGGAGGACGAGATCGCGCAGCTTGCGCTTCTGGGATTTGAAGACCAGATCACGAATTGTGACCACGCCGATCAGTTTTTCCGCTTCGTCGACCACATATACATAGGACACACCCTCCTGGTCATCATCAGGATCAGACCAGCGGAGCTTGTTCATGGCTTGCTCGACGGTGAGGTCGGCGTGGAGGTAAATGAACTCGTCGGTCATGATGCCGCCGGCGGAATCCGGCGGATACTTCATCAGGTTGGAGACAATCTCCTGTTCCTCTTCGGGGAGGTTGGAGAGCACCTCCAACCGCTGCTCCGCCGGCAGCTCGGCGGCGATGTCCGCCATCTCATCATGCGGGAGCTCTTCCAGCAGTTCGCTGATTTCTTCGCTGGTCAGCTCGGCGGTAATTTGGGACGCGGTATCCTCATCCAGCTCGGATAGCACTTCGGACGCCAGTTCGGTGGATAAACTGCGCAGGGTCTCCACCGCGTCATCGGTGGCCATTTCCTGCAAGCGATCGGCAATATCCGCCGGATGCTGCTGGGCGGGCGCGGTGGTTTTATCCTGGAGTTCCTGGTCGCTCATGGGGTTCTCGTGAACATCGACCCTACTGCTTCGGTGTGCGGTTGTGAAGTGAAACCGGAGCCCGGCCCCGATTCAGCGGTTTGTGATTGTTCCGGTGAACTTTTCCAGCGTATAGGTAGGCGGATGAATGACAAGCAATCCATCAAGGATGCCTATGGCACCTACCTGGTTCCGACCTATGCCCCGGCCCTGACCCTGGTTCGGGGGGAGGGCATGCACGTCTGGGATGAGGGAGGAAAGGAATACCTGGATTTTCTCGCCGGGATCGCGGTGCTGTGCCTGGGCCATGCCCACCCCGCGTGGGTGGAGGCGGTGCGCGAGCAGGCCGGGGTACTGACCCATGTTTCGAATCTTCATGCCCACCCGTTACAGGCGAAGCTGGCCCGGGCCTTGACGGAAAAATTTGTTCCCGGCAGCCGGGTATTCTTTTCCAATTCCGGTGCCGAGGCCAATGAAGCCCTGATCAAGGTGGCCCGGAAATGGGGAAGTGCCAGCGGGCGCCACGAGATCATCACCATGAAAAATTCCTTTCATGGCCGGACCCTCGCCACCCTGACCGCCACCGGCCAGGAGAAGGTACAGACTGGATTTGCTCCGTTGCCCACGGGGTTTTCCTACGCGACCTTCAACGATATCGCGTCGGTGAAGGCGTTGGTCACCGATCAGACGGTGGCGATCCTGCTGGAGGTCATCCAGGCCGAGGGGGGCGTGGTGCCGGGGGATGTGGAGTTTCTTCACGAGGTGGAGGCGCTGTGCCACGACCGGGACCTGTTGCTGTTGATTGATGATGTGCAGTGCGGCATGGGACGGTTGGGAACCTGGTTTGGATTCCAGGCCTATGGCTTGCGCCCTGATGCCTTCTCCCTCGCCAAGGGATTGGGAGGGGGCTTCCCGATCGGGGCGATGGTGGCCTCGCCCAAGCTGGCCGAGGTGCTGCAGCCCGGTACCCATGGGACCACGTATGGCGGGAATGCCCTGGCCTGTGCGGCCGCGCTGGCGGTGCTGGAAACCATCGAGAAGGAAGCGCTGCTGAATCGGACCCAGGCCATGGGGGAACGATTCCGGAATGCGCTCACGGCGATGATGCCCGAGTTCCCCTTCATCACCGAAGTCCGGGGCATGGGCTGGCTCATCGGGGTGGTGCTGGATCGTCCCGCAAAACCGCTGGAGGCCCGGATGTTTCAGGAAGGATTGATTGCGGTGGCCACCGCTGGCAATGTGATCCGGTTCGTGCCCCCGCTGATCGCGGAAGAAGCAGATGTGGATGAAGCGGTCGCCCGGTTCCGGGCGGCCTGTCGCGCATGGAAGACGGAACAAGAACCGATGGAAAAATGATGTTCGTGCCGGGGCGGACCCGGCAAATCAAACGAGGATGGAAGAAGATGAAAATTGTATTGGCATATTCGGGCGGGCTCGACACCTCGGTCATTTTGCAATGGCTGAAGGAGACCTATAACGCGGAGATCATTTGCTTTGCCGCAGATGTCGGGCAGGAGGAGGAGCTCAAGGGTCTCAAGCAGAAGGCCCGGGCTTCGGGAGCGAAAAAGTGCTATGTGGATGACTTGCGCGAGGAGTTTGCCCGCGATTTTGTGTTCCCGATGATCAGGGCCGGCGCGGTTTATGAATCCGGTTACCTGCTCGGCACGTCGATTGCCCGGCCCTTGATTGCCAAGCGCCAGGTGGAAATTGCCCGGATCGAAGGAGCCGACGCCATCGCCCATGGCGCCACCGGAAAGGGGAACGACCAGGTGCGGTTCGAGTTGACCGCGCTGGCCCTTGATCCCGCCATTCAGGTCATTGCGCCCTGGCGCGACGAGGGATTCCGCAAACAGTTCAATGGCCGCCACGACATGATGGCCTACTGCAAGGCACGCGGGATCAACATCGAGGCTTCGGCCAAGAAACCCTATTCCATGGACCGCAATTTGCTCCATATCAGCTTTGAGGGCGGGATCCTCGAAGATGCATGGAATGAACCGCCGGAATCGATGTTCAAGCTGAGCGTGGCCCCGGAAAAGGCTCCGGCCAAGCCCGCCTATGTGGAAATCACTTTCGAGAAGGGAAATGCCGTCGCGGTGAATGGCAAGGCAATGTCGCCTCTGAAGGTGATGCAAACCCTCAACACCCTGGCCGGGAAGCATGGGGTGGGGCGCATCGATCTGGTTGAGAACCGGTTTGTCGGGATGAAGAGCCGCGGGGTGTATGAAACCCCGGCGGGCACGGTATTGTACCGGGCACGCGAGGCGGTGGAGCAGCTCACCATGGATCGCGAAGTGCTGCATCTCCGTAATACCCTGGTGCCTCAATATGCGAAACTGGTCTACAACGGGTTCTGGTTCGCCCCGGAGCGGGAGATGCTCCAGGCTGCGATGGATGAGGCCGCGTCCGTGGTTTCCGGAACCGCCCGGTTGAAGCTGTATCGCGGAAATTGCATGGTGGTCGGGCGCAAGGCCGGAGCGTCTCTGTACGATCCGCATATGGCCAGCTTCGAGGGCAATATCGATTACAATCAGAGCGACGCGACCGGGTTTATTCGCCTCAACGCCCTCCGCCTGCGGATGCGGGCCAAGGTCGGCAAGAAGCCGCACGTCTGACCGGGTGGCGCCCGAGAACTTGTGCCGGTGGTACCTGATCTTGGTCCATTCCATACAGGAGATTCGTTTCAAGCTCTTGACGCGCCTTGCCTGTGGCAGCCTGCCCGGCCAGGGCGGCGCTACTACAAACCCGTGGTCGATGGATCCAACCCGTGTTCGTAGTAGGTCCGCAGGCCCCTCGACTGAGGGGCCAAGGGCCGTTATGAATGCCGACGATTTGTGCGTGAACTGACTCCGGTACTGGGCCTAGTATGGCGCTCATGACAGACCCAGTATTTTCAGAGCAGACCCTGTCCCGGCGCACGGTGTTTCACGGCAAGGTCCTGACGTTGGAAGTTCAGGATGTACGGCTTGAAACCGGTGCCGATGGATACCGGGAAATCATTCGTCACCCCGGATCGGTGGGGGTACTGGCCCAGCGACGGGATGGGCGGTTTGTGCTGGTGCGCCAATTCAGGAAACCGGTGGAGTCTATGGTCACCGAAGTAGTCGCGGGCCTGGTTGACTCAGGCGAGGCACATCAGGAAGCCGCGGAACGCGAACTGCGCGAAGAGACCGGCTACCAGGCTCTTGCCTGGATGCCTCTCGGAATTATCCACGCCTCTCCGGGCTACACCGAGGAAACCGTCGAGGGATTCTTTGCCATCATTGAGGACACCCCGGGCCGGATCGATCCGGATCCGGACGAACGAATCGCCCTTGTCACCCTAACTGAAGAGCAAGTGTCCGAGGCGGTTGTCAACGGGACTATCACCGATGGCAAAACGCTTGCGATGTGGGGCAAATACCTCTTGCGGAAGTCCGAGGCGGAGGCCTTGCGTCGCTCCTGAGCCAATTCGGCCTTACTTGACGCGGCGATAACATTGTGCGTGAACTCACGTGTGTATTTCCGCTAAACTTCCCCGAAAGACACGGCGCCGCCGCGAACTCGCACGACGATGAGCTTTCAAACCACGCTTGAAAAAATCCACCGCTTCGTGGTCCATGACGCATGGACCGCTGATGCCTCGACCCTTCCCGGGCTACAGGGATTTGTCGTCCGGGTGCTGCGCATCTCCCGGTTGATTGTCCAGGGGGTCAAAGAGGATGACCTCGCAGTACGCGCGGCGGCCCTGACGTTTTCCACCCTGATTGCACTGGTTCCGGTGCTGGCGATTGTGTTTGCGGTGTTGAAGGGCCTCGGCGCCGGCGAAGATGCCCTGATCCGGGTCGAGGAAGGGCTCGACGCGATGCCGGTGGAGTTCCAGAACTTTGTCGAGCAGATGCTGGACATTGTGAACCGAACCAACTTCTGGGCGCTGGGCTGGGTCGGTGTACTGATTCTGTTTGTCACCCTGATCCAGGTGCTCAACAGTGTGGAAATGACCTTCAACCGGGTCTGGGGGGTCCATACTCCGCGCGCGATCTGGCGGCGGACGGCCAATTATATCAGCGTGACGGTCATTGTCCCGGTCCTGATCATGTCGGCCTTCGCGGCCTCTGCGGGGGTGGCCAACGAGGCGTTTATGGTCAAGCTCGGTGAGGCCGCACCCTTTGTCACTTCACTGCTCAAACTGACCCCGTTTGTGGTCACCGCCACCGCCTTCTTCTTTTTGTTCATGTTTGTCCCCAATACCTCGGTGCGGATCCGATCCGCCCTCGGCGGGGCGGTCATCACCGCGCTGCTGTGGACCCTTTGGCAGCAATCCTATATTTCCCTCCAGGTCGGGGTGGCCCGGTACAATGCAATCTATGGAACCTTTGCCTCGGTGCCGATTTTCCTGATGTGGCTGTTCGTGTGCTGGATCATCATTCTGCTCGGTGCCGAGGTTGCGTTTGCCTTCCAGAATCACGAAACCTTCCACATGGAGCGGATGTCCGCCCGGGCCAGTTTCCGCACCCGGTGGACCCTCGCGTTTGAGCTGCTGCGGGAAGCCGCGGCCAAGTTTCATCGCGGCGGCGGGGCCCTCGATGTGGAGGCATACTCCCACCAGCACCGGGTCCCGATCCGACTGGTGCAGGACGTGGTTCACCAATTGACCGACGGGGGCTATCTCGCCGAATTGGCCGATCATGAAGGCTCCTATGTGCTGTTGCGATCCCCCGATCAGATTTCCCTCAATCATATCATCCGCCTGCTAGTCGATGAAGGCGCCGACCCGGGCGCCCTCGGAATGACCCGGGGAAAACTTGGAACCAGTGCTGCCCTGCAGTGGGTGGATGAAGGCTTGTCACAGCACCTCGAGGCCAGAACGGTCGAGGACCTTCTGGGCGCGGAAGCATGATGGCGGGTATCGCGTTCGAACAGGAGCTCAATGGAGAGCAGTTCCGGGCGGTCACCGCCCCCGATGGCCCGGTGCTGATCATTGCTGCCGCCGGCACCGGAAAAACCCGGACTCTGACCTACCGGGTGGCGTATCTGGTGGAACGGGGCATCGACCCCCGGCGCATCCTTCTTCTCACGTTTACCAACAAAGCCGCCCGGGAAATGCTGGAACGCGCCCGCGGTCTGGTCGGGGAGGGGGTCAGCGGCCTGTGGGGCGGGACCTTCCACCATATGGCCAACCGGATGCTTCGCCAGCATGCCGACGCGATCGGGTACCGGAATGATTACAGCATCCTTGACCAGGACGATGCCAAGCGATTGGTCAAGCAATCGGTGGAAGAAGTCCACCCGGTCAAAGACAAACTGTTCCCCAAGCCGGATGTTCTGCTCAGTGTTTTCGGTTTGGCTTCCAGCAAGGATGTGTCCATTGACAGCATTGCCGAGCAGAGATTTGCCGATAGCGATGTGGATACTCAGGTGGTGGGCCGGATTGGCGATGTGTACCGAAAGCGAAAGCAAGAAGCCAACGCGATGGATTTTGATGATCTGCTCGCCAATGGACTGAAGCTGTTCCGCGACAACCCCGACCTGCTCGATCGCTACCGGGAGCGGTTCTTGCACATCCTGGTCGATGAGTATCAGGACACCAATCATATCCAGTCGGAGTGGGTGGATCAGCTCGCGTCCTTCCATCGCAATCTGCTGGTGGTCGGGGACGATTTCCAGAGCATCTATTCATGGCGCGGCGCGGACTTTCGCAACATCCTGACCTACCCCGAACGCTATCCCGATGCCTCGGTATTCAAACTCGAAACCAACTATCGAAGTGTGCCGGAAATTCTCGAACTGGCCAACGCCTGCATTGCCGGGAACCCCGAACAGTTTCAGAAGACCCTGCGCCCGGTCCGGGACGCACATGTCCGCCCCACCTCGGTGCGGGTGCGCGATGGCGATCATCAGGCGATGTTCGTGGTGGACACCATCCGGCGGCTTCGCTCGGAGGGCTATCCCGCCAGCGAAATCGCCATTCTTTATCGCTCCCACTACCACGCCATGGAACTGCAGTTCTATCTCGACCGCGAGGGCATTCGCTACACCATCACCTCCGGTATGCGCTTTTTTGAGCAGGCTCACATCAAGGATGCGGTCTCCCTGCTCCGGTTGCACGCCAACCCGTGGGACCGGCTCGCGTTTGCCCGGTTCGTGGAGCTGTTCCCCAAGCTCGGGGCAAAGACTGCCCTGAAAATCTGGAACCTGCTCGGACAGAAATTTCACCCCGGGGAAGCTGCCGCCTGGGATACCCTGATCAAGGGCGCCCCCGCCGCCACCCGGCCCCTGCTGATGCCGGTGCGGGACAAAATCGAGGCGGTGTATCTGAAGGAGTCCCCCCTCCAGCCCGGAACCCTCCTCCAGGCGTTTGTGGATGCGTACTATGCCGATTATGCCGTCGCCACCTATGACAATGCCGACCGCCGTCTCGAGGATGTCGAGGAACTGATCCGATTCACCGGCAAGTTTGTCGGCATCGAGGACTTCCTCAATGAGATGTCGCTCCTCACCAACATGGATGGGGAAAGCGATGACCCGCATGGCGATGATCCCAACACCATCCGCCTCAGCACGGTGCACCAGGCCAAAGGACTGGAATGGGCGGCGGTGATCGTGATCTGGATGGCGGATGGCATGTTTCCCTCCGGCCGTTCCATCAGCGAAACCGATGACGACAGCGAGGAGCGGCGGTTGTTTTATGTCGCGGTGACCCGGGCCCGGGACGAACTGTACCTGTGCTCCCCCGCGATGCGCCGGGGCCGCGATGGCAGCGTGCAGTACTACACCCCGTCCCGGTTTGTGCAGGAGATCCCGTCTACCCTCACCCGGTCCATTACCATGGGGATGTCATGAACAGTCTCGCCACCGTTTTTTCCGGCGCGGTCTATGGGGTGGATGCCTACGATGTTCACATCGAGGTCAATGCCGGAGGCGGTGAACAGAAGACCGTGGTCGTCGGCCTCCCCGACGCCGCGGTCAAGGAGAGCTCTGACCGGGTATGGACCGCGATGATCAACTCCGGGTTTGCCCCGCCCCGCGGACGCACCACCGTCAACCTCGCCCCCGCCGACATCAAAAAGGAGGGTCCGAGCTTTGATCTCCCGATTGCCCTCGGGATGATCTCCGCCACTGACGGCCTCGCCCCTGGGCGGCTCGAGGGATATTGTGTGATCGGCGAGCTGGCTCTGAGCGGGGAGGTGCGGCGGGTGCGCGGTGTCCTCCCCATCGCCATGATGGCCCGCGAGAATGGTTACCGGGGACTGATCGTTCCCGCCGCGAATGCCGAGGAAGCTGCCGTGGTTGAGGGTTTGGCGGTTTATCCGGTCAACACCCTGCGGGAGGCGGTGGATTTTCTCGATGGGAAGTTTGATGTCCAGCCGGTGGCGATCGACATCGAGAAGGTGTTCGAGGCCGCCGGGGTCTATGACGAAGACTATGCTGATGTGAAAGGACAAGAATTTGCCAAGCGGGCCCTCGAGGTAGCAGTCAGTGGTGGCCACAACCTGCTTGCGCTCGGACCACCCGGCACCGGGAAGAGCATGCTCGCCAAGCGGGTGCCATCGATACTTCCTTCGATGAGTCTCGAGGAGGCGCTCGAAACCACCAAGATCCACAGTATCGCCGGCCTGCTGCCGCCTCACAAAGCTCTGGTCGCCAAACGCCCATTCCGCACCCCGCACCATACCATCTCCGATGCCGGCCTGCTCGGCGGCGGCTCCCACCCGATGCCCGGCGAGGTCAGCCTCTCCCATCACGGGGTCCTGTTCCTCGACGAACTCCCGGAGTTCCACCGCAACGTCCTCGAAGTCATGCGCCAGCCATTGGAGGACGGACGCGTCACCATCTCCCGCGCCGCCGCCAGTGTCACCTTTCCCTGCCGGTTTATGTTGGTTGCCGCCATGAATCCATGCCCTTGCGGGTATCATGGAGACCCTAAGCGGGAGTGCCGCTGTACCTCACTCCAGATTCAACGCTACCGGGCCAAGATTTCCGGCCCATTGCTCGACCGGATCGATATCCATGTCGAGGTGCCTGCGGTCAGTTATCAGGAACTATCCTCCCTCCAACCCGGGGAGCACTCCCGCGACATCCGCGCCCGGGTGATCCAGGCCCGGAAAATCCAGCAGGAGCGGTTTGCGAAGATCAAGGGCGTCAACTGCAACGCCCAGATGCGGTCCAAAGATATCCAGACCTTCTGCTCCCTCGCCGAAGAGCCCCGCACCCTGCTCAAGATGGCGATGACCGAACTGAACTTCAGCGCCCGCGCCTACGACCGGATCCTCAAGGTCGCCCGCACCATTGCCGACCTCGAAGGCACGGACGCCATCGCGGTCCCCCACATCTCCGAAGCGATCCAGTACCGGTCCCTCGATCGGCAGTGGACGATCTGATCCCGCGGCCGGATGGGGAACCGCGGATCACGCGGATGAAGGCAAAGGATAAAGACGGAGAACCGGAGGCCCCTTTTCGATTCTGTTGATAACCTCAACCTCATCCGCGAAATCCACGCCATCCGCAGTTTCCTGCGCAGGATCCCCATCCTCCAACTCTGCGAATTCTCTGTTGTCTGCGGTTGATTTTGTGTATAAACCTCAGAGGACGCTGAGATCGCAGAGAATTCGGATCATGACCATTCTTTGGGGTTTAGGGAAAGCACATCGATTCTGTGCTACGGGATGGTAAAATGCCGAGTCTTTGCTTAAGATATCGTCGTGATGGAAAGAGTCCATTCGAGGGCGGAGGTGATCGAGCGATTGCGGGCTCACGAGGCCGAGTTGCGTGCGTTGGGTATTGCATCGATCGGGTTATTCGGCTCGTTCGCCTCCGATCGGGCCACGGCAACGAGTGATGTCGATCTGCTCATAGAGCTTCTGCCGGACCGCCACCCCTTCGAAACCTTCATGAATGCCGCCGACAGGCTAGAGCAATTACTTGGCCGCAAGGTCGAGTTGGTCACTCGTTCGTCCCTGAGCCCCTACATGGGTCCGCGGATCATGCAGGAGGTCCAGGATGTCCTACGAGCCGCATGATTTGCTCATGCACATGCGCGATGAAATACGCTTTGTCCATTCCGTGATCGAAGGCATGGACTTCGAGGCGTTCGCGGGCAATGAAGCGGTGAAGCGAGCCGTTGTCCGCAGCATCGAAATTGTCGGCGAAGCGGCGAAGAAGATGCCCGAAATCTATCGGTCAGCGCACCCGGAAATTGAATGGAAGCGCATGGCAGGCATGCGTGACCGCCTCATTCATGATTATTTTGGCGTGGACTACACCATCGTGTGGGATGTCGCATCGAGAATCTTTCCTTCCTTGAATGAGCAAGTGGATGAATTGATGTCGCGCTGACGGTTGGTCTCCAAAGACCTGACACCCATGACGACCCAAACGATTTCCACACCCAAGGGCGAGTTCACTCTCAAGCCGCCGCCTGACGAGCTGGTACACCGGATTCAGTCGCTTCTGCCTTTCGGCCTCTATGTCCTCGATGAGGTCCAGGAGGATACAAAATACGGCCTGGTCATGCAGTGCGGCGACCAGGAGGTCTTGGCGGTCAAGCAGCAACCCCCTCCCTGCGACGAGGAAACAGGAATGTCCGTGTTCCAGGCGAACAACATTCTCATCGCCTACAGCTTCGCCCGGTATCTTGAACACGGGTTTGCTGGCCTGTTCTATCCCTGCACGTATATCTGGGAGCGAGCCCAAGGCCAGGTGGAGTCGGGGATCGCCTACTTCGGCGGACCCGCCCAGGAGGATGGGGCAAGGCCGACCAACCCGATCGCGGAAGCGTACGATAATCCCATGGGGCCTGGCTTTACCGTTATGATGATGGGTTTCATCCGGGCGCTTCAGAAGAGTGCGGTGGAGACCGAAATCACGCTATCCCCGACCATCGGACTCGACATTCGGCCCCGGCTACAACTGGTGCAGCTTGCCTGGGGCTGGATGGCAGTTGGCGGTGACCTGGTCTGCCTGAAGCGGGGGATCTCGGAGCGGGACCCGACCTGGACGATTCTTCAGCCCACGGATCAACAATGTGGCACGGCCAGCCTGGCCGTGGCCTGGTGATTCGGTTGAAGGTGTTCGGGTCCACCCCAGAGGACGCAGAGAGCCACCGAGGATCGCGTTCAGAACCCTTCCGTAGCGTGGGCTTCCCAGCCTGCGCATTACCCGAACATGTCGCCTGACCACTTGATTTTCGAACTCGATTCGTGGACGCCTGATCATGACTTCAAATCAACGGACTACGAGTTCCATATTTCCAAAGCATCAAGATGCGGTGCTTTGCCATGGCGCTTCAATTGAGTTCGGCCAGGCCGAACTACATGCTGAAGACGAACAGGTTGCAGCGCACCGAAGAATTGCCTGTCCCTTGTTTCTACCTTGTTTCTACTTGTGAATGCGATGGCACTATCTTAGCGTTTCAAGGTGAAGCGAAGAATCCGCAGCGATGAAGCTGATTATACGGCCTGTTGGATCCGGATTCTTCTTATTCTGGCGTGCTTTGCGGCATCCGGGGTCCATGGCGCCGTTTCAGGTTTGCAGCCGTTCCCGCTTGGCGAGCCGACCGGGATCCGGACCTGGAGCGGCGCGGTGGATGGCCGATGGAGCAAGCCGGGCAACTGGAGCGAGGGCATCGCGCCGAGCAATGGCAATCGCCTGGTGTTCGGAGATTCTTCCGCACTGCGCCTCAGCCACACCAACGACCTGGGCGGATCGTATCACTCGATCGACTTCACCGAGGGCGGATATGTCATCTGGTTGCAAGCATTCGGAACGAACAGCCTGACTCTTTCTGCGGGGATCGCGAGCCGTGCCACCTCCATGGTCAACAGTCTGATCGGCGACATTCACCTGGCCACGTCGCAAACCTTCTCCGTTATCGGAGAAAACGGTCTTGCCGTCTTCGGTCAGACGCTGGACACGGCCAGCCACACGCTGACGCTTCACGTCTCCGACAACAACGCAGGTCAGCTGCTGTATCTTTCGACATCGATTCGCGGTGCCGGGGCCATCCGGAAAACCGGGCCGGGCGATGCCTTTTGGAACGGGTCAAGCATCCTGACTTCCGATGTCGCGTCGGTAGAGGTGGCTGAGGGCGGTTTCCGGGTGGATGGCGATGCGACCACGGGGTGTAGGAACTGGCACGTCGGCGGAGCCGATGATCCCGCGTGGCTGATCATCGCCGGGGATCAACTCCTGCCGGCAGATTCCGTCATCACTCTTCGGACCAACGGCCAGGTCTTCGTCAGCAACGAAGCAACGGTGGGCAGCCTTGTTTTCGAGAGCGTCGGCGTGGTCGAATCGAGTTGGGAGCCCCTTGTGATTACCTCCAACATCCTCGTGACCGCCCCGGTCACCGGGACGGTGGCGGGGGTGCTCGAATTCGGAGGTGTCGGATTCTGTTCGCTGATCACGACGACTGGGGCGGTTCTCGCGATCGACGCGGATGTCTCCGCGCCAAGTTCACCCGCCGTGTATGTCGAGGGTGGGGGGACCACGATCTTCCGGGGATCCCTGCTGCTTCCAGAGTTGATCATCCATGGCGCCTGCGCCGTGCAGCACGGCGGGTACCTTAACTTTTCGACGCTCTATCTTGCCCGCGACGGCGCGGTTTTGGAGGGCACGGGGCGGGTATTCCGGGTCGAGTGTCTGCCGTACGCAGGCTTTATTCGTCCGGGCGGCGAGGCTGTCGTCGGATCGTTTCACACCTGGCAGTTTCTCGGTCACGCGGCATCTATTCTGGAGATCGATGTTGGGGAAACCACCGCCGACCGGTTGGTGGTTGTGGAAGAAGCCGACCTGCAGTCGATGCAGCTTGCGGTGAGGAGGCTTCCATACTCGTCGCCGCCCTCGATCGGAACGGCATTTCCGATTCTGACTCGAGGATCTTCCTCCACCCCCTTCGGCGGACTTGCCGAAGGGGCAACGATTCTTGCCGACGGGGTTGAGTTCGCCATCACCTACGAGGGTGGCGACGGGAATGACGTTGTGCTGACGGTAACCGGGCTGCCCGGCGATGACGCTCCGGTTGTTCTGGTTTCTCCGTTTACGCTCGCTCCTCCATCGAACGGGTCCGGCGTGCAGGTGTCGGTGTCGGTGACGGGGCCGCTCAGCGCCTCTCTGGCCTTGCAGGGGGCCGACAGTCCCGCCGCGACGAACTGGACTCTGCTCGGCAGTTTCCTGCTGACCAATGGGGTCGGGGCTCTGTCGGTGGACGATCCGGGAGCGAATGGCGGTCGATACTACCGGATCATCCAGCCGTGAAGACAACGCGCGGGCGAGTCGGTCCCGTCTACGGCTCGTTTCTCCGCAGTCGGTATGCTTTGTAAGGCGTGGCGGCGCTGCAGATCGCGGTGGTGACGGTGGATGCTGTGCTGGTCACCGATACGCCGGTGTCGCAGAGCTGCGCGGCCCGCTTGACGCCCTATCCCGTCCGGTACATAGTCCTCGCCGGAGGTTGATATGAGGATCCGACGTATGTTGGTTGGAGGGCTCTTGCCCTGTCTTTTTGCCGCAGGGTCTGCGGTCCGTGCTGACGAGGCGATTCCGTACCTGTTCGAGTCCATCACTGCGGCGGACGCGGCGCGTCCGGTTCAGGTATCGATGGACGGGGATGTGGCAGCGGTGATCGACCCCGGGCTGGTGCGTGAGGGAGGCGGGCGGACCAATACTGTGCTGACCTACTTCCGCAGCGGGGGAGCGTGGGACAAAGTCGATCTGTTACCGGGGCCTGGGCGGGCGCTGGCCGTGGATGTGGATGCCTGCCGGATGGCGGTGGGCCTCGAGGGCGGGGTGGAGGTGTGGGCGATTTCCTGCGGGTCGTCCAAGCCGGGTTGGCTGTTTGACAGCGCGGTGTCGCTGTCCAATCCGCTGTACCGGGCATCCGGGGTGGATCTGGTCGGCGACCGGATGGCAGTGCGGATCGATCGCTCGACCAGTCCATTCGGCGGCAATGCCTTTATCGCGATCTACGACAAGGTCGGCACCGGGTGGGTGTTCCGGGCCGAGGCCGGGGTTATGGCCAGCAACGAACTGTCGGGCACAACCTACCTCGAAGCCGATGCGTTTGACCTCGATGGCGACCGGCTTGCGGTGGCCTCCCCGGCCCGCAACGTAATTCAGATTCGCGAGCGAGACGCCGGGGGCGCGAATGCCTGGGGGGTGGTCGCGGTCATCTCGAACCAGCCCTCGGGGCTGGTCCAGCTCGGGTACGAACTCGCCCTCGACGGCGGCCGACTGGCCGCGACCGGACTGGATGCGGTCAGCGGCTTGCCCCACCTGCTCGTGTACAGCAACCACACCGGAGGCGTCGGGGCGTGGGGCGTGGCCGGGACCCTGTTGAGTCAACCTGCGGCGATCGGAAACCTGACCCTCGACACCGAGGGTGGCCGCCTCGCCGCGCTGGGGTATCCCGCGCTGGATGACCTTTTCACCTCCAGCCGTCCGGGGATCCTGTGGGTGTTCGCCAACGGCGCCGGGCCGGGGGGGTGGACCCTCGAACGCACCCGGACCACTGGCGCGTTCAACTGGAACCTGTACACGCTGATTTACGAATCCCTGATTGGCTGGCCCCGTCCGTCCTTGTCTGGTACCAACCTGATGGTCGGGGTGGCCGCCACCAACACTGCGGGCGACAAGGCGGGGTGGGCGGCATCGGTCCACACCTTGAATCAGGATGGTCCGGCTCAGTGGGGCCCCACGTTCACCCTCGAAGCCCCGGGCGCGGCCTACCAGTTCGGCTATGCGGTGGACATGGATGGCTCGTTTCTCGTCGTCGGCATGCCCAACGACGACTGGGGGGGCACCAACACCGGGGCGGCTTATGTGTGGTACCTCTCCGATGCCGGAAATGCCCGGAGCTGGCACCCGGTGGCGCGGTTGACCGCTCCCAATGGCGAGCCCAACCACCAGTTCGGGTTTAGCGTCTCGGTCACCTCCACCAACGCCAGCACGGCGCGGATTGCGGTGGGCGCGCCGTTCGAATTCGGCGACAAGGGTGCGGTCTACCTCTTCGATGTTCAGGCCTACTTCGGCCAGCTAGCGCCCGCCCGGCGCATCGCCCCGACACCCTACCCGACCAACCTGGCCTTCGGCGCGGCAGTATCGGTCGATCGCGACAAGCTGGCGGTAGGAGCGCCGATCGGCGACCTCAACGGACTGAACTGGGGAATGGTGTATCTGTTCGAAGAGGATTTCGGGGGCGCCAATGCCTGGGGCTGTCGGGTCACCAACGGGGCCCCCAACAACGGGGTCAATTTCGGCTTCACCCTCGACCTCGAGAACGACACCCTCGCGGTGGGCCGTCCATCGCCGGGCGGCAGCGGGCCGGCGGTGTTTATGTACGACCGGGACGAGGGCGGACCCAACGCCTGGGGGCTGGTCGATACCCTCCCGCCACCGGCCGACTCACCAAACGGGTTCGCATGGTCGGTCGATATCATCGGTTCCGGCAACAGTGTGCTGGTGGGGGCGATTGACAGCTTCGGCATCACCAACGGCAAGGTCTACCTGTTCGCCACCCTGACCGGAACCACCTATGATGTGCTGCTGACCCTCGACGATCCCGAGGACGACGGCGCCCAGTTTGGCTACGCGGTGGAATGGATTGATTTTGGAGGCATCCTCGTGGGCGCACCGACCAGTACGCACGGGGCCACTGGCGGGGTGACGAGGCTGTTCGGACTCTCCCTGACCGGGGGCGTGACCAATGTTTATACGGTGGCGAGTCTGTTCGGCGAGGCCCCCGGCGACCGCCTCGGGTCATCGGTCGCGGGCAGTGCGCTGTATGCGGTGGCGGGAGCGCCCCGGAACGATGCGAACGGCAACAACGCCGGCATGGTGCGCAGCATGCGGGCCGGCCCCTATGAAATCTGGGCGGGCGGTCAGCCCCCGGTGTTCGGATCGGCTTGGCTGCCGTGGCAGGATTACGATGCGGACGGCGATGCAAACTTGATGGAGTTTGCCATGGGCACCGACCCGACGAGCGGTATCAGCACCTCGAAACTCATCATGACCGTCCAGTCGGTTTCCGGCGGGCAGGCCATGGGTTGGATGAGGCCCTCCCTGCCTTACTCCACTGTGGGACTCCACTATAACATGCAGCGGAGCGAGGACATGACCCGGTGGCTGAACGCACCGTATGCTGTCAGCTTCACCAACAGCAATCTTCGGTTGTACGACCTCGGCGGCGGGTGGCAGCACTACCGCCTCGCCCCACGCTACCCGGTCTTGAGTTCCGAGGACGGTGGTGGAGGCATCATCGTCGTACTCGACTGACGGGCGTCCTGTTTCACGATCACCCAGACATCTTTGAGTAGCAGTAGGGTCATGGCAATGGGGTCAATGCTTGGCCCTCTTAATAACCGAGTCGCTGCTTGTGGTCCGAACGATTGCCTCTGTCCCCTGATTCCTCACCTTGTATCGCCGGTGAGGCGGTGCATGCCCAATCACATCGCGCGCATCGTCGGCCACGGAGGAAGAGGATCGGGGAACTGTGCCCATCCGGCATCGCCGACCCGCAGTTCGTCGTTGCTCAGCAGGCAGGCATCGAGGGCGGTCTTTAGTCGGTCGCAATCGAGCTGAACGCCGATGAACACGAGTTCCTGGCGGCGGTCGCCGAAGGTGCCGTCCCAGACCGCATTGATCTCGGCGCGGATGTCGGGATCGTCGGGCCACTGCTCCTTCGGGGTGGCGGCCCACCAGATGCCGGCGGGATCGAGCTGGCAGGTCTGCCCGGCCTGGGACCAGAAGCCGGCGATGTCGAACCGGGTGGCAAGCCACAGAACCCCTTTGGACCGCACGACGTCGCCGAGGTGATTTTCGAGAAAGTCCATGAAACGCTGGGGATGAAACGGTCGCCGGGCGGTATAGGAGAGGGATCGGATGCCGTACTCCTCGGTTTCTGGTTCGGGGTTCTCGCGGGGCTCAGACAGCCAGCCGGGGAGGGCTTCGGCTTCGGCGAGGCTGAACCGGCCGGTGTTGAGTACTTCCTGAAGTTCGACCCGACCACGGGCGACGGGGAGTATTTTCGCCCGCGGGTTCAGGCTGCGCAGGAGAGCGATGATCTGGGCGACTTCATCGGCATCGGCAAGGTCGGTCTTGTTGAGGAGGATGATGTTGGCGCACTCGATCTGATCGATGTGCAACATGGAGATCGGTCGGTCGTCGGTGTTGTCGATGCCGAGGTTGCGGTCGACGAGGTTCTCCCGGGTCATCAGGTCGAGCGGGAAGTTTTTAGCATCGACCACGGTAACGAGGGTGTCGAGACGGGCGACGTCGCCGAGGTTGCGGCCGAGGGTGTCGTCGAAGGTGAAGGTTTCCGCGACCTGGCGGGGTTCGGAGATGCCGCTGGATTCAATGAGAAGGTAGTCGAACCGTCCCTCGCGGGCGAGGTTGCCGACCTCGACGAGCAGGTCTTCGCGGAGGGTACAGCAGATGCAACCGTTGGTCATCTCGATGAGTTTTTCCTCGGTTCGGCTGAGGCGGGCATCGCCGGAGCGGACCTGGTTGGCGTCGATATTGATTCCGCTCATGTCGTTGACAATGACCGCAACCCGGAGGCCTTCGCGGTTTGCGAGGACATGGTTGAGGACGGTGGTTTTGCCGGCCCCGAGAAAGCCGCTGAGCACGGTCACGGGGAGGCGGTTATCGGGGTTAGGGGTCTGGATCATGGTGAGGCTCCGGTCATGGGGTTGTTTTCGTTCTTTCAGTTCCAAATCTTAATCCTAATCGTAATCGGGTGATGAGGATTACGATTAAGAATCCGGGCGGTGGTCATGGGGTTGCGAGCACCCGGTAAAACACGGTGGCGGGGGCGGGAATGGGGTTGGTGACGACGAGTTCGGGGCCGGGTCCGGAGATGCCGGTGGCGTCGGGGATCTCGGTCCAGGGTCCGTGGGGATGGGGACTCCAGGTCGCAGTGTAGCGGGTGCAGGGATCGGTCGGCCAGCGGAGGAGATCTGCACCGCCACCACTGTCCCGTTCGATGCGGGTGACCTCGAAGTTGACTGGGTTGGTCCAGTTCACCGCGGTAACGAGTCGGAGGTCGACTTCATAGAGGCCGGGCTGGGTGAAGGTAAAGTTGTAATGATCATGGGCGCCGACGGTGGTGTACATACGGTCCTCGGGGCCGATGCCGTCCTCATAGGACGACAGGTAGAGCGAGGGATTGGGCGCGCCGAACTGGAAGACCGAGACGTACCCGCTGCTTGGTCCGCGTACACTCACCAGGTCGATTCGGATAAAGCGGGCATTGCCGGATGCGCCCCGGTCGGGGTCCTGGGGGTTCCAGGGGGCGAGGGCGGATGCGTCGCCATAGCCATTGATACCGAGGTACAGCTCGCCTGCCATCTGGTTCTGGTTGAGGTTCCAGAAGGTCTGTCCGTTGGTCGCCCCGATGAAGGCATAGGCGGGGAGCAGGGCGGCGGACATGGTTTCGCGGGTGAGCGAGTTCGCGTAGGCGTGGGCTTCGTCCATGTCGTAGAGGGCGGTGGCGGGCGGGGCGTCCATATCCCAGCGCAGACGTCCGGCGCCGCCGCAGTAGTAGGCGGCGAGGTCTCCGTGACGAGAATCGAGTTGGACGGAGTCGGGCCAGTCCTGCTCGATCCCGAACCGGACCGTCATCACCGCGCTGGTCACGAGTTCGGCGCGCGCAACGGTCCATTCGGTCATGCACCAGGTCAGAGAGCAGAGGAGGGCAAAGTACTTTTTCATGATGACGGGGGTCTCGCGAAGTCGGGGTTTTGCTGCCAGCGGTTGTAGAGGTCTTCGCCACGGATGGTTTCGACATGGCCGTCGGCGAAGAGGTAGTTGGCGGAGCCAGCGGTCCGAAGATCATTGGCTCCGCCGGTGCGGAAACGGTCGGGTTGAATGTCGGCAAGGAGGAATTGCCAGGAGCCCGCCCAACCGCGAGAATGCGTATGGTCAGCGGTGACATGAGCGGGCAGGCTGTCGGAACCGATGAAAGCGACGAAGGTTTCGGAGGGGGCGGGAAGGTGGCGGCGGTTGGTGTAGTCCTCGATGACGCTGGAGAAGCCGTAAACCGGAACCGTGACATATTCGTTCATGACATAGCTGCTGGCGTGGTTGGCAAGACGCTCGGCATATTTGGGGTCGCCAGGGCTAAGTCGGACTTCATCCACGTCCGCGAGGTAAGGGGCCAGGGTGTAAACCCATGCCTGGTCGGCTTGGCTCATCGGGAGCCCATGCGTGGTGCAGGGAAACGCGCCCTGGTGATCGTTCGCATACAGGGTGAGGGCAAGGCCGATCTGGCGAAGATTCGACGCACAGGCCGCACGCCGCGCGGCGACGAGACCGCTTTGCGCGGCAGGAAACAGCAGCCCGGCGAGAAGGGCGATGATCGCGATGACCACCAACAGCTCGATCAGCGTAAACGCTGATCGAACCCTGGAGGTTGAATCCCCTGGGTTGGCAAAGGTTGTCGAAGGGTGTGGCATCTGGATGGAACGCGGGGCGGCGAACCGACAGCGGTCCGCCGCCCCATCGCCAGGAAACGAGGCGAGGAAATGCGATGGTTGCAAACTCAGCGGCGCCGCTGTGTGGCCATCAACAACAAACCGCCAAGGCCGAACAGGGCCACCGACCCGGGCTCGGGAACGACATTGAAGCTAAAGGTGGTGGGTCCGCCGCTGACCGAACCGTCCGTGTTGTGAGTCCCGGAGGCTTCGAAGGTCAGTTCGTAGGTGCCGGGTGCGGTGAAGCCCCAGTTCACGTGGCTGTGACTACCGGGGGTGACGGAGTAGCTGTCCGCACTGGAGATGCCGTCTGCCGTGCTCATGTAGAACGTTGGCCCGAGGCCATCCGTCCACATGGAAAACTGCCCGGGCCCGGTCATGCCGGTGAGGGTCAGGGTGAGATTGCCGGTCCAGTCCAGTGGATCCAGCTCTTCCGATCCGATCCCCACAAACGGCGATCCGAGGGCGGCTGCCCCGCCCGCGCCACTGTTGGCCTGGGGGAGAAACCAGTAACTGACCCCGGCTGCCACTCCGATGGGATCCCAGGCGGCGCCGACCGCCCGACCGCCCTGGGTTGTGACATAGTCGAAGGTCGAGAGAGGAACCTGCACGATCAGTTCGTCTGCTTCGAATTCGACATCGTCCTGGGGTACGCCGTCCACGATCCCGCCTTCGAGGTGCCAGTGAGGCTCGATTTCGAAATCGGGCGAGGGCAGGTATCCGAGTCCAAAGTCCCCATGTCCCGACGTCCATATGTCGGCATGGGCAGGAACGGCGGCGAGGGCCAGGATGGCCCCGGTGAGGGTTGTCGCCCGCATGAGGCGGCGAAATGTTGATAGATGCTGCATAGGTCTTCTCCTTAGGTTTTCGGTGGCGGTTTACCCGCTGCGTGTTTGAATTTGATAACTCAATATCATAAATAGGGTGGATGTCAAGTACGCGATAGATGAAGGATCGATGGATGGCCCCCACAGATGATATCCCGGCCCTCGTCCTGCCCGATCCATTCGCGAGGGCATGTGCCATGCTCTGTGTTCCTCTGTGCTCTCGGTGGTGAATATCGCTTTGGATAACCACAGAGGCTGCCGCGCAGAGGTTCACCGAGGTGTGGTGCTGGTTCTGGTGTTCTTGCGTGCAGGTCTTTTCCGGCTTCCATGCGTTTGATAGACCCGCGCGGCTTCATCCTTGTGTTCGCTGGATTGCCGCAGCGATTTAAATTTTTCCCGTGCCTCGGCGATTGCCTGCTTGTGATCGACAATAGGCTGCGGATAGGTGCCGGTGTTCAACAGCGGTGCATCCCATGGGGTGTGAATGAATTCATCGGGGACATGGTTGAGTTCGGGGATCCAGTGGCGAATCCACGAACCTTGAGGATCGTGATCGGCTCCCTGTTTGATGGGATTGTACATGCGCAAGGTGTTGATACCGGTTGTGCCGCTCTGCATCTGCAATTGGGAATAGTGAATCCCGGGTTCATAGTCGATAAATTGCCGGGCGAGAACAGTCTTCAGGTCTCGCCAATCGATCCACAGATCATAGGCGGCAAACGAAACCAGCATTGCCCGCATACGAAAGTTGATCCAACCCCGGGTTTGCAGTGCCCGCATGCATGCGTCGACGAAGGGGTATCCGGTTTGTGCGCTCATCCAGGCTTCCAGTCGTGCATGATTTGCCCCGGGCCTTCTCAAGGCCTCGCAGGATGCATGAAAGCATTGGAACTCAATCGCGGGTTCGGTTTCCAATTTCTGAATAAAATGGCAATGCCAGTGCAGCCGGGCGTCAAAGGCCTTCAGTGAGGCGAGGCTGATCAAGTTTCCGCGTTGCTTGGCCGGGGTCGCCCGGACCTCATCCCGCTTTCGTACCATGGCCTGGTATAGGGTCTTCATCGAGATACAGCCCCACGCGAGATAGGGACTCATCCGGGAGCAGCTCGTGTAGGCGGTTGTCGGACTGCTCAGCTCTTTCGAGTAGTTTTTGCCTCGACCAGAGAGAAATGAATCAAGCCACTGGTGGGCTTGTGAAGTTCCTCCGGTGAGATCCGTTTCCCGGCGGTGTACGGCGGCGAGCTGTTCAGTGATGCCGAGGGTTTGAAAATCGGGTATCGGGTCGTTTCCAAGTTCCTTTATCCCGCGAATGGTCAGAGGAACCGTTGCTTCTGGTTGATTCATCAGGGCATTCCAGCGCGATTGCCAACCGTCCCGGTTGACCTTCCCTCGTTCAACCCCATGCTGTCGAAACTCAGTCCACTCGACGCCTTGGTGGCTGCACCATGCGGCAACGGCACGATCCCGTTTAAAGGTCAGGTCGTTCCCGGTTTCCATGTGAGACCAGAGATGTGTGATGTTATGCTGGTGTCGAAGTTTTTCGAGTACCGCCGTGGCTTCCCCGACACGAATAACCAGCGGTGCTCCTTTTTCACACAGGGCCTGCCCAAGCTCGTCCAGGCTCTCTTTGATGAAGGTGTAGTGCAATCGATCAAAATCGGGTGCGGTGATGATTGAAGGCTCAAAAATATAGAGCGGAATCACCGGGCCACGTGCAGCGGCTTCGGCGAGGGGGCGATGATCTTCGACCCGAAGGTCGCGCTTGAACCAGACCAGTTGGACGCAGGCAGGCTTCATGTTTTCGCGCCCATGAACGTCGCAGTGTGTCTGCCTGCTGCTGAATCGCCTGAATCCGCTCGGGTGGCAATCGGCCTAGGTTTTTGAGTTGCATAGTCATGCGCGGATTGGCGCGAAGGTGCTGTTCATGCCGTTGAAGGAAATCCCAGTACAAGGTGGTGAACGGGCAGGCTTCTGGTCCGGTAGCCTCGCTTGGCTTATACCGACAGCCTTGGCAATAATTACTCATCCGGTCAATGTACTTCCCCGTGGCCACGTAGGGCTTTGAGGCCATGATGCCCCCGTCGGCATATTGTGACATGCCAAGCGTGTTGGGTAACTCCACCCATTCGACGGCATCGACATAAATCGCCAGATACCATGCATGTACATTTTGGGGATGCACCCCGAGCAGCAACGAAAACAGTCCGGTCACCATGAGGCGTTGGATATGATGGGCATAGCCATAGCGCAGGGTCTGACCAATGACCTGGTGCAGACAGTTCATATCCGTATCACCCGTCCAGTAAAAGTCCGGCAGATCCGCTGAAGCGCCGAGGGAATTTTGTTCGAGGTAGTCTGGCATGTGCAGCCAGTACACGCCCCGTACATATTCTCGCCACCCGAGAATCTGCCGAATGAAACCCTCCACAGCGTTTAACGGATACCGTACAGGATCATCGTGGTAGGCTTGCTCGGCAGCCTGAATCACCTCCAGAGGTGACAGCATCTTCAGGTTCAACGAGGTGGAAATCAGGGCATGATACAGAAATGGCTCGTTCGTATGCATGGCGTCCTGCACTTCGCCAAACCGGGGAAGGCGGTGTTCGATAAAGTCATGCAGGAGCGTTAGCGCCTGCGCCCGCTCAACCGGCCATTGGAAGGATTCAAGGGACCCCGGATGATTGGGAAAGCGGCGTTCCACAAGTTCAATCACCTGTCGGGTAATCGGGTCCGGTTTGAACCTGGGAGGTTGGGGAAGTTGTGGTGGTCCTGACTTTCCAAAGCTGCCCCGATTCTCTGCATCAAAATTCCACCGTCCCCCCACCGGCTTTGAGCCATCCATTAAGATGCCGGTTTTTTTCCGCATCATTCGGTAAAAGAATTCCATTCTGAGCTGTTTCCGCTCTGCGGCGTGGGCACGAAAGGCTGTGGTTGTGCAGAGAAAGTGTCGATCCTCCAACACCGTGAGCGGTACCTGCGCCTGCCGGGCGATCCGGGTGATTTCCTGCAGGACACTATACTCACCCGGCTGGGTGATGATGCATCGCTCTGGGCGGTAGTGTTTTATTTTTTCACCCAGAACATCCCCCAGGGTGCAGGCGCATCTTTGGGGGTCCAGCTCTGTATAGTCAACTGGGCAGCCACGGGAGATCAATGCCTCTCGAAAGTGACGCATCGCACTTAGAAAGAGAACGATTCTCGCCTTGTGCGTCCATACCTTGGTGGACTCATGGCCGACTTCGGCCATGCAGATCACGTCCCGCTCCGGGTCAAATCCATCGAGGCAAGGGCCTTCGAGATCCAACTGATCGCCCAGAATCCAGATCAAGTGGCGTACGTTATTCATCGGCAACACTGTTCGACATATCCGAGTAAAACTTACAGATATCCAGGAGGAATGCCCGCAATCATCCTGATCGAGATCCTGACTCTTTGTTCCTGGTCCCGGAAAAGGTCGGGGCCAGGTTCCTCAAGCCAAAGCGCCCTGCCGGGCATCTTCGTTCTTCAATTTGTGAGGAATTGCTCTACGATGGCTGGTCATGAAAACAGGAGTATCGACTGGGTATCGCCTTCGTGGGGTGGTTGCAACCGTGGTCTGGATGTTTGCGATGGCAATGATCTCCGGGTGTGAGGAGCCGGCCGACAATGACTTCCAAGGCTATATCGAAGGTGAATTTCTCTATATCAGTTCTCCGGTGGGGGGGCAACTGGCCCGATTGATGGTAGAGCGCGGAGACCGGGTGGTGAAGGGGGATGCATTATTTGCCCTCGAGGATGAATCAGAGCGCCTTGAGGTTGAGCGTACAGCCTCCTTGAAGCAGGAAGCGGAGGCCCGTCTGGAAAACCTGCGGAAGGGGGCCCGGCCCAGTGAGCTGGACGCGATTCGGGATCGTCACATCCAGGCGGTGTCTGCAGTCGAATTCAGACGAAAGGAACTTGAGCGCAAACAGGAGCTGTATGCAGGCAGTGTGATTCCCGATTCTGAGCTCGATCAGGCTCGGTATGAATTCGACTCCGCCACCGCGCTGGCAGCATCGCTGCTTGCCGATCTGGAAACTGCTGAAATGGGGGGGCGGTCGGATGAGGTCAAAGCGGCGGAGGCGGCCGTGAAGGCGGCCGGGGCAGCAGAAGAAAAAGCGCTCTGGGTGGTCACCCAAAAGCAACAATTTGCGCCTGTCGCCGGTCTTGTTGAAGATACCTACTACCATGAGGGTGAGTGGGTGGGGGCAGGTGCTCCGGTGGTGCGTCTGCTACCATCGGATCGTGTCAAGGTGCGGTTTTTTGTCCCGGAGACTGATCGCGTGCGGGTAAACATCGGGGATCGTGTCGCGGTGCATGCGGATGGTGCCGAATCTACGGTTACCGCGGTGATCAATTATCTTTCACCTCGGGCCGAATATACCCCGCCGGTCATTTACAGCCGCGATACCCGTAGTCGCCTGGTCTATCTGGTCGAGGCGGGGTTTGAGCCCGGCGATGCGGGCGCGCTGTCACCCGGACAACCGGTGGATGTTACCCTGGAGCCATAACCGCATGCCTGCGGACAACCATGTCATCGATGTGCGGGGCGTGACCAAGCGGTTTGACGGAAAAACGGTGGTCAACCAGCTTTCGCTGCAAGTCAATCAGGGAGAGATTTTCGGTTTCCTCGGCCCCAATGGCAGCGGAAAAACCACCTTCCTGCGCATGATTTGTGGTCTTCTGCATATGGATGAGGGAGAGGGAACCTGTCTGGGGTACAAGATCCGAACGCACCCCGCGGAAATCAAGCGGCAGACTGGCTACATGACCCAGCGCTTCTCTTTTTACGAAGACCTGACAATCAAAGAGAATCTCGATTTTGTTGCCCGTGTCTATGAAATGCCGAATCGTAAACAGAGGGTGCAGGAAGGTCTTGAGCAGTTGGGTTTGGTCAGCCGTTGCAACCAGCTCGCGGGGGCGTTGTCCGGGGGATGGAAGCAGCGGCTTGCCCTCGCGGCGTGTCTTCTTCATCGACCCAAACTATTACTTCTCGATGAGCCCACCGCGGGGGTGGACCCGAGTGCTCGCCGCGATTTCTGGGAAGAAGTACACCGATTGGCTTCCGAGGGGATGACCGTGCTGATTACCACCCACTACATGGACGAGGCGGAGCGCTGTCATCGACTGGCCTATATTTCTTATGGGGATCTCCTTGCCCAAGGTACGGCAGAGGAATTGATTGAGCAGTCGGGGTTGCATACCTGGGAGGTGGCCGGACCTGGTGTGGCCTCCTTGACCGAATCATTGCGAGAGCTTGGCGGGGTGGAACAAGTGGCGGCATTTGGCAATGCCCTTCATATCAGTGGTCATGAC